>NZ_JAMYNN010000023.1:0-79266 GCF_040319055.1 Mesorhizobium sp. M0960 | reverse complement strand
GTCCAGAAGTTCCTTCTCAATAGCCATGCGATGATTCTCTCCTTTCCATCATCATGGCCTCGCGCACAGAATTCCCGACAGTCCCTCGATCTCCCGGTCGGCAGCCTGGATCTTCAACTAGGCGGAAGAGAACCCCGACGAGATCGTCGCCGCCCTCTGTGAACCTACGAGGCCAATCATCAAACTCATTGAGGTTTCGCCAACTATCGGGACCAATCGAGTGATTTTCGCACCTCGCGACGTTCGGCGACGCGCTCAGGTCGTCTCAAAAAGGACCGTCACCGCCCCAGCTAAGGCATTAGCCAGAGGCCATAGCGATCGACAAGTAACCGGTGTTGCACACACTCTGCCGCAGGCGGTGTGTTGTGAGCGCTGGCGTCCACTCGATTCCTGCCGAAATTCCGGCTAGCTTGGGCGATAGATGGCTCAGTTCTGGTCGGTGAATCATAATCAGACCGCCCGTCAAGAGATTGATGGGCAGCACTTTTGGTCCCCCAAGACCGAGAGCAATGGCGCGCGAAATGAGTTCTACAACAACATGCGCCGTGCGACGCCCGGTGACCCTGTCCTTTCGTATACCGATCAAGCAATTGACTATACGCGCAGGATAGCGGAATTCGCTTTCACCGCTCGGAAACCAATCAAGTTCGGAGAGGCCTTATTGGAATCAAGAGCGATGACTTCTGCCGATCTTTTGGACACCGCTTTCCCCTTCGATCCATCCCAAAACAACAACAGGGAGTCTCGACCCGCTCCCGCCGAGGCGATATTTGCCAATCCATCTAGTTTCGGACTCAGGCAATCAGAAAGTTATCTGACAGGCATTCCACAGAAGTAATACAAATTGAAAATCGCGGCCTCATGTTTCAAAACCAGGATGGTTTCGAAGCCGGCGGGTCGCTCACGGTCCTCAAAGCGAGAATTCTAAGAGACGTTCAACAATGACCCAGCACGCAGAAAACGCTCGAATTCTCATGTACAGCCACGACACGTTCGGGCTCGGCCATTTGCAGCGCTGCCGGACTATCGCGCATTCGCTGGTCGAGGATTTCCGCGGACTTCAGGTGCTTATCATTTCGGGTGCGACTATCGCTGGCGCCTTCGACTACCGCGCCCGTGTCGACTTCGTGAAGATCCCCAGCGTCATCAAGCTGCGCAACGGCGAATACACCTCGCTGGAAAAGGACATCGATCTGCATGAGACGCTAAGGATGCGCCAGTCGATCATCCGCCATACAGCTGAGACCTTCCGGCCGGATATCTTCATCGTCGACAAGGAACCGCTCGGCCTGCGCGGTGAGATCGAGGACACGCTGTCCTACCTCAAGACGCGGGGCACCACTCTCGTGCTTGGCCTGCGCGAGGTAATGGATGCGCCGCATCTGCTCGAAGCAGAGTGGGCACGCAGGGATGTGATGCGCAAGATAGGCCTGTTCTACGACAAGGTCTGGGCCTATGGCCCGCCGGATTTCTACGATCCGTTGACCGGCTTGGATGTGCCGCCGGCTGTCAGGGCAAAGATGAGGTTCGTCGGTTTCCTGCAACGGAGCCTGCAGCGGAACGAGTTGCCCGGCCACCGGCCCGAGGGCGACTATATCCTCGTTACTACCGGTGGCGGCGGTGACGGCGCCGAACTGATCCACGACGTCATCGATGCCTATCAGCAGGATCCGCAATTGCAGCATAGGGCCCTGATCGTGCTTGGGCCTTACATGCCGGCGCGCAAGCGCAACAAGCTGCTCAAGAAGGGGTCCAAGATCCCCTACATCAAGATCATCGAGTTCGACAACCGCATGGAAGACCTGATTGCCGGCGCCAAGGCGGTAGTGGCGATGGGCGGTTACAACACCTATTGCGAGATACTGTCTTTCGACAAGCCGGCGCTGATCGTGCCGCGCGTCGAGCCCCGCCAGGAACAACTGATCCGCGCTCGGCGCGCAGCCGAACTTGGCCTCATCGAGATGCTTTTGCCGGAGGAAGCCAAGGATTCCCAGCGGTTTGCCGATGCACTGGTGGCGCTGCCGGACCGGCCCCACCCATCACAGAGCAATCCGCATCTGACGCTGGAAGGGCTGCCTCATATTTCCGAAATCGTCGCGGAACTGCTCGACCGGCGGGCCGGCCATCACCTTTCGGTCATTGAAGGAATGACCTGAGTTGCAACATCGCAAGATCGTCGTGGTTCTGAAGGGCTATCCGCGGCTGTCCGAAACCTTCATCGCGCAGGAATTGCTCGGTCTGGAGCGTGCAGGGTTCGACCTGATACTCGTCGCGCTCAGGCGGCCGACCGACGAAAAACGCCACCCCGTGCATGACGAGATCAAAGCGCCGGTCCATTATCTGCCGGAATATCTGCATGAAGAGCCGCTGCGCGTGCTTCGCTCGCTGTTTGCCTATCTGCTGCGGCCGTGCTTCTGGCGCACGCTCGGATCGCTGGCTGCCGATCTCCCCCACGACTTTACGCGCAATCGCGCGCGCCGCTTCGGGCAAGCGCTCGTGCTGGCGGCCGAATGGCCGGAAGACGCGGGCTGGCTGCATGCACATTTCGCGCACACACCGGCATCGGTGACGCGCTATGCCAGCCAGCTTCGTGGCCTGCCCTGGACCTGCTCGGCCCATGCCAAGGACATCTGGACTTCGGCGGACTGGGATCTGGCCGGCAAGCTTTCCTCGGCGCGCTGGACGGTCACCTGCACGAAAACCGGCTTCGACCGTCTGAAAAAACTCGCTAACGGCAACTCGTCTATACATCTGAGCTATCATGGGCTCGACCTTGATCGCTTCGGCAGTTTCGGCGAGGCGCGAAAGCAGCATGACGGCTCGGCGCCGGACGAACCGGTTGTCGTTCTGAGTGTCGGGCGCGCCGTTGAAAAGAAAGGTTACGATACGTTGCTGCAGGCCCTTGCCCTGTTGCCCGGTGATTTGGCGTGGCGTTTCGAGCATATCGGCGGCGGCGAGGAACTGGAGCGGTTCAAGGCGCTGGCGCAAAAGCTCGGACTGGATGGTCGCGTCTCTTGGAAAGGCGCGCTTGCGCAGGAGGAAGTGCTTGAGCACTACCGCCGCGCCGACATCTTCGCCCTGGCCTGCAGGATCACCGCAAATGGCGATCGTGACGGTCTGCCGAATGTTCTGGTGGAGGCGGCCAGCCAGCGGCTTGCCTGCGTGTCGACCGATATTTCCGGCGTGCCGGAGCTTTTATCGCCGGATGAAACCGGGCTGCTGGTTCCGACGGAAAACCCAATTGCCCTGGCACAGGCGCTGGAGCGCCTGATCCGTGATCCCGTACTGCGCGCCCGCCTCGGCGACGCCGCAGAGCGGCGCGTGCGCGGCAATTTCGATCATATGGCAAGCATTGGACAGCTCAAGGAACTGTTCGAGCGGGAGTGGCGGGCCGCCGAATGAAGCGGCTGCGCGCTTTCTTCTATGTCCAGCACCTGCTCGGCATCGGCCATCTTGCGCGCGCCAGCCGCATTGCGGCGGCTCTGGTCGATGACGGGTTTGACGTGACCGTCGTGACCGGCGGAGCGCCGATCGCCGGGTTTCCGGGACTCGGTGTAAAATCTGTAATCCTGCCACCTGTCACCTCCGGTGATGAAGGATTTTCCGGACTTGTCGACCTGGAGGGCAACCCGATCGACGATGATTTCAAGAAATGGCGTTCAGAGATGCTGCTGCAGGCATTCCGGGATTGCAGGCCTGATATCGTCATTCTCGAGGCGTTTCCATTTGGACGCCGACAGATGCGTTTCGAACTCTTGCCGCTGATCGAGGCCATCGACGCGACGTCGCCCAGACCGCTGCTGGCGACGTCCGTCCGTGACATCCTTCAGGAGCGCGTCAAGCCGGGCCGAAACGAGGAAACGGTCGATCTCATCAACAGGCATTTCGACCTTGTTATGGTCCACGGCGATCCGGCGTTCGCAACCATCGACAAGACATTTCCGCTGGCTGGGACGATCAGGGCCGAGGTCACCTACACAGGGCTCGTTGCCGCGCCGCCCTCACCCGCGGCCTCCGAGCGCTTCGACGTTCTGGTGTCGGTTGGCGGCGGGGCTGCCGGAAAGAGCCTTGTCAGCTCCACGATCGCAGCGGCGCGGAATGCCAACAACGCTCGGAAATGGTGTTTGATCACCGGCCCAAACCTGCCGAAAGACGAATTTGACGCGATCGCACGCGATGCCACGCCGGGCCTGTCCATCTTCCGGTTCCGCGAGGATTTCGCCAGCCTGCTGACAGGCGCCCGCCTGTCCGTCTCGCAGGCGGGTTACAACACGGTCTGCGATGTCCTGCGCGCGGGTTGTCGCTCCCTGCTCGTTCCATTTGCAGCCGGCGGGGAAACCGAACAGACGGTTCGCGCCCTGATGCTCGAAGAACTCGGTCTTGCAACGGTGCTGATGGAAAAGGACCTAACGCCTGAAGGTTTGGCGCAAGCGATCGAACAGGCGCTTGTGAGACCGACGCCATCCGCGCATCGTCTCGATCTGGAAGGCGCGCGTCGCTCCGCGCAAATCCTGCACGAGCGGTATCGAACATGGTCCCTAAAAGTGGAGCCCGGTTTCGGAAAAGCTCATGATCAAACAGACGATAGATCCTAGTCCTACTGCGTTACTGACTCAGTAGGACTAACGCACGTCGCGTCTGGTGAGTTTCGTGCGACGCGCTTCAAGTCCTGTTTTATGCATGTCGTTGTCCGAAAACCGCTACGCACTTTTGGGCGAAATACATTAAACAGTTCCAATCAGCATGAAGCGCGTATAATTTTTTGTCGGCAGTTCGCCGGAGAACCGCACCTCCCGTAGCGCCGCCATTGCTTCGAAGGTTGCAAGTGAAGCCACGCAGTTGATGTGCGTCGGCTCGCTGAAATAATCGTTCGATTGCAGCAGTACATTCGTGCCCCGCGGAAGCAGAGCAAGCCAGGCGCGCAGATCGGCTATGTGTTCGCAGCTCGTATTGACTATCAGGTCGGGCCGGACGGCCGCATAGTCGAGTGCGTACATATCTGCCGTTAGCGCCCGGAACCGGTCGCCGGCTTCCCGGTTGAGGGTCCGGGCGACCGGCGCGACTTCGGGATCGATGTCGATGCTATCGACCGCCGCGATGTCGAAGCGGGCGTCGTTGAAAAGCATTGCCGGCAATACGCCGTACCATCCACCCAGAACCCATATGCGCCCGAACCGGCCGCCGCAGCTTTCGAACAGCCTGTCGAGCGCCCACATCTTGCAGGCGACCTGCTTGTGGTTGAAGGCGTTGGCGATATCGGCCTTCGGATGCTTGGTGACGACGCGCGCCAGCCCTGCCACGAGAGGGCAGTTGACATAAGCAGCAATTCCCCGCGTGAGGTCCAAGGCTTGCTCGTGCCAGTCCATACCGGCATTGCGTGGTTGCGTGACATCCATCATATTTGTCTTGTATGTTGGGATTTCGGGCGACACAACGCAATCTTGCCTCCCGCAAGACTGTTTGATTCCGCGGACGTGATTATGCTGCAAGCCGCTTGGCTATTGCCCGGTGCCGGAGAGAGCCTGTTGCATCTGTCCGGATCATCGGCGTCCATCCGCCAGCACCAGCCGCCCAGTTGCGGCCTCGTGCTGCTCGGCTATTCGCCAACGCCCTGCGGAAGCCGCGAACCGTCTGGCCAGCTGCCTTCTTCGCTGATCAACAATGCCCATGTCGTTGTCATCGACCATGCGCCGGAACTGGATCGCGCCGCCTCGCAGGTTCCTTGCATCGTTGAGCGCAGGACAATGTCCGTGCACTGCAGCTTCGACTTTGTCGTTGGCGACGAAGAAATTGCCGATACGCCATTCGCCAGCAGGTGCGTTTACATCCTGCATCCTTTCAACTGAAGGGTCCGCAGTCGCATATGGAACCCAGCCTAGCCCGCTACATCTGGACGCACACCAAGAAGCAGCAGCTCTGGATATTGATGATCGTCGTGCTTTCGATGGTCCCGTATTTCATGTCCTTCGACCTACCGAAGCTGATCGTCAACGGCCCGATCCAAGGTAGGGGCTTCGAGCAACCGGGCGCGACCCAGCCATTCATGAGGCTACACTATAACCTGCCGTTCATTGGAGAGGTCCAGTTCTTCTCCGGTTTTCAGCTCGACCGCAAGGAGACCCTGTTTGCCCTGAGCCTTGTGTTCCTCTTGCTAGTCGTCATCAACGGCCTGTTCAAATTCTACATCAACACCTACAAGGGCCGCCTCGGCGAACGCATGCTGCGACGTATCCGCTTCGATCTGGTGGACCGTGTGCTGCGTTTTCCGCCGGTCTACTTCAAGCGGGTGAAATCCGCCGAAGTGGCGACCATGGTGAAGGACGAGGTAGAGCCGCTGGGCGGCTTCATCGGCGACGCCTTCCTGCAGCCGGTACTGCTCGGCGGCCAGGCGGTGACGGCCATGCTGTTCATCATGATCCAGAACGTCTGGCTCGGAATGATAGCGGTCGTGATCGTGGTGATCCAGATCGTACTCATCCCGCGAATGCGGCGGCGGCTGATCGTGCTCGGGCGCCAACGGCAGTTGACGGCGCGCGCGCTTTCGGGCCGGGTTGGCGAAATCGTCGACGGCATCGGCGCGGTTCACGTCCACGATACATCAAACTACGAGCGCGCCGACATAGCTGCCCGGCTCGGGCTCATCTTCAAGATCCGCTTCGATCTTTACCAATGGAAATTCATGGTGAAGTTCCTCAACAATTTTCTCGCGCAGCTCACGCCCTTTCTGTTCTATATGATCGGCGGGTATCTGGTCATCCAGGGGAGGCTGGACGTCGGCCAGCTCGTGGCCGTGATCGGCGCCTACAAGGACCTGCCCGGACCGATGAAGGAACTGATCGACTGGGATCAGGATCGGCAGGATGTCCAGGTCAAATATCAACAGGTCGTTGAACAGTTCACCGTCGAGGGTCTCATCGCGCCGAAAATCGGGGCATTGACGATCGACGATCCTGATCCGATGACCAATCCCCTATCGGCGATCAATCTGTCTATAGCAGACGATGGCGGTGCAATGCTCCTCAACCGTATCTCCCTCCAGGTCAAGCCGGGTGAGACGGTGGCGCTGGTCAGTACCGCAACAGGTGGAGCGGAGGCGCTTGCAGAAGCCTTCGCGCGGCTGAACTGGCCGGACAGCGGAAGGGTCGCTTCGGGTACCGACGACCTGCTTGAACTTCCCGAGGCAGTGACCGGCCGGCGCATGTCCTATGCCTCGTCGGATGTTTTCCTGTTCCAGGCAAGCCTCCGCGACAACCTGCTCTACGGGTTGAAGCATGCGCCGCTGACATCGGTGCCTTATGACGGTGCCGCGGCAGACCAGCACCGCTGGAATATCCACGAGGCGCGCCGGTCGGGCAATCCGGATCTCGATATCCACAGCGACTGGATCAACTATGCTTCCGCCGGGGCTACCGGCCCGCACGACCTCTTTGAAGCCGTGCGCCGGGTGCTCGACGCGGTTGTTCTGTCGCGCGACATTCTGGATCTCGGCTTGCGCTCTTCGGCCGACCTCACGCGTCACACGGAGCTTGCCAGGCGGATCGTTGAACTGCGTGCGGCGCTGCGAACCCGGCTGGAACAAGAGGGGCTGAGCGGACTGGTGGTTCCTTTCGAACCGGGCGCCTACAACAAGGAAGCAACGATCGGCCAAAACCTGCTCTTCGGCGCTGCCGCCGGCCCCGAACTGGCCGACAGGGCCCTGGCGGCCAATCCCTATTTTGCTTCTGTGCTGAGGCAAGCCGGCCTCGACCGCACGCTCTACGAAATGGGCTTGGAGATCGCCAAACAGGCGATCGAGCTGTTTGCCGACCTGCCGCCCGATCACCAGTTCTTCCAGCAGCTCGCCTTCATGAGCGCCGAGGAGATACCCGCCTACGAAACCTTGCTACAACGGCTCAAGAACCGTCCTCACGAGGCGGTTTCAGAGAACGATCGCGCCATGATCGTCACCTTGAGCTTTGCCTACATCGAGCCCCGGCATCGCTTCGGCCTGCTGAGCGACGAGCTGATGAGCAAGATCGTCGCTGCACGCAGCCGGTTCTATGAAAACCTGCCGCCCGAACTGCAAAATGCGGTCGAACGGTATGACCCTGCCAAATACATTGCCGCGGCCACCGTCATGGATAACGTCCTGTTCGGGCGTGTGGGCAACAACCATCCCGACGCACCGGACCGCATACGCTCCATCGTCTATGACATTCTTGACGAACTGGGGCTTTATGCCGAACTTCTGGATGTCGGCCTGGACTTCAACGTCGGCTCCGGCGGCAGGCGGCTGACCGGTGGACAGCGACAGAAGCTCGATGTTGCCCGGGCCCTGCTCAAGCGTCCCGATTTTCTCATTCTCAACCGGCCACTTTCGGCGCTCGACCAGCGCATGCAGGATAAGGTGCTGCGAAACGTGCTCGAGGAAGCCAGGCGCGACGGCCATTCGCCGGCAATTGTATGGGTCGTGACGAATCCAGCAATGGCGATGATGTTCGATCGCGTTATCGTCTTCGACTCGGGTCAATTGGCGGAAGACGGAACACACGAGACACTTTTGGCAGGGAACGGTATCTTCAAGGAACTGTTGTCATAGAGCAACGGACATTCAGATGGGATCATTCTGCCGGTGCACGACATCGGGCTCGCCACCTTTCGCGTGGTTTGTCTCGCCGTCTCGAAAAGAGAATTGATTCCATCTGGGCGTCCGTTGCTCTAGTCTGGCAAACGCGAATTTTGGAAGGTTTGCGACAATGCTGCTCAAGGATGAAGTTGGAATGCTGCAACGCGTTCCCTTGTTCTCTGCCATCGAGCCGACAAAGCTCAAGCTGCTTGCGTTCACATCCGATCGTGTGAGCTACAGCGCCGGCCAGATCCTTTTCCGGCAGGGCGACGAGGGAGACGCCGCCTATGTCATCCTTTCAGGCAGGGCGGATATTCTTGTCGATTCCGACAGCGGACCGATAAAAGTTGCCGAACTGGAGCCAAATTCGATCGTTGGCGAGATCGCCATATTGTGCAACAGCTCCCGCACTGCCACCGTCAGAGCGGCAAGTCCGCTGGAAGTCCTGAGAATCCGCAAGGATCATTTCCTGAGGCTTATGAGGGAGTTCCCGGAAATGACCATCGAGATATTGCGGGTTCTTGCCGATCGCCTAAGCCATACAACCGCGGATCTGATCGACGCACGAAGCGCCAAATAACGAAGGACGTGCGCTCGATCCTCGCCGTCGTGACGGCACTGTCCTCTCGCTGAGAAGATCACCCGGAGAAAGCCTGTCTCGCCTAGCAGCAGTTGTTTGGATATGATGGGCGAAGGGGTAGCATGGACGACAACGTTTTCCTGGTCAGGTTTTGGGGTGTCCGCGGCAGCATTTCGGTATCAGGGCCAGAATTCTCTCGCTATGGCGGCAACTCAATCTGCGTCGAGATGCGATGCGGTAAGCATACGCTTCTGTTCGACGCAGGCTCTGGCCTACGGCCTGCCGGCGCGGCGCTTCAGGCGTTGGGCGTCACCGATTTCGACCTGCTTTTCACCCATTGCCATTACGATCACATCATCGGGCTGCCGTCTTTTGCGCCGATCTATGACCGGGGCGCCAAGGTTACGCTTTGGTCCGGGCATCTTGCAGGACACATGACCACCCGGCAGATGATCGATGAGTTCATGCGGCCGCCGTGGTTTCCGGTGAAACTGGAGATCAGCAAGGCAAGCCTCGACTATCGCGATTTCGTATCCGGAGACGTGCTTCGCCCGCGCGAAGGGGTGGTGGTCCGAACCGGCAGTCTTATCCATCCGGGCGGCTGCATAGGCTACCGGGTCGAATGGGGCGGCCGCGTCGTGGCGGTGATCACAGACACTGAGCACGAGCCGGACAAACTCGATCAGACGGTGCTCGGCCTGATCGAAGATGCCGACCTCGTCATTTACGATTGCACCTACACCGAGGAGGAAATGGAACGCCGCCGCGGTTACGGGCACTCGACATGGCAACAGGGCGTCAAGCTCTGTGAGGCGGCCGGTGCGCGGGGGCTTGCGCTGTTTCACCACGATCCGACACGCACCGACAAGGAACTGGACAAGATCGAGAAACTGGCCAAGGACAGGTTTACCGGCGCTTTTGCCGCGCGGGATGGCCAGACGCTCAAACTTCCAGTCTCATTGCGCAAAAAGCGCTGAGCTATTTTCCTCTAGAGCGCTTCACCGTTTCACAGAAACGGCGAAGCGCTCTATCTCTTTGTTTTGACGCAATTCCAGACGGAAAATCGTTCACACTTTTCCTGGAATTGCTCTACCGGCGCTGCGCCCGATCAATGTCCTGATCGGAAGCCATGCGCAGGCTTCAGTCCGTGCGGTGACGGCGAACAGCCGTTCGAGGAAAAGCCAGGCCGATTCATCGTGTACGAGATGGTGGGTGAGCAGACCGACCGGTTCGCCGCCATCGAATGCATGCTGCAATTGCGCGATGATAGCCTGAACCAATAGGCCGTGATCGCGGCAGCCGCGCGTGCCATGCCAATCCATGATGTCGACATTGCTGTTGATGACCGCCAGTGAAGCACGCCTCGGCGGCCCATAGACCGACAATGCCGCAAATCCTATCGATCCAAGGTCGGATACCAGGCCGGCGTCGATCCTGTTCCAGGGTGGCACCAGCATCGGAACGGTACGTGCGCCGTGCAGGCCGGTTACGTGCGACAGCCCGCGAGCCAGATCATTGAGCACCGCCTCGCGTGGCCGATGCGCGCCGAGCTCCTGCTTTTTCTGGTCCTCGGGCGCATGATTTCGGTGCGCCCAGCCATGGATGGCGACCGTGGCATGCGGCGCCTCGTCAAGCCGGACGACAAGCTTCTCATCAGTCAGGGCCGGAATGACGGCCAGAGTCACCGGAACCGCGAATTCACCGGTGAGGTCGAGCAGCCGATCAAGCGCAGGCGTCGGATCCACGGCGTCATCGTCGCGCAGCCAAAACTCTGCCTTGCGATTTGCCCGTTGCCGGCACGCCAGTTCTTCCACCAAGGGCTGCCAGATCTGATCGGATGTCATGAAACCGGGATCTTCGCAAGGAGTTCGGCCAGCCGCGCCACTGCAGCACCGAGGGAACGTTCTTCGAGGATGAAACGTCTGGCTTCCGCGCCCATGATGGTTCTTTCGTCGTTACGGGCCAGAAGCCTTTCAATGGCAGAAGCGAACGCCGCCACATCGCCCGGCGGGGTGAGAAACCCGGTCTGGCCATCCCGCACGACCTCCGGCACGCCGGCGATGTCCTGAGCCACCACCGGAAGGCCGGCGGCCTGTGCTTCAAGATAGGCAACGCCATAGGCCTCGCCGCAACCCGGCCAGACGTAAATTCCCCCACTGTAGAGGACATCCGGCACGGCGGCTGGCTCAATCGCGCCAAGCCATTCGATACGGTCGGCGGGCAAGCCGGCGAATTGCGCTTTGACCTCGTCACGGGCAGGCCCATCCCCGACGACCGACATGGTCCAGGGCAGATGGCCGATCGGACCGAGCGCTTGCGCCAGCATGCGATAGCTTTCGACTTTGTCGCCCGGGCGCATCATGGCGACGGTAACGAGGCGCGTCGGACAACTCCGTGCCGGCGTTTCCCGGAATACCGATGTGTCGATGAAGGGCGAAAGCATGCCGAAAGCGGCGTCGGGAATCGCATCTGCCAGTCCCTGACGATCCCTTTGCGTGAAGCAGATGTTCAGCGCTGCCTGTTCGACGGCTCGCGCCACCAACGCTTGCGTATCGGCCCACAAACCGGTGTTGCGCCGCCTCGAATAGGAGGCTTCCGCTGTCACATAGGGGACACCAAAGGCCAACGCCAGCTCGGGCCCGATCAGGTCGGGCGCCTTGTAATAGGGATGATAGGTGAACCACAGACCGGGCTTGCCGTCACGATCCCAAAGCCTTGCCAGCCGCGCGGCTTCCTCCCGGGCCTCGATCTTGAGCGCGTCGAAACTTTTCGAATCCGGTTCGCGTAGATAGAAGCGTAATTCGGATGCTAGTTCGACGCTATGCCCTCCATGCTCCAGCGCCTTGACCAGCATCCGTGCCATCTGGCGGTCGCCGGAGGCAACGGGATGATTGGGCGACTTCAGCGGCGCGTAGAAGGCAATTCGCATCGCCGGACCCTATCATCGGAAAGCCTGCGCAAGTCAATTTCGAAGCATGATCGACTTCACCTTCAAGCAGTGGAATGTGCTATCTGATGCTCATGGAAACAGCTGCCGCGTCCGATCCGTTTGTCGCTTCCCTGCCGGTCTTCGCAAAGTTCGAAAGCGTTGCCGATATCGATAACTATCGGCCTCTCCCCGATGGCTGGGCGCTGGCCACCGCCGACATCGTCGGCTCGACCAAGGCGATCGGGGCTGGGCGCTATAAAACCGTCAATATGGCCGGTGCCAGCGTCATTTCGGCGCTGCTCAATGCGCTGGGTCGGCAAGATCTTCCCTTTGTCTTCGGCGGCGACGGCGCGCTCGTGGCATTTCCCGGCTCGGCGCTGGAGATCACCCGCAACGCGCTGGCGGCTGTCCAGAGATGGGTGGCGGACGAACTCGACCTGACCTTGCGTGCCGCAATCGTGCCGATAAAGGATATCAGAGCGCAAGGCCTCGACGTTCGCGTGGCGAGGTTCCAGGCCTCCGAAGCGGTCTTCTATGCCATGTTCGCCGGCGGTGGCGGCAGTTGGGCGGAAGCCGAGATGAAAGCGGGGCGCTACCGCATCGATCCTGCGCCGGCCGGCGCGCGGCCGGATCTGACCGGCCTCTCGTGCCGCTGGAACCCGATCGAAGCCCGGCATGGCGAAATCGTCTCGATCATAGCCATACCGGGGGCGTCGCGCGACGTGCGCGATTTTCAGTTTCTGGTTTCCGACATCATCGCCCTTGCCGGCAGGCAGGAACGCGATGGCCACCCGGTGCCGGTGAACGGACCGGACTACAGTTTGCTGCCCGCCGGCCTCGATATCGAGGCGCGCGCCACGGCGCCGGCAGGACGGCGATGGCTGTCGAAGCTGTGGATAGTGTTCCTGATGACGCTTACGGCTGTTACCGATAGATATGGCTGGACGATCGGCAAATTCGATCCGAAGATCTACAAACGCGACGTGGCCAGCAATTCGGATTTCCGGAAGTTCGACGACGGCTTGAAGATGACCATCGACGTTGACGCGGATGTGTTGCAACGGATCGAGAACCGGCTGAAAAAGGCGGAAGAGGCGGGCATCTGCAACTATGGCCTGCACCGCCAGAAATCGGCCTTGATGACATGCCTCGTCGCCTCGCCGCTGCAGCGCGATCACGTTCATTTCATCGATGGCGCCGCCGGCGGCTATGCGATGGCTGCAGCAAGCCTGAAGGCGAAGGTGCCGGTCTGACAGCTTGCGGACATCGATTTTCCGCAATATGCCTCGGGGTTCTTGGGACCAAGTGAGCCTCGCCATGGAAGCGGACGGTCTGTCCGAATTAAGGGAAAGCAGATTTTTTGGACGCCTCACGATCGACATATGACCGTCTTCTGAACCGGATTTCGACGCGCGCCGCGCAAGTCGGCGTGATCGGACTGGGGTATGTCGGGCTGCCGCTGGCGGTTGCGATCGCACGCGCCGGCTTCCCGGTTTCCGGCTTCGACGTCGAAGCCCAGAAGGTCGAGAGCCTGAACAACGGCCAATCCTATATCGAGGCGGTGACCTCGACAGCCCTTGCCGGCCAGGTGGCGAGCGGACGGTTCCGCGCCACTGCGGATTTTGCTGAACTGGCCGTCTGCGATGTCATCATCATCTGCGTTCCGACACCGCTGACGAAAAACCGTGAGCCGGACCTCTCCTTTGTCAGGAACACGGCAGGCACCATCGCGAAGCATCTGCGTCTCGGCCAGCTGATCGTGCTGGAATCGACCACCTATCCCGGCACCACCGACGACGTGATCAAGCCCATACTGGAAGAAACCGGCTTGCGGTCGAAGATAGATTTCTTCCTCGGCTTCTCGCCCGAACGCGAGGATCCCGGCAACCGAAGCTTTGAAGTCGCGACGATCCCCAAGATCGTGGCAGGCGACGGCATTGAAGCGGCGACACTCGTTCAGGCTTTCTACCAGGGCGTGGTCAAGACCGTTGTTCCGGTTTCCACCACGGCGACCGCCGAGGCGGTCAAGCTGACGGAAAACATCTTCCGCTCGGTCAACATAGCCCTGGTCAACGAGTTGAAGGTCGTGCTCGGTGCGATGGGCATAGACATCTGGGAGGTGATCGAGGCGGCAAAGAGCAAGCCCTTCGGCTACATGCCTTTCTATCCCGGCCCCGGACTTGGCGGCCACTGCGTTCCGATCGATCCCTTCTACCTGACGTGGAAGGCGCGCGAATATGAACTGCCGACCCGCTTCATCGAGCTGGCGGCAGAGATCAACACGGCTATGCCGCGTCATGTGGTCGATGAACTGGCGAAGGCGCTGGACCGGCGCTGCGGCAAGGCGCTCAGCCGCTCGCGCATTCTCATCATCGGGCTCGCCTATAAGAAGAATGTGCCCGACATCCGCGAAAGCCCCTCATTGCGGCTCATTGAACTCATCGAGGAATGGGGCGGCAAGGCGGAATTCCACGATCCGCATGTTACGGAGATCCCGACCACACGGGAGCATATGGCGATCAAGGGGCGTCGCTCGGTCGAATTGACCGAGGCGGCCTTGAAGGATTTCGATGCTGTCGTCGTTGCAACCGACCACGACGCGATTGACTATCAGGCGATCGCGGATCACGCTCTTCTGATCGTCGACACACGCAATGTTTTTGGCCGCCTCGGGCTAACCCGAGAGACGGTGGTGAAGGCCTGACGGCGTCCGAGCCGGCGAATTTGTGGCGGATCAAGGAGATTTCGAGATAGCATGAGCACAGCGCAAGCAGAAATTTCTGCCATTCTCATGGATAAGGTTGCTGATTGGCTGACCCAATCGGCGCTGGCGGGCGACGACCTGGAAACATTGGTAAAGGGCTTTTGTGAACGGCTGGCTGCTGCCGGCCTGCCGTTGAGGCGGGTGCATTTGAGCTTTTCGATGCTTCATCCGCTTTATGACGCGCTTGGCTTCACCTGGCTCCGCGGCCAGGGCTTGGAAGTAGAAGGCTTCCGTCATGACGACGGCGTTCCTTCCGACAGATTCCTGACCAGCCCATACTACCATCTGCTCAGCCACAAACTCGACCATCTGCGGCGCCGGCTCGACCCGTCGGTGCCGTCTGAATTTCCTGTTTTCGATGACCTCAAGCTTATGGGCGTCACCGATTACATGGCTTTCGTCCATCCCTTCAGCGGCAACACCAGTCAGGGCATGATCGGGTCTTGGTCCACCGACAGTGCTGCAGGCTTCAGTGACAACATGATTTCGGCGCTGCTGCGGATCCAGAACCATCTCGCTATCGCAACCAAGATGGCGGTGCTCACCAAGCTCGCCGACAACATGATGACCACTTATCTCGGCGGCGACGCCGGCAGGCGGGTGCTGGACGGCCAGATCAAGCGCGGCGAGGGCGACACAATCCGGGCTGCACTGGTCATGGCCGATATGCGCGGGTCGACAAGGCTTGCCGAAACCTCCGGCCGCGAAATCTATATCGATACGCTGAACCAGTTTTTCGATGCCATTGCTGCACCTTTCAATCGCAGAGGCGGGCAGATCATGAGTTTCCTGGGGGATGGCTTCATTGCTGTCTACCCTTGCGAAAGGCACCGTGCGCAGTCCGAGATCGCCTGCCGGGCTGCCCTTGCGGCAGCGCACAAGGCCACCGCGCGCATGATGGATCTCAATCTGCGCAGAAAGGAGCAGCGGTTGGGCGACATTAAATTCGGCATCGGCCTGCATGTCGGCAATGTGATGTTCGGCAATGTCGGGCTTTCCGACCGGCTCACATTCTCTGTCTTCGGCTCGGCTGTAAACGAGGTCCAGCGCCTTCAGACCCTGACCAAGAAATATTCGCACAGCGTTCTCGCCAGCGAAGATTTCGCCGGCTATTGCAGCGCCAACAACTGGCTGACGCTCGGCAAGGAGGAACTGGCGGGCATCAAGCAGAAGCTGACGGTGCTTTCACCCGATTTGTCGGGTGCTCTTGCACTCGATGAAGACGGTGCGCTGGAGCCGATTTACGACCGAATATCGGACGCCGAGCAGGTCATGCTGCTTCATCGCGATGCCGCGCGGCTGTCGGCGGGCGACCCGAGGAAGCTCCAGTAACCGTCACGATCTGATCCGAACGCCTTTGGTATGCAGTCCGGTCGCCGGTTCCGCCGGGGAACTGGCGACCGTTTCGAATCCAAGTTGCTCTAGGCTGGCAATGCGCTAGTCTCGCTTTCTGGGCCTGCCGACCGGCAGGCCGCCAGAGTGGGGCTGGTGTGAGAATGAATTCGAGCGTTGATCTGCTGCGGATCGAGGATGTTGGCATCTCTTTTGCCATTATAGGGGGACCGTTGCATGCCGTCAGGCGTGCAAATCTTCGCGTCCTGCCCGGCAAGGTTACCGCGCTTGTGGGCGAGTCCGGTTCCGGAAAATCGGTTCTCAGCCAGGCAGTGATGGGCATTTTGCCGAACACAGCCCATGTTCGCGGCCGTATCCTGTTTTCTGATCCTGAAAAGCCCGGCACGACGCAGGATATCCTGCAAATGCCGCGTGACGGACCCGAAATCCGGGCGTTGAGAGGCAGCCGCATCGGCAAGATATTTCAGGAGCCGATGACATCACTGTCGCCGCTGCATACGATCGGCAATCAGGTGAGCGAATCCCTGCAGATTCATACGCCCATGGCTCGGGTGAAGCGCAAGGCGCTGACCGAGGAAATGCTCGGCCTTGTCGGCTTTCCCAACCCCAAGCGCGCCTATGACATGTATCCCTTTGAACTTTCGGGAGGATTGCGTCAACGCGCAATGATCGCCATGGCGCTTATCTGCCGGCCCGCCCTGTTGATCGCCGACGAGCCGACGACGGCGTTGGACGTCACCATCCAGGCGCAAATCCTGCAATTGCTGCGCGAGCTTCAGACGAAGCTGAACATGGCGATGCTGCTGATCACGCACGACCTTGGCGTGGTCGCCAATGTCGCCGACGAGGTGGTGGTCATGTACCATGGCGAGATCATGGAAGCGGGACCTGTGGAGGCGATATTCCGCCGGCCAGGTCACCCTTACCTGAAGGGCCTGATGGCAGCCGTTCCGCATTTCGACCTGAAGCCTGGCGAAAGGCTAAAGGCGCTCCGCGAGGTGCCGGTGAATGTCGGGAACCTGCTCGGCAAGCAGACGGCGCTGGCATCGAAGGGGCCGGACGACATCCTGCTGTCGGTCAGGGATCTGACAAAGACCTTCACGATCCGCAAGTCCGGATGGTTCGGCGGAGATCATCAAACCCCTGTTCGCGCCGTGGACGGCGTGAGCTTCGATATCAGGCGGGGTGAGTGCCTGGGTCTTGTCGGCGAAAGCGGCTCCGGCAAAACCACGGTCAGCAAGATCCTCATGCGGGCTGTCACCCCTAGCGGCGGCTCTGTGATCTTCAACGGCCGCGATGGTCCGATCGACGTCTTGGAAGCCGAGGGAGACGCCCTGCGCCTGCTGCGCGCGAAAATCCAGATGGTCTTCCAGGACCCGGTTTCGTCGCTTTCACCTCGCATGACGGTGGAGAACATCTTGAGCGAGCCGCTGGAAATCCATCAACGTGGCAATGCCGCGTCCCGACTCGCCACGGTCAAGAGCCTGATGCAGGCAATCGGGCTCGATCCGCGCTTCATAAAGCGTTATCCGCACAGTTTCTCCGGCGGGCAGCGTCAGCGTATCGGCATCGCGCGCGCGTTGGCGCTGGGACCTGAACTCCTGATCTGCGACGAGCCGGTTTCGGCACTCGATGTCTCTGTCCAGGCGCAGATTCTGAACCTTCTGAAGGACCTGCAGAAGGAACTGGGCCTGACCTACCTGTTCATATCCCACAACCTGGCGGTGGTGGACTACATGGCAGACCGCATCGCGGTGATGTGCGGCGGGCGTATCGTCGAGCTCGCGCCGCGCGAAATTCTGCTTAGGAAACCTATCCACCCCTACACGCGCTCACTGGTCGCCGCAGTACCTTTCCCCGATCTCGACAGGCCGATGGATTTCAAGACGCTGAAGCTCAGCGGCGCTTCCGACACCAGCGCATGGGGACCGCAATTCCGCGACGAGGGCGACGAGGATATGCTGTTGCCGCTCGATCTTGGCGGCGGCCACCTCGTGCTGGCCCGACGTTCGGCCGATGTCAGCGAGCTACGCCATTGATCAGCCGGCGCACCGTCCTTGGGCTCATGGCTTCGGCATTTCTGCCGGGCACGTTGCGCGCCGGCGATCTGGAGCCGGAATTTCTTCAGCCGCAGCTGAAGGCCAGGGCGCTGCCGGCACTCGCCGAACGCCTGCCCAAGCGCCCGCGCGCGTTGAATCTCGCTGCGATGGGCCGGCAGCCCGGCCAGTATGGCGGCACGCTGCGCACGATCATCGGCAGCCAGAAAGATATCCGGATGATGACGATCTACGGGTACGCTCGCCTGGTCGGCTATGACGAAAAGCTTAACTTGCAAGCCGACATTCTCGAAAGTTTCGATGTAGCGGATGATCGTGTCTTCACTTTCAAGATACGGGAAGGACATAAATGGTCTGACGGTAGCCTGCTGACGCCGGAGGATTTTCGCTATTGCTGGGAAGATGTCTGGCTGAACGATGAGCTTTCGCAAGGCGGGCTCGCCCCGGCCCTGCTGGCGGACGGCAAGCCGCCACGCTTCGAGATCGTCGATCCGTCGACGGTCCGCTATAGTTGGGATGCGCCCAATCCCGACTTCCTGCCCAAGCTCGCCGCTGCTTCGCCGATATCGCTTGTTCTGCCAGCCGCCTATCTCAGGCAGTTCCACAAGAAATACCAGGATCCATTCCGGCTCGCCGGCCTAATGAAGGAGAATCGGGCCCAGAAATGGACGCTCCTGCATATCCGCATGTCGCGGCAGTATCGCCCGGAGAACCCGGAACTGCCGACGCTCGATCCCTGGCAGAACCGGACCAAGCCGCCGGCCGAGCAATTCGTCTTCGAGCGCAACCCGTTCTTTCATCGAATAGACGAGAATGGCCGGCAACTGCCCTATGTTGACCGGATCGTCATGAATGTCAGCTCGTCGGCGATCATCTCCGCCAAGACCGGTGCGGGCGAGAGCGACCTGCAATGTATGGGAATTGACTTCAGCGATTACTCCTTCCTGAAAGACGCGGAGAAGCGCTACCCTGTGAAGATGCATCTCTGGAAACGCACACAGGGTTCGCGGCTGGCGCTGCTGCCCAATCTGAATTGTGCCGACCAGGTGTGGCGTGGCCTTTTTCGTGACGTGCGAGTGCGCCGCGCACTTTCGCTCGCTGTGGACAGGCGCGAGATCAATTTGGCTGTGTTCTACGGATTGGCGCAGGAAAGTGCCGATACGGTCCTGCCGGAGAGCCCGCTCTACCGGCCGGAATTCGCGAAAGCCTGGGTCGCCCATGATCCCGACCAGGCCAATGCCCTGCTCGACGAGGTCGGGCTTCAGGCGCGTGACGATGACGGCCTGCGGATACTTCCCGACGGACGCCCGGCGCAGCTCGTAGTGGAAACGGCCGGCGAAAGCACGCTGGAAACCGACGCGCTCGAGCTCATCACCGATCACTGGCGCAAGATCGGCATCGCCCTGTTCATCCGGACTTCGCAGCGCGACATCTTCCGCAGCCGCGCGCTTGGTGGCCAGATCGTGATGTCGATGTGGTCGGGCATCGACAATGGCGTACCGACCGCCGACATGAACCCGTACCAACTGGCCCCCACCGTCGACGACCAGCTGCAATGGCCGCTCTGGGGTGCTCACTACTTGTCTCATGGCAAGGTCGGTGAAGCGCCCGATCTTCCGCCTGTGGTCGAGTTGATGGCTTTACTCAAGCGCTGGAACGCATCGACCGAAGCCACGGAGCGCGCCGAAATCTGGAATTCAATGCTGTCGATCTATACCGATCAGGTGTTTTCGATCGGCACGGTGAACGGAACGCATCAGCCGATTCTGGCGTCCTCGCGGCTGCGCAATCTGCCTGACAAGGCGCTCTACGGCTACGACCCGACCGCCTATTTCGGTGTCTACATGCCGGATACATTCTGGCTTGGAGAGTCCTGAGCGTGCTTCGATATTTTGTCTGGCGCATCGCCGTGATGGTTCCAACGCTGCTGGTCATATCGGCACTGGTGTTCACGATCATCGAACTTCCACCAGGCGACTATTTCGACAGCTATGTTGCCGAGCTTCGGGCTCAGGGCGAAGCGGTGGATTCCGATCGCATCGAGATGATGCGCAAGGAATATGGTTTCGACCAGCCACCGGTCATTCGCTACTTCTACTGGGTCGGCGGGATGCTGCACGGCGATTTCGGCTATTCCTTCGAATATGAGCTGCCGGTTCGCGACGTCGTCGGGGACCGAATGTGGCTGACCGTGCTGGTTTCCTTCGTCACGATCATCTTTACCTGGCTCATAGCCTTTCCGATCGGCATGTACTCCGCCACGCATCAATACAGCTGGGGCGACTACGGCCTGACTTTGTTCGGCCTTCTCGGCCTTGCCATTCCGAACTTCATGCTGGCGCTGATCCTGATGTATTTCGCCAACATCTGGTTCGGCACGTCCATCGGCCATCTCATGGACCAGCAATATCTCGGCGAGCCGATGAGCTGGGCCAAGGCGAAGTCGATCCTCGCCCATCTCTGGATCCCGGTCTTGATCATCGGCACCGGGGGCACGGCAAGTATGATCCGGCGGCTGCGCGCCAATCTGCTCGATGAGCTACATAAGCAATATGTCGTGACCGCGCGCGCCAAAGGCCTTCATCCCTTCAGGGCGCTGGTCAAATATCCGCTGCGCATGGCGCTCAATTTCTTCATTTCAGACATCGGCTCTATCCTGCCGGCCATCATCTCCGGCGCCGAAATCACGGCGATCGTGCTGTCTTTGGAAACGACCGGGCCGATGCTGATCAAGGCGCTCCAAAGCCAGGACATGTATCTGGCAGGGTCGTTCCTGATGTTCCTCGCCTTCCTGACGGTCATCGGCGTCCTGATTTCCGACCTGGCGCTGGCGCTACTTGATCCGCGAATTCGTTTGCAAGGCGGCAGCACCAAATGAACACGCAATCGCCGCTGCCCGCTCCGGGTGCCCCACTGCAACACTACGTTTCCATCGCGCCCTTTGACCTGCAGTCGGTCGAGGTGATGACGCCGGAGCAGTCGAAGGTCTTTCAGGCGTCGCAGTTGCGGCTGATGTGGTGGAAATTCCGGAAGCACCGGCTTGCCGTCATATCCGGCATATTCCTGGCGGCGCTTTATTTCGGGATACTGATCTGCGAGTTCCTGGCGCCCTACAATCTGCACACGCGCAACATGGACTACATCTATTCACCGCCGCAGCGGGTGCACCTGTTCCACAACGGCCAGCTCGTCGGGCCGTTCGTCTATGGCCGTCAGATGACGCTGGATATGGACACGCTCAAGCGGAACTACATCGAGAAACAGGATGATGTTCAGCGGATCCGTTTCTTCTGCAAGGGCGACAGTTACCGGTTCTGGGGCCTGATCGAAGGTGACAGGCATTTTGTCTGTCCTGCCGAAAACGGCCAGCTCTTTCTGGCGGGCACTGACAGGCTGGGGCGCGATGTGCTCTCGCGCATCATCTATGGTGCACGCATTTCACTGACAATCGGCCTCGTCGGCATCAGTTTCAGCTTCCTGCTCGGCATTGTCATCGGCGGACTGGCCGGCTATCACGGCGGTATCTTCGACCTGATCGTTCAACGGATAATCGAAGTTCTGCAATCGATCCCCAGCATTCCGCTATGGCTGGCTCTGGCGGCGATCATGCCGATAACCTGGAGTCCGATCCTGATCTATTTCGGCATCACCGTCATCCTCGGGCTGCTCGACTGGACCGGACTGGCGCGGGCCGTGCGTTCAAAGCTTCTAGCCTTGCGCGAGGAGGATTACGTTCTGGCCGCGCAATTGATGGGCGCCAGAAGCAGCCGCATCATCGGGCGGCATCTCATTCCCGGCTTCATGTCGCATCTGATCGCGACGGCGACGATCTCCATACCCGGCATGATCCTGGGCGAGACGGCGCTGAGCTTCCTCGGGCTCGGCCTGAGGGCGCCGATAACCAGCTGGGGCATCCTGCTCACCGAGGCGCGCAGCGTCAGCGTCATCGCGTTCTATCCATGGCTGCTTTTGCCGATGCTCCCCGTCATTCTCGTCATCTTGGCGTTCAACTTCCTCGGCGACGGCTTGCGGGACGCCGCAGACCCCTACAAGTGAGATCGCTATTCCGCCGCGCGCCGTGCCGCCGACTCGACCCGGTATGGTCCTTGTCAGCGGCCTGTTCGCTTGTTGCAATGTTCATCGTTCGCCTCGGCAAGACTCGATCTGGGTTTAACACGTCGTCGTCGGGTTTCAGCCGCGAAACGCTCTGGTCGGGGGCAGTTGATTTCGTGGACTGGTTCAGGACATACAATCGCACATGAGTCGCCTCGACAGTTTCATCCGGAGGATGACCGCACAGCGCGACATACTCGATCATGTCTGCGCCGAGGTGGCGAAAATGGAGGGGCCCGTGCTCGAGCTCGGCCTCGGCAATGGCCGGACGTTCCACCATCTGCGCGAGCGCCTGCCCGGACGCCGGATCGTAGCGTTCGACCGCGCACTTGCCGCACACGCGAGCTCAATTCCCGAAGCTGAAAACCTCGTGCTCGGCGAAATACGCGAGACGGCGAGCAGGTTCATTGGCATCGACGCCGCTCTTGTTCATGCCGACATCGGCACCGGCTATGAAGATCGCGATGCAGTGACCTCTACCTGGCTTCCCGATCTAGCCGCGCGCCTGCTTCGCGTCGGCGGCATCGCGGTCAGCGGCACGCCGCTCGATCGCCCGCAGTTGCAACGCCTCCCGCCGCCGCCTTCGGTGCCCGTCGATCGTTATTTTATCTATAGGCGCGTGTGAGGGGCCGGGACGAGCCAGATTTTCGGGGGCCAAGTCTCCAGGGGCCGAGTCTTCAGGGGATCGTATATACCGCTATCTCCCGGTCAATGCCGCGCAGCGAGACCTCGTGGGGCACGGGCGTCAGCGCCTTCCTGTGCAACAGATCGGCGGTGAGATTGTCGTCGACCACCGCCCGAGTGGCGAAGATCGCCTGTGCGTTGGCAAGGTTCTGGACCCGCGAAGCAATGTTGACCGTCTGGCCGAAATAGTCCTGTCGCTCATTCATAGACACGGCGATGCAGGGGCCGGCGTGGACTCCGATCTTGAGCAGCAGATCCTCGCGCCCGCTCTTGTCGTTGAGCGTACGCATGGCATCGCGCATCCTGAGGGCTGCAGCAATCGCACGATCGGGCGTCGCGAAGGTCGCCATCACCGCATCACCGATCGTCTTCACCACCGCGCCTGCCTCCGCCGTGACGATCTCGTGCAGAACCTGGAAATGCTCGCGCACGAGATCGAAGGCTGAAAGGTCGCCCACCCGCTCGTAAAGCTCGGTCGATCCGCGCAGGTCGGTGAACAGGAACGTCAGGCTGGTGATCTTCAGGCGCTGGTTGATGTCGAGTGTATCCGTGCGATAGAGATCGCGGAATGTCTGGTTGGTGAGCAGGCGCTTGGCGGTCAGGAAGGGCCGGCGTCTACCCAGGAAATCATGCAATGCCTGGCCGGCTATGAAGACCGTCGGCAGCACGCGGGTGTCGGTCCTGTTTTCCAGCGAAATGCGCAACGGGCCGGGTTGCATCTCCAGCGTCTGGCTCTGGACATGGTCGCGGTCGAAGATCAAAGAGAGGCTCCGGCGCTCCTTTGTTGGTTCGCCCTTCCCGTCGATGAACTGCGCTGAGTGGGTGACCGGCTCGAAGACGATGATGAATTCGGACGGAAGCTGTATGGGCAGAACCGCCTTTTCACCGGGCGCAAGCTCGATATCCTCCAGCGAGAAAGCTTCCATCTTTTCCGCGAAATCCTCTTCCGGCAGATCGACGCCGGACGCCCAGTAGATCTGGCGGAAATATTCCGCCACCGGCAGTTCGTGTGGATTGTGGGCGGCAATCCTGCGCACGCGGGGACTGACGGTGAATGTCACCTCGACCATCTCGTCCAGGGTCGGTGAATAGCCCTCGGAGCACAGCGCGCAGGTGTATTCGTCCTTTTGGAGGGTTTTCAGCGTGGCGTTGGTGTCGAGCACGCCGCCACAGCCGGGGCACAGAACATTCCAGGAAATGTCGAAGATGCCCACCCGCGCCGCATGGAGAAAGGCGCTTATGGCGCGCTCCTCGTCGAGGCCATGCTTGCTGGCGAAGGCTGGCGCATTGATGCGGCAAAGTTCGTGGTCCTCACCCTCCGCGATGGTTCGTTTGATCGCGTCGATCGCCTGTGGATCGACATCGGCCGATTGTCGCAGAAGCGAGAACAGATCCTGAGCTTCGTTCATCGTGCAGGTTCCGGAAAATGCGCCCCGAGGCGTTTTGACCGGACCGGTCTTTGGTCCGAGTGCTCCATCTTACTTCGAAACCGACCGTACGGCCATTCGAATGGAGAAGCCTGGTGACCGTTCAATTTCCATTCGGCGGATTTTAACCGGCCGCAAGCAGCACTATGATGGTCCATGGAGCATTCATCTTTGGGATTTTCTCCCATGCCGACATCCAACAACCCGCCATTTCCCGCGGCCCTGCGCCTTTTCTCTGCGGTGGTCATCATCGTCCTGATCGTAGGCGCCGGCCTGTTTTTCGTGCCTGTTCTGGTCAAACCGGGCTGGCCTTGGGCCGTCACGCCGTTCAATGCGCGCTTCCTCGGTGGCTTCTACACCGCCGAAATGGTCGTGATGGCGGCGCTGCTGGTCTGGAATCGCTGGTCGCCCGGCAGGCTCGTGCTCGTCATGGCCTTCATCTTCACCGTCATCGTGTCGGTGGCTTCGTTCATCAATCTCGGTTATTTCAACTTCGAGCGCAAAGCGCCCTGGCTGTGGTTTTTGGTCTATCTTGCTTCGGTCGCGGTATCCGGGCTGTTCCTGTGGCGGGCCAGGGCCCGTCCTTCTGCAAAAGGCGTGACCTTAAATCCCGCATGGCGCGGCTACATGCCGGCGGAATCCGCGATCCTTGGGCTCTATGGCGTCGGCCTGTTGCTGTTTCCCCTGACATTCAGTGGCATCTGGCCATGGCCGATCGATGCCTTCCACGCTCAGGTCTACAGCGCCGTCTTCCTCGCCGGTGCGGGCGGTATATATCTGGTCTGGAGAAGCGCGCCGCGCGAGGAACTGCTGGTGCTCGGCTTGGCGCAGTTTCTGGTTGGCCTGCTTGCCATCCTCGGCGTCGCCATCACCGACGCTGCGGTGCACCGGATCGACTGGACAGCGACCGGGACATTGTGCTGGCTCGTCCTTTTCGGCTGGATCGGCATCAGCGGCGTCTTCAAACTCTACGCCGCCTCCCGGTATTTTAGCTCGCAATCGGCATCATAGGTTGCAGAGACGGCTGGATTTTCAGGTGACGTCCGGTGCATCGTACCGGGCCGATTGCCTTCGCCGGGAACGCCATGACCAGCACGACCTCGCCACCCTCCGAGAAAATCCAGCCGCAGCTCCGGTCCGTCCGGCCAAGCGATGCGGAGGCGCTTTGCGCTATCTTCAACATGCCGGGCTTCCGCTGGGGCACGCTCAGGATGCCTTTCGAGATGGTGGAGCAGGTGGCGCGGCGTATCGCCAAGTCCGGCCAGGAAACCACCTGGATCGTTGCCGAGCTGGACGGCAAGGTCGTCGGCCATGGCAGCCTGGTCGTGCAGGGTTCGCCGCGCCGTTCGCATATCGGCGAGATCAATATCGGCCTTGACGATGCCTTTGTCGGCAAAGGTATCGGCTCCGCCATACTTGGCGCGCTGCTTGACGTAGCCGACAACTGGCGCGCCCTGAAGCGGGTCGAATTGACCGTCTATGCCGACAACGAACCCGCCCTCCGTCTCTACAAAAGCCACGGCTTTGAGGTCGAAGGCCGGCATGTGAAGGCCGGCTTTACCGACGGGCAGTACCACGACCTCCTGAGCATGGCCCGCCTGCGGTTTTAAGATCCGCTGGTTTGGCCTTAACTGTTTAGCCAACCTAACAATTCGTGCCGAGTCGGCGAACAGGCGGTTGCTTATGGAGAACTCCGTAGGAGACGGTCATTTCGGCTCACACCATCTTGATCGAGTTGACGATCTATGTGTGGGCCGGCCGCATCCAGCAAGTCTGGTCTCCCTTGGCGTTTGCACCGCAAGCGGCTAGACGGGACCAATGACCGCCGTCCTTGACCCAACGCCTACGCCTCCGGTGGAAATTCTGGCTGTGCTGTCGCTGCTCTGCCCGGAGGTCGTGCGCGACATCGAGCAGAACTGGAATGCACCGGTTTCCGATTACGCCCGCCATCTGTGGCGGCCGGTGGCAAGGCCTGCATCGGCCCCGGCGATCGCTGCCCGATCGATCCTGCGCGAAGTCTTGCATCAGCGCCTTGGTGTGATGATGCAGCCTGACGAGATCGGCAAGACCCTCGACGAGTTCGAGTACAGACCGGTGATTCAGTCCGGCCTGCACTGCCTGCTTCTGATGGACCGGATCACCTTCGATGCCCTCCTGCTTGCCTGGCTCGGCGCGGTCGAAAACGGGCTGTCGGCCTTCTTCGGCTTCATGGGAACGACGATGACCATGGAGACAATTGGCCGGGAGGGGCCGGGATGGCTCGATGTCGGCGACGACAAGGTCAACCTGTTTGGCATCGGGCGCCACAAACTGTGCCGCAAAAGCGCCTGCGTGGCCGGTCCCGTTTCCCTCAACAAGCGCGCGCTTGAGGCGGTGGGCGATGAAACGGATGCCAGCCGCTGGCTGGGCACACTGCTTGCCAGCCAGGACAAGGTGTTTGGAACCGCCGCCGATGCGCTGACAGCCCTCAACGAGGATCTGGTCGCCAATTGGGATCGTGCCGGCATGGCCCTGCCGGTTTTCATCGATGATCGGCTCGCCGCGGCTGCCATGGCACGGCATCTAGAACATGACGGCAGCCTTCTTTCCAGGCTGCTCATTGAACCCGCAAGACGCCAGCGTCTCGAACATGCCTTGCAAGAGGCCGCATCGAGCCCGTTTGGCAGATTCCTGCCCAATGCCACGGACTATTTCTGGGGCATCCGCGAGGAGCGCGTGCGCAAGCTCGTCCTCGAGAACGGGCACCTGATCGAGCCTGACAGGCCGCATGGTCTTTTAATCCCGTTCGAGCGGCTGCATCTCAAGCAGGGGCTGCTGGACGGCGTGCTGCTGCCGAACTTGTTCCTGACGTTCCTCGTCCTTGCCATATTGCCGCGCGTGCGGGTCGTGGGCGGCCTGAGACAGATTGGCTATGTAGCGCTTTTCCACTCGATCCTTCTGGCCGTGCTAGACGAAAACGCGCCGGAAGAGCGCGATCTGGCCGCTGAGCTGCAGGTTCGGGAAAATGCCTGGGGCATGCGGGTCATCGATGAAAAGATCTCGGTCCGGGAGCAGCTTGCCGGCCTGCCGGAAGGGGCGCTCTTCCCGGACCTGCTCCGACAATACCGTTTGCGGACATTTGCCGAGACGACCGACGACCTGAAACTGGTTCGCGAAAACGCCCGATGGCGCAAGATCGGCCGGGCAGAGATCAAGCCGACCTGAGCCTCACTTCAAGCCTTATTTCAGGTTGATTTTCTGGTGAGCAACCGCAAGCGACGGCGACTATCGGTGAGCCTCTGGCGTCTGGTCCGGCCGCTTTCCTTGACGCTGATGCGTTTTGGGATTTCGACGACGGCTTCCGCCTCGACAGTCATATGGCTTGCCTGAGAGCCGTCTGCAGTTCAAGGCCTGACCTGACATGGCCTCACCTGTCATTGCACGACACCGGCCTTGCGGAACCCGTCCACAGCGAGTTCGAAATCGGCAATGACTGCTCTATCATGCTTTCGGACGTTCGACACTGTCACGCCGAGCGGCCGCTCTGGGTCAAACTTTGCCGTTTAAGGCGGCGCCCCGGAACGGGCAACTTGCGCCATATCCGGACCTTGCCAGTGATGCCGTGAATGTTAAGTCTCGGCTCCGATGCGGACGTTCCGCCCGAGTTCAAAGACTGACCGCGACCGTTCTGTGGCCTTCGCATCGACAGCGCCAATAAGCTGCGTCCCACATCCTACTCCTTGCGTCCATGGAAGGGTCGTTGTGAACCAAGCCCTACTGCCCGGGCTTGTGGGAAAGCCGATCCAGCGCGTCTCGAAGCGCAGTGGCGGCATCGTCACGCTCGTCAGCGGACATCAGCTCCGGTTCAAGTTCCAGCCTGAAGTGCGGCAGCTCGGTTCGAACGGCGTGACAAGCGCCGGCTAGATTGGCCTTCAGATCGATGACGCGGTAGGTGGCGACGGGATAGGCGATCCCCTTGACCTGGACATGCCCCATCTCCTCACAGTCGATCGTGTTCTTCACTTGCGCAAACGTCTCGTAGGAAATGAGGACGGTCCCCGGTGGCGCCTCCTGTTCCAGGCGCGAGGCGAGATTCACGGCGCCGCCGATTATCGTGTAATCCATCCGGTCCTCGCTGCCGAAGTTACCGACCGTGCAGTAGTCGGTATGGATGCCGATGCGGCAGCGCAGCGGTGTCTCAATTCCAATGTCACGCCAGATTTCGGCAAGTTCGCTCATCCGCTTTTGCATGGTGAGAGCCATCTGCACACACGCCAGCGCGTCCTCCTTGACGCCGCGCGTCTCAGGGTCGCCGAAAAACATCAGGATCGCGTCGCCGACATATTTGTCGATCGTCGCGCCGTGATCCGAAGCAATTTTCGACATTTCCGTCAGATAGTGATTGAGGAGCTGGGTGAGATCCTCGGATTCCATTTTGTCAGTGGTCTCGGTAAAGCCGGCGATATCGGAGAAGCATATTGTCAGTTTCTTCCGCTGGCTGGCGATTCTAACGTCTTGGCGGCCGGCGAATATCGAGCTGTACACTTGCGGCGCCAGGTATTTGGCCAGCTTGTTGGAAAGCGCCTCGAGAGCCGTGGATTTCTCTGCGAGGTTCTCCTCTCGTTGCTTCAGCTCAGTGATGTCCGAATAGACCGCGACCGTGCCGCCGGCGGTGATCCGCCGCTCGCTTATCATGATCCATCGCCCGTCGCCTCGCCGCTGCACCCACGGTTCGCCTGGGTTGCGGTGCCGGGAGAGCCGCTCGGCGACCCATTCCTCGAGCCGCCCCTCGGCATCCTTGATGTAGCCGCGCTCAGCGGATCGGCGAATAATGTGCTCGAATGTCGTGCCGGGCATCAGTTCGATCGCAAGGTCGCTGTAGAGCAGTTCGCGGTAGCGGCTATTGCTGAGGACAAGCCGGTCCTCCCCGTCGTACAGCGCGAATCCCTCGGAGATACTCTCGATCGCATCGATGAGCCGTTGGCGCGCCTCAGCGACATCGCGCAGGTTCTTTTCCTCGACCTCGACTGCGGTGTCCCGGAAGAGCCTAAGCGCTTCGGCCATCCGGCCGATCTCGTCGCGGCCCGCGGCAGGCAGCGGCGCACGAAGATCGCCGCCGGCGATTGCGAACATGCTTTGGCTCACCTCTCCCAGACGGGCGAGAAGGCTACGGTCGACATAGAGCCAGACAACCAGAACGGAACTCAAGAGGGTGAGAAAGGCGGAGCCAAGGACAACTCCGGTACCGTAGCGCTGGACCGTCGCGGCTTCGAGACCGGACGCGGTGATCTCGCGGTCTGCCGCGGCGACCAGGCGATCGACGGCAGCGGTGAGACTGCGCGACAGCCGATTGTTTTCGGCCAGAAGCTTTTCGCCCTCTGCGAGCACTGCTAGCTCGTCCTTGCGCGCCTTCGGGATGCTGTTCCCGCCGTCGATCAATGCCTTGAACTCGCCGACCCGCTGTTGGAAACGGGTTCGCAGCCTCTCGTCGATCTCGGTGGAAACCGTGTCGAGAACGGCGAGCGACCGGCGCAGCGGAAACAGGATCAACGTCAGATCGTCTGGCGTTGGCGCGTCCGTCGTCTTGACCAGCACGTCATTGACCGCCGATATCTCCTGCTGCGCTTTCTGCTGCGGAATGTAGGCCGCAATTGCCTGGACCAGGTCGGCCGCCGCCGCCGCACCGCGATCCGGCGCGAGCGACGTGTCGGCTGTAACCGCCTGCCATTGCTGGAGCTTGGAATTCATCACGAGGATACCGGGCGCCACAAGACGCTGGCTTGCATTTGTCGTAGCCGACAAGCGGCGTAACAGTTCTTCTTTGCGCGCCACCACTGTGAGGCGGGCGACAACAAGGTCGTCGAGGGCGTTGAGGTTGCGCCGCAGACCAAGAACTGCAGCCTCGATCTCAGCCACCACCGCCGTGCTAAGCGTGGCACCTTTGAGTGCGGCAAGCAGTTCCTCGAGGCGCGTCATCTCGACCCCGACCGCGGCGGAAACCTCGCCGTGCTGAGCTTTGCTGGTCGAAGTAAGTACGGCGGGCGCAGAGGCGGCTACCCGCTCTGCCTGGCGCGACAGCTGGAGGGACGCGAGCGCCAACGGTACCCGATCCTTGGTGATGCGGTCGACGACCTCTCCTACCTGGAGGAAGGCATAGAGAGCGGCCGCTGTCGCGAGTACGGCGAAGGTGCTGATGCCGAAAAAAGCGAGCAACAGACGGCCACGTATGCCGAAGCGTTCAAGCATAACGGCGACACATAGCTCTGAACGGTCCAGCTAACTCGATCTCCATCAGCTGTCTCAAGCGGCGACGGCATCGGCGGTGCTTATTCGACCGGCACGTACTCTCCACCTCGCCAGACGTACCATACCCAGTTTTGGCTCGTGAGATCGCCCTTGTTGTCAAAGTCGATACGGCCCAACACAGTATCAAATTGATTGCCGCGCAGCGCCGCTATCACGGCTTGGAGCTCTAGTGAGCCGGCCTTGTCCACTGCCTGCGACCAGGCCTGGACGGCGGCGTAACTGAGCAGCGTGTAGCCTGCGGGCTCGAAGTTTTCAGCCCGGAACCGCTCGACGACCGAGGCGGCTTCGGGATTTCGGCGAGCGTCCGCGGGGAACGTGAAGAGGGTACCCTCAGCCGCGGGGCCGGCGATCAAAGCAAATTCCTCGGTCGCCATGCCATCGCCTGAGACTAGCTGAACCGTGTAGCCGCGGTCGCGCGCAGCGCGAACCATGAGTGCGACCTCGGCATGATATCCGCCGACATATGCCACGGCGATGTTCGCAGCCTCTAGCGCAGCGATCTCGGCCGAATAGTCGTTCTTCGCGGGTGTGTATTCCTCGTAGATCGCTTCGACTACGCCGCGCTTGTTCAGCTGTTTTCGAGTCTCGTCAGCAAGACCCTTTCCATAAGTGGTGCCGTCATGAAGGATCGCAATCTTGCTGTTGCTCCAATGCTCGGCCAGGTAGTTGCCGGCCACGATCCCCTGCGTGTCGTCGCGACCAATGACTCGAAAAACGTTGGCGCGGCCTTGTTCAGTCAACAGCGGATTGGTTGATCCTGGTGAAATCTGCAAAACGCCCGCCGCCTCGTACACCTTCGATGCTGGGATCGAGGCTCCAGAGCAGTAGTGCCCGACGACGAGCACCACACCATCACCCACCAATTTCTGGGCTGCGGCGACCGCTTGCTCGGGATCACAGAAGTCGTCGGCCGTGATGAGCCTCATCTGCTGGCCGAGTACGCCACCCGTCGCATTGATGTCGGCCACGGCCATCTCGGCGCCACGCTGCGCCTGCTCGCCGAACCAGGCGAGCCGTCCCGTCATCGCAGATGAAACCCCAATCAGCACCTCCGCCCGCGCGGAGCTGAACGCGGCCGCGAGAACTAAGATCGCCATGGCGATGATGCGGTGCATGTGTGCACCCCCTTAACTGTAGCTTACGCCAATCCCGTCAGAGCCGACAGCCCCTTCGGCAAGCGCGGCTGTCTCGGCGGCGTTCGCGGATCCGACAACTATTGCGCCTTCAACAATGCCTGCCCGCAGCGCCCTGCCACCGGACCCACACTGATCGCTCGATGCCCATTTGCGCTGCCGCTTGCCGGTCGACGACTATCGGTGCATCCTTGCGAATAGCCTGGCCGTGAAGTGCGTGGCGAGGTCACGCCGGGACGGCCTCTAGTGAGGTCTTGTTCGATGGACTGCTCGGGCTGCGGTTTCGAGGTTGAGGGCGGTTACGCCTTCTGTCCGAGGTGTGGCAGGCGCCAGCCCGTGCCATGCGCCAGTTGCGGCTACCCCTGCGCACCTGATTTCGAGTTCTGTCCGAAATGTGGGGCAAACGTCGGTGCGCCCGCAAAAGTCGTCGAACGGCCTGCTCCGACACCAAGCCGGACCATTGTGCCGCCTTCTCGAACTCCATCGATGCTTCCGGACATCGAAAGCGAAGAAGGGCTGCATCCCTTCTCTGACGCCGATCGCCGGACGGTAACGGTCCTGTTCGCCGACCTTTGCGGCTTCACGACGCTCAGCGAGCAGCTCGACCCCGAGGTCATGCAAGCGCTGCAGAACAAACTGTTCAAGGAATTGACGGCGGCCGTGCGAAACTTTGGTGGTTTCGTCGACAAATTCATCGGCGATGCACTGCTCGCGTTGTTCGGTGCGCCGGTCGCGCATGAGGACGATCCCGAACGTGCGCTTCGCGCCGCTCTCGACATGATCGCCCGGACGGCGCGGCTCGGCGAAAGCACCCCCCACTCCGGCTCGCCTCTGTTGCTCCACATCGGCATAAACACTGGTCCGGTCGTTACTGGCGGATTGGGCATCGGCACCGCCAAATCCTATTCGGTGACCGGCGACACAGTGAATACGGCGCAACGCCTGCAATCGCTGGCCGCACCGGGTGAGGTGCTGGTAGGCGAGCTCACTCACAGACTGACCCGGCATGCCTTCTCTTACGAGTCGCTGGGTGATGTCGTGTTTCGCGGCAAGGCTGGCAGTGTGCTCGTCCATCGACTGGATGCACCGCTTGTGACGCCGCGTGCAGCGCGTGGGCTCGAGGCGCTCGGCCTCAGTGCGCCGATAATAGGTCGTGGTGCGGAGCTCAGTAGAATGATGGCGAGCCTTGACCAGGCGTGCAGCGGCTCGGCCCAACTCGTCCGCCTCGTCGGAGAAGCCGGTATCGGGAAATCGCGGCTGGTGAAGGAGTTCGTCGCCCGCGTCGGCGACGAGGATCGTTTTCGCAACGTCGCCGTGCGGCTGGCCACGTGCTCACCGCTGGGCGAACAATCATTTGGCGCCTTGGGCGCAGTGGTGCGCAGCGCTGCCGGGATGATGCAAAACGACAATGGGGACGAAATGCGGGGGAAGCTCGCAGGCTTGCTTACCGATCTCGGCCTGCAGGGCGAGGAGGCGAAGCGGCTGATGCCTTTGCTCTACCATGTGCTCGGCCTTGGCGACCCCGATGCCACCTTGCAGCATGTCGAACCCGAGCAGCTGCGGCGGCAAATTCTCTACGCAGTCCGCACAATCATCGAACGGCGGCTTGCGTTGTCGCCGCTGTTGATTGTCGTCGAAGACCTGCACTGGGCCGACGCCGTGTCGCTTGAGGCACTACGTTTCGTGATGGACAGGTTGGAGCGCACGCGGTTGATGTTGCTGGTCACGCATCGTCCGGCGCCGGATAACGACCAGCTCGACTCAAGTCGGGTCAGTCACACAGCGCTCAGGCTTCCGCCGCTCAGCAGTGATGACGGACGCAGCCTGCTGGCGGCGCTTTTCGGCGAGAGCTGGGTAAACTCCGCAGGAGGGCTTCTCGACCAGATTCTCGAGCGCGCGGGCGGCAACCCCCTTTTTTTAGAGGAGATCGTTCGCGGCCTTATCGATCGCGGTGTACTGATGCGAGAGGGCCAGCGATGGCGGACTGTGGCAGGCGAAGTCGCAACCGGCATCCCCGCCACTATCCAGGCAATGTTGCTTGCCCGCGTCGACCGGCTGCCCCAAGAGGTGCGCCGGTTGGCCCAGGAGGCCGCGGTAATCGGCCCGCGCTTCGATGCCACACTTCTGAAAACTGTGACAACCGACCCCGGCCGGCTCGAAGCCGGCTGCGAACTGCTTTGCGATGCGGAAATCATCGAGGAAGTTGCCGGATCAGGCTCGGTCTCGTCGCAAAGCTACCGCTTTACGCAAACATTGCTGCAGGACGTGATCTACCAGAATCTACTCCTGCAACGGCGGACCGACATCCACGGGCGGGTCGGAGCTGCCTTGGAGCAACTGTTCGGCGACAAGCCGGAGCGGCTCGAGGATTTGACCGTGCTCGGTCATCATTTCGCACAGAGCGCCGAGCGGGAGAAGGGCGCGCATTACCTGCAGGCGGCGGGCGATCGCGCTCGCATGATATACGCCAACGACGACGCCCTTCGTTTCTACGAGCGAGCACTGACTGCGTTGGGCGCGATCGGGCAAACACCGCTCAAACTGGCAATTGCAGAGCGCATTGCCGATTTGAGCGGCCCGGCAGGCCGCCGCGAGATCGCGCACCACCATTACGAAACGGTGTTGCAGGTATACCGCGAGTCGGCCAATCGCGTCGCGTCGGCGCGAGTTTTACGCAAGATCGGTCGGCTGCTCTGGGACGTCGGCAAGCGGGACGACGCAGAATCCCGCTATGCTGAAGCGGCAGCGCTCCTCGATGGAGCGGATGCCCCGATCGAGCAGGCGCATCTCTGGCAAGAACGTGGCCGACAGGCGTTCCGTAGCGGAGATCACGCTCTCGCGGCAAAATGGGCAGACGCGGCGCTGGATTGCGTACGCACTCTGACAACGGAGCATGTCTCCGAGGTAGGGCGTGATGCCACCCTTGTGACCGCCGAGGCACTCAATACCAAGGCTGTTGCGCTGGCTCGCCTTGGGCGAAACCGTGAGGCCGTGCGTCAGGTTGAGCATAGCATTGAATTGGCCGAAGCCGCCGGTCTACTGGGCGCGGCCTGCCGCGGCTACACCAATCTCGGCGTGCTTTACACGACCATCGATCCGGCGCACGCGATGGAGGTCTGTCGGCGCGGTCTTGAAGTGGCGCGCCATATTGGTGATTTGGGTTTCCAGGCGCGCCTCCTCGCCAATCTGGCGGTCGCTTGTTGTACTTTCACGGATCGCTGTCCAACGGAGGGCGTACCTGCTGCCGAGAAGGCCATCGAGATCGACCGGGCGCTCGACCAGCGCGAGCACCTGCCGGTGCCGTTGATCGTGCTTGGGCAGATCCACCAGTGCAACGGGCGTCCGGAGCTGGCGGTTGGCTTGTTCCACGAAGCACTGGACGTAGCCCGCGAAACGGGCGAACCCCAACTGCTGTTTCCGTGCTATGATGGTCTTGCAACGCTTAATCTCGACCTCGACAATCTGGCCGAGGCCGAACGCTACTTTTCCCTGGCGCAGGGTATATGCGCCCAGCACGGGCTCGACCCGGAAGCGCTTGTGGTGCTGCCTTTTCTCGACTAGCCGGGGTTGGAGGTGGAAAATGTCCGCGCGTAGTGACTTGGTACCGCTTCAACCGGGCGACCGTGCGCCGAACTTGATACTCGACGCCATTACCCAGGAAGGCAAGATCGCGCTTGACGACTTTCGCGGCCAAAAGCCGGTGCTGGTCGGCCTGTTTCGAGGTCTGCATTGTGCGTTTTGCCGGCGCCATATCGCCGCCCAGGCGCGGCTTGATCCGGAGCTGCGCGAAAAGGGCGTGGAGAGCCTGACGGTGGTCAACACGCCAATCGAACGGGCGCGTCTCTATTTCCGCTACCATCCGATGCCGAATCTGCTTGCGGCCTCCGACCCTGAACGCGCTTCACATCGTGCTTTTGGACTGCCCAATCTCGAATTCACCCAAAACGAGACGAACTGGCCGTACAAGGTCTCGATGGCAGCGGCAAAGGATATGCGGGTCGATATACCAGGCGAGTTGCCCGGTCCTATGGACCCCATTGCGGCCAGCGAAATCCTTAATAAGAGGGACCATTACGAACTGACCGAAGCCGACGAGCAGATGATGGCAACGGGACACGGACAACTGGTCGGTCAGTTCCTACTGGATCGGCAGGGGATCGTCCGCTGGAGCTTCACGGAGGTTCCAGAGGGCGGGCGATACATGTTTGGGGCGCCAAGCCCGCAGGAGCTGATGTCAGCCGTGTCCCAAGTGGCCCAATAGACTTGCGAACGAGGTAAACGGGCGCGGCACTGAACAAAAGCGGAACCAATTTGTTACAAATCTAACATTGGCCTCGACGAGCCAGAATGTACGGTCCTGGCAATGCTTTCTGTCGCCTCTGGACTAGCGATGTCCTCTGTGGATGGCTCCTGTATCGTGGGGTGGCTGCGACAGCACCCCTTCCAACCGTCAGAACGCTGTCGTCAACAACAACAATCTCGAAAGAGCGCGCAGCTGCGGAGCGTCTCGTCGATTGTATCTTGCGCATTGTGAGCGGGAATGATGACACTGACAAGCTCACCGTTCATTCGAGCACGGCCTCGATACGGGCAACAAAGTAATCGAGCGAGCGATCCCCGCGAATCTCGATCCGCGGAAGGTCGATGGGATCGCAATCGAGGTCCGCCGGCCCGTGTCTGCCGCCGAAGCCGATCCGATAGCCGCACTCCTTGGCCAGCCTGCCAAGCCGTCGGTCGGTGACCGAGAAGGGTGCCGCGAACGCCGTGGTTGGCCGACCGGTCCACCGTTCGATGAACATACGAGAGCGCAGGAGTTCGGCGGCCAAGTCAGAGCTCGACAGACCATCGATCGCGCGATGCGTCGCCAGATGGCTTCCGAAGAACGCACCTTCGCCGGCGAGGCGTCGCACTGTCCTGGCGTCCATAAGCTGCGTCGGCGGGCCACTGTAGGCGTCCCACTGTGCACTTTCACCCACCAGGTCCGTCACCAGGAACACTTCCGCGGTCAGGTCGTTCGCGCGCAAGGTCGGCCAGGCATGGTCGGCAAAGTTCTGGAAGCCGTCATCGAAGGTGATGAGCACTGGGCGGCCAACGAAAGGCTGACGGTTGGCGATGAACCATTCCAGCTGCTCGGACCTAATCGCGTGAAAGCCATTGGCGCGCAGCCATGCCATCTGGCTGGCGAATGCGGCGGGGGTGAGCCGAAAACGGGCGAGCGCGGCTGGACCTTCATCGGAGACGCTGTGATACATGAGGACAGGGATACGCTGTCGCCGCTCGCTACGTGCGACGTCGCGGCGCAAGGCCCGCGCCCCGCCCCAGACGATTTTCCGCGCGACCCCGATTTCGACGGGCGCGCGGATTGGCACGTGATCAATCATCGGTTCCGTCGCCACGTCGCCTGGTGACAGGCGGCGGAAGCGGTCTATGCGGTAGAGCTCGGTCTGGATCGATTGCTCGAGGACGAGGCCGTCGGTCGCTGCCAGCGTCTCTGAGATCGCTTGTGCACCGAATGTGTTCCAGTCGAAGCCCGTCCTTTCGATATTGTCACGTAGCACGAACGCGTGTGCGCTGATGAAACTGCCGCCAGGCGCCAACGCCTCAACGAGTTTTTTGGCGATGCGCCGCAACTCGGCGAGATCATCCAGGTAGTAGAGCACTTCCGAACAGACGATCAGATCCATCTCACCCGGCAGCGTGTCGGCGGAGAAATCCAGTACGCCGAACTCAACGTTCGGCTGATCGCCGCATCGCGCGCGCGCCCGCCCGATGGCTACGGCGGAGATGTCAGTTGCGGTCAAATGGCCCACCCGCGGCGCCAGCTGACGCGTGAAGTGGCCCTCCGCGCAGCCCAGCTCAAGCGCCCGTCCGATGGGACCGGCAGGCAAAATTTCGAGCTGCCGCTCATATTTTTCCTGCTCATAGGGCGAGCCGTAGTTCCAGGGATCCTCGGTCGCGAAATGGCGATTCCAGAAAGACGTGCGATCATTGTCGTGCCCATCCGCGGCCCGTGCACGGCGCGGCGCTGCAAGAGGCTCTTTAGTTTCGGCGCTCGACCCAACCAGCGCCTGCGCTTCCGCGGCCAATCCCGCGAGTTTGCCGAAATGGCTGTCCCGATCAGACCCGCGTCCCGCTATGGACAACAATGCCTCGGCTGCAAATATGTCTGACTTGTCGGCACCGACGCCCTTTTGCGGTGCATGCATAGGCGATCGCCTCGCAAGCGGCGCGGCACTGTGCATAAGCCGCTCAGGGGGCACGAAATTCAGGATCAATTCAGTCCAATGACGCCTTGTCACTTTCCCGAGTACGCCGAACTGTACGAAAGCCTCGATCTGGCCATCCATCATCAGATAGGCATAAATTTGATCGATTCCTTCCGGAAGTTCGATCGAGGTCGGATTTCGAGCGTCGACGCGAATTCCGAGTGTCCGCGCCAGTCTGCGCGGTGCGGCAAGGTCGTCGAAGTCGAGAAGCATTTGCTCAAGGTGATACTGGACGCGGCGACCCGCTACGGGATCGTCCCAGACCTTGCCGAGTTCGATGATCAATTCGGTGAGGGAGCCGCCGAACCTGCCCCACCTGGCAGCCAATTGCGCTGGCACCGACAGGCTTCCTGCCATAAGGCCATCGAAGACCACCTTGGCGATCTCACGCGCCCACTTACGTCCTGGCGGGAGCGCGCGCAGGGACTGCGGGTTGATCGAGGCCGAGCCGCAGCCGCAATCCGACGCGGCGTTCCACAACGCGAACCATGCGAGTGCTTCGGAAGCGGTGCGGCCGTTCGCCTCGATCGCTCCATTGGCGTGAGCCGATGCTGGGTGTTTGACCCTGGGATCAGCAGAAAAACCGCGGGTGATCACGATTTCCGCATCCGCCAGCATCTGCGTCGAATTGCGGCTGAGCGAGTTGGGGCTGATCCGACGGAAAGCGAGCGGCTCGTCGACCATCACCCAATTTTTGCCTAGACGTGCGAGGCGCTGCCACAGATCCCAGTCCTCGCAGGTGCGCAGCGACACATCGAAACCGCCCAACTCGACAATTGTCTCCCGGTCGACCAGCAGCGCGTGAATGGCGATGGCACACCGGCGGGCGAATGTCTCGAAGGGGTGGATCGCAACGTCCGTTGTGATGCTCGACGGGGTGAGTTCGCCATCGGGCATCACGCGCCGGGAACCGCAATAGGCGGCGACCGCATCGGGCGCGGCTTCAAGTGCGGCCAGCATTTTAGCAAGGAAGCTGGCATCCACCCAATCGTCCGCATCCAGAAACATGAGCCAGTGGCCGCGTGCTGTCGCCATCCCGCTATTGCGCGCGCCGGCGGCGCTATGCGCGCATGAGCTCAACATCCGAAATCGGGCATCGTGCTGCACATAACCGGCGATGATCGCGGGGGTGCGGTCCGTGGAGGCGTCGTCGACGATGATCGCCTCCCAATCCACAATTTCCTGATCGAGAAGGCAATCGAGTGCGCGCGCCAGCGTTACCTCCGCGTTGTGCGCAGGAACCACGATTGAAACCAAGGGATTATGCGCCACGCCGTCTTACCCGCGCCTGGTTCGAAGGTAGCACAAGATGCGTCGATCTTTCTCGGCGTAGGCCGTCACAATCGACGCCAATCAGTCCGTCGACCCATCGTCTACCACGACTATATCCAGTATCTGGTAGGTCTGCCGGCGGATGCCGGCGAGCGCTGCGCCGACGGTTTGCTCGGCATTGACCCTCGGTACCACACCGCCTTGCGGTAGCATTGTCCTGGATCATCGAGCTTTCGTTTTCTTCGGCAAGAGTCGGCGAATGTCAAAACCGGATGACGGCATCGGCTGGCAGCACTGCCCTGTCAAGATCGGGGCGAATTAGAGGCAGGCGAAAAAGACTTGAAGACAGGCCGAATGGCAAGCGCGCATGCCCGACGGCTTAGAACTGAGGCCGATGCGCTGGGGCATTTCCTTTCGCGCATTTCATCTGCAAAAAGATGATCGCGGGCGAGACGGGAGCGTAAGCTGATCCGGATCGACCCCCATGTCGAAATCTACCCGAATGGGGACGCACGAACCGACTTAAGCCGAGAAGATTCCGGCTTGCGGGTTGGCTATTTTGCTGACATGTTTATCAGTTGCTAAATTAGCGCTGTGACAATGTTCAAAAGAAGGGGCATGGGATGGCCAAGGAATCTTCGAGTACCGCTTCTTCGGCAAATAAAGCGGACGCAAATCTGATAAGTAATGCAGACGGAAACGGGCTGACCTTCATGGCGGGCCAGGCTCGCGAGAGCGGGGCCCCCGGCGACGCTGTAGGTGTCGACAAGATACGTGATCTGCTGTTCGGCAACCAGATGCAGGACTATGACCGCCGCTTTTCCAAGCTTGAAGAACGGGTCTTGCAGCGCTTCAAGGATGTCGAATCCGAGGCCAAGCGCAATCTTGAAATGTACGAGTCAAATGCAAAGAAGCAGGTCGACTCGCTTGCGGCACAATTGCGGAACGAAAAAGACGCGCGAGCCGACGCCGACAAGGAGATTGACCGGAATCTTCGCGAGCAAAATCAGGCGCTTGAAAAGCAGGTGCGCGCGTTGTCGGATCAGTTGAGCGAGCTTGAGCGCGAAGTTGCGGACCGGATAAATCGAAACGACCATTTGCTGCGTGAGGAAATCAAGCAAAAGAATGAAAGCATTCAGATGCTGATGGAGAAAATGTTTTCCGATCTCGGCAATGTCAAGACCGACCGAAATCTTTTGGCTGGCCTGTTTGTCGAGGTTGCAAAATGCTTAAATCAGGATCCCGTCGGCAGCAAGAGCAACTCGGAGCGTAGCTGGAAAGTGAGTTGATCGGAACTTGACGTCAACCGTCGACCCAATCAGCCTTCCTCAAAGAACAGCTTCGAACGATACAGAGATTGATCGCGAGGCTCTGGCTCGCCTTTTGATCGAAATTGCCCGGAACGTTGATCCGGACTATCGTGCGCGTCTCGACGGAATCCCGACCGCCGATCCTCGCATGGAAACGCTTCGCCAGTTGCTGGTCGGTCGCGAAATTTCGGAGCTTTCACGAGTTACGCACCTGCTCGACGAACCCGAGCAGCTTGCGGCTGCAGTGGGGAGCGTTCTCCCCAGTGCAGCCGCACGTGCGCTTCATGCGCAACTCGGAGAGGCCCTTGCGCCGGCTGTCGAGAGGGCCGTGCAACGGTCCATCCAGAAGAGCCCGCGTACGCTTACGGATATATTGTACCCGGTGTTTCTGCCGGCTATTCGCAAGTCGATCGGCGAAAAGATCGACCAAACCTTTCAATCGCTGAATGAAACTTTAAGACATATATTTACCTGGCATGGACTCAAGTGGAGACTTGAAGCTTGGAGAACAGGAGCAAGCTTCTCAGAAGTTGTTCTTAAGCATTCTCTTGTCTATCGTGTGGAACACGTCTTCCTCATCAATCGCAATTCCGGGCTTTTGATAGCGCATGTAACTGCCGACAATGCAACTAGCGAAGATCCTCAACTCATTTCTTCTATGCTTAGTGCAATTCAAGATTTTGTAAAAGACTCATTTAACGAGAAAGAACAGAGCGGCCTGGACACTATTCGTTTCGGGGAGCTTCGTCTCTGGTCGGAAGTTGGACCGTTTGCGACCTTGGTTGCGGTGATCCGGGGAAATCCGCCGGAGGAATTACATGAAATAATTCGCGATGTATTGCTTCGCATCCATGATGAATGCTCACAGGCTCTAGAGCAGTTTGACGGCGACAGTTCGCAGTTGGCCGGCGTAGAGACGCAGTTGCAGACCTGCGTTGAACTGAAGCAGGAGGAATCAAACCAGGGATTTCCGTGGCTGGTAGTGGCTGCAGTCCTGCTGGTTTTGATTCCCGCAGGCGGTTGGTTCTTTCTTTCCTGGCAATCCGGGCAGCGCTGGCAGGCGTATGTGTCGCGACTGGGGACCCAGCCGGGCATCATCGTTGCCGAACAAAAGGTGCGCGATGGCCAATTCTATATTGCCGGCCTGAGAGACCCGCTTGCCGCCGACCCGCAGTCGCTGTTGGCCGGAACGCAGGTCGATCCTGCCCGCGTTCATTCACGCTGGCAATTCTATCAGAGCCTTGATCCGGAGTTCGTGTTGAAGCGGCTGATGGTGTCGCTGACCCCGCCGAAATCGGTTCGGCTTTCGATCGTCAATCATCGCATCGTTGCCGAGGGTGAGGCTTCCGACAGCTGGATAGATCGCGCACGCGCAGCGGCCCGACAGCTTTCGGCAGGCGGACCGGAATTCGACATCTCCAGAGTTCGTGATGTGAGCCCCGAAGCACGCGCGGCGGAGCACTGGCAGACTTATGTGTCGCGACTGGAGGCCCAACCGGGAATCATCGTCGCCCAACAAACGGTGAGGGGCGGACATTTCTATATTTCCGGCCTGAGAGACCCGCTTGCCGCCGACCCGCAGGCTCTGCTGTCCGGAACGGAGGTCGATCCCGCCCGCGTTCATTCGCAGTGGCAATTCTATCAGAGCCTTGATCCGGAGTTCGTCCTGAAGCGGCTGATGGTGTCGCTGACCCCGCCGAAATCGGTTCGGCTTTCGATCGTCGAGGATCGCATCGTTGCCGAGGGTGAGGCTCCCGACACCTGGATAGATCGGGCGCGCGCAGCGGCCCGACAGCTTTCGGCAGGCGGACCGGAATTCGACATCTCCAAGGTTCGTGATGTGAGCCCCGAAGCACGCGCGGCGGAGCACTGGCAGACTTATGTGTCGCGACTGGAGGCCCAAGCGGGCATCATCGTCGCCCAACAAACGGCGAGGGGCGGACATTTCTATATTTCCGGCCTGAGAGACCCGCAGGCCGCCAACCCGCAGGCTCTGCTGTCCGGAACAGGGGTCGATCCTGCTCGCGTTCATTCGCAGTGGCAATTCTATCAGAGCCTTGATCCGAAGTTCGTGCTGAAGCGGCTGATGGCGTCGCTGAGTCCGCCGGATTCGGTACGGCTTTCGATCATCAAGGATCGCATCGTTGCCCAGGGTGAGGCTCCTGCCGCCTGGATAGATCGGGCGCGGGTCGCCGCCCAACAGCTGTCCGCGGACGGACTCTCTCTAGAAATCTCCGAGCTGCGTGAGTTGACCCCTCCGGAACTCACTCATTTGAGGGAGGCTATTCAAGCGGTCGACATTTTCTTCGATTCTGGCAAGGCTGTACCGGGACCAGAGCAACTGCCGGTTCTCGACAAATTGGCGAATCAGTTGAAGCAATTGGCCAAGGACGCCCGCAAGGCAGGCGTAACAGCACAGTTCATGTTGACCGGCCATTCGGACGAGACGGGCCGTGAAACGGCCAAATTGTCCATCAGCGCCGCGCGCGCGGAAACAGTTCGTGCGCTTCTCAAGAAGCGCGGCGTCGATCCGGAATTGCTCTTGGTTCGCGGCGCGGGCACCTTTGAGCCAGCGGAGACTGAAAATAGCCGAACCGGGAGCTCGGCCAATCGCAGAGTTTCGGTTACGGTAAACTTCCACTAGGGCGGAGCCCAGGATATTGCAAAAGAAGATCTGCATGTTGGGCGGGTTCGCTGTCGGAAAGACGAGTCTGGTTCGCAGGTTTGTGCAAAGCATCTTTTCCGAAACCTACTTGACCACGGTGGGAGTGAAAATCGACAAGAAGAGTGTCGCATTCCCGGACAAAACCGTGGATCTGATTTTGTGGGATTTGGCCGGCGAAGACGATATCGGCTCATTCCGCGTCAGCTATGTGCGAGGTGCGAGCGGGCTCGTGCTTGTCGTCGATGGAACCCGCGCCGCTACTCTTGCCGTGGCGCTCACGTTGCGCGAGCGGGCCGAGGCGGAATTCGGCGCTATGCCGTTTGTATTGCTGTTCAACAAATCCGATCTGGTCGATCGGTGGGCAATATCGGATAGTGAAATTAACGAACTGAGGCAACTTGGATGGCAAATCTATCTAACAAGTGCGCTTTCGGGTGAACATGTTGATGATGCGTTTCGTCATCTTGCTTCGATGGTTAGCAAATAGACCATGCATGAATTGCCACGAGAAGTCAGAAGCTGGATTTACGATTTCTTCGACAACGAGCACTCCGTCGCATATCTGAAAATCGACGCCCAGCTTTGCATAGCTGCGAAGGGCGGTAACGTTGAACATTACGGACTCTCATCAGTTCGCATAGGTAAGCCTGTTGCCGAGCAGCTTGAATTCATGGAAGGTTTGCTGCCCTGCCCGGAGCTTCCATATCATATGGCCATGGTCGAACTGCCCAGCGGGCGTGTCGCGGACCTCCATCTTTTTGCTGACAATGCCTGCGTGTGGCTGCTCTTTCTTGACGCCACTGCCGAACGCGACAATAGGCAGCGACTTCAACAGAAGGCTTATGAAATGACGCTCCTGCAAGAGAGGGAGCGTCAACTCAACGAGAAATTACAATCGATGAACGAGGCGTTGAGGGCGAGCCAAGAGGGATTGTCGCGTGAATACCAGCGCGCCGAAGCCCTGCTCCTCAACATTCTTCCGGCGTCTATCGCGGAGCGGCTAAAAGCGCACGAAGAAATTGCAGACAACTACGCAGAGGTGAGTGTGCTTTTTGCCGACATCGTCGGTTTTACGGAAAGAGCGCGGAACGTCGGAGCCGTGACGACGCTCGCTATTTTAAATTACTTCTTCAAGGCGGCGGATCTGCTCTCGGAGCGATACGGCTGCGAAAAGATCAAGACAATCGGCGATTGTGTGATGGTGGTCGCTGGCCTGCCCGCCGCGCGATCCGATCATGCGGAAGCCCTTGCGCACTATGCACTTGAACTGCGGAAGGCGGTTAAGCTCGAACGCTTCGCAGGAGAACCGATAAGACTCAGAATTGGAATTCACTCAGGACCAATCGTGGCGGGCGTCATAGGCAAAAGGCGGTTTGCATATGACCTATGGGGCGACACCGTTAATCTCGCCGCACGTATCCAAACGTCCGCGGAGCCCGATGAAATCCGTATTTCGGATGCAACTCACAAACTGCTTGGACCAAATTTTGCTTGCGACCCACTCGCGGAAACGGAATTGCGTGGTACAGGTCGTGTGCGAATGTGGCGGCTCCCGGGGGAAATCGGATCCTGATATCTGACGTCGCCATCGTTCTTCCCTGCACGGTCATGCGCCCAGTTTCCATCACATAGCCTCGGTCGGCGATGCCCACCGCGGCATACGCGTTCTGGCCTGGGGGATCCTGGTGCCGGGTCTTTTACGCCCAGCATCACGGATGCGCAGTTCATATAACGGCTGGAGGCTGGGCCTAGGTCGGAATGCCCTCCCCCGGCGGCTAAGTAGACACCGCGAAGTACCCGGCGTAACGGTCTGGGTCGAAACGATGACGTCTTGCACCGCAACATCGGTTTCTTCAAGGTAGGGCAACAACGGACATAGATGTCGTTGCTAGCCGATCTGACCGGAAGGTTAAACAGCACGATGCCACGCATCATTCGACGATTGGGGGCCAGGAACCTGGCGCGCCTGGCACGGCGTCTCGGAGACCTGACTGCGATGTTTGCCCTGATTGCCAGGCCGCTCGTCTTTGGGATCGCCCTTTTGTTGACAGGTCAGGCACAGGCGCAGGCGCCGGCGACCGCCCCGCCTGAAAGGGTCAAACAGCTGCTCGAGCTTCTCGACGATCCATCAGTGAAGGCCTGGGTGGCCGAACAGCGAAATCAGGACGCCGGGTCAACGGGAGCGCCTGCCGAGACAGGAGCTTCGCCGACCGACGCATCGTCCGGCGCCGTGGCCGCACCCGGCCAGATGAATACGATGGCATCCTCGACGCTTGATGGGATCAGGCATCATATCGAAAGAATCGTGCGAACTTTGCCCTTGCTGCCAGGCCAGTTCGCGCGCGTTCGGGCAGAGACGATGGAGGATATGTCCAGCAAGGGGTCAGCCGCCGTATTTGTGCTGATTGCGATGTTCATCGCTGCCGGCCTGGCACTCACTTGGGCAACGTTCAAGTTCACCCGTCCATTTCGTCTTTGGATTATCGCGCAACCGAAGGATACGCCGATTGGGCGAGCCAAGAAGATTGGTGGTCGCATGCTTTATTCCAGCATGCTGATCGTCTCTTTCGCACTGGGCAGCGCCGGCGCGTTCATGTTGTTCGACTGGCCAATGCTTATCCGCGAGATTGTACTGACATTTCTGATGGCGGCAGTCGTTACATGGGGTGTGCGCATGTACGTCATGGCCATGCTCGTCCCTTCCTTCATGAATGTCGAGAATGCCGTCGAGGTTCGTGCTTTGCCGATCACCAACGAAGCGGCTGACCATTGGTCCTATTGGCTACCCCGGATCGTCGGCGTCTTCGCCTTCTTCGGCGCCGCGTTTATCCTCTTGCCAGGTCTCGGCATCGATCAGGACGGAATGATGGTCCTGTCACTGGGCGCCGACTTCGTGCTGCTGGTGCTCCTGCTGCTCGCGGTTTGGCGTCGGCCAAGAACGCAGCGAGACGGTGCGCGCCACATCGGTCACACGGAAGCGACATGGCTATTGACTGCTTATTTCGTCGTCCTGTTCCTGCAGCGCATCGCCGGCCTTTATACATACTTCTGGTTTACCTTCGCCGCATTCTTCCTGCCTTTTGCAATCGTGATGACGCAGCGCGGGGTTAATTTCGTTCTGCGACCAGGTTCGGAAGATGTCGGCCGGCCTACGATCCCGGCGGTGACGATCGCTGTCATCGATCGCGCAATCCGAATGATTTTCATCTTGGCGGCGGCTTACTTTCTCGCACGTGTCTGGGGTCTGGACATGCAATCCATGCGGGACAGCGATACGACGACGACGTTCATATTGCGCGGCTTGGTCAATGTCGTGGTCATTGCCCTAGCAGCCGATTTCGGCTGGTCGATCATCAAAGCTTTGATCGAACGAAAGCTGGGCATCGAAACACCGCACCCTGTGATCAGCGACGAGGATGTCCCGGTCCTCGATCCGCAGCAGGCGCGGCTGCACACGCTCTTGCCGATCCTCCAGAACATTCTGCTCGCATCGATCATCGTGATGGCGGTGCTTATGATGCTCGCCTCGCTGGGTATCCAGATCGGCCCGCTGATCGCCGGCGCTGGCGTCGTCGGCGTCGCCGTGGGCTTTGGGGCACAAACCATCGTCAAGGACGTCATTTCAGGCGTGTTTTTCCTGCTCGATGATGCGTTCCGTGTCGGCGAATACATTTCATCGGGCAATTACAAGGGTACTGTGGAAAGCTTTTCGCTGCGCTCGGTGAAGCTGCGCCACCATCGTGGTCCGCTGTTCACGATACCTTTCGGTGAACTCGGGGCAGTCCAGAACCAGAGTCGTGACTGGGTTATCGACAAATTCAACATCACCGTTGGTTATGACACCGATATCGACTTCGCTCGCAAGCTGATCAAGCGGATCGGCCTCGAACTGGCGGAAGATCCCGAGTTCAAACACTGGGTGCTCGACCCGATCAAGATGCAGGGCGTACAGGAGTTCGGCGAATACGGCATCGTATTGAGGGTCAAGGCCACAACCAAACCGGGAGGCGCCTTCGGTATGAAACGCAAATTCTATGTACGCCTCCGCCAAGTCTTCAAAGAGCAGGGCATCGAACTCCCATTTCCGACCGTCCAGGTCCAGGGGCTACAGAACCCACATGGGGCAGAGAATGCGCCGTTGGAGATCACACCCGAGTTGAAAATGGCCGTTGCGCAGTCGCACACTATTCGGCGCAGAAAAAAAGCCAGCACACCGGAGTAGGAAAGCTGTGACACCTGCCGGTCACAGCGTCGCTTTCCGCGCATCGCCCGTGGCAGGGATACTCTTCTATCTTCAACCGTTAAGACGAAAAAGACGGTCACGAGGCAGTCTACAACCAGAGTCCGTCCCGAGATTTACATCGGGCTGCGTAAGTTGATACAGCGGTACGTTCGAGACAGCGCCATCGGCTACCTGCCGCGCGTCAGTCACGCGATAAGGACCGTCCCGCGAGAAGCGGCGCGTACGCGGCGAGCCTGCGGGATACGAACTCGGTGAAGAGCCGCACGCGCTTCGTCTTGCGTGTCTCCCCCTGTGTGAGAAGCCAGAGCGTTCCGTACATGTGCAGGTCGGTGCCCGGCACCCTCACCAGTAGGGGGTCGGCATCTCCGACGAAGCACGGCAGTGTCGTCATCCCGAGCCCTTGCCGTACTGCAACGATCTGCGCCTCGCCGTCCGTGGTCCTGAACGGAACCCCCGTGGTACGAACCTCACCCTCGCTGGCCCAATCCGGGATGCCATGAATGCTTATGACGATCCACCGGATGGGATCAGGCGCGCCCGCACGCCACGCGGCTAGTCGATCGCGAGACATGTAGACGCCGCCGAACAGCTCCGGTCCCTTCAGGCCGTGAAGATTGAGCGGCAGGGTTTTGCGGTCGTAGACGACGCGGATCGCGACGTCGGCCTCCCGGTTGGTCAGATTTGCCAGCTCGCCGGACGACAAGATTTCCATCTCGATGTCCGGATGCAGACGCGCGAAATCGGCGAAATCCGGCATGAGCAGGTGTGTCGCGAGGGGCGGTGCCAGCGTCACCCGCAGAAGCCCGCGCACGCTCTGGTCGCGCCCGAAGACGCGCGTCTCCAGCAGGTGCGACGACACTTCCATCTGGTCCGCGAACTCGAGGACCTCCTCGCCCGCAGCCGTCAGGCGGTAGCCCGAAGGCAGCTTTTCGAACATGTGCACCCCGAGGCGTTCCTCGAGCTGGGCGACGCGTCGCAGCACGGTCGAGTGGTTCACACCGAGGCGCTCGGCGGCAGCCCGCACGGAGCCTCCGCGCGAGACGGCAAGAAAGTAGCGAACGTCATCCCAGTCGATCATGGTGCAATCCGGCACCGCGCGGTGCGCCTTCCAAAGCCCGTATTTAACACATCGAACAGCAGTACGGGCGGTCATCATAGCCTATGTCGACGAGCGCGGCCCAATTTCGAACGGCGGACGCCGATCGTCGCGGCTGGCCTCAGTCGTCCAGCCGGATCGATTTCGCACCACCGATGTGCGCGCTTCCGCACTCAACACCTGACGCCGGCGGACCCATTTCGAGGTTCTCGGAGGCAGATGCTGTCCCGACACCACGAAAGGAGAAGTCATGGGAAAGCTTGAGGGTAAGGTTGCAGTCATCACGGGTGGATCGAGCGGCATGGCGCTGGCGAGCGCCAAGCGGTTCGTTGAAGAAGGCGCCTATGTTTTCATCACGGGCCGGAGACAGGAGGCGCTGGACGAGGCCGTCAAGCTGATCGGCCGGAACGTGACCGGCGTGCGCGGCGATGCGGCCAATCTCGATGACCTCGACCGCCTGTTCGATACAGTCAAGCGGGAAAAGGGCAAGATCGACGTCCTGTATGCGAGCGCCGGCACGGGCGAAGCCGTCCCACTGGGCGAGATTACCGAGCAGCATTTCGATGCGACCTTCGGCCTGAATACGCGCGGCACGCTGTTCACGGTGCAAAAGGCGTTGCCGCTGTTCAACGATGGCGGATCGATCTTCATGACCGGATCAGTTGCTTCGGTGAAAGGTTTTCCTGGTTACAGCGTGTATGCGGCGAGCAAGGCGGCGTTGCACGCATTCGCACGCGGGTGGCTCAACGAGCTGAAGGGAAGGAATATCCGGGTGAACGTGCTGCACCCGGGGCCGATCGCCACACCGATGCAGGACCAAGTTCTCGACGAGGAGGGGAAGCGGATGTTCGAATCCCTGATCCCGCGGGGAAAGATGGGGCGTCCTGAGGAAATTGCGACGGCCGCGCTGTTTCTTGCTTCAGACGATTCGAGCTTCGTGAATGGGCTGGAGTTGTCTGTCGACGGAGGCTTCTCGGCCATCTGAAATCGCGGCGGATCGCGGGAAGCGGCTGACCGGCGGGAACTAGCGTGTCCATGATGGAACGCCGGGACGTCTACGCAAAGGACGCCACACAGTAGAACGGATAACCCAGCGCCGTTGAGGGCCGGGGAATCAAGACCAATACGGATCGGAGAAGCACTATGAGCTACGCTATTGTAGGATTCGGTAAGATAGGCCAGGCCCTCGCCCACGCCTTCGCCCGTAAAAACATCGACGTGACCGTCGCGAGCCGCCGGCCGCCCGAGGCGCTGGCGCCGCAGGCTCGGGCGATTGGACCCACGGTCGTCGCCAAGTCGCTGCGGGATGCACTCGAGGCCGACACAATCATCTTGGCGGTCCCGTTCGGGGAGCATCGCGAGGTTGCGAAGGCCCTGCCGAGCTGGAAAGGCAAGACGGTCATCGACGCGATGAACGCGTTTCCAGTCCCTGAAGAGCTGGACGGTCTCCCGTCCTCCGCCTTCGTCGCGAAGGCGTTCACCGGCGCCAAATTCGTGAAAGGGTTCAATCACCTGATTGCGGCCACCCTGGCTGCCGATCCGATCGTCGAGGGCGTGCACCGGGTCGTCTTTCTGTCGAGCGACGACGAGGACGCGACCGCTCCGGTGGCGGCCTTGGCCAAACAACTCGGGTTCGCACCCGTCAAGCTGGGAAAGCTCAACGAGGGTGGCGCGCTGGTGCACGCACGCGGCCGCACTTGGGGCCAGCTCATCTTCCAGGATTTGTTCAAGAAGGAGCAGTAATCGATGTATGATCATGTGATTTGGCCCGAGCGATATGATCCGAAAACGTCGGCCATCTACGCACTCAACGACATTGACGTGAAGGCGCCGGCTGAAGTGGTCTGGAAGCTGCTCGTCGATGCCGAGAATTGGTCGAGCTACTTTCCCGCCGAAGATCAGGTCAAGATCTTGACCGGCAAGCCGGAACTGGCGCTTCAAACCAGATACAGCCGGGTGACGGTTGGCTTTCCGATGAGTCTGGTCGTGACGGAGTGTGAACCCTTCCGCAGGCTCGCGTGGGCGACGACGGTCGATGGCGACGAGACCGGCTCGAGCGCGTACCACGGCTGGGTCATCACTCCTACGGTCGATGGCTGCCATGTGCTGACCGAAGAAACGCAGCAGGGCCCTTGGTTCCTTGAGGAACTCGGGCGCAAGCATCCCGGTGCACTCTACCGCTATCACCAGGAATGGGTCGAAAGCCTCGCCCGCGCTGCGGAGGCGGAAGTGGCAAGCAGGGCAAGTTGAATGGGCTTGTCTTAAGGCCTGGCCGGTTGCTTGGGCCGCAACGCTTTCGACCGAACAGTACTGGGCCTGCCTTCGTCCCGAATATTGTCGGTACTCAACAGACGACGGGCGCTTCCAGCCTGGATCGGCGGATGATCACCCACCTACCATTGGAGATAAATGACATGAATATTGAACTCAGGGGCCGCAAGGCGATTGTCACCGGATCCACCGCCGGAATCGGCCGCGCGACGGCGGAGGGGTTTGCCCGTGCCGGTGCATCGGTCGTCGTCAACGGCCGTGGGAATACCCGGGTCGACGAGGCGGTGAGGCAGATGCGGCAGGCCTTTCCCGGAAGCGACATCTCGGGCATCGCCGCCGATCTTGCGACAGCGGAGGGTGCCCAGGCCTTGATCGCGCAGGCGCCGGACGCCGATATCCTTGTGAACAATGTTGGTACGGCTCACATCCGGAGCTACAGTGGCGTCGAGGACATCGCGAAGATCCCCGACGAGGACTGGCTTGGCCTCTTCCAGTTGAACGTAATGAGTGGCGTGCGCGTGACCCGTCATTATCTGCCGCGGATGGTGGCGAAAGGCTGGGGCCGCGTCGTGTTTGTAAGTAGCGAGTCCGCAGTCAACATCCCTAAGGAAATGCTCGACTACGGCATGACCAAGACCGCTCAACTCGCGGTGTCGCGCGGGCTCGCCGAGGCGGTCGCGGGCACGGGTGTCACAATCAACGCCGTCCTGCCGGGACCTACCCGCTCTGAGATCCTGGGCGACTTCATGGCGAAGCAGGCTGACGCAAACGGAATCACGCAGCAGGAGGCCGAACAGGGCTTCTTGAAGGCGATGCGTCCGACCACCCTCATCCAACGCTTCGCGACCACCGATGAGGTGGCCAACATGATCATCTACGCATGCTCGGAGCAGGCTTCGGCGACAACCGGCGCGGCTTTGCGGGTGGATGGCGGCGTGGTCAAAGCCAGGGTCTCGTACGCGATATGCTGCAGTGGTTGACCGAGGACCTGACATCGCAGTATCAGCGGCCGCGGCACATACATTCCGGGATATGTGCGGAAGAAGTCGACGCTGCCGCGCGTGTAAAGGTGCGGAAATCGACGCCTCAGTTCGACTTTCTTCTGACCGCTTACAATCTTGGTAGCGTACTCTGGCTTGACGCTCAGAACGAAGTCGTGGCGGAAAGGTCAAGGTTGTTCATTCAGTGACGATCGCAAAATTTCCCACGATCGGGCATTATCCTACGCGAAACAAATTGTGAACCGCTGATTGATCCAAATCGGCGACGGAGGTCACCGAGCGATCTGCTTCCGATATTGCGGTTCGCAAGCCCGCAGGAAACGCCGAAGCAACAGGCGTCACACTCGCCTGTCTGTAACCCAAAGGCCGTAGTGTGGCAGAGCAATGGCTCTTGGGATCATCACAAAAGAAAGGACGCTTGGCTGCCGCTGTTGCAGTTGTGGGAACAACCGCTTTCAAGTCGAGGCAGAGTTTGGGTTAACGACTGAGATGAGGCGCAAAGCAGCCATGCCGCCGTCGCGTGTGAGACTCTGCTTCGGGTCACAAGCAAAACAGCAGCCCTATGGCTCGTCCCTCACATCGCGCAAATTAGACACAACCCGGCGGTTCTGCGACCTGCAGGCGTTGTCGGGGCACTCACGGACGAGCCTGTCCTTGCCGTAGCCCTTGGCCCACATGCGGTTGCGGTCTATGCCGCCGGCGGCGAGGTAGTCCATCACCGCATCGGCGCGCTGCTGCGACAGCGCCGTTTCACTTGCGCCGGGATCGTCGGCGAAACCCTGCAGCTTGAGCAGCCAGCGCGGATGCTTTGCTAACCAGGCGATCTGGGTGTCGAGGGTGGCCTTGGCGACAGAATCGAGCGCGGCCGAACCTTGCGTGAAATAGGTGCGGCGGCCGACATTGAGGATAAAATCCTCCTCGCTGCCCGGCTGCACGTTCTGGAAGCCGGCAACCTCGGTGTTGGTGACGTCGGGCGTGGAAGGGGCCAGCGTGTTGCTGGTCGAGCAGGATGCGACCAGCACCAGCAGGCCGGCGGCGAGCAGCCGGCGCGTGTTTTCAATCGTGCGGTTCATGAGGCGCCAATCATTCGACAGTGGTGGAAGCGGGCGCCTGGTCGGCGATGTGCGGCAGGACCTGCACCGCGGTGCCGATCGGGCAGCGCTGGTAGAGGTCGATGATGTCTTCCGGGAACATACGGATGCAGCCGCTGGAAGCGTCGGTGCCGATGCTCCATGGCTCCAGCGTGCCATGCAGGCGGTAGCCGGTGTCGGCGCCGTCGCGGTGCAAATAGAGCGCGCGCGGCCCGAGCGGATTGTTGGACGCGCCGCCTGCGACCATGGGTGGTAGGTCCGGCTTGCGCTTACGCATTTCGGGGGGCGGGACCCATTGCGGCCACAGCGCGCGGCGGTCGATCGTCGCGCGGCCGTACCATTTGAAGCCGTCCTTGCCGACGCCGACGCCGTAGCGGATGGCGGTCTTGTTTTCCATGATGACGTAGAGGAAGTGGTGGCGGGTATCGACCACGACGGTGCCGACCGGCTCGCTGCTGAAATACTTGACGATCTGGCGATGCCATCTCTTGTCGATCTTGGCGAAGTTGGTCTTGCGATAGACAAAATTGTTGTCGCTGGCGGTACCGGCGAAAAAGGATTTTGCCGCCGCGGCTTGAGCAATATTGCTGGTTGCACCCACCGCGACCAGCGCCAGGCCACCGAGCACGACACCCCTGCGTGATAAAACCATCGGCAATATTCCCCCATGCCTAAAGCCTGGCGGACCATAGTTGAGAATTATTTCGCCTCAAAGTGGAAAATGCTGCGTTGCTTAAGTCGGCCGTGTCCGGACATTCGGCAATTTGGCGGCGAGTGACCGAATTGTGACTATCTTGCCGAGGACAAACGTCTAACCTAAACCCCCTCCAGGACCTTACCAAATTGGCGCGACTGTTTGGGACCGGGCGTAGTTGCGACATTTGCCCTATCCGGAAGTGTGAGCGATGCCGTGGGCATGATGCATGCTTTTCGTTCGGTTGCTGCGATGATCGTGATGTCCGGCGTGGCAGGTTGCACCAGCATTTCCTACTACGCACAATCCTTGAAGGGTCACGTGGAGATCATGGCGGCGCGCCAGGATGTCGGAGAGCTGATCGACAATCCTTCGACCCCTGGGACATTGCGCGCTCGAATGGCATCGGCGAGCGCCATCCGACAGTTTGCGATAGATGAACTAGCGCTGCCGGACAACAACAGCTACCGCAGCTATGTTGACGTTGGTCGAGACGCGGTGACATGGGCCATCTTTGCAGCGCCGGAATTCTCGCTGACGCCACGAACATGGTGCTTTCCGGTGTTCGGATGCGTACCGTACCGAGGGTACTTCTCCAAAAGGTCTGCGATTGAAACCGCTGTGGAACTTCAGAGACAGGGCCTGGACATCTATGTGACGGGCATCACTGCATATTCCACGCTCGGCTGGTCAAGTGACCCGCTGCTAAGCACCATGCTCAGCCAAGATGAAACGTATCTTGCAGGGCTGGTATTCCACGAACTCGCTCACCAGCGCGTCTACGTGCATGACGATTCCTCGTTCAACGAAGCGTTCGCTGTCGCTGTCGAAACAACGGGTGTGAGAAAATGGCTGCGCGCGACCGGCGATACTGCCGGATTGCGCCGTTACGAAGCCGACCGGAGGCGCAGAGCTGAATTTCTTGTGCTGGTGTCGCAGACCCGGGACGAGCTAAGGCATGTCTATGACGACGATGTTACTTCTGAGCAGAAGTGGGCCGCGAAGAAGGCCGCGATCGAACGGCTGAGGACGCGATACCGACAGATGCGCGACAGGCGCTGGGGTGGATACCGTGGATATGACGCCTGGTTCGATGCTCCGATCAACAACGCAAAGCTCGCCGCGACTTCCGTCTACAGCGATCGGGTGACTGCGTTTCTCCGCTTATTCGATTTGTGTTCGGGCGACTATCCACGGTTCTTCGCGTCGGTTCGACGGATAGGAGCGTTAGACAAATCTGACCGCGCCGAAGCGCTCGAGGCGGCAGATACATGCGATTGGGCCGGTCAAATCCGAAGGCCAGAAGCGGCGAATCGGTCGCTGATGTACTCGGCAGCCAGCGCAGGTGATTGAATTGACCATTTGTCGGCCGATTTCCTAGGTACTTTGACGTCGGCGGGGCCAGAAGACGCATGTCGGCCTACAGAAGCCAAAAGCGGACTTGCCTGAACTCCCCGAGGGGTCCTGGACCACAATGATTGCCGGCGGGCTGTGGCGCCTCAGTGTGCGCCCCTACGAGGCCGAAAACCTCACGCTCACGCCGCGCTGCCGAAAATAAGCCTGCATCAGCTTGCGGCCCGAACGGTTGTTCTGTGCCAGCCTTGCCGGATCGAACACCGCCTGTTCTATCCCCTCTCGCGTCAGCGCTGCTTTGAGCGCCGCGATATGTGCGTCGATGTCGGCATTGTTCGCCCGGAGCGATGCATAGATGCTGTCGGTCGCCTCGGCCACGGTCGGCTCGCTCACGGGTGTACTCCTTTGGCTATTCGGGCGGCGGCTTAGCACAGATCAGCGGCTTCGCCGATACCGATAAGACGGCTAGATGGGCGGCAACAGTGTTCCTTGGGGTCGGTTGTGAGTCATAGGTTCCGCCTGAGTCGGAGATCGCAAGCCATGTCGACATGAACGAGTGAGGAGGATTGGACGCACACGTTCGAGTATCCGGGCTTGCCTGCCGCGCGGCTGACCGTCCGGCCGCGCGGAAGTCGTTCACGGCAGGACGTCTACGCGTCAATTCAGGAATTCGAACCGATGACGCGCATCGCTTGGGGTGGCAGTCCGAAGATCTCGCGAAGGTCGCCATGCAGCGAAACGGATAACCCAGCGCCGTTGAGGGCCGGGGAATCAAGACCAACACGGATCGGAGAAGTATTATGAGCTATGCGATTGTAGGATTCGGTGCGGTAGGCCAGGCCCTCGCCCACGCCTTCGCCCGTAAAAACATCGACGTGACCGTCGCGAGCCGCCGGCCGCTCGAGGCGCTGGCGCCGCAGGCTCGGGCGATTGGACCCACGGTCGTCGCCAAGTCGCTGCGGGATGCACTCGAGGCCGACACAATCATCTTGGCGGTCCCGTTCGGGGAGCATCGCGAGGTTGCGAAGGTCCTGCCGAGTTGGAAAGGCAAGACGGTCATCGACGCGATGAACGCGTTTCCAGTCCCTGAAGAGCTGGACGGTCTCCCGTCCTCCGCCTTCGTCGCGAAGGCGTTCACCGGCGCCAAATTCGTGAAAGGGTTCAATCACCTGATTGCGGCCACCCTGGCTGCCGATCCGATCGTCGAGGGCGTGCACCGGGTCGTCTTTCTGTCGAGCGACGACGAGGACGCGACCGCTCCGGTGGCGGCCTTGGCCAAACAACTCGGGTTCGCACCCGTCAAGCTGGGAAAGCTCAGCGAGGGTGGCGCGCTGGTTCACGCACGCGGCCGCACTTGGGGCCAGCTCATCTTCCAGGACCTGTTCAAGAAGGAGCAGTAATCGATCTACGACCGTGTGGTCGACGCCGAGAACTGGTCGCGCGCTAACTTCTTCGAGCAGCGCGCGACCGAATATTTGAAGGCCACAAAGTCGCGAAGGTTGGGGTGGGCCCGACGGGGTATGGGCGCCGTTCGAAGAGCGGGGAGACGCCCGACACAGCGGCAGATCTGCCGGTCGCCTAGAACCTATCGGCTGCTATCGATGGCCTAGGATTCGCTCGAGTGTCCTCTGCTATCCGATACTACTCCACCGCACTCCCTCCTCACTCCCACTCGATCGTGCCTGGCGGTTTGCTCGTCACGTCGTAGACGACGCGGTTAATGCCGCGCACCTCGTTGATGATGCGGGTGGCGGCGGCGCCCAGGAATGCCATGTCGTAGTGGTAGAAATCCGCAGTCATGCCATCTACCGAGGTGACGGCGCGCAGCGCGCAGACGAATTCGTAGGTGCGGCCGTCACCCATCACGCCGACGGTCTGCACCGGCAGCAGCACGGCGAAGGCCTGCCAGATGGCGTCGTAGAGGCCGGCCTTGCGGATCTCATCCAGATAGATGGCATCGGCCTCACGCAGGATCTCCAGCTTTTCGCGGGTGATGCCGCCCGGGCAGCGGATGGCGAGACCGGGGCCGGGGAACGGATGCCGGCCGATGAAGCTGTCGGGCAGGCCGAGCTCCTTGCCGAGCGCCCTCACCTCGTCCTTGAACAATTCGCGCAGCGGCTCGACCAGCTGCATGTTCATGCGCGCGGGTAGGCCTCCGACATTGTGGTGCGACTTGATCGTCACCGACGGTCCGCCGGTGAAAGAGACGCTTTCGATGACGTCGGGATAGAGCGTGCCTTGCGCCAGGAAATCGGCGCCGCCGAGCTTCTCGGCCTCCTCCTCGAACACTTCAATGAACAGCCGGCCGATGGTCTTGCGCTTCTTCTCCGGATCCGACTCGCCCTCGAGCGCGCCGATAAAACGGTCCGAAGCATCGACCAGGATCAGCGGCAGATTGTAGTGCTGGCGAAACATCTCCACCACGCCGGCCGCCTCGTCCTTGCGCATCAGCCCGTGGTCGACGAGGATGCAGGTCAGCTGATCGCCGACCGCCTCGTGGATCAGCAGGGCCGCGACCGAGGAATCGACGCCGCCCGAAAGCGCGCAGATCACCTTGCCCTTGCCGACCTGCTTGCGGATCGTCTCGACCGCGTGCTCACGGTAGGCCCGCATCGTCCAGTCGCCTTCGATGCCGGCGATGTTGTGGACGAAGTTTTGGAGCAGCCTGGCGCCGTCCGGCGTGTGCACCACTTCGGGGTGGAACATGAGGCCGTACATCTTGCGCTCAACATTGCCGAAGATGGCGAAGGGCGAGCCCTCCGATTTTCCGAGCACCTCGAATCCCTTCGGCAGGGAGATGACACGGTCGCCATGGCTCATCCACACCTGGTGGCGCTGGCCGGGCGCCCACAGGCCCTCGAACAACGGGCTGTCCTTGGCGATCTCGACGAAGGCGCGGCCGAACTCGCGATGGTCGGAGCTTTCGGCGACGCCGCCCATCTGCACGCACATCGCCATCTGGCCATAGCAGATGCCGAGCACCGGCACGCCGGCGTCGAAGACGATCTGTGGCGCGCGCGGACTGCCGATGTCGCTGGTCGAGGCCGGACCGCCGGACAGGATCACCGCCTTTGGATTGATGCGCTTGAACGCCGCCTCAGCCGACTGGAAGGGCACGATCTCGGAAAAGACGCCGGCCTCGCGAATGCGGCGGGCAATCAGCTGAGTGAACTGGCTGCCGAAATCGACAATCAGGACGGTGTCGGGATGATTGGCTGTTTTCATGGCGAGCGTTTAAAGAAAGAAACGAGTCGGCGCAATGGGTTGCGGGGCGTCTCTCTCACTCCGAATCCGCATCTTCATGGGACAGGTCAAAACTGCAGCGTGTCAGACGCGATCGCCTGTTCCAGCAGTTGCACCGCCGCGGCCAGCTTCTCGTCGATGACATGCAGGTATTCCGTCCAGTCGCCGACGTGTCTTAGATCGGCCGCCCCGTCGGAAATGCCGCGCAGGCCGATAAGCGGCACGTCGAACAGCTGACAGGCGCGCAGGCAGGCGAAGGTCTCCATGTCGACCATATCGGCCGCGATCGCCTCGTAGGTGGCGCCGGAGACGATTGCCGCGCCGGTGGACAGCGTCGCCGGCCTGATGCCTGGTATCCTGAACGGCAGGGGCACGCTCACCGGCAGGTCGAGAAACGGCGTGGCGCCCTTCTCGAATCCCAAGGGCGAGGCGTCCATGTCGCGGTAGCCAACCGAAACGGCCTGGTAGATTTCCGTTTGCTCCAGCGTCCGGCTGCCCGCCGACCCGAGCGACACGACGAGATCCGGCAGCGCCTTCCCGGCGTGCAGCCGGGACAGTTCGGCGCTGAGCCCGACGCCGGCCTCGACCGGTCCGACGCCGGTCAGCAGCGGCGTGAACAGCCGCTGCAAGTGTGGGCCGTATTCGGCCTCGGCCGCCATGACGAAGAGAACGGACTTGCCGGAGATCAGGGTGAGCTCACCAGGTGTCTTGCCGGCCATGATCGTCCATCCTCCCCTGCCCGTTCCTCAGCCCTCGATACCGTCGCGGCCGAGCACCGTCATCATCGTTCCGGTCATTGTGGCGATCAGCTTGGCCTCGCCGTCGGTGGCGAACGCATAGGCCTGGCCATCGGCGACGATAATGGTGCGACCGGGCTTGGTCACCGAGCCGCGGAACAGGAAGCGCTCGCCCCGGCCGGGCGCCAGCAGATTGACCTTGAACTCGATGGTCAGCACGCCGGAATTTTCCGGCATCAGCGAGAATGCCGCATAGCCACAGGCCGAATCGAGAGCCGTCGAAATGACGCCGGCATGAAGAAAGCCGTGCTGCTGGGTCAGTGCCGACGAATAGGGCATTTCGATCTCGATGATACCGGGCGTCACCAGCGTCAGCTCGGCGCCAATCGTCATCATCGCGTTCTGGCGCGCGAAGGACGTCCTGACGCGGTCCTCATAATCGGGAGCAGGAACGATCTTTGCTGCCATGGCCGTCGCCCTTCGTTTCTCGACAAATCTTATTGCAGAGGCATTTATCGCAGAGGGGTGGGCGGCAGGCAATCGCAAATGCTGCACTGCAGCAATTGGCTAAACCTGCTGATAAGAAGCGAGATCGGCGACATCCGGCAACCGTTCAGCCAGCCCGCCGCAGCGCGCAGAAATAAAAGCCGTCGGTGCCGCTCAGCAACGGCGACAGCGAAATGCCGCCCGCGGCGCCAATACGCACTGCCGCTTCGTGGCCCGCAAAACGGCTGTCCCAAAGCTGGCGGTGATCGACCGGGACAAAGCCGGGATGGCGGTCCCGGAAGGCCGAAACCTGGTCGCCATTCTCCTCGTCGAACACCGAACAGGTGATGTAGACCAGCAGGCCGCCGGGTTTGACGAAGTCCTTGGCGGCATCGAGTATCGTCTCCTGCTCGCCCTTGCGGGCGTCGAGCTGCCTTTGCGTCAGCCGCCATTTGGCATCCGGCCGGCGCCGCCACGTGCCGCTGCCGGTGCAGGGCGCATCGATCAGGACGATATCCATGTGCTTGCCGAGCGGCGCAAGCTCGGCCGGCTTGGTGACGATCTGCACATTGCGGTTTTCCGAGCGGCGGATGCGGTCGAATATCGGCGCCAGCCTTGCCTTCTCGGCATCGTGGGCGAAGATCTGGCCGCGATTGTCCATCGCCGCAGACAGCGCCAGCGTCTTGCCGCCGGCGCCGGCACAAAAGTCGAGCACCTGCATGCCAGGCTCGGCGCCGGCCAGTTCGGCCGCAATCTGCGAACCTTCGTCCTGAACCTCGAACCAGCCTTTCTGGAAGGCCGGTTCGGCCTGCACGTTCGGGTGCCTGCCGTCGCCGTCGATCGGCGGGATGCGGATGCCGTGCGGCGCGATCCGCGCAGGCTTGGCGCCGGTCTCCGCCAATTCCGCCAGCACCTTGCCACGATCGGCCTTGAGCGTGTTGACCCTGAGGTCGAGCGGCGGGCGAGTGCCAAGCGCGGCACCCTCTTCCACCCAGGCCGTGCCGAACGCCCGCTCGAACAGCGGCATGCACCAGTCGGGGATGTCTGCCCTGACAGCCGGCGGCGCGTCGGTGAGCCGGCGAGCGGCGAGGGTTTTCAATTCGTCGGCGCTCAGCAGCGGCGGCGCGAACTTGTCGCCCTCGAGCGCCTCGTTCAGCGACTGCGCCGTCTGGCCCCATTCGAGCAGCAGCGCGCCGAAGCCGATGGCGCGCGGCTTCTCCTCGCCGAGCAGCCAGCCGGCGGAGCGTTTGCGGCGCAGCGCGTCGTAGACGATGTTGCCGATCGCGGCGCGGTCGCCGCCACCGGCGAAGCGGTGCGACAGGCCCCAGTCCTTCAGCGCATCGGCCACCGGCCGGTGGCGCCGGCCGATGTCGTCAAGCACTTCGATGGCTGCCGCCAGCCGCCCGCCCAGTCTCATTGTCGTCTTCCATTACTCAGCAAAATAAAATCCGGCCCTGCTCTTAGAGCTTTTCGTGTCCTGATTGAAACAGTCTGTTTCCCCGACGGCGAGACAATCCATGCAAGGCGGGTGACGAATGTGGGTTGGTGCATCGCGAGCCGCCGCCACCAAGCGGGCGTCGGCATGCGGAACCAAATAATTCGATCAATATATTATAAGCCTCTAATGTTCTTGTCTGGCGAGCACAAGCACGCCGGCAGGTGCAACTGCGCTGCTTTGCAACTTTTGCGGTTGCGAATACTCTTTTGCGCGGTGATTCGCGTCGCAGAAAAAAGCGGAGCCGCGGGTCGATACGAGGAGAGGGCAATGAAAACTTATCTGGCGGAAGTTCTAGGCACGTTTCTATTGGTGTTCATCGGCACGGCTTCGGTGGTGACGGGCGGCTTCGGCGGCGCGCTGCCGCTTGGCCAGGAAGGTATCGGTCTGGCATTCGGCATCGGCCTGATCGCGGCGGCCTATGCGATCGGCCCGATCTCGGGCGCGCATCTCAATCCGGCGGTGACGCTCGGCGTGTTCCTTGCCGGGCGGATGCCGGCCAGGGACGTCATTCCCTACTGGATCGCGCAGATCATCGGCGCCATCATCGCATCGCTGGCACTGTGGATCATCGTCTCCGGACAGGTCGGCGGCCACACCGGCGGCTTCGGCGCCAATGGCTGGGACGTGACGAAATGGGGCGTCAGCTCGGCCTTCCTGTGGGAGCTGATCGGAACCTTCACCTTCGTCACGGTGATCCTCGGCGTCACCAACGCCAAGCACACCACGGCCTTCGCCGGCCTCGTAATCGGCCTGACGCTGGCCGGCCTGCATTTCGCCATCATCCCGGTGACCGGCACATCGCTCAACCCGGCCCGTTCGATCGGACCGGCGCTGTTTTCGGGAACTGCGGCGATCGGCCAGCTGTGGCTGTTCATCGTCGCGCCGCTGATCGGCGGCGCCATTGCCGGCGTGGTTGCCAAGGCCGGCATTTTCGAGAAGGACTGACTTTTCGGAGGCCCAACGAAAAGGCGCGGGTCGAGGCCCGCGCCTTTTTTGTTGCGTCGAGAACTTCGTGTGCTGGATCAGGCCGCGAGGTCAAAACGGTCGGCGTTCATCACCTTGGTCCAGGCCGCGGCGAAATCCCTGACGAACTTCTGCCCGGCGTCGGCCGAGCCGTAGACCTCGGCAAGCGCCCGCAACTGCGCGTGCGAGCCGAAGATCAGATCGGCGCGGGTGCCGGTCCACTTGACCGCCCTGGTCTTGCGGTCGCGCGCTTCGTAGACTTCATCGGAGCCGGCGGCCGGATCCCAGACCGTGTTCATGGAGAGCAGGTTGACGAAGAAATCGTTGGTCAACGTGCCCGGCCTGTCGGTGAACACCCCGTGCTTCGACTTGCCGGTGTTGGCGCCGAGCACTCGCAAGCCGCCGACGAGCACAGTCATCTCCGGCGCCGTCAAGGTCAGCAGCTGCGCCCGGTCGACCAGCATCGCTTCGACCGACATCGGCGGCTTGCCCCTGACGTAGTTGCGGAAGCCATCGACTTTCGGCTCGAGCGCGGCGAAGGACTGGACATCGGTCTGTTCCTGCGAGGCGTCCATGCGGCCTGGCGTGAACGGCACCTTGACGTCATGGCCGCCGTCTTTCGCCGCCTTCTCGACCGCGGCGACGCCGCCGAGAACGATGAGGTCGGCAAGCGAGACTTTCTTGTCGCCGGACTGCCCGGCGTTAAACTCGCTCTGGATGCCTTCGAGCTTTTCGAGCACGTTGGCCAGCTGCGCCGGCTGGTTGACCTCCCAGTCCTTCTGCGGCGCCAGGCGGATGCGGGCGCCGTTGGCGCCGCCGCGCTTGTCGGAGCCGCGGAAAGTCGAGGCCGAGGCCCAGGCGGTCGAGACCAGCTCGGACACGGACAGGCCGGAGGCCAGGATCTTCGCCTTCAGCGAGGCGATATCCTGTTCGCCGACCAGTTCGTGGTCGACTGCCGGTATCGGATCCTGCCAGATCAGCTCTTCCTTCGGCACGAGCGGGCCGAGATAGCGGACGACGGGACCCATGTCGCGATGGGTCAGCTTGAACCAGGCGCGCGCGAAGGCATCGGCGAACTGATCCGGATTCTGGTGGAACCGCCGCGAGATCTTCTCGTAGGCCGGGTCGACGCGTAGCGCGAGGTCGGTGGTCAGCATCGCCGGGGCGCGGCGCTTCGAGGCATTGTGCGCATCCGGCACGGTGCCTGCACCGGCGCCGCCCTTCGGTGTCCACTGATGGGCGCCGGCCGGGCTCTTGGTCAGTTCCCATTCGTAGTTGAACAGATTGTCGAAGAAGTTGTTGCTCCATTTGGTCGGCGTCGTGGTCCACGTCACCTCGAGGCCCGAGGTGATGGCATCGCCGGCAATGCCGGTGGCATGCTTGCTCGACCACCCGAGGCCCTGCGCTTCGATGCCAGCGCCTTCCGGCTCCGCCCCGACCAGCGACGCATCGCCGGCGCCGTGGGTCTTGCCGAAAGTGTGGCCGCCGGCGATCAGCGCCACGGTTTCCTCATCGTTCATGGCCATGCGGGCGAAGGTTTCGCGGATGTCGCGTGCCGAGGCCAATGGATCGGGCGTGCCGTTCGGCCCTTCCGGGTTGACGTAGATCAGCCCCATCTGCACGGCGCCGAGATGGCCCTGAAGTTCGCGGTCGCCGGAATAGCGCTCGTCGTCGAGCCACTTGGTTTCCGACCCCCAGTCGACGTCCTGCTCGGGCTCCCAGACATCGGCGCGGCCGCCGGCGAAGCCGAAGGTCTTGAAGCCCATCGATTCCAGCGCGACGTTGCCGGTGAGGATCAACAGGTCGGCCCAGGAGATCTTGCGGCCGTATTTCTGCTTGACCGGCCACAGCAGCCGGCGCGCCTTGTCGAGATTGGCGTTGTCCGGCCAGCTGTTGAGCGGCGCGAAACGCTGCTGGCCGGCGCCGGCGCCGCCACGGCCATCGCCGATGCGATAGGTGCCGGCACTGTGCCAGGCCATGCGGATGAAGAGCGGGCCGTAATGGCCGAAATCGGCCGGCCACCAATCCTGCGAATCGGTCATCACCTGGTGCAGATCCCTGATCACCGCATCGAGATCGAGGCTCTTGAATTCCTTGGCGTAGTCGAAGTCCTCGTCCATCGGGTCCGAGAGGCTGGACTGCTGGTGGAGGACGGCAAGGTCAAGCTGGTTCGGCCACCAGTCACGATTGCTCCTCCTGGCCGATCCATGTGGGACCGGGCATTTGCCGGCGCTGTTGTCGTCGGTTTTCGCGTCCATCTTTGCCTCCGATTTTGTCGATTTTCCGGGATTTTGTTGATTTTCCGGGCAGGGCCAGCAGCCGCGCCATTCTGGAATGGTTCCAGACTAGCCTGCCCAGCCGATAAAGACAAATTGCCTTTGCTGTTTATTCTGATAGGTTTTCCTTATGATTGGCTTGACCGTCCGGCAGATGCATTATTTCGAAGCGCTGGCGCAGACGCTGCATTTCGGCCGCGCGGCCAAACTCGCCGGCGTCAGCCAGCCGGCGCTTTCTTCGCAGATCGCCGAGATGGAGCTGCGGCTCAATTGCCGGTTGTTCGAGCGCGGCGGCAAATCGGTGCGGATGACCGACGAGGCGCAGGCCCTGCTGCCGCGCATCGAGCGCATTCTTGCCGATATCAGCGACGTCGAGGCGACGGCCCGGCGCGGCCGCCCGGCGATGGAAGGCCGCTTCCGGCTCGGCATCATCCCGACGGTGGCGCCCTATCTCTTGCCGCATGTGCTGCCGGAACTGAAACGGCATTTCCCGGCATTGCAGCTCGAATTGCGCGAGGCGGTGACCGCCTCTCTGGTCGAGGACACGGCTTCGGGAAAGCTCGACGCCTTCGTCGCGGCGCTGCCTCTCGATTACCCAGGCCTGGTCACCGAGGCGCTGTTCTCCGACCGGTTCTTCCTGGCCGTGCCGGCCGGCGATCCCGCCTTCGCCTCACCGCCGGTGCCGCCGGAAAGCCCGGCGCTGGAGCGGCTGATGCTGCTGGAGGAAGGCCACTGCCTGCGCGAACAGGCGCTCGCCGTCTGCGGCAGCGTGCGGCCGGTGGCAATGGCAAGCTACGGCGCGACCAGCCTGACGACGCTGCTGCAAATGGTGGCGCACGGGCTCGGCGTCACGCTCATCCCGGAAATGGCGGCAGGACCGGCCAGCACTATCCCCGATCTGAAGATCGTGCCGTTCCAGGAACCGATGCCGCAACGCACGATCTGCCTCGCCTGGCGGCGCAACAAGGTCCGCCACGACGAATGCGTCGAACTGGCCAAGATCATCCGCGGGCTGGATGCGGCGGTGCTGGCGGCTTGAGCGGCGGGGGGTGTCGGTCAATGGTCTGGTTTAGGCCGAAGCGGACCGCAAGCCCCTTCCAAAGGAACGACTTCAACCTTTTTAGTCTGGTGTTGACCCGAAGTCGACCTTCGCACCTGAATGGCTGCATTGCGCCGCATCACAGCCGTTGGGTAGGGAGGATTGTCATCCCGAAAGCCCAAAGTTCCGTTTGTTCGAATGATGACAACTAAGGAAATAGGAAACAGCCTTTGCGCGCAATTCCGTGCTTTGGCGTTGCCGAGGGTGCTTGACTAGCATTGATCTTTTTGGTGCGGCATCCGCGGCGTGCAGTAAGTGGAGAATACAATAGCGGTGAGGGCCGCGATCGGTGAGGTTCAGTGATGAATCATGCGCAGAGTACCAGGTCAAAATGTCTCCGCTGTGACTTCACCCTTATTAAACGACGGCCCTTGATTTTACTTCACGAGATACGCGGCATGGGGTGCAACGCCATACCATCCCTCATTCCGTTATGCCTCGTTCTGCTGTTGGCATCTCCGGCAAATGGTCAGTTGGCGCCCGAAGCGTCAGCGGTTGCCACAGCTAACGACAGCTCGTCGGTCGTGGTTTCCGAACACACCGAGGTCGGCAAAGAACCCGGCAAGCCACAACCGAGCGCGCTCGGATCCCCTATATCTAGAGAGCTGGTGGTCAGCGGAACACAGGCACTCAAAACACGGGCACTCAAGGAGGGCGCGCAAACGCCGCTCGGCGAGCATGAGGAGGCTTTACGCCGCGAATTGGCCGCGGCACGAGTGGAGCTAGAGGTTATGCAGCGCGGCGCACGTGAGCTAAGCGCCCAGGCACACGTGCTGGCAGACACGGTGGCTCAGCAAGCACAAGCCCTAAATGAGCAGCAGCGAACAGACGAAGCGCTCGCGCTCGATCTGGAGGCCGCGCAGCGCGTTATCGAAAGCTACAGGGCCGAAGCCAGTCTCTGGAACAGCGAGAAGGCTGCCGCGCTTGGAGCGCACCCCTCTATGGAAGCCTCCCAGCTTGCTGCGAAGCGAACGCTTGATGACGAGCGGCACAAGGTTGAGCTCTTGGAACAAGAACTTACCACGGCTCGCCAAACTATCGATGCTCTTAAGAAAGGCGCAAATCTGGCAGCCGTCGAGCAGGCCAACGCCATAAGGGACCGACAGGTGGCCGAGGCCGCGCTAAAGCAGGCTCGAGAAACACTCGAACGGGGACGCGAACGAGCAGATTCAGCTGTACGTGACCTCGATATTGTTCGCCGGGAACGCGATGCTTTAAAGCAGAGCTCGGCAGATTTGAGTGCCGCGCTGGACCAAGAGCGTGAACGGGCTATCGGTCTAGCCCGCAGCCTCAGTGCCGCGCGTGAGGCAATTGATATTGTCAAGGGTAAGCGTCGCACTGCGGCTGTGGAGCGCGCGCCGAAAGCACGTACCCCCGCGAGTGCACTTGCAAGTAGGTTATCGCATTCGGGCGCCCAACCAGCCCGTGAACCGGACTTGCCGAAAAAACAGAAAGTGAAGGTCCAAAAGTCGCCGCAAACTGCTCTGCTGGCAACCATACCTCTTCCCGCAGCATTGCTTCCAACACGGCCATCAAAAAGCTCGAGCCGCGCCAGTGAAGACTAGGGAGCGAAAGCCGCAGGGGAGATGACAATGAACAAGTATGTCGCAGCCGCGTTGACGATCGGGATCACAATTGGGCCTGCCTCGGCTCTTGAAGCAGGTGTGGGCGGTAGGGCCGGCGGTGTCGGGGTCAGTGCTGGAGTGAGCGCCGGTTCGCAAGGCGTATCTGTGGGAGCGGGCACGAGCGTCGACGGCGTAGGCGGAGCAAATGTTGGAGCTTCGGTCGGTGCAGATGACGGATCAGTCGACGCAGGCGTTAGTGCCAGCGGCAACGTTGGTGACACAAGCACAAGTGCCAGTGTGGGCGACGATCCGTCCGCCGAAAACGAAGCGGCTACGGCACCCGACAGTTCGACTGCAGTGACGGCCCCTTCCCCTGCCAAGACCGCCAGGCAATCCATCGTCCTGCCACCCGTCCTCAGGCCTTCCAAAGCCGGTGGGAGTGACTCCACCAAGGGGTATCCCTTTGGATCTCTGGGACCACTGACAGCGAGACCCGGTACGCCGGTTGCGGTCGTGCAAGCCTGCCGCGCGGCGATCATGGCCGCTGCGACGCCGCTTGGCGCCGTCCGTGTCCACGCGGTAAGCGCAGGCGCATTGCGTCAACTTCGGGGTGCACGCACGGCGCCGATCGAGGTGCGAATAGACTACGCAAGAAAGGGTGGCATCGAAGTCCGACAGGCGCAAGTCAGTTGTCGCCTCGATGCGTCGGGCAGGGTCACTGCGATAACATAGCACCAAGCCTGATTGCCAGAGCTGCCGCACGCCGACAGCGGCACGATCCGCTTCGCCATCTACAAGGCGCCCTTCTTCGTCGGTGGCGCCGTAGGTGTTGGTCAAAGGTTCGGTTTGAGCCACGAAGCCAACCCGCAAGCCCCTTCGAAAAGAAGGCTTCAGTCCCTGTCCCAGGCTGCGAGCAACGGGCCTTTGCTTCCATAGACAGGGTCCTTGCGCGGCCGGCCAACCTTGGGGATCGTTACGACCGCCTTGGCATGGTAGGCGGCAGTCGTGCACAGGTCATAGGTGCCGGATTGAGGATAGGCGCCGACGACTAGAAAATCGTCGGATGCGGAAAGACGCTGGTGCCCGGTGCCGGCCGGAAGCACCGCGACGTCGCCGGCCTTCAGCGACAGCGTTCGTCCCATCTTGCCGCCAAAGCGAACCTTGGCCGTGCCGCGCGCGACGCCCAGCACCTCATGTATGCGCGAATGGTAGTGAACGTAGTTGTAGATGCCGTTGCGCCAGCTATCGCCCCAGCCATTGGCTTCAAAAAGCGCCTCCATGACAGCCGCCGGATCGAAGTCTTCGGGCAGCGTCACGGCGCCGCGATAGACGACCAGCGGCCAGAACGGATGGTTGGGCACCAGCCCGTCATCCCTGAACCGAAATGCATTCGCTTTGCGCGGCCTCAGGAGGTCGGCGACCTCTCGCCTGTCTGGCCTGGCGATGCCGGTGACCTGCTCGACGGCCTTCTTCGTGGTTTGCAGAATGCTCATGGGGTGGCCCTTGGGTGGTTTGGAGCTCCATGCCGGTTAATCGGCTGCGTGGCGGTTGGTTCCGCTAGGGTTAGAGTTCCGCGATCTGCACCATGGCGGCTCCGCAACAAGGTCCGGCAAATCCTGAATGGCTGCTTTGCGCCGCATTTTTGCCGTTCAGACCACCATTGCAGCTTCCCGAAAGCTGACGGTCTGCTAAGCCGGCACTAAGGCCTCGAATGGGGTGGTAGCGGTTACTCCGCCGGTCAGCCCGCTGCCCAACGATAATAGTCGCGTTGATGTCAATGCGAGCATCCCAAATATCATGCAAGTACTCCTAGGCTATCCGCCCGGGTGGTCGTTGCCACCGTGCGCGGCGATGAACATGGCGACGGCCGACCGGCAATAGGATTCGATTTCGTTGTCGTCCTCTGCTCTCGCCTCATCGAAGCGTGCGATAATCAGGAGATCGGATCCTTTGATAAGCGCGGCAAACAAGCGGGCGGACCGGAGAGGGTCGGTCACGTTCAGAACCGCCTTCGCGTGCAACTGACGCAACAGGGCCTCGATTTGGGCGATGACATGGGCGGGGCCGGCTTCGTAATGGAGCTTGCTTAACGACTTTTGATTCGTCTTGTCGGCCATGATCATGGCTTCGACACTGCGGACGTCCGGGTTCAACAGCGTGCGAAGCAGGGATGATCCCACCGCCATGAGCTGATCTTCGGCCGAACCGTCGACGCCTTCAAAAAGGGCCTGTGGTGCAAACTGATGGCAGCGGGCCGCGATGGCCGCGCTGAACAGCGCCTCCTTGTTCTCGAAGTGCCGATAGATGCTGAGCTTGGATATCTTCGCTCGCTGGGCGACCTTGTCCAATGTCGTCGCATGAAAACCCAATTCCTCAAAGAGTTCGCACGCGGCGTCGACTATCGTTTGGCCAAGCGCCTCATTGGCGGGCCGGCCGCGCCGGCCCTGGCTGTTTTCGGTCACGACAATTCCAGTCCTTGACAGTATCATAATTCTTGAATTACGATACCACGCAGTGTCAAAAATGTGCAAGCCAGGCCCAAGCCAACCCCTCATCCACATACGGAGCCCATCACCATGGATGACGTCATCATCATCGGCGGCAGCTTTGCCGGTCTCGCCGCCGCCCTGCAGCTCGGCCGTGCCCGCCGCAAGGTCACCGTTCTCGATACCGGCCTGCCGCGCAACCGCTTCGCCGGCCACTCGCATGGTCTGCTCGGCCACGATCACAAGCCACCGCTGGACATCCTGGCCGAAGCGCGGCAGCAGCTGGCGCGCTATCCCACGATCAGGCTGGTCAATGCCCGGGCCGACAGGGTCTCCGGCGCCATCGACGATTTCTCTGTCCTCACTGGCGCTGGCGAAAGCCTTGGGGCGCTGCGACTGATCCTGAGCTATGGCGTTGCCGACCAGATGCCTGATGTTCCGGGCTTTGCCGAAGGCTGGGGCACGTCCATCGTACCCTGCCCCTATTGCGATGGCTTTGAAGTCGCCGGCCAGCATTGGGGCCTCGTCTGGTCCGGCCCGCCGTCGCACAATTATGTCAGGCTGTACCACGACTGGACCGACACGTTGACGGTCTTCGCCGATGGTCACGACATTGCACCCGATATCCAGGCCGATCTGGCGCGCCGCAACATACCTGTCGTTGATGGCCGGATCACCGAAATCGCCCGCCACAGGGGCCACAATGCCACCGTCAAGCTCGATACCGCCCCCGATGTCGCAGTCGATATCTTGTTCGCGCATCCGCGCAACAAGCCGTCCGCAAGCCTGCATGAATCACTGGGACTCGCCACGGTCAATACGCCCCTCGGCATCGCCCTGAAGGCCGACGAGCGCCGCGAAACCAGCATACCCGGCATGTACGCCGCCGGCGATCTTGCAAACCCAGCCATGGCTTCGGTCACCACAGCAATATCGCAGGGCGCGACGGCGGGTATCTCAGCCCAGCAGTCGATGCTTGTTTGAGAGCACAGATTGGAGATGAGCATGGCCGTCGAACCGGACAGCGCGGGTGTGCGCTTCCCTCCGCCCTTCGTCTATCTAGGAGCGCTGCTGTTGGGGCTGGCGGCGGAGCGGTTCGTCACCCTGCGCTCTTTCGGCATCGACTGGCGGTTGCTGGTCGCGACGGGCGCGCTGCTGTTCGTTGCCGGCGCGGCGATGATGCTTGCGGCGGCGGGGCTGTTCCGGCGGCTGGGCACCAACGTTCCGCCGTCGCAGCCAACGACCCTCATCGCAACGACCGGTCCTTATCGGTGGACCCGCAATCCCATGTATCTCGGCATGGCGCTTATCTATTCCGGCCTTGCGATCGGCTTCGACGGGCCGATCGCCTTCGCCTTGCTCCCGTTGGTGCTGATCGCGATCCAGACGCAGGTGATCGCCCGCGAGGAGCGCTATCTCGAAGCGAAGTTCGGCGACGACTACCGCCGCTACAAGGCCGAGGTTCGCCGCTGGCTCTGACTATTCCGCCGCTGCCGCCTGCGGGGCCTTCTGATAAACCAGCACCGGCTTCCTTGCCGCGAGCTATCATATTCTGAAGGTTGCGGGCCGGTGTCACGGAAACCGACTGCCGGCTGACGCAGTACACCCGGCACCTGAGGAGACGCACATGTCCAAAACCAGAGACACCGAGGCCAGCATCAGGATCGCTCGTCCGACCGCTCTTGGAGAAGCCTGACACACATGGAGTTCGAACACGTCACCTTCGACCTGCCACACTGCACCTTTCACGCGCTGCAGGGTGGTGATCCCGATGGTCAACCGACGCTCGTCTTGCACGGCTTGCCGCCACAAAATGAGCCGTCGACGTACCGCACACCGATGTCTGCTTTCGAGAAGCGGTGACCAAGAGCGGACAGACCGCCACCGGCCCATATTGAGACGTTCAAGCAGTTTTCCTAACCTATCCGCCTCTGACCGCCCACCTCCCCCACCCCCTCACGGCACAAATATCAAAAACACATACGTGCAAAACACCACAAGGTGCACCAGCCCGGTCAGGAACGTCGTTCTCTCCGTGCTGAAACTCACATTGCAGATGAAAAGCGCCAAGACCAAAAGCACCACGTCGGTCGACGGCAGCCCCAGCGTCAGCCCTCTTCCGGTCAGCAGGCTGGCGGCGGCGATGCCTGGTATTGTCAGGCCGATCGTGGCGCAGGCCGAACCCATGGCGACGTTCAGGCCGCGCTGCAGCTCGTTGTTGAGTGCGGCGCGAACCGCCGAGATGGCTTCCGGCATCAAGACCAGCCCAGCGATCATTGCGCCGACAATGGCGTCGGCCTGGGGCACCTGATAGGCGACGAGCGCATCTTCGACGCTGGCGGCGACCTGCTCGGCCAGCATGACGATGCCGATCAGCCCGATCAGCAGGAGCAGAGCACTAGCGGCAATGCTTTCGTGGGCGTCGGCTGGCACTGCGGCGCCATGTGCTTGTGCGTCGATGAAATCGTCGCGGTGGCGGACAGTCTGCGCGAACAGAAAACCCGCATAGAGCAGCACTGAAAGCACGCTGACGAAGCCGAGTTGGGCGGCCGAGAACGTGCCGGGATCGGTGGTTCGCGTGTAGGTCGGCAGAATGAGCGTCGTAACGCTGAGCGCGACCAGAACCGCCAGATAGGCGCTGGTGCCTTGGCGGACGATTGCCTGCTTGCGATGACGCCAGCCGCCAAACGTCAGACACATGCCGACGACGCCGGTCGAGGTGATCATCACCGTCGAGAAGACGGACTCGCGTGCGAGCGTCGGGTTGTTGGCTCCATGCAGCATGATCGAAACGATGATCGAGACTTCGATTGCCGTCACGGCGATGGTCAGCACCAAGGTGCCGTACGGCTCGCCTACCCGCCTAGCCACCGCCTCGGCGTGGTCGAGCACCACGAAAATGGTGGTGAACATGATCGCGCTCGACAGCGCGCCGATAAATATCCTGGTGCCTAGCGACCCTTCGTCCACCGACACCCCGCTGGCCCTGACCGCGACAGCCATCGCCAGCGCGGCCAGCGGCATGCCGTAGGAAACCGCCGATCTTGCGAAACCACTCATTGTCACCTTTTTGCCTTCCCGCGAATCCGGTGGAAGGGCGATTTGCAACCGCTGTTGCGCACTGCGACCATTCCGGCCCAGAGGAATCGCATATGACAGGTGATGACGAGCCCCATCGCAGCGTACCCCACCCCTAGCCCTTCAAGGGGGAGGGCAATCGCATTTGGATACGCGATTGCGCTGCCCCTGCCTCCGCACACCTCCGCTGTCCCCTAGTCCGAAACATCATGTCACCCGCAGGGAAGCTCACGCGCTAGCCGGGCTTGTTGGCTTTGACGACCTTCTTGCATTCGGGCGTCAGCTCGCTCATGTGACCGGCCAGGCATTTGACGGCGCGGCCACCGCCCGGCAACACGCCCTTGCACAACTTCTGGTAATCTGCCTGGCAGGCCTCACGCTCGGCCGCCGTCTGCGCCAGCGCCGCGGTGGCTGCCAGCTGAGTTGCCAGGAAAAGCACACCTAACCCAAACCGCATGGAACACTCCCCTCAAACATGTTGCTCAAACAACGCCTCTGTCACGCGTAGATACGAACGGAAGGCTCCTCAAGCCGTCTTCTGCGTCACCAATCCCAGTTCATCGATCATCGCCTGGCGCATCAGGTATTTCTGCGGCTTGCCGGTCACCGTCATCGGCAATTCGGTGCGGAAGCGGATGTAGCGCGGGATCTTGAAGTGGGCGATCTGGCCGGCGCAGAAGGCCTTGACCTCCTGCTCCGTGGTGATCTGGCCGGGCTTCAACACGATCCAGGCGCACAGCTCCTCGCCATATTTCGGGTCGGGAATGCCGAATACCTGCACCTCCTTGATCTTGGGGTGGCGATAGAGGAATTCCTCGACCTCGCGCGGATAGACGTTCTCGCCGCCGCGGATGACCATGTCCTTGACCCGGCCGACGATGTTGCAATAGCCCTCGGCATCGATTGTGGCGAGGTCGCCCGTGTGCATCCAGCCGTCGGCGTCGACCGCCTCGCGGGTCTTCTGCTCGTCGTCCCAATAGCCCTTCATCACGGAATAGCCGCGCGTGCAGAGCTCGCCCGGCGCGCCGACCGCGACGGTGGCGCCTTCGGCGTCGATGGCCTTGACCTCGACATGCGGATGGACCCGGCCGACGGTCGAGACACGCTTTTCCAGGGGGTCGTCGACGCTGCTCTGGAACGACACTGGGCTGGTCTCGGTCATGCCGTAGGCGATGGTCACCTCGGCCATGTGCATCAGCGACACCACCTTCTTCATCACCTCGATCGGGCATGGCGAGCCGGCCATGATGCCGGTGCGCAGGCTGGTGAGATCGAAGGAGGCGAACTCCGGATGGTCGAGCAGACCGACGAACATGGTCGGCACGCCGTAGAGCGCGGTGCAGCGTTCCGTTGCCACCGCCTTCAGCGTGGCGCCGGCATCGAAACCCTCGCTCGGGAAAACCATGGTCGCGCCTTTGGTGACGCAGCCCATCGTTCCCATCGACATGCCGAAGCAGTGGTAGAGCGGGACCGGAATGCACAGCAGGTCGTCGACGGTGAGCCGGATCGCCGCGGTGACGAAATTGCCGTTGTTGACGATGTTGTTGTGAGTCAGCGTCGCGCCCTTCGGCGCACCGGTGGTGCCGCTGGTGAACTGGATGTTGATGGCGTCGTCCGGTTTCAGCCCGTCGGAGATGCGGTCCAGCTTGTCATGCTCGTCGCGCCCGGCCATTGCCAGCACGTCGGCGAAATTGAACATGCCCGGCGAATTCTCCTCGTCCATGCGGATGACGGTCTTTAGCGCCGGCAGTCTGTTGGCGTCGAGCTTGCCGGGGGTGGCCTTGGCGATCTCCGGCGCCAGCGTCTCGATCATGCCGAGATAGTCGGAACTCCTGAACTTGGCGGCGGTGACCAGCGCTCGGCAGCCGACCTTGTTCAAGGCATATTCCAGCTCGACCAGCCGGTAGGCCGGGTTGATGTTGACCAGGATCAGGCCGATGCGGGCGGTGGCGAATTGCGTCACCAGCCATTCCCAGCGGTTCGGCGACCAGATGCCGACGCGGTCGCCTTTCTCGAGGCCGAGCACCAGGAAGCCGGCGGCGAGCGCATCGACGGTGTCCGACAGTTCCTCCCAGGTAAAGCGCTTGTCCTGCTCGACGAAGACGGCGGCATCGAGCGTGCCGTATCTGCCGACCGTATCGGCAAACAGCGCCGGGATGGTCAGGTTGAGCAACGGCACGCTGCGGTCACCGGAGACATGCGCCGTGCCGTCAACCGGCGCAATGAACGAACCGCCATCGCGCTTGCCGCGCAGGTTGGTTGCATTCTTCAACTCGTCGAGATTGATCGGCATCGCCGTGTCCTCCGCAGACAGAACGAGCCTATCAGCCCGGCGGGGTGGTGGAAATCCCGTCGATGGTAGGGCTGGGGTTGGAACTCGCCCTGTCAGGGCCGAAAACAAAAAAACCCGCCACGGCGGGCGGGTGTTCGGGGCCAATTGGCACCATAGCGAGATTAGTAGCATAGCTGCCGGCACAAAGCAAGAACAAAATTGCTGTACATCAGGAAAATCGCTTCGGGTCGGTGCCGCGGCTAGACCGCTGGATCCAACGTTAGTGGTTGGCAAAGGCCGAGGCGATATCCGATCTCCCCCCTTGCGGGTGAGATGCCCGGCAGGGCAGAGGGGGGGCGAAGGATCGCCAAGTTCGACTTCAGCACCCCCAACCGGGAACGGATGAGGCTCCGATTGGCTGACAGGTCGGCGGGACAGCACCCCCCTCTGGCCTGCCGGCCATCTCCCCCGCAAGGAGGGAGATTGGCAGCTTGGCCGACGGCGCCTGCTCCGCAATCGTCAACTCGAGTTCACCAACGCCATCCTGGCCGCAATATCGCGCAAGATCGCCTCGTCGGCCGGAGCGCGCATCTTCCGCGACGCCACGAGACAGGCCTGCGAGCGCAGGATCACGCCGTCGGCGAGCACCTTGAGATGGTTGGCGCGCAGCGTCGCGCCTGACGTGGTGATGTCGACGACGATGTCGGCCAATCCGGCCGCCGGCGCGCCTTCGGTGGCGCCGAGGCTTTCGACGATGCGGTAGACCTGGATGCCGTGCTTTTGCGAAAAGAATTGCTGGGTCAGGCGCCAGTATTTGGTGGCGATCCTGAGCCGCCGGCCATGGCGCTGGCGAAAATCGGCGGCGACGTCGTCGAGGTCGGCCATGGTGTCGACGTCGAGCCAGATGTCGGGCACGGCGACGACGACGTCGGCATTGCCGAAACCGAGGCGGGCGATGATTTCGGCGCGTGCCTCGCAGTCGGCGAGGTTTTCGCGCAGCAGGTCCTCGCCGGTGATGCCGAGATCGACCGAGCCCTGGCCGATTTCGCCTGCGATCTCGGAAGCCGACAGGAAGGCTATCTCGACGCTGTCCAGGCCATCGATGCGGGCGCGGTATTTGCGCTCGTCGCCGGGCAGGCTGACGGCAAGCCCGGCCTTGGCCAGCACCTCCAGCGCCTGCTCCTTGAGCCGGCCCTTCGATGGGATCGCCAGCGTGATCATGGCGCTGTCTCCCGCAGCGCCTCGATGCGGTCGAGCCAGACAGAAAAACCGACGCCGGGGATCGGCGTCTTGGCGCCGAGCAGCGTCAGCAGCCGGTCGTAGCGGCCACCACCGGCCAGCGGCCGGTCGCCGCCTTGCGCCGCGACCTCGAAGACGAGGCCAGTGTAATAATCGAGCGGGCGGCCGAAGGCGGCATCGTAGCTGATTTCAGACATCGGCAGACCGAGGCTTTCGATGGCCGCGGCGCGGGCGGCAAAATTCTCCAGCGCAGTTCCCAGCGAAAGCCCGGCATCGGCGGCAAAACTTGCGAGCGCCCCGGCGGCGCTATCTAGCGGCACGTCGATCGCCAGGAAACCCTTCAAAGCCGCAAATGCCTCGTTCGACAGCCGGACGCTGCGCAGTTCGGCTTTCTCGATCAGCCGCCGCGCAATTTCGGACGGCGAACGCCCGGCCGTTGCCGACAGGCCGGCCTCTTCCATGCCGCCGGCGATATGCGCCGAAAGAGCCTCCAGATCGCCGTCGAGGACAAGCGCTGCCACCGCGCCGGCGATCTGGCTGTTGCGCGGCGGATTGGCGAGGTCGGCAAGCGCCGCTTCCAGCATTGGCGCCGAGCCGAAGGCGCGGGCCAGCCGCATGCGCCAGCCGCGCGGCAGGCCAAGCGCTGCCAGCACCGCCTCGAAGATGGTCTGGTCGCCAAGCGTCACCGCCAGCTCCCGTCCGGGCAGCACCAGCGAAAGCAGCGCATGCGCATCGGCCAGCGAACGCGCATCGGCGGCGGCCGTGTCGCGGTCGCCGAGGTCCTCGATGCCGGCCTGGAAGAATTCGTTGCCGCCCTCGCGGCGCTGGCGAAACACCTCGCCGAGATAGGAATAGCGGCGCGGCGTGCCGGCCTGGCTGGCAATGTGGTCGAGGCAGACCGGAATCGTGAATTCCGGCCGCAGGCAAAGCGTCTGCCCGGTCTCGCTTTCGGTGAGGAAAATCCGCCGGCGCAAATCCTCGCCCGCCATGTCGAGGAACGGATCGGCCGGCTGCAGCACGGCGACCTCGACCGCATGGGTGTTGCGCGCGGCGAAGAGCGTCGCGATGTCGGATGCGATGGCAGGGGAGGTCATGGGGATGTGGGGCGCGAGGCACCCCCCTCTGGCCTGCCGGCCATCTCCCCCGCAAGGGGGGAGATTGGATATCGCGCCTGCTTTCGCCAATCTCCAGCGTTGGAAAGAAGACGGTGAGGCTGAAGCTGCCAATCTCCCCCCTTGAGGGGGAGATGGCCGGCAGGCCAGAGGGGGGTGCTCACGCGCCACCTTTCGCCCGGTCGGCCGCCTGCGCCGCCAGTATCTTCTTCACCTCGGCGACCAGATCGCCTTCCGCCACGGTCACCTGCGCCGGCCGTGCGGCGCGCCATTCGGCGTTGTCGGCGATCTCGGCCGACATCTTCGCGCCTTCGATCAGGTCCTTGATCTGCAGCTCGCCCTTGGCGCGCTCGTCGCCGCCCTGGATGACGGCGACCGGGCTGCCGCGGCGGTCGGCATATTTGAGCTGCGCCTTCATGCCGGCGCCGCCGAGATACATTTCCGAGCGGATGCCGGAGGCGCGCAGCTCGGCGACCATCTTCTGGTAGCGGCCGAGACTTTCCGTATCCTTGTCCATCACCAGCACGACGACCGGCGCGATCACATCCGAAATGTCGAGCTTGCCGAGGTTCTTCAGCGCCGTCATCAAGCGGGAGACGCCGATCGAAAAACCGGTCGCCGGCACCGGCTCGCCGCGGAAGCGCGAGACGAGGCCGTCATAGCGGCCGCCACCGCCGACCGAGCCGAAGCGCACGATCTGGCCGTCCTCATTGGGGATCTCGGCCAGCAGCTCGGCCTCGTAGACCGGGCCGGTGTAATATTCGAGGCCGCGGACGACGGAGGGGTCGATGCGGATGCGATCCTCACCGTAGCCGCTTTGTGCGACCATGGTTCTTATCTGTTCCAGCTCTGCAAGGCCCTCGACAAACGACGCATTCGTTATGCCCAGATGTTCGAGTTTCCTTTCCTCGACAAGATTGCTGAGTCCGGGGTTGATGGATCCCAGTGTCTGGACAATTTTTTCGGGATCGTGCTGCGCCATGACTGTGAAATAGCTGATCACAACGTCGATTTGCGCATTATCCAGCCCGGCACCTTTGGTGAAATCACCGCTCTCGTCCTTGCGCCCTGCACCCAAAAGCAGGCGCACGCCCTCGACGCCCAACTTGTCCAGCTTGTCGATCGCGCGCAGCACCTGCAGGCGGCGGCCAGCGTTCTCCTCGCCGCCGAGGCCGATCGCCTCGAGCACGCCGTCGAGCACCTTGCGGTTGTTGACGCGGATGACGTAGTCGCCGCGCTTGATGCCGAGCGCCTCCATCACATCGGCCATCATCATCGCCATCTCGGCGTCGGCGGCGACGCCCGGCGTGCCAACCGTGTCGGCATCGAACTGCATGAACTGGCGGAATCGGCCGGGACCGGGCTTCTCGTTGCGAAACACCCAGCCGGAGCGATAGCTGCGATAGGGCTTCGGCAGGCGTTCGAAATTTTCGGCGACAAAGCGCGCCATCGGCGCGGTCAGGTCGTAGCGCAGCGACAGCCACTGGTCGTCATCGTCCTGGAACGAGAACACGCCCTCGTTCGGCCGGTCCTGGTCGGGCAAAAATTTGCCGAGCGCATCGGTGTATTCGATCAGCGGCTGGTCGACCGGCTCGAAACCGTAAAGCTCGAAGACCGAGCGGATCGTCGCCATCATCTTCTCGACGGCGCGCAGATCGTCGGCGCCGCGGTCGACAAAGCCGCGCGGAAGCCGCGCTTTCATTTTTTCGGATTTGTCGGCCATGGGATGGGTACTCGGTGGTTTCGTGGCGCTCCGGGGATCGGTTAAATAACCGATTTCCACGGCGCGGGTGTCCTAACCGATGCAGCCGGGAGCGGCAAGGGTTTGCGCTTCTTCCTTCTCTCCTTGTGGGAGAAGGTGGCCGAGCGAAGCTCGGTCGGATGAGAGGTGTTCCAGGGAACGCCTGCGCCTCATTTCTTCCAACACCCCTCAACCGTCTCGGCGCTGCGCGCCGATCCACCTTCTCCCCTCTGTGGGCCTGTTGCGTAATTCGCTGATTGTGATTCTCTGAGGTGGACG
>NZ_JAMYNN010000022.1:0-95997 GCF_040319055.1 Mesorhizobium sp. M0960 | reverse complement strand
AGTCGACGAACATGCTGGAGCGGCTGAACCAGGAGATCAAGCGGCGCACCCTGGTCGTTCGCATCTTCCCCAACCCGCGGAGCTGCCTGCGGCTGGTTCGGGCATTGGCGGTCGAGATCCACGAGAACTGGCTCGAGGCGACCCGCTATCTCAACATGGATCATCTGCGCGAGCACAAGAAGGAGAGCCTGAGAGCATTGGCCGCCTGAGCACCGCCGTGTGTCCGCCGCTCCGCTAAACACGGGGGCTGCGCGGCGGACACGCCGACGTCACAGCTACTGCCACGCCATTTTTGCAGAACTTGACGCACACAACTGAATCACCGGTTACCAGCCGATGCGAAGAGGCACTCGATTCTGGTTCGCCGGAACACTGCCGCTTAGGTAACGGCATGGATCCCAGGGTCTCCGCGACATCGCTCCGCTCCTGCTCCGCCCTGGGATGACGAATCGCGGCTGTTTCAGCCAATCTCTAAGCTTTGCGATTCACCGCGTTTGCTCAGATATGGATGGGCTTGAAGAACGTCGCCAGTGCCGCCTCCTTGACCGCCTCCGACATTGTCGGATGGGCGTGACAGGTGCGGGCTAGGTCTTCCGACGAGCCGCCAAATTCCATCAGCACCGCCGCCTCGTGGATCATCTCGCCGGCGCCGAAGCCGACGATGTGGACGCCGAGCACGCGGTCGCTGGCCTTGTCGGCCAGGATTTTCACAAAGCCGTCGGTGTGCAGCATGGCGCGCGCCCGGCCATTGGCGCTGAACGGGAATTTTCCCGCCTTGTAGTCGACGCCGGCCTTCTTCAATTCTTCTTCGGTCTTGCCGACCGAAGCGATTTCCGGCGTGGTGTAGACGACGCTCGGAATCACGTCATAGTTCACATGCCCGGCCTGGCCGGCAATGGTTTCGGCCACCGCCACGCCCTCGTCCTCGGCCTTGTGGGCGAGCATCGGGCCGGCGATGACATCGCCGATGGCGTAGATACCGGGGACTTTGGTCCTGAGATGGCCGTCGGTCTTGACCCAGCCGCGCTCGTCGACGTCGACGCCTGCCTCCTTAAGCCCGAGAGCGTCCGAATAGGCCCGTCGTCCCGTCGCGATCAGCACGGCGTCGGCCTCGATCGTCTCGGCCGCCCCGCCTTTGACTGGCTCGAAGGTGACCGTCGCTCCCTTCTTGGCCTTGGCGACGCCGGTCACCTTGGCGCCCAGCCTGAACTCAAAGCCCTGCTTCGACAGCAGGCGCTGGAACTGCTTGGAGACCTCGCCATCCATGCCGCCCAGGATGGAGTCGAGGAACTCGACCACGGTGACCTTGGCGCCGAGCCGCGCCCATACCGAGCCGAGCTCCAGACCGATGACACCGCCGCCGACCACCACCAGATGGCCCGGCACCTTGTCCAGCGACAGCGCGCCGGTCGACGACACGATCACCTTCTCGTCGAAATCGACCTTGACGCCGGGAATGCCGGCGACGTCGGAGCCGGTGGCGATGACGATGTTCTTGGTCTCGATCTCCTCGACCTTGCCGTCATCGGAGGTCACCGACACCTTGCCGGCCGCAACTACTTTGCCGGTGCCACGAAAACTGTCGATCTTGTTCTTCTTGAACAGGAAGGCGACGCCATTGACGTTGGCCGTCACCGTCGCATCCTTGTGTGCCATCATCTTGCCGAGATTGAGCTTGGGCGCGCCGATCTCGACGCCAAGCGCATCGAAGGAATGGCCGGCCTCGGCAAACATCTCGGACGCATGCAGCAGCGCCTTCGACGGGATGCAGCCGATGTTGAGGCAGGTACCGCCGAAGGTCGGGTTCTTTTCGACCACCGCCGTCTTCAGGCCGAGCTGTGCCGCCTTGATGGCGCAGACATAGCCGCCCGGTCCCGATCCGATGATAACGACGTCATAGGCCATGATACTGTCCCTTTGCTTTAGCGGCCGCCGCCGACTTCCAGATTGGCGCCTGTCGTATAGGAGGCCTCGTCCGACAGCAGCCAGAGAATTGCGGCCGCGACTTCCTCGGCAGTGCCTGCGCGCTGCATCGGCACCACCCGGCCCATTTTCTCGGCGCGATCCGGCTGCCCGCCGGAGGCATGAATTTCCGTGTCGATGATGCCCGGGCTGACCGCGTTGACACGGACGCCTTCCTCGGCCACTTCCCGCGCCAGGCCGACAGTGAAGGCGTTGATCGCGTTCTTGGAGGCTGCGTAGTCGATATATTGACCTGCCCCGCCAAGCCTTGCCGCGATCGAAGACAAATTGACGATGGCGCCGCCCTTGCCGCCATTTCTGGTCGACATGCGCTTCACCGCTTCGCGTGCGCAAAGCATCGGCCCAATCACATTGATCCGCATCATGCGCTCGAGCCGCGCGAACGACATCTCGTCGACCCGTGACAGGCTGTCGACGACACCGGCATTGTTGACCAGCGCATCAAGCCCGCCGAAGCGGTCTTCGACCGCCTCGAACATGGCCAGCACATCCGTCTCGCTGCCGACATCGGCCTTGAGGGCAAAGGCTTCTCCGCCGCCGGCCTCGATGTCGGCGACCACCGTTTCGGCCGCTTTTGCATTCGACGCGTAATTGACCGCAACGCGGTAGCCGGCCTCGGCGGCAAGCCTGCATGTAGCGGCGCCAATGCCGCGGCTGCCGCCGGTCACCAGCAGGATTTTTCCGCTCATTCCTGACATCCTTTCAGGGCAAAGACGTCCCAGGGCACCTTGGAAAAGCCGTTGGCGCCATAGGCCGCCGACATCTGCAACGACGCCCCCAGATCGGGCAGGATCAGCTTCTTCGGCGCATCCTTTCCTTCGCCCGGCAGCAACGCGATATTGCCCTGGTCGTCGGCCGTATAGATGACCCCCTCCCACACAGTGCAGGCGGCGAGCTCGTCGCCGGTGACGTCGCCAGCCGGGCATTTGTACATCAGTGAGCCATGCGGCCGCGCCACGCCCTCCGTCCACATGACGATTCCGTCGAGAACGACGTCCTTGTCGAGCACCATCTTGAAACTGTTGGTGACGGCGGCCGATTCGCCGGTTGGCCTGAAATCGATCTCGGCTGCGTTTTCAGTGTCGCCGTAGACGGCCAGTTCGAGCGGGCAGGCGGCAAGCGCAGCGGAGACCGTCTGCACGCCGAGTGCGGAGATCGTGACAAACAAACCGGACCGGAAACGAGAGGAACCAATCCGGTGGCGCAGATCCATTCTCCGGCTCACTCGGGCCGCCCCTAGAGGTCGAGCACCAGCCGCTCGGGATCCTCCAGGCTTTCCTTGACCCGCACCAGGAACGTCACCGCTTCCTTGCCGTCGACGATGCGGTGATCGTAGGACAGCGCCAGATACATCATCGGCCGGATGACGATCTGGCCGCCGACCACCACCGGCCGCTCCTGGATCTTGTGCATGCCCAAAATGCCCGACTGCGGCGCATTGAGGATCGGCGTCGACATCAGCGACCCGTAAACGCCACCGTTGGAAATCGTAAACGTGCCGCCTTGCATATCCGCAACCGATAGCTTGCCGTCGCGCGCCGCAAGCCCGAGCCTGCCGATGTCCTTCTCGATTTCGGCGATGGACATCTGGTCGGCATTGCGCACGACCGGCACGACAAGGCCTTTTTCGGTACCAACGGCGACGCCGATATGGGCGTAGTTCTTGAAGATGATGTCGGTGCCGTCGATCTCGGCGTTGACGGACGGGATCTCCTTCAGCGCATGGGTGACGGCCTTGGTGAAGAAACCCATGAAGCCGAGCTTCACGCCGTGCTTCTTCTCGAACACGTCCTTGTATTTGCTCCTCAGCGCCATCACCGCGCTCATGTCGACCTCGTTGAAGGTGGTCAGCATCGCGGCGGTCGATTGCGCTTCCTTGAGGCGGCGCGCGATGGTCTGGCGCAGCTTGGTCATGCGCACGCGCTCCTCGCGCGACGCATCGTCGGCCGAGGACGGCGCGCGCGCGGCGACAGGTGCCGGCACAGGTGCTGCCTTTGGCATTTCGGCCGGCTGCGACGGCGCGCCCCTGGCGATCAGGTCGAGCACGTCGCCTTTCAGCACCTGGCCGCGCTTGCCCGAGCCCGAGACCTGGTCGACCGCAAGATTGTGTTCGGCCAGCAGCTTTGCCGCCGACGGCGCCGGCGGCATTGTGCGTGTCTCAATCGCGCCGGCGTCGCCGGCGATCTTGGCCGTCTCGGCCGCGGCCTGCTGGACGCTCGAGGCCGCGGTCGGAGCCGAGGCCTGCGACACCGCGTCCGGCTTCGCTGCCGGAGCGGCGGCAGCATTGGCTGCTGCGCCGGCGCCTGCCGAAATCGTGCCGAGCAGCGCCCCGACGCCAACCGTCTCGCCTTCCTTGACGGCGATCTCGCTGAGCGTGCCCGCGGCGGCGGCCGGCACTTCCACCGTCACCTTGTCGGTTTCGAGTTCGACCAGCGGCTCATCGGCGGCGATCGCGTCGCCGACCTTCTTGAACCATTTGCCGATGGTCGCCTCGGTGACGGATTCACCAAGTGTCGGGACGCGGATTTCGGTTGCCATTGTGCCTGTCCGTTTCTTTCGGTTCTATTTTATCCGCCCAGTTCTGTTCTATTCACCAAGCGCGTCGTCGAGCAAGGCGGCAAGCTGGGCGAGATGCTTCGACATCAATCCGGTCGCCGGCGAGGCGGCGGCCGGCCGGCCCGTATAGCGCACCCGCTGGTGCTTGGCGTCGATATGCGCCAGCACCCATTCGAGATACGGATCGATGAACGACCAGGCGCCCATGTTCTTGGGCTCCTCCTGGCACCACACCATCTCGGCATTGCGGAAGCGCGACAGTTCGGTGATCAGCGCCTTGGCCGGGAACGGATAGAGCTGCTCGACGCGCAGCAGGTAGATGTCGTTGATGCCGCGCTTCTCGCGCTCTTCGTAGAGGTCGTAGTAGACCTTGCCCGAACAGAGCACGACACGGCGGATCTTCGAATCCTTGGTGAGCTTGATGGCCTGGCCCGACAGCAGCTGGGCGTCGTCCCACAACAGCCGGTGAAAGGCGCTTTCGCCCGACATTTCCGGCAGCGTCGACACCGCCCGCTTGTGGCGCAGCAGCGACTTCGGCGTCATCAGGATCAGCGGCTTGCGGAAGTCCCGCTTCAATTGCCGGCGCAAGATGTGGAAGTAGTTGGCCGGCGTCGTGACGTTGGCGACCTGCATGTTGTCTTCCGCGCAAAGCTGCAGGAAGCGCTCGAGCCGGGCCGACGAATGCTCCGGCCCCTGGCCTTCATAGCCGTGCGGCAGCAGGCAGACGAGGCCCGACATTCTGAGCCACTTGCGCTCGCCCGACGAGATGAACTGGTCGAACACCACTTGGGCGCCATTGGCGAAGTCGCCGAACTGCGCTTCCCACAGCGTCAGCGCCTTCGGCTCAGCCAGCGAGTAGCCATATTCGAAGCCGAGCACGGCCTCTTCCGACAGCATCGAGTTGATGACCTCGAAGCCGGCCTGCGCCGCCGACAGATTGTTGAGTGGGATGTAGCGGGTCTCATCGCGCTGGTCGTAGAGCACTGAATGGCGCTGCGAGAAGGTACCGCGCTCCGAATCCTGTCCGGACAGCCGGATCGGATTGCCGTCGAGCAGGATGGCGCCGAAGGCCAGCGCCTCGGCCGTCGACCAGTCGATGCCTTCGCCCGACTCGATCGCCTGGCGGCGGTTGTCGAGGAAGCGGATGATCGTCTTGTGTGCCTCGAAATCCTTCGGCACCTCGGTCAGCTTCTTGCCGATCTCCTTCAGCGTCTTGACCGGTACCGCGGTCTTGCCGCGCCGCTGTTCGTCCTGGTTGTCGGCCGAGCGCAGGCCGGACCAGGCGCCGTCCAGCCAGTCCGCCTTGTTCGGCTTATAGTGCTGGCCGACCTCGAATTCCTGCTCGAGATGCGCCCGCCAGTCGGCCTTCATCTTTTCGAGCTCGGCCTGGCTGATGTGGCCTTCGGCGATCAGCCGGTCGGCATAGATCTGCATGGTCGTCTTCTGGTTGCGGATCTTGCGATACATGATCGGCTGGGTGAAGGCCGGCTCGTCGCCCTCGTTATGGCCGAAGCGGCGATAGCAGAACATGTCCACCACCACCGGCTTGTGGAACTTCATGCGGAATTCGATCGCCACCTTGGTGGCATGGACCACAGCTTCCGGATCGTCGCCATTGACGTGGAAGATCGGCGCCTCGATCATCTTGGCCACGTCGGACGGATAGGGCGACGAACGCGAAAAGCGCGGGTTGGTGGTGAAGCCGATCTGGTTGTTGATGATGAAATGCAGCGTGCCGGCGACGCGGTGGCCACGCAGGCCAGACAGGCCGAGGATTTCGGCAATCACGCCCTGGCCGGCAAAGGCCGCATCGCCATGCAGCAGCAGCGGCAGCACCTTGGCGCGCTCTTCCAGCGGCACGATCTCCTCGCGGCTGCGGCCAAACAGATAGTCCTGCTTGGCGCGCGCCTTGCCCATAACCACCGGATCGACGATTTCCAGATGCGATGGGTTGGCGGTCAGCGACAGATGCACCTTGTTGCCGTCGAACTCGCGGTCGGATGAGGCACCGAGATGGTACTTCACGTCGCCCGAGCCTTCGACCTCGTCGGGCGCGGCCGAGCCGCCCTTGAACTCGTGGAAAATGGCGCGGTGCGGCTTGGCCATCACCTGCGACAAAACGTTCAGCCGGCCGCGATGCGCCATGCCGAGCACGATCTCCTTCATGCCGAGCTGGCCGCCGCGCTTGACGATCTGCTCCAGCGCCGGGATCAGCGACTCGCCGCCATCGAGGCCGAAGCGCTTGGTTCCCTTGTACTTGACGTCGATGAACTGCTCGAAGCCTTCGGCCTCGACCAGCTTTTGCAGGATCGCCTTCTTGCCGGTGGCGGTGAAGGAGATCTCCTTGTCGGCGCCCTCGATGCGCGCCTGGATCCAGGCCTTCTCCTCGGGATCGGAGATATGCATGAATTCGACGCCGAGCGTCGAGCAATAGGTCCGGGTCAGGATGTCGAGCATCTGCCGGATGGTGCCGAATTCCAGCCCGAGCACATTGTCGAGGAAGATCGGCCGGTCGTAATCGGCTTCGGTGAAGCCGTAATTCTCCGGCGACAGCTCGTTATAATCCTCGAGCGGCTTGGCAATGCCGAGCGGATCGAGATTGGCATGCAGGTGGCCGCGCATGCGAAAGGCGCGGATCATCATGATGGCGCGGACGGAATCGCGCGTCGCCTGATGCACGTCGGCGTCGGAAAGCGCTGCGCCGTTGCCGGCTGCTCGGTCCTTCACCTTCTTTTCGATGTGCTTTTCGACCAGGCCCCAATTGCCGTCCAGCGCCGAGACAAGCTCGCCATTGGCCTGCATCGGCCAGGAGGGCTTGGCCCATGAGGCGCCCTTGGCATTCTTGCGCACGTCGCCAGCGTCGTCCTTCAGCGCCGCGAAAAAGTCCTGCCATTCGGGATCGACCGACGCGGGATCGTCCTCATAAGCGGCATAGAGCGCGTCGATATAATCGGCATTGCCGCCATAGAGGAAAGAGGTAAGCGAAAACTGGTCGTTGGCCTGATCTTGTCTTGCCATTTTTTTCCGCGGAGCGCCTGCTCCGTCTCCTTTTCAGAGCGAATAGAGAGTAGTGAGTAAGGATTTCCCTGGTTCGCGCCGTTACTCTGTTTTTCCTATTCGCTATTCACTACTCGCTACTCACTTATCCTTTGATCGCCTCGACCAGCGTCGTACCGAGCCGTGCTGGCGACGGCGATACCTTGATGCCGGCCGATTCCATCGCCGCGATCTTGTCTTCCGCGCCGCCCTTGCCGCCCGAGATGACCGCGCCCGCATGGCCCATGGTGCGGCCCGCCGGCGCCGTGCGCCCGGCGATGAAGCCCGCCATCGGCTTGCTGCGGCCACGCTTTGCCTCATCCTTGAGGAACTGCGCGGCGTCTTCCTCGGCCGAGCCGCCGATCTCACCGATCATGATGATCGACGTGGTCTCGTCGTCGGCGAGGAACATCTCCAGCACGTCGATGAACTCCGTGCCTTTGACCGGGTCGCCGCCAATGCCGACGGCGGTGGTCTGGCCGAGACCGACATTGGTGGTCTGGAACACCGCCTCATAGGTAAGCGTTCCCGAGCGCGAAACAACGCCGACCGAGCCCTTGCGGAAGATGTTGCCGGGCATGATGCCGATCTTGCATTGGTCGGGGGTCAGCACGCCGGGGCAGTTCGGCCCTATCAGCCGCGATTTCGAGCGGTCGAGCCTCGCCTTGACCTTGATCATGTCCATCACCGGTATGCCCTCGGTGATGCAGACGATCAGCGGGATCTCGGCCTCGATCGCTTCCAGGATCGCTTCGGCAGCACCCGCCGGCGGCACGTAGACGACCGAAGCGTTGGCGCCGGTCTTCGCCTTGCCTTCGGCTACGGTGGCGAAGATCGGCAGTGCCTCGCCCTTGGTGCCGGTCCAGGTCTCGCCGCCCTTCTTGGGATGGATGCCGCCGACCATTTTCGTGCCGTGATAAGCCAGCGCCTGTTCGGTGTGGAACGTGCCGGTCTTGCCGGTCAGGCCTTGCACCAGCACCTTGGTGTTCTTGTCGACGAGGATGGACATGGTGGTCCTTTTCAAAAACCGTTGATCGGGGAAGGCCGCGCGCTCATGGTCATAGCCGCCGTGGTCACAATCGCTTGAGGTCGGCGACCGTGAGGTCGCTCTTGGCATTGCCGGTGTTGAGCGTCGTCGCCGGCTCGAACATCAGCACAACAGGTTCTTCGCTCAGCGAGCGCGGCCGGTGCTCGACGGCGCGCGGCACGACGATGAACTCGCCGCTGGAAAGCTCCACCGTGCCGTCGCGGAAATCGATGGCGATGCGGCCGCGCAGCACCAGGAAGGCCTCGTCTTCATTGTCGTGCGCGTGCCAGTCGAAGACGTCGCCGAACTTGGCGATCTTGACCTGGGAATCGTTGACGTCGCCGGCAATATGCGGATCGAAGACCTTCTTGATCTTCGTATCCGCCGCCTCGACGAGGTTTATCTTGTGCGGAGGCACAGGCTCATTCCTTTTCCGTCATCGGGCATCGGCAGCGTGCTGTTCATCAATCTCATCCCGCAGGAAACGGTCAGGTGCATGTCCGAGATCATTCTCTTTGCCATACATCCAGGCTCTCATTTTCATCGTAGGTTTGAACGGGCTCTTTCCTGCTCCGACGACGACGTACCACTCGCGCCCAATCTCATCTGACACCTGATAAAGCCAGAAACGTCGATAATTATCGGTCTCCTCAGCGACTACGCCCCGCACTTTGTAGTGCATCGGTTTTTCGTCCAGCTTCCAATGATAGTGGCACTCCCAAAGGTATTGTTCGATTTCCTCGACCGAATAGGGCTGCGGTCGGGCAGCTGGTCCAAGCTCTGAACCTCTTCTTCCCAGTGAATGGGGAAGCTACCCAACGCAACGCTCCTAGTTTCTCAGTGTTTCACCGCCGCCACGATCTTCTTGGCCGCATCGTCGAGATCATCGGCCGACACCACGTTCAGCCCGCTGTCGTTGATGATCTTCTTGCCGAGCTCGGCATTGGTTCCTTCCAGCCGCACAACCAGCGGCACTTGCAGGCCGACCTCCTTGACCGCGGCGATGACGCCCTCAGCGATGATGTCGCACTTCATGATGCCGCCGAAGATATTGATCAGAATGCCTTTGACCGCTGGATCCTTGGTGATGATCTTGAACGCCGCCGTCACTTTTTCCTTAGACGCGCCGCCGCCGACATCGAGGAAGTTGGCCGGCTCGGCGCCGTAGAGCTTGATGATGTCCATCGTCGCCATGGCAAGGCCGGCGCCGTTGACCATGCAGCCGATATTACCGTCGAGCGCGACATAGGCGAGGTCGTATTTCGACGCCTCGATCTCCTTCTCGTCCTCTTCGGTGGTGTCGCGCAATTCGAGCACGTCCGGGTGGCGGAACAGCGCATTGTTGTCGAACGACACTTTTGCGTCGAGCACGCGCAGCCGGCCGCTCTTCATGACGATCAGCGGGTTGATCTCGAGCAGGCTCATGTCCTTCTCGACAAATGCCTTGTAGAGGATCGGAAACAGCGTGCCACCATCTTTGGCGGCGTCGCCGTCGAGCCTCAGTGCGGCGTTGAGCGTGTTCACATCGTCGGCCGTCACGCCCTTTTCCGGGTCGATGGCGACGGTGATGATCTTTTCCGGCGTGTCGTGGGCGACCGCCTCGATGTCCATGCCGCCCTCGGTCGAGACGACGAAGGCGACGCGCCCGACCGAGCGGTCGACCAGGATCGACAGATAGAGCTCGCGCTCGATGTCAGCGCCGTCCTCGATGTAGAGCCGGTTGACCTGCTTGCCGGCCGGGCCGGTCTGCTTGGTGACCAGCGTATGGCCGAGCATCTCCTTGGCGTTGGCGACGACCTCGGCCACCGACTTCGCCAGCCTGACGCCGCCCTTCGCATCGGCGCCGAGCTCCTTGAACTTGCCCTTGCCGCGGCCGCCGGCATGGATCTGGCTCTTGACCACATAGAGCGGGCCGGGCAGCGCCTTGGCGGCGGCTTCCGCCTCGCTCGCCTTGAACACCGGCACGCCCTCGGCCACCGGTGCGCCAAAACCTTTCAGCAGCGCCTTGCCCTGATACTCATGGATGTTCATGCGCTATGTCTCCAGCTTGTTTGGCGGGCTTGGTTGCCGGCTTATTTGGCCGCGAGATGCGGAGCGATCTTGACGCAGGCGTCGCACAGACCCTGCACCGCGGCGACCGAACTGTCGAACATCTTCTGTTCGCTTTTCGCCAGTTCGATCTCGATGATACGCTCGACGCCGCCGGCGCCGATCACCACGGGAACGCCGACATAGGTGTTCTTGACGCCATATTGGCCGGAAAGAAAGGCAGCACAGGGCAGCACCCGCTTCTTGTCCTTGAGATAGGCTTCGGCCATGGCGATGGCCGAGGCGGCGGGCGCGTAGAAGGCCGAACCGGTCTTGAGCAGGCCGACGATCTCGGCGCCGCCGTCGCGGGTGCGCTGCACGATCTGGTCGAGCCGCTCCTTCGAGGTCCAGCCCATCTTGATAAGGTCGGGCAGCGGGATGCCGGCAACGGTGGAATAGCGGATCATCGGCACCATGGAATCGCCGTGGCCACCGAGCACGAAGGCGGTGACATCCTCGACCGAGACCTTGAATTCCTCGGCCAGGAAATAACGGAAGCGCGAACTGTCGAGCACGCCGGCCATGCCGACGACATGGCTCTTCGGCAGGCCGGAAAACTTCTGCAGCGCCCAGACCATGGCGTCGAGCGGATTGGTGATGCAGATGACGAAGGCCTTCGGCGCGTATTTCTTGAGGCCGGCGCCGACCTGCTCCATCACCTTCAGATTGATGCCCAGAAGATCGTCGCGGCTCATGCCGGGCTTGCGCGGCACGCCGGCGGTGACGATGCAGACGTCGGCGCCCTCGATGCCGGCATAGTCGTTGACGCCGGTCAGCCTGGAGTCGAACCCATCGACCGGCGACGACTGCGCGATGTCCAGCCCCTTGCCTTGCGGGATGCCTTCGGCGATATCGAACAGCACGACGTCGCCGAGATCCTTCAGGCCGACCATGTGGGCGAGGGTGCCGCCGATCATGCCCGAGCCGATGAGCGCTATCTTGTTGCGTGCCATGTCAGGATGTTTCCCTTTGACTATGACGGCGCCCAAATCCTTGACGATTTGATGACGGCGTCGGAGGAAGAGGCCGGAATGCTGCGGAACCGCGAAATTCGCCGCACGCAATAGCCCCGGCCGTGCAAAAATTCAAACGATTATTTTGGAGTGAGTAATTTCAATCGGTTAGAAACAATGGGACTTACGTAAACGTAAAAGTTCTGAAGCCGGCTAGAGGAATTCTACACAATGGCATCTGAAATCAGAAGGCTGTTTCCGGGCGATGACGCCCTTGTGATGCGGGTTGCCGACGAGGTTTTCGATGAGCCGGTCAGGCCGGATCGACTCTCTGCCTATCTCGCGGCGCCCGGCCATTTCATGATCGTGGCCCTCGCCGACGGCGTCGTTATCGGCCAATGCGCCGCGATCGTCCACCGGCACCCGGACAAGGTGAGCGAACTCTACATAGACGAGGTCGGCGTGGCGCCGGCCTTTCAACGCCAGGGCATTGCGACGAGGATGCTCGACGCCATGTTCGCACTCGGTCGCGAGCATGGTTGTGAGGAGGCCTGGGTCGGCACCGAGCCGGACAATGTTGCTGCTCGCGCACTTTACGAGTCGCGAAAGGTGCCGCATGGGCCGGCGGAGGATTTTGTGATGTATGTTTATCGATTATAGACGCGGCGGGACGGACCCTTTTAACGATGGCTGGACAGGTGTGAAGGAGCGCTGCAGATCAGCCTGCTGGGCATCGGGCTCCTAGCCCTAAGCCTGCCGCGCCTCTGTCGATGATCCCCGCGCCTTCTGCCTTTCCACCCAATCCTCCAGCCAGTCGTGGCTCTGCATCTCGATCAGCCGCGATGCGGTGCGCTCGAACTCGAAGACCTCGTTGCCGCGCTTGGCCGTATAGAGCTGCGGCGGCGGTGCTGCGGCGCTCATCACCAGCCGCACATGATGATCGTAGAGCGTATCGACCAGCAGGATGAAGCGCTTGGCTTCGTTGCGCTTGCCTTCGCCGAGCACCGGCACATGGTCGATGAAGATGGTCGAGAAACGGCCGGCGATGGCAAGATAGTCACGGGCGCCGAGCGGCCTCTCGCAGAGATCAGCGAAGGAAAACCGCGCCGCCTCGCCGGCAGCACGCGGCACTACGACATGCCGGCCCTTCACCATCAGCATCGTCTCGGCCGTCGGCCTGCCATGCGTCATCACCGCCCAGGCGTCGTCGAGCGCATGGTCGGCGGCGGCATCGGCCGGGGTGACGTAGACCGGCATGCGGCTGAGCTTGTCGAGGCGGTAATCCTTGTCGGCGTCCAGCGCCAGCACCTGCGCGTGGCGCTCCAAGATAGCAACAAACGGCAAGAACAACTGACGGTTCAGGCCGTCACGGTAGAGCTCCTGCGGCGCGACATTGGAAGTGGCGACCAGCACCACGCCATTGGCAAACAACGCCGAAAACAACCTGGACAGGATCATCGCATCGGCGATGTCGGTGACCGAAAACTCGTCGAAGCACAGCACCCAGGCTTCCTCGGCCAGCGCGCGCGCCACCGGTGGGATCGGATCGTCCTCCTTGGCCGTGCCGTTCTTGCGAGCCTGCCGGTGCTTCTGGATGCGATCCTGCACGTCGGCCATGAAATCGTTGAAATGCACGCGGCGCTTGCGCCGCACCGGCAGCAGCTCGAAGAACATATCCATCAGCATGGTTTTGCCGCGGCCGACGCCGCCATGGATGTAGAGGCCCTTGACTGCCTCGTGCACTTCGCGCTTGCGGGCGAACAGCCACCCAAGTGCGCTTGATTTATGCGCCAGCCGCTTTGCCGATATTTCGTCGATCAGCCGGTCGAGCGCAGCGGCGATCCGCTCCTGCGCCGGGTCGCGCCCGATGGCGCCCGTCTCGACCAGATGGTCGTAGCGCTGCTTGACGGTCGCATGGGTCTGGAGGCCGTCACGCAGATGCATCGGTCACGTCGTTCTGCAGCAATTCCAGGAAAGTGTATAACGGTTTTCCGTCCGGAATTGCGTAACAATAGGGGCGGTTCGATTACCTTGTAAGCGAGATCGGCAGGCCGTTGGAAGTCTGGCCGTCGAATTTCTCGCCGCCCGAGGAATACAGCCGTGCCAGCGTGCCGCCGTTCTCGTCAAAGAGCGTCAGCTGTTTGCCGGCGACGTTCCAGGATTTGATGCCGTCGAGCGGCGCCGGGCAATGCAGCGGTCCGGCGCGATAGCCCGAGCCGAATTTGGTCTGCGGCGTCGCCACCTGACAGCTCTGGCCGGACACGCTTGCCTTCCACACGCCGGCGACGCCGGAGGCGGTCAGGTCGGCCGCGCCGGCCGGCGCCGTCCCGTCGGGCGGCAACGAGGCGACCTGGGTGTTCTGCGGCGCGGTTGGAAATTTCGACGGATCGGCCGGGCCGGGTGTCGCCGGGGGCGGCAGCTGGTTTGCAGTCACCTTGCCGGCGGGCGCAGCTTCCAGCGGCGCCGGCTGCTGCTCGTCCATTGATGAGAACCGCGAGGTTGAACAGCCGCTCGCAACGAGCGCGGCCAGCGATACGGCCAGCAGGCCGGTTTTCGAAAATCTCATTCTTCAACCTCCGTCGGATCCGGCTGGGGGGTGCCGTCCGCGCAATGTCCCTCTCACCAAGATGGAGAAGGTGGCGAAATTTCAACCCGATATAGTTAAAATACGGTTTGCGCCGCTAATGTTGCAAATTTATCGCAAAATGCACATTGCCTGGCTGATACCTCCGGGTCGGTGCGATACGGCGCGCCGGCTCCAAATTCTTGACGTTCACCTCAAATGCTTGCGCCAGCTGGCTCCGGCATTATCTCTTGGCGATCAGCAAACTGCAGGGAGCCGATTTCTTGGCCGCGAGAAAGAGAGCCGCCAACCGCTATTACAGCGGCCCGCCCAGCGATCATTTCGACGGCACCTTGTTCTTCAATCCCGACGGCCGGCCGCCGGGTCGCTTTGCCGATCTGTTGAAATGACAATTGAGCGGCGAGCGCTCGAAATGGCCGGCGGCGAATCCGAGTCCGTTTCCACCGGCAAGACCGGTCGAGCGGATCGATGGTGCAGCGCTCCGCCTCACCATGGTCGGCCATTCCTCGCTGCTCGTCCAGACAGCCGGCCTGAACATCCTTACCGATCCGGTCTGGTCGCGGCGTGTCTCGCCAATCTCGTTCGCCGGGCCGAAACGCGTCAATCCGCCGGGCATCGCCTTTTCCCATCTGCCGCCGATCGACCTCGTGCTGGTCAGCCACAACCATTACGACCATCTCGACCTCGCCACGCTGAAGCGCCTGAAGGCAACGCACGACCCGCTACTGCTGACGCCGCTCGGCAACGACGCCATCATCGGCGCTGCCGTTCCCGGTATGCGGCTTTCCGCGCATGACTGGGGCGATCGGGTCGATATCGGCGATGACGTCGCCGTGCATGTCGAGCCGGTGCACCACTGGTCGGCCCGCGGTACTCGCGACCGGCGCATGGCGCTGTGGGCGGGTTTCGTCGTCGAAACGCCAAGTGCAAAGATCTATTTTGCCGGCGATACCGGCTTCCACGGCGGTATCAACTACCGGCTGATGGCTGAAAAGCATGGCGGCTTCCGCCTCGCCATCCTGCCGATCGGCGCCTACGAGCCGCGCTGGTTCATGGCGCCGCATCACCAGGATCCGGAGGAGGCGGTGCAAGGCATGCTTTTGTGCAACGCTGGCTATGCCGCCGGCTGCCACTGGGGCACATTCCGGCTCACCAACGAGCCGATCGACGAGCCGGCCAGAAAGCTCGGCGAAGCGCTTGGAGCCGCCGGTCTGCCGCGGGATCGTTTCCGTGCCTTGCAGCCGGGCGAAGTCTGGGACGTGCCAAAGGTTTAGCGCGGCGGCTGGCCTGACGGCGAAGGCGGCTGCAAAGCTTCCATATGCCTGGCTATATGGGCGGCGTCGCGGCCCACATATGAAAGAAGGCCGGAGCCGAAGGTATGCATCCAATGAAGGCCAGAAAGTACAGGCCGGGAAAGGCTGTCACGCCACGCTGTTGAATAGGTGCGTTGCGCGAATCGAAAATTGGTAAATCGATCCAGTTATAGTCGAAGCGATATCCCGTTCCCCAGATGACCGAGCCGACGTTCTCACCGGAGATATCCACTGACCGGGCGCGCCGACTTCCGCCAGGATTGGCGTTGCTGAGCGTTCATTGCCATCGCTGATGTGGTCCGCGACTTCAGGTTTCTCTGCCAGCGCCTCTGCCGCGGAGACAAAATCGTCATAGGACCTATCGGCTTCAGCCAATATCTGCGAGGCATCCCCGGCCACCAACAGTTTTCCATCGGCGCATCCGAGTACACGTCCCAGCACCACTCCACCATCGCGTGCAAAACGGCGGACGTTCATATCGTAACCGCCGTTGACACCGGTTACGACGGTCGAGGGGGGATACCGCCGCTCCGGGAAACTATCGATAGTGATCTCGAAACGTCCCATTTTGTCGAACCACCACAAGACATCCTGGCCGCGATAGCGCCGCGGCACCCGACGATGCGGACTGACCGAAAGATAGACATCGCGCCCGGATTGCTGGAGTTCATCCGCAATCTGGCTACCGGATGCACCACTGCCCACCACCAGCACCACTCCGGGGGGGAGCTCGTCGGGGTTGCGGTACCTCGAAGCGTGAACCTGGTAAACGGATCGAGGCAAATCCTTGGCCACCGCCGGTACCATCGAACGCTGGAAAGGGCCCGTCGCCACAACGACATTGCGGGCCGTCATGCTGCCGGCGTTTGTCTCCAACGCATAATCGCCGGTATCCCTGTGTCGGAGCTTCGTGACCTCCACACCCTCGCGAACCGGAGCTGCAATTTTTGCCGCATAGTGCTCGATGAACCGCGTGATGGCGGTGTGGTGGGCGAATCCTTCCGGTTCAGGGTCCTGATAAGAAACCCCAGGAAGCTCTATTGCCTGGTTGATGAATTGAAACCGAAGCGAATCCCAACGCTCAGTCCGCCAGCGTCCGGCAATACGCGCGCGTTCCAACACGACATGCTCACGTTCATGTTGGTGAAGATAGTAACTCATGGCGAGCCCCGCCTGGCCGCCACCAATAATGATCGTGTCCCAACGCTCAGTCATTGGAAAACTCTATCGCCGGCCCGCCAAACACGTCGTCAGCTTACGGTCTCGGTGCGGTGAAGATCTTGGGTAAGACGAAAAAAGGGATCCAAGATTGCTTAGCAGCGAAATATCCATTCCCGGACGTCAAATCGACACAACGGTAGCGTTCATTCAACACTATGACAACATTGCATCCGTAGCTGCATATCACAGCCGGGTCCTCGACCCGCCCAGCCACCGCAGGGAACCCAAGCCCTCGCAGAAGCGTTTGTAGGTGTTCAAACCTGCCGGCTGCGAGGTGTCTCTCATGATCAGGTGGATCATCATTCTTTTGATTATCGCGGCCGCGGCAAGCCTGCTCGGCATGCCGGCACTGGCTGGAGCCGCCGCAACCGGCGCCCGCATCCTCATCGGCATCGTGCTGATCATCTTCCTGCTGATCGTGCTTGGCGTATTCGCGGTGACCTGAAAAGCATGCCGCACTGGTAATTTCGGCCGGTATCCGCCATATAGGCGCCAAATCGGCAAGAGACCTTTCGATCCATGGCAAGCGCGGCCCCTTTCGCCAAGATGAACGGTATCGGCAACGAAATCATCGTTGCCGATATGCGTGGCCGTGCCGATCGCGTAACGCCTGCGGCAGCCGTCGCGCTTAATGCCGACGCCGCGACCAGGTTCGACCAGATCATGGCGATCCACGATCCCAGGACGCCGGGCACCGCCTTTTTCATCGACATCTTGAATTCCGACGGAACCAGTGCGCAAGCCTGCGGCAACGGCATGCGCTGTGTCGTCCAGGCGCTCGCCGCCGAGACCGGCCAGAAGACATTTGCCTTTGAAACAGTCGCCGGCATCCTCAATGCCGAGGAACATGCCGGCGGAATGATCTCGGTCGACATGGGCAAGCCGCGCTTTGGCTGGCGGGACATCCCGCTGGCCGAGGAGTTTCGCGACACCCGCATGATCGAACTGCAGATCGGCCCGATCGATGCGCCGGTACTGCATTCGCCGTCGGTCGTCTCGATGGGCAATCCGCACGCCATCTTCTGGGTCGACCGCGACGTCCGGTCCTATGAACTCGAGCGCTTCGGCCCGCTGCTCGAAAACCACCCGATCTTCCCTGAGCGCGCCAACGTCACCATCGCGCAAGTGACTTCGCCGGAGACCATGGCCATCCGCACCTGGGAGCGCGGCGCCGGACTGACCAAGGCCTGCGGCTCGGCTGCTTGCGCCGCCGTGGTCGCCGCGGCCCGCACCCGGCGCACCGGCCGCAGCGTCACGCTGATGACGCCCGGCGGCGGCTCGCTGCACGTCCTGTGGCGCGACGACGACCACGTCATCCTGACCGGTGCCGCCGAATGGGAATTTTCCGGCAGCTTCGATCCGTCGACCGGGGCGTGGGCGCGCGACACCGAAAGCGCCGCCTGATGGCTCCTCGTGGCAACAGGGGTATCGACGTCGTCACCTTCGGCTGCCGGCTGAACACCTATGAATCCGAGGTGATGCGGCGTGAAGCCGAAAGTGCGGGCCTCGGCGGGCTCGAAGGCGGCGCTATCATCTTCAACACCTGCGCCGTCACCGGCGAGGCGGTGCGCCAGGCCAAGCAGTCGATCAGAAAAGCCCGCCGTGAGAACCCGGCCGCCCGCATCATCGTCACCGGCTGCGCCGCGCAGACCGGCCCGAAGGATTTCGTCGCCATGGACGAGGTCGATCTCGTCCTCGGCAATGAGGAGAAGCTGAAGGCGCATTCATATCGCGCGCTGCCGGATTTCGGCGTCAACGACACCGAAAAGGCGCGCGTCAACGATATCTTTTCGGTGCGCGAAACGGCCACCCACATGGTCGACGCCATCGAGGGCCGGGCGCGCGCTTTTGTCCAGGTGCAGAACGGCTGCGACCACCGCTGCACCTTCTGCATCATTCCCTACGGTCGCGGAAATTCGCGCTCGGTCCCGATGGGCGCCGTGGTTGAGCAGGTCAAGCGACTCGCCGGCAATGGTTATGCCGAGATCGTGCTGACGGGCGTCGACATGACCAGTTTTGGCGCCGATCTGCCGGGCGCACCGAAGCTCGGCAAATTGGTCAAGACCATCCTGAAGCAGGTGCCAGACGTGAAACGCCTGCGGCTTTCTTCCATCGATTCGATCGAGGCCGACGACGATCTGCTGGACGCCATCGCCACCGAGCCGAGGCTGATGCCGCATCTGCACCTGTCGCTGCAATCGGGTGACGACATGATCCTGAAGCGGATGAAGCGCCGGCACAGCCGCGACCAGTCGATCCGCTTTTGCGAGGATGTGCGCAAACTGCGCCACGGCATCGTTTTCGGCGCCGACATCATCGCCGGCTTCCCGACGGAGACGGATGCCATGTTCGAAAACTCGCTGGAGATCGTCGAGGAATGCGGCCTGACGCATCTCCATGTCTTCCCGTTTTCGCCGCGCCAGGGCACGCCCGCCGCGCGCATGCCGCAGCTTCGCCGCGAAATGGTCAAGCAGCGCGCCGCACGGTTGCGCGCCGCCGGCGAGGTCGCCTACCGCCGTCACCTTTCCTCGCTCGCTGGCACACGCCAGTCGATCCTGGTCGAGCGCGATGGGCTCGGCCGCACCGAAGGGTTTACGCTGGCCGTGTTGTCAGCCGGGGCGCCGGGCGACATCGTCGAGGCTGATATCGCCGGCAATGACGGTATCAGACTGATCGCCGCGCCGCTTGCCGCCCGCGCCGCCTGAGAGCGCAAGACATGGCCGGGTTTTTCAAGAAGATATTTTCGTTCGGCAAGAAGGAAGTTGTCGAGGAGCGGCCCGACGAGACCGCACCGCTGCCGCCGATCAAATGGGACGAACTGGAGGCGCTGAAGCCGGCGGCCGAGCAGGCCGTCCCGGAGTTTTTGAAACGCGAAGAGTCGCGGCCCGAGGCAGACACTGCGCCTCCGCCGTCTGTCGAGACGGAAGCGCCGCCCGCGCCGCAGCCACCGCTCGAACCCGCACCAACCATTCCGCCCGAGCCAGAGATCCAGCCGGAGTCGGAAACGCCTGCTGAGGAGCCGGAAGAAATCCCGGCCGAGCTTGTTATTCCCGAGCCGGAGCAGCCGGAGATTGTCCAGACTGAGCCTCGGTCATCGGAAGCTGGCGCTGCCCCTCATCCGCCTGCCGGCACCTTCTCCCCGTATGGTGACGGGGAGAAGGGGGCTGATCGGCAGGCCGAGCCTCCTTTTGAAAGCGATGAAGAAGAAGCTGCAACGCTGACGTCCCCCTCTCTCCGTCCTTCACGGGGGTCCGGAGGACCGGCGAGACAAGCGGCTCGCCCCGGAACGGGAAAGGGTGAGGGGCAGCGCGAACCTCTGCAAGATACCGCACCGCCCGCCGAGAGCCCCTCCGCAGCGCCCGAAGCGCCGCCGGCCGAAATCCCGCCTCCGCTCCGCCAGCCCGCCCCGGTCGAAACGAAACCGGTCTTGACCGAGATTGCGCCCGAACCAGAGGCCATTCCGCAACCATCGCCGGAGCCAAAACCTGCCCCCGGCAAGGTGACCGTAACCAAGAAGGTCGAGCAGAAGGCCGAGCCGCAAAGAGCGCCCGAACCGGCGCCGAGGCGCTCCTGGTTCCAGCGCATGCGAGACGGGCTTGCCCGCTCTTCCAGGGAGTTGTCCGGCAACATCGCCGGCGTCTTCACCAAGCGCAAGCTCGACGAGGACACGCTGCAGGACCTGGAGGATGTGCTGATCCGCGCCGATCTCGGCATGGAGACGGCTTTGCGCGTTACCGACGCGCTCTCCGCCAGCCGCTACGGCAAGGATGTCTCCGAGACGGAAGTCCGCGCCATCATGGCGGCGGAGGTGGAGAAGGTGCTGACCCATGTCGCCATGCCGCTGGAACTCGACCTCAGCCACAAGCCGCATGTCATCCTGGTCGTCGGCGTCAACGGCACGGGGAAAACCACGACCATCGGCAAGCTCGCCGCAAAGCTGACCGATGGCGGCCTCTCGGTGATGCTCGCCGCCGGCGACACTTTCCGCGCCGCCGCGATCGAGCAGTTGAAGATCTGGGGCGAGCGCACCAACTCGCCGGTCATTGCCTCGAAGCTCGGCGCCGACGCCGCCGGCCTCGCTTACGACGCCTTCGAGCGGGCGAAGGAGGCCGGCTCCGACGTGCTGATCATCGACACCGCCGGGCGGCTGCAGAACAAGACCGAACTGATGGCGGAACTGGAAAAGATCGTCCGCGTGCTGGGCAAGCTCGATCCGGAAGCGCCGCACACCGTGCTGCAGACGGTCGATGCCACCACCGGCCAGAATGCGCTCAACCAGGTCGAGATCTTCCGCAATGTCGCCGGCGTCAACGGCCTGGTGATGACCAAGCTGGACGGCACGGCGCGCGGCGGTATTCTGGTGGCGATCGCGGCAAAGCACAAATTGCCGGTCTACTTCATCGGCGTCGGCGAACAGGTCGACGACCTCGAACCCTTTTCCGCAAGCGAGTTCGCCAGGGCGATCGCTGGCGTGGCTTGACGAGCATGATCCCGAAAAGTTGCAGACTTTTTGGATTGGATCGTGCGTAAGAAGGATCCCATGAACCCACCCATCCTCGAACGCGACCTGTCCGATCCGCGACGCAAGGCGTTGAACCCCGGCCTGAAATTCCTGCTCGAACTCGGGCCTGGTCTGGTGTTCTTTTTCACCACCATCCGCGGCGCGTGGCTTGTCGGGAAATTCCCGATCCTCAGCCATATCGGCGAGCCTATCCTGATTGCCACAGCGTTCTTTATGGTGGCGACGGCGCTGTCGCTCAGCGTTTCGTGGATTTTGACGCGCAGCTGGCCGATCATGCCGCTGGTCTCGGCCATCGTCGTGTTTGTGTTTGGTGCGCTGGCGCTGTGGCTGCAGGACAAGACCTTCGCTTTCATGAAGCCGACAATCATCAACAGCCTGTTCGGCATCACGCTGCTTGGCGGGTTGGCGTTTGGCAGATCGCTGTTGGGCTATGTCTTTGATTCCGCCTTCAATCTCGACGCCGAAGGCTGGCGCAAGCTCACTTTCCGATGGGGGCTTTTCTTCCTTTTTCTGGCTGTGCTGAACGAGGTCGTGTGGCGCAATTTTTCTGAGGAAACCTGGCTTTATTTCAAGGTCTGGGGCACGATTCCCATTACCCTTGTCTTCACGTTAAGCCAAATGCCGTTGATCCTGCGCCACTCGCTCGAGGACAAGGCCGCCAAGGAAGAGAAAGCCGGCAAATAGAGCAATTCCAAGAAAAGTGTGTAGCGGTTTTCCGGGGAAAAGCGCGTAGCGCTTTCCCTAGGGAATTGCGTCAGAATAGGAGGAGAGGGGCATGGAATTCATCACCACGCGCGACGAGTTGAGGACGATCTACAAGACGCCTCGGCCGACCGACGGTTCGATCCGCAAGGAACTGAAGGCATTGGACGGCCACTGCCGTTCCTTCATCGGCAAGAGCCCCTTCGTGCTGATCGGCTCGTCCGACGGCGCCGGCAATGCCGATGTGACGCCGAAGGGCGACAGGCCGGGCTTCGTAACAGTGCTTGACGAGAAGACCATCGCCATCCCCGACCGGCCCGGCAACAACCGGCTCGACACGCTGGAGAACATCCTTCTCAATCCCTCGATCGGGCTGCTCTTCCTCATTCCCGGCATGAACGAAACGCTGCGTGTCAATGGCGATGCCCGCATCACCGTCGATGCGTCATTGCGTGAGCGGCTGGCGGTCGACGGCAAGGCACCGCAAAGCGTCGTCGTGGTGACGGTCAAGGCCGCCTACATGCATTGCGCCAAGGCCTTCATGCGCTCCGAATTGTGGAAGCCGGAGAGCTGGTACGACCGCGCGACGCTGCCGACGCTCGGCCAGATCCTGCGCGACCAGTTGGCGCTCGCCGATTCGGCCGAGGCGACCGACCGCTGGCTGGACGAGGAATACAGAGAGACCATGTGGTAGTGTGCCCGGCGACGAATCGCTCGAGCCGGTCTCCATTTCCTTGCTCAACATCCTCGCCATCTCTGGCAGCCTGCGCGCCGCCTCGACCAATTCGGCCCTGGTCGCGGCACTCGCGCAAAACGCGCTGCCGGACTGTCACGTCGCCGTCTACGATGGGCTTGGGCGGCTGCCGATCTTCAACCCCGACGACGAAGGCGAGCGAACGCCACCGCAAGCAGCGGCGCTGATCGACGCGGTCACCGCCGCTGACGGCGTCATCGTCTCCTGCCCGGAATACGCCCATGGTGTGCCAGGCGGCCTGAAGAACGCGCTCGACTGGCTGGTGTCGCGCGATGCAGCCGTCGGCAAACCGGCCATGCTGGTACATGCCTCGCCGCGCTCGCTGTTTGCCCGCCGCACTTGCCGAGATCATGCGGACAATGTCTTTCGCGCTCTATGAGGAAGCAGCGCTCGAAATCGCGTTGCTCGGCAAGAAGCCGCCGGAGGTGGAGAAAATCCTGGCGGAACCGGAAAACCGGCTGGCGATGCGCAGCGCCGTTTCGGCCTTCGCGGGCTTCATCCGCTCGCGTTAAGTGGCGGCCATCGTGCTGTCGTATCCCAGGGCAGAGCGAACGCGAAGCGAGCGTCGGCGATCCTTCGCGCCCCCCTCTGTCCTGCCGGACATCTCCCCCACAAGGAGGGAGATTGGCCGTCATCCCTGCTTTCGCCAATCTCCAACGTTGAAAGAAGGGCCATGCGGCGAAGCTGCCGATCTCCCCCCAAGTGGGGGAGATGCCCGGTAGGGCAGAGGGGGGCGCTGTCCCGCAGGCCTCTCGCAAACTTCCGCACTGCCGCTGTGCTCGTCGAGAAATCAGCCCTTGCCCCTCCGCGTCTCGACGTCGGTCTCGCCGACGAACCAGTCGCGTGCAGCGACTTCCTCGAACACCACCCAGACATCGTTGCTGGTCAGGCCGGTGGCGCCGGTGATGGCCGCCGTCACCTGGGCGGCGATCGCGGCCTTTTTGCCGGCCGGGTCATCGGCAATCACCTCCTTGACCAGGCGGATATTCACGAATGGCATGGTGCCCTCCCTTGGATATGCTTGGCGGCCGTTCAATAGGTTTTGGCGCCGTTGACCATGAGCCGGACCATGTAGAGCGAGGTCGTGCCGGCGATGTAGAGGCAGTTCAGCTTGTTGCCGCCGAACACGCAATTGGCGACGACTTCCGGTACCTTGACCTTGCCGATCAGCGTCCCGTCTGGATCGTAGCAATGGATGCCGTCGGCGGCACTGGTCCAGATGCGGCCGTCCGCATCCAGCCTGAAACCGTCGAACAGGCCGGCGGTGCAGTCGGCAAAGACCTTTTCGCCGGAGACCGTCTTGCCGCCCTGGCCAACAGTGAAAACCCGGATGTGCGCCGGGTTTTGGGCGCCATGCGTGCGGCCGGTGTCGGCGACGTAGAGCTTGCTCTCGTCGAGCGAGAAGGCGAGCCCGTTGGGCCTGACCATGTCGGTGATCACCGCCTCGGTCTCGCCGGTGCCGGGATCGACGCGGTAGACATGGCAGGCGCCGATCTCACTTTCGGCCTTGTCGCCCTCGTAATCGGTATCGATGCCGTAGCTCGGGTCGGTGAACCAGATCGAGCCGTCGGACGTGACCACCGCGTCATTGGGCGAGTTCAGCCGCTTGCCGCGCCATTTGTCGGCGATGGTGATGACCGAGCCGTCATGCTCGGTGCGGCTGACGCGGCGGCCGGAGTGCTCGCAAGTGACCATCCGGCCTTGCCGGTCGACGGTGTTGCCATTGGAATTGCCGGACGGCTGACGGAACACGCTGACGCTGCCGTCGGTGTCGTCGTAGCGCAGCATGCGATTGTTCGGAATGTCGGACCACACCACATAGCGCCCGGCCGCAAACCAGGCCGGCCCCTCCGCCCATCGGCAGCCGGTAAACAGCCTGTCGACCTGTGCGTTGCCGTTGAACAGCCGCGAAAAGCGCGGATCGAGAACTTCGTAGAATTCGCTGGTCATGGTTCCTCCCGGTATCAGTCGCTTGGCGAGCCGCGATCAAGCCAGCCTGCGATCGATATGGCAAGATCGATGATGCGTCAGAAGCATTAGGGGAGCGAATGCTGGGCCGGACGGCAGGTCACATCCCGTTAACCGGCTATGCGCCCAGCGCAATGGTGCATTGCAACATCTTATTTTTGCAACGCACCATAACTATGTCATGCTTCGTATCGATCAAGGGAGGAACAACTGGCCGCGAAATGCGGCGCAAAAGGAAACTCGCTATGATCATCGACAGCCTCATGAGCCGCGCTCGCGCCAGCATCGCCAAGCGCCGGCATTACAACCGCCTCGTCGCCGAAATCGACAGCTTCAGCAGCCGCGACCTCGCCGACATGCGCGCCGACCGCTCAGAAATGCTCTATCAGGTCCACAAGCAGATCTACGGCTGAGTCTTCGGTCGACCTATCACGATCGGCGGGCATCAGCCCGGCACGGCCAGCGCCTTCTCGATCTCCGGCAGCAGCAGCGTCTGCGCCGAGTCCGGCGTCAGCGGCCCGACATGCTTGTAGGCGATCTTGCCATCCTTGCCGATGACGAAGGTCTCCGGCACGCCGTAGACACCCCAGTCGATCGCTGTGCGCCCGGCCTGGTCGACGCCGATCGCCTGGAACGGATTGCCGAGATCGCCAAGGAACCGACGGGCGTTTTCCGGCTGGTCCTTGTAGTTCAGCGCTGCCATGACGAAGCGTCTGTCCTGCGACAGCGCCAGCAGCACCGGATGCTCGTCGCGGCATGGCGCGCACCAGGACGCGAAGACGTTGACCAGCGTCACTTTGCCGGCGAACTGTTTTGAATCGAGGCCCGGCAAATTGGTGCCCTCGAGCGCCGGCAGGTTGGTCTGCGGCGCCGGCAAGCCGATCAGCGCCGACGGCACTTCCGACACGTCGCGCCCGGACAACAGCTGCGCCAGGAACAATCCCGCCAGCCCGAGAAAGACCAGCAGCGGCACCAGCACGATCAGGCGGCGACGCGCCGGTGTTTCCGTTTCCGTGCTCATGATTTTGCTGCCTTGTCGGAGCGCCGGCGCACGCCGGACGCCTCCAGCTCGGCGAGCTCTCGCTTGCGGCCGCGCTGGTCGAGCAGGATCCAGCCAACCAGCCCGGCCAGCACCACGGCCGTAATGGCATAGGCGGCGGTGACATAAAGGGCATGCATGCTCATTTTCCCGATCCAAGGCTTCTCACGGCGAAATTCATAGCCTCACCGGCTGTTTGTCGCAATGAACGGGTCTGCGGCAGATTTGCGGTTATCGCAAGCCGAAGGTCACTGCGAAAGCAAAACACCTGATATGTTTTTGATACGCATGTATTGGCACGTCAGGGACAGCCTGACAGCCCCTTCGCAGGTAAGCAGGATTCTACCGGCGTCATCCCACATCCTGATTGCACTGGAGCCATGGCTCTGGAACTTGCGAAGGCTAATGGATTCGACCGCGATGAACTCAAGCCCGAAAGACACGGCATTGAACGCCGCCCATTTGGCGGGGGGCCGGTAGGGAAGGACGGTCGAGATGAAGGAAAGGTGCATGCTAGGCCCGTTGCGGTCCATCTTGGCCCCGGTAACCTCGACGGAGGACAGATCGGGGTAGTTGCCGTAGATGGTCTGGAGAAAGATCGGGTTCTCTATGCGCAGCGGCCACATCAATCCGTTCCGTGCCGCAGCGCCAGCGCCGCTGCCACCGGCCCGAGCACGGCAAGAAACAGGGTCAGCGCGGTAAGAATGAGGAAGGGATGCAGGAAGGGATCGGGGTCCGCCACCGCGCCATAGCTTGCCGATACGCCGAAGATCAGTACGGGAATGGTCAGCGGCAGCACCAGCACCGAGATCAGCAGTCCGCCGCGCGGCAACGCTACCGCCACCGCGGCACCGGCAGCACCGATGAAGGTGATCGCCGGCGTGCCGACCAGAAGCGTCAGCGCCGTGGCGCCGATGCCGGCCGGCTCCATGTTCATGAACAGGCCGAGCAGGGGAGCCGCGACGACCAGCGGCAGCACGCTTCCCGCCCAATGCGCCAGGCATTTCGTCAGCACGGTCAGGGCCAGCATGTGCCGGTCGTTGCCAAGCACCAGAAGATCGAGCGAGCCGTCCTCGCGGTCAGCCTGGAACAGCCGGTCGAGGCCGAGCAGGCAGGCCAGCAAGGCGGCGATCCACAGGATCGCCGGGCCGATGCGGGCCAGCAGCTTCAGGTCGGGACCGACGCCGAAGGGGATGGTCGCGATAACGGCGAGAAAGAAAATCACGCCGGTAAGCGCCCCGCCGCCGGCGCGGATACTTAAGCGGATGTCGCGCAGGAAGAGGGCTAGCATGATGTGAGATGCTTTCGCCCAGGCACCCCCCTCTGTCCTGCCGGACATCTCCCCCGCAAGGGGGGAGATTGGATGTCGCCTCGGCTTTCGTCAGTCTTCAACGTGAAAGAGAGGGCGAGTCGTTGAAACCGCCAATCTCCCCCCTTGCGGGGGAGATGTCCGGCAGGACAGAGGGGGGTGCGACAGAGCGCCGGCATCACCCAACCATCCCCATCACAAGCTCCCTCGCCCCCTCCAGCCCCAGCGGCAAATGCGTGGCCGCAACCACGATCCCCCCACCATCGAGATGCTTCCGCATTAGCCCGCCGAATCTCTCCTCCGAAGCCTTGTCCAGTCCCGCCGTCGGCTCATCGAGCAGCCACAATGGCCGATGACTGACCAGCAGTTTTGCGATCGCGGCGCGGCGGCGCTGGCCGGTCGAGAGATAGCCGAACGGCAGATGGCCGATGCCGCCCAACCCGACGGTCTCCAGCGCCTCTTCAACACCCCTGGAACCGGCGCCCGAAAAATCGCGCCAGAAGCACAGATTCTCCTTAACGGTGAGTGCGCTCTTCATTGCGTCGAGGTGGCCGAGATAGTGACAGGCCGAGGCGGCCGACGGAAAGTCTTCGCCCCCACCTTCGAACCGCACACGGCCTGCCGCCACCGGCAACAGTCCGGCGATGATCCTGAGCAGCGTCGATTTGCCGGCGCCGTTCGCCCCGGTGACGACCAGCGCCTGGCCATCCCCCAGCGCGAATTCGATGCCGGAAAATACCGTCTCGCCGCCGCGTTCGCCGCCCAGATTTTCGGCGATCAGCCGCATCCGTTCCCCTTCGCCGAAAGTTCAAGCGCGGCTTCGGTGCGCCGCAGCAAAAATGGCAATTCCGTGTCTAGAACTATTCCAGAAAATTCTCTATATCCGCATCATCCGTGCCAGCGGTCGGCACGGGAACCGAATTTGCGCCGAACCAGCGCGCGTGCCGCCTTGAACGGCCCGGACGCTTGGGAACGGATAGCGGAAATGGCCGTACCCGCACCTTTGCGCGTGATTTGCATGCCCACTGGCGTCCGTTCCCTCCCCGGCAACCGACAGTTAGGGATCGCACGTGTCCAAATCACTCGACAGCTTCAATTGCCGCCGCACGCTGACCGCCGGCGGCACCGAGTACATCTACTATGACCTTGTCGAGGCCGAAAAGAACGGCCTCACCGGCATCGCTCAATTGCCCTATTCGATGAAGGTGCTGCTGGAGAACCTGCTGCGCAACGAGGACGGCCGTTCCGTCACCAAGGAGAGCATCCAGGCGGTCGCCGGCTGGCTGACCGACCGGGGCACTGCCGGCGTCGAGATCGCCTATCGCCCGGCCCGCGTGCTGATGCAGGATTTCACCGGCGTTCCGGCTGTGGTCGACCTTGCCGCCATGCGCGACGCCATGGCCTCGCTCGGCGGCGACCCGCAAAAGATCAACCCGCTGGTGCCGGTCGATCTGGTCATCGACCATTCGGTCATCGTCGACGAATTCGGCACGCCGCTGGCTTTCGCCCGCAATGTCGAGCTTGAGTATGAGCGCAATGAGGAACGCTACAAATTCCTGAAATGGGGCCAGCAGGCGTTCCGCAATTTCCGCGTCGTGCCGCCCGGCACTGGCATCTGCCATCAGGTCAACCTTGAGTACCTCGGCCAGGTCGTGTGGACCAACAGCGAAGATGGCGAGACCACCGCCTATCCCGACACCTGCGTCGGCACCGATTCGCACACCACCATGATCAACGGCCTTGGTGTTCTCGGCTGGGGCGTCGGTGGCATCGAGGCCGAGGCCGCGATGCTCGGCCAGCCCGTCTCCATGCTGTTGCCCGAAGTGATCGGCTTTCGCCTCACCGGCAGGCTGAGGGAGGGCGTCACCGCCACCGACCTGGTGCTCACCGTCACGCAGATGCTGCGCAAGAAGGGCGTCGTCGGCAAGTTCGTCGAATTCTTCGGTCCGGGCCTGTCCAACATGACGCTGGCCGATCGTGCCACCATCGGCAACATGGCGCCGGAATATGGCGCCACCTGCGGCTTCTTCCCGGTCGACAGCGAAACCATCCGCTACCTCACCATGTCCGGCCGTGACGAAAGCCGCATCGCCCTGGTCGAGGCTTATTCGAAGGCGCAAGGCCTATGGCGCGACGTCGGCTCGGCCGATCCGGTCTTCACCGATCTGCTCGAGCTCGATCTCGGCAGTGTCGTCCCGTCGATGGCCGGCCCGAAGCGGCCGGAAGGCCGCGTGGCACTTGAAGACATTCCGGCCGGCTTCGACAAGGCCATGGAGACCGAATACAAGAAGGCCGCCGAAATCGACAAGCGCTATGCCGTCGAGGGCACGGACTACGATCTTGGCCATGGCGATGTCGTCATCGCCGCCATTACCTCCTGCACCAACACCTCGAACCCGAGCGTGCTGATCGGCGCCGGGCTGTTGGCGCGCAACGCCAACCGGCTCGGCCTCAAGCAGAAGCCGTGGGTCAAGACCTCACTGGCGCCGGGCAGCCAGGTCGTCTCCGAATATCTGGAGAAATCCGGTCTGCAGAAGGAGCTCGACCAGATCGGCTTCAACCTGGTCGGCTTCGGCTGCACCACCTGTATCGGCAATTCCGGCCCGCTGCCGGCGCCGATCTCCAAGACCATCAACGATAAGGGCTTGATTGCTGCGGCAGTCTTGTCCGGCAACCGCAATTTCGAAGGCCGCGTCTCGCCCGACGTGCAGGCGAACTATCTCGCCTCGCCGCCGCTGGTCGTCGCCCACGCGCTGGCCGGGACCGTGACCAAGGATCTGACCACCGAGCCGCTCGGCGAGGATCGCAACGGCAATCCGGTCTATCTCAAGGACATCTGGCCGAGTTCAGTCGAGATCCAGGAATTCATCGAGAAGAATGTCACGCGCGAATTGTTCGCCCGCAAATATGCCGACGTCTTCAAGGGCGACGAGTACTGGCAGAACGTCAAGGCGCCGGAAGGCCAGACCTATGCCTGGGACGACAATTCGACCTATGTGCAGAACCCACCCTATTTCGCCGGCATGACATCAGGCTTCGGCAAGATCGGCGATATCAAGGGCGCGCGTGTGCTCGGTCTGTTCGGCGATAAGATCACCACCGACCACATTTCGCCGGCCGGTTCGATCAAGGCGGCCTCCCCGGCCGGCAAGTACCTCACCGACCACGGCGTCGGCGTCGCCGATTTCAACCAGTATGGCACGCGCCGCGGCAACCACGAGGTGATGATGCGCGGCACCTTCGCCAACATCCGCATCCGCAACCACATGCTGGGCGAGAACGGCCGCGAGGGCGGCTACACCATCCATTACCCATCGAAGGAAGAGGAATCGATCTACGACGCCGCCATGCACTACAAGAAGGAGGGCGTGCCGCTGGTCATCTTCGCCGGCGTCGAATATGGCAACGGCTCGTCGCGCGACTGGGCGGCCAAGGGTACGAATCTGCTCGGTGTCCGCGCGGTCATCGCTCAGTCCTTCGAGCGCATCCACCGCTCCAACCTGGTCGGCATGGGCGTAATCCCCTTCGTCTTCGAGGAAGGCACCTCGTGGGCCTCGCTCAACCTCAAGGGCGACGAACTGGTCGAGATCGACGGACTGAGCAACATCAAGCCGCGGCAGAAGATGATCGCCAGGATCACCTATGGCGACGACAGCGTCAAAGAGGTTCCGATCATCTGCCGCATCGATACGCTGGACGAGCTCGACTACTTCAAGAATGGCGGCATCCTGCAATACGTGCTGCGCGACCTTGCGGCTTAAGGGAGTAGGGCAATAAGGGAGTAGGGCAGTAGGGGAAGCAAGGACAAGCACCTACTGCCCAACTGCCCTACTTTGGCTTTCCAAACCGCGCTGTCGCCGCCAGCAGCACGCCGAGCATCAGCCCGTTGAGGATGTGCCACAGCAAATGCGTGCCGAGCGGAAAGCCGCCGCAGACCAGCGGATCGATCATCCGGCAGACGACCGACACGACGAAGATCGCCGAACCCGCCAGATTGTACCAGCCGGCACGATTGCCGCTGGCCGCCACCCAGGCGCCGAAGAAGGCAAGCGCCAGGAAGGGCGGCAGATAGCCGGTCGTGCCGTTCGACGCTTGGCGCAGCCAGTCCGGCACGGTAAAGGTCACCAGCCCGGCAACGGCGTAAAAGGCGACGAAGATGACGATCGCCTTGCCCCATTTCATGCCGAGAAAACGTCGCAGGTTGAACAGCGTGTAGGCCAGCGTGAACCCTGCAATCGGCAGCACGTCGGCCAGGATCATTCCCCTTGTGGCAAAGGTGTGGAACAGCGACGAGCCGACGCCGATCGCCACCACCCACCAGGCCAGCACTTCGGCGAAGGCGCCGGTGCCGCGCTTGCGCACCTGCCAGACACCCCATAGCCCGGCGGCAAAAAAAGCCAGATTGCTCAGCGCATTGAGCGGTTCAGCCCAGAATTCCGGCCCCGTCCGTTCGCAATAGAGGTCGACCGGCGCCAGGAGAGATTGCCACATGCTGATTGCCGCCCGAATCGCTTCCATCGTGAAGTGCGCGTCCACCTATTGCGCCCTTGCCAGCGGTTGCAACGGCAAAATTTCACCGCAACGTGACTTCCCGTTGACTGCCGCTTCTGCCACATATTTCGACAATCAGAACAAAGCCGGCATCACCGGCGGGATCGGAACGGCCATGTCATCTCGAAGACCATTGCGGCTTGCGGCCGTTGCGCTGGCTCTCTCGGCGTTTGCCGGAAGCGCCTTCGCCGAGCAGGCCGACAAGCCATTAGGCGTCGTCGAGCTCTTCACCAGCCAGGGATGTAATTCCTGTCCGCCGGCCGACGAATTCTTCGCCGAGCTCGCCGCCAAGGAGAACATCGTCGCGCTCGCCTATCATGTCGACTATTGGGATTACCTCGGCTGGCAGGATACGCTGAGCCGCAAGGAAAATACCGAGCGGCAATATGAGTATATGCGCGCCTTCGGCAGCCGTTCCGTCTACACCCCGCAAGCCGTCATCAACGGCCGCAGCCATGTCAATGGCGCCAGCCGCAAGGAAGTCGACGGCGCGCTGGCCCGCATGGAGAGGGTCGGCGAAGGCATGCGCGTCGGCATCAAGGTCAGCCGGACCAGCGATCGCGTCATGATCGATGCCGGCGACGCCGTGACCGGCCCCGCCGACGCGCATGTCGTCATCGTCTATTTCAACCCGCCGCAGACGATCAAGATCGGCAAGGGTGAAAACACCGGCCGCAGCATGACCTACTGGAACGCCGTCTCCAGCATCCAGACCGCCGGCATGTGGCACGGCAAGGCGCAGCGCTACGAACTGCCGATGAGCGAGATCGCCAAGAAGGGCGGCTGCGCCGTGCTGCTGCAGTCGGTCGGCAAGGACGGCGTGCCCGGTCCGATCCTGGGTGCAGCCTTTATCCGCAAGCCTTAGATGGAGCGCTCTCCCTTCTCCCTTGTGGGAGAAGGTGTCGCCGAAGGCGACGGATGAGGGTGTTCCAGGGAACGCCAACGCCTCACTCCGTCCAACACCCCTCATCTGTCTCGGCGCTGCGCGCCGATCCACCTTCTTCCACAACAAGGGGAGAAGGGATAGCCGCGCTCAAGCCTCCGACGACAGCCTATCCGGATGGATCGCGCCGCCACGGCTCCAGCCAATAAAAAACCGGCGTCAGCTTGCTTCTGACGCCGGTCATTTAGGTTTTGGGATCGTCGCACCCGATCTTTCCAAGGAAAGACCGAGGTTGGTTCGATCCGACGCAGACCCGTGGGCGGGGGGCTTGGGGTTTACGAGCCGGTGCCGGACCGAACCGTCTCAGGCAACGCCGGTAAATTCGTCGGACATTGGGGCATGAGCACGGATAAAAAAAGGCAGGATTGTGGCGAAGCATCACCAATTCCAACAGGCGTTTCGCAAACGTGACTGGACGTTGGAGAAACCGCGCGGTGCTGCCGTTGCCCGGCCGGGCCTTGCAATTCGGCAACGAAAGCGCCAACTTTGGTCGGCGTACGATTCATTGCGAGGATCCAGGCATGACTGATCGCAGCAGCGGGACGGAGGATGGGGACGCATCCGCAATATTGATCCCGCTGCACGAGGCAAGACACGAACGCCTCGACCAGCCGGTGCGGTTCGACCGCCGCGAACTGGACCAGATCCTCAGGCTCTACGGCCGTATGGTCGCCGCCAATGAATGGCGCGACTATGCTATTGACCATCTCACCGACCGCGCCGTTTTTTCCGTCTTCCGTCGCACCAGCGAAGTGCCGCTTTTCCAGATCGTCAAGGATCCGAAGCTGGCGCGCCGGCAAGGCGCATTCGCCGTCATCGCCGCCGGCGGACGCATCCTCAAGCGTGGCCAGGAACTCGGCCGGGTGCTTGGCGTGTTCGACCGAACGCTGAAGCTGGTCGAGGCGTAACCCCTTATTTTTGTTTGCGGAACTTCCGCTCGGGCAGCGATTGCGGATCGGGCGGGACCGACGCTCCACCGTTGATCGGCAGTTGCATGAACACCGTGTCCAGCCAGCGTCCGTGCTTGTAGCCGGAGCCTTCCAGGCGGCCGGAATGGTGAAAGCCGAGCTTCTCGTGCAACCGCACCGAGGCGCTGTCGGGCCGGCCATCGCCAATCACCGCGATGATCTGGCGAAAGCCCGCCGCCTTGGCTGCCTCGATCAGCCTTTGCATCAGGAGCAGCCCGACGCCCTGCCCCTTGGCGTCGGGCGCGACATAGACGGAATCCTCAACCACGAAGCGGTATGCCGGGCGCGGCCGGAAAGCGCCGGCATAGGCATAGCCGAGCACAATGCCGCCTTTTTCCGCCACGAGATAGGGAAAGCCACCCGCTACCAAACTGTCGAAGCGCGCTCCCATCTCGATACGACTTGGCGGGTCGAGTTCATAGCTCGCCGTGCCGTTTGTCACCGCGTCGGCATAGATTTCCGTGATCCGGTCGAGATCGGCCGACGTCGCGGCCCGCAAGGTGATGCTGCTCATAATTTATGCACGTCGTTCATCTGCCCTATATCACAGCAAAAGCCGGCACAAAAGAAAAGGGCGGCCATTGGGCCGCCCTTTCCAAACTCGCTGGAGTCAGACCATGATCCCGAAAAGTGGAAACCGGTTTTCGGAACAGATCATGGTCAACAAAGAACGCCGTACTAGCGACGGTCGCCCATGAACTGCAGCAGGAACATGAACAGGTTGATGAAGTCGAGATAGAGCCTCAGCGCGCCCATGATCGCCTTGCGGCCGGCGACATCAGTCTCGTCACCCTCGAAATACATCTCCTTGATGTTCTGCGTGTCATAGGCGGTGAGGCCTGCGAAGATCAGCACGCCGATCGCCGAAACGGCGAAGGAAAGCGCCGACGACTGCAGGAAGATGTTGATCACCATCGCGATGATCAGGCCGACCAGGCCCATGACCAGGAACGAGCCGAACGCGGAAAGGTCGCGCTTGGTCGTGTAGCCGTAGAGCGACAGCCCGCCAAACGCGGCGGCGGTGGCGAAGAAGGTCTGCGAGATACTGGCGGTGGTGTAGACCAGGAAGATCGACGACAGCGACAGGCCGACAAGGCCGGCGTAAACCCAGAACGTCGTCTGCGCCGCCGAAACGCTCATCGATTGGACCCGGAACGACAGGAACATCACCGCTGCCAGCGGGGCAAAGATCACCAGCCATTTCAGCGGCGAGCCGAAGATCGCGTAGCCGAACGAGGTCAGCATCTCGCCGCTTGGCAACGTGGCAACCGCCGAGGCGGGATCGCTGGTGGTGGCCAGCATGATTGTGCCGACCGCGGCAAGGCCGGTGATGAGGAGGCCAAGCCCCATCAGGTTGTAGACTTTGATCATGTAGGCGCGCAGGCCCTGGTCGATGGCAGCATCGACGCCGGCGCCGGGCACGGCGCGCGTCTGATAATTGCGAACGGGATCAGCCATGGAAATCCTCATATTGCTTCTGCCCCGTCCGGTGTCAGGTCCTTTTGAACCCAGGCGCCGCTGGCGGGGCTCCAGCATGCCTGCGCCGAAATATGATGGTTCTTGGCGTAAAGGACAAGACCGTAACCGGACGTAATGCTCCGTGAAATGCCGGAGATCCGGTTTTATTGGCCTTGCCGGTCGAAACATTAACGAGATTTAATCAAAACCGGCTCTGGCTCAAAGATTCCGCAGCACCGGCGCCGCCTTGTGGCCCAGCACCCGCCACGTGCCGGCCAGGCCGATACCCACGGTGACCACCAGTGAAAAGCCGATGGTCGCCACCGCCACCTCGGGCATGAAGTGCGATGGCAGTGTCATGATGCGCGCGACGACGTACCACGCCGCCACACCGCCCGCCGCCAGCGCGAAGATCGCGGTCGCAAGGCCGATCAGCATGTATTCCAGCGAAAAGGCCGCGATCAGCGTTTTCCTGGTCGCACCCAGGGTCTTCAGCACCACCGCGTCGTGGATGCGGGCCCGGTTGCCGGCGGCGAGCGCCCCGGCCAGCACCAGCACCGAGGCGATCAACGCCACGCCCGCCGCAGCCCTGATCGCGGTGCCGAGCTGCGCCACCAGCCGGTTGACGATGTCGAGCGCGTCCTTGACCCTGACCGTCGTCACCGCGGGAAAAGCCCGGGTGACGGCATTGAGAAGATGCGCGTCGTCGGCCGCCGACGCATTCGTCTCGGTCAGCGTCGCCAACCAGCCATGCGGCGCCCCGGCGAATGTGTTGGGCGAGAACACCATGACGAAATTGATGCCCATGGTTTCCCATTCGACCTGGCGGAAATTGGCAATCTTGGCCGTGATGTTGCGGCCGAGCACATTGACGGTGATGGTGTCGCCGAGCTTCAGCCCGATCTCCTTGCCCTCCTCGGCGGAAAACGAGACCAGCGGTTCGCCGGAATAATTCCCCGGCCACCAGCTGCCCTCGGTCAGCGTTGCATTCTCCGGCAATTGTGCGTCATAGGTCAGCCCACGGTCGCCGCGCAGCACCCAGGCGCCTTCGGCCGGAACCTTGACCTTGTCGACATCGACGCCGTTGAGCGCCATCACCCGGCCGCGCAGCATCGGCACCTTAATCAGCGTGCCCTGCGGCGCCTCTTTGCCGACCAGCGCGGAGAAGGCATCGACGTCGCCGCTCTGGATATCGACGAAGAAGAAGTTCGGCGCCCGTTCCGGCAGGCTGCCGGAAATCTGCCGCCTGAGATTGCCATCGATCAGCGCCAGCGTCACCAGGAGCGTCAGCCCGAGACCCAGCGACAGCACCACGGACGGCGTCAAGGCGCCAGGCCGATGGATGTTGCCGATGGCGAGCCTGAGCGCCGTCGAGCGCACACGCGGACTTCTCTTCGCCGCCCACTGCACCAGCGTACCGACGACACGCAGGACCAGGAACGAAAAGACCGTGGCGCCGACGAAGATCGAGGCAATACGGCGGTCGCCGGAAAACAGGATCGCCAGCACCGCGAGCAGCAGCGCGATGGCCATTGCCGCGGCGACATAGAGCGGGCGGGGAAAACCGCGGCCCTCAAAACCCATTTCGCGAAACAGCGCCGTCGCTGGCACGTCGCGAGCACGGCCGAGCGGCAGCAGGGCGAAGGCCAGCGTCACCAGCAGCCCGAACAGCGCTGCCATGCCGAGGGCGCCGGGATAGAACCCACCTTCCGCCGGCACCGGAATAACCGACTGGAGTGCCGCGCTGGCCGCGAACGGCATCAGCGCGCCAAGCACCAGGCCCAGCGTGATACCGAGGGCGGCAATCATCAGGATCTGCACCAGGTAGACGGCAAAGACGAACCCGCCCGAAGCCCCCAGGCTCTTGAAGGTGGCGATGACGCCGCGCTTGCCGTCGAGATAGGCACGCACCGCATTGGCCACGCCGACGCCGCCGACCACCAGCGCCGTCAGCCCGACCAACGTCAGGAATTGCGAGAACCGCTCGATGTTCGAGGACAGCGCCGGCGCTGCGTTGCTGCGCGTGCGGATCGACCAGCCGGCCTGCGGGAACTCTTTCGCGGCCTGCTCCTGGATCGCCTTGATCTGTACTTCAGTGGTGCCGCCGGGCAGGCGGACCTTATAGGCGTTCTCGACCAGGCTGCCCGGCTGGATCAGGCCTGAAGCGGCAAGCCCGTCGGTCGACACCATCAGCCGCGGCGCAAAACCGAAGCCATCCGACACCGCATCTGGCTCATTGACCAGCTTGGCGCGCAGCTCGAATGTCGCGCTGCCGAGCTTCAACCGGTCACCGATGCCAAGGTTCAGCCGCTCGAACAAAAGGTCCGGGGCGGCGGCGCCGAAGACGCCGGATTTTTCGCCGAACAAATCCTCTCGCGACAGCACCGGCTGGGTCTCCAGCGCGCCATAGAGCGGATAGGCGCCGTCGACCGCCTTGGCCTCGACCAGCGCCTGGTCGGAGCCGTCCTCGAGCCTCGCCATCGAGCGCATGTTGGCGCTGTGCGAAACCGTGCCAAGCCGGCCGAGGAAGCTGCGTTCGGCTCTGGTCGGATCGCGCTGGTTGATCTGGAAGCGGAGATCGCCGCCGAGCAGCGTCTGACCCTGGTCGGCAACACCGGCGGAAATCGCCTGCGCCACCGAATTGACGCCGCCGATTGCCGCGACGCCGAGCGCAATGCAGGCAAGGAAGATCAGGAAACCGGACAGCCCGCCGCGCATTTCGCGCAGCGAGAACTTGAAGGCCAGCCTCAGCGTTTGCGACAGCGGCATCAGGCGGTCACCTTGCCGGCCCTGGAGGCCGGCTTGGATGCGTCCTCGATCAGCCCCGACCGCATCGACACCTGGCGCGAGCAGCGCGCCGCGAGCACCGGGTCATGCGTGACCAGCACCAGCGTCATGCCGCGTTCGGCCGCCTTGGCGAACAGCAGGTCGGCGACGTGCCGTCCCGTCGCCTGGTCGAGATTGCCGGTCGGCTCGTCGGCGATCAGGATGCGTGGCGACGGCGCCAGCGCCCGGGCGATCGCCACGCGCTGCTGCTCGCCGCCAGACAATTCGCCGGGATAATGGGTGATGCGATCGCTAAGGCCGACCGCCGCCAGTTCGCGCGCCGCCACGCCGAACGGATCGGCATGGCCGGCAAGCTCAAGCGGGACGGCGACGTTTTCCAGCGCCGTCATATTGGGGATGAGGTGGAACGACTGGAACACGATGCCGATGTTTCGCCCTCGAAACGATGCGATCTGGTCTTCGCTTTTGCCGTTGAGCAGCTCGCCGGCAATTCGTACCGCACCCGAATCGACCCTTTCAAGCCCGGCCAAAACCATCAGCAATGTCGACTTTCCCGAACCCGAAGGTCCAACGATGCCTGTCGCTTCGCCGCTCGCCACATCAAGGCTGACGCCCTTCAGCACATGCACCGAGGATGCGCCTTCGCCGAGCGTCAGCGATACGTCTTTCAGCGAAATGACGGCTTCTTCCAAAATCAAATCGTCCTATATGGGGGAAAGAGGGCTAGAGCATCCGATGCTCGACAAAGACGAAAACCTGCCTTCGCCAACAGATGTTCCTGGTCATATGGGGCCTGCCGCATGGCTTTCAAACACACTTTTGCCGCAGCCTTCGCCCTTTTCCTCGCGATCTGCAGCGCCATTTCGTCGGCGCGCGCCGAGCCCTTCACCATCGTTGGCTTCGGCGACAGCTTGATGGCGGGTTATGGCCTTGGGCCGGGTCAGGGGTTCACCGAAAAGCTGCAGGCCGCGCTTCGCGCCAAGGGCTACGATGTCACGGTCGCCAATGCCGGCGTTTCCGGCGATACGACGAGCGGCGGCCTGTCGCGGCTCGACTGGTCGGTGCCGGACGGCACGCAGCTGGTCATCCTGGAGCTCGGCGCCAACGACATGCTGCGCGGCGTTTCGCCCGCCATAGCGGAAAAGAACCTGGACGCCATGCTGGCAAAGCTGAAGCAGCGCAAGATCGCCGTGTTGCTGGCCGGGATGCGCGCGGCGCCGAATCTCGGCGCCGATTACCAGAGGGCCTTCGACGCGACCTTTCCGAGACTGGCTGAAAAATACGGCGTGCCGCTCTATCCTTTCTTTCTCGAGGGCATCGCCGGCCAATCCGTCCTGCAGCTCGAAGACGGTCTTCATCCAAACGCCCGAGGCGTCGACCGCATCGTCGAGGGTATCCTGCCCAGCGTGGAGAAGACCATTGAAGCGATCCGGGGCAATTCCTGAAGGCGAGGGTTCGCCGCCGCAACACCTTCCGCGGGGGAAGCTTTTAGGCAGGCCTGCGACCAACAAACCCCTTGCCCCGTTTGAATATCGATGATTCGCTAGGGGCAAGAGTTCGATTCGAGGACAGGAGGCTTGCCATGCCGCGTCTTTTTACCGCCCTCGAAATACCGCGTGATGCCGCTCTTTCGCTGTCCCTGCTCAGGGGCGGCCTGCCCGGAGCCCGCTGGATCGACGTCGAAAACTATCATCTGACGCTGCGCTTCATTGGCGATGTCGAGGGCCATGTCGCCGACGAAATCGCCAACGCGCTCGACCGCGTTCACCGCCCGTCCTTCCCGCTGACGCTGTCCGGCGTCGGCGCCTTCGGCCAGAAGAAGCCGCATGCGGTGTGGGCCGGGGTCGCCGCTTCGCCCAATCTTTCCGCTCTGCAAAGCGAAATCGAGCGCATCTGCCAGCGGCTCGGCATCCCGGCCGACCCGCGCAAGTTCATGCCGCATGTGACGCTGGCCCGCCTGCGCAATGCGAGCCCGCTCGACGTCGCCCAGTATCTGTCGGCGCGCGGCAATTTTTCGACGCTGCCGTTCCGGGTCGGCCGCTTCGTGCTGATGTCGTCGCGCGACTCGGTCGGCGGCGGGCCTTACGTCGTCGAGGAGGCTTGGCCGCTTTCAGGTGCCGACAACCGCGTCGCCAGCCGTTTGGCCGGCGCCGCCGACGCTTCGCGGATCATGCGGTAGACGGACATGGCCAGGGAGAAACTAGCAAAAGAGGCGATCAGCGCCGAACTTGCCGGCCTCGACGGCTGGTCGCTGGCCAAGGATGGTGGTTCGATCAGCCGCAGCTTCACTTTCAAGAATTTCTCGGAAGCCTTTGCCTTCATGACCCGCGTTGCCCTGGCTGCGGAGAAGATGGACCACCACCCCGACTGGTCGAACGTCTACAAGACGGTAAACGTGACCCTCAACACCCACGACGTCGGCGGCCTGACCGCGCTGGATTTCGATCTGGCCAGGAAGATGAACCGCTATTTCGGCACCTGACGTTATCTGCACCTTGCAGCGAGGTTCGGCTTTCACCACATTTTGCCTCGCGGTCACGCGTGAAGTCACGCGACGGCGGCAAGGAGAGGTTGATGGCGCAAAAATCCGGTTTTGATTTCTTCGGCCTCGGCAGCAAGCTGGGCAATGAGAGCGAAGTACGCGAAAAGTTCTGGCGTACGGCGAAGAAGGCTGCCCGGCAGATCCCGTTCATGGAGGAGGTGGTCGCCGCCTATTACTGCGCCATGGACAAGAAGACGCCGCTGCGCGCCAAGGGCACATTGCTGGCTGCGCTCGGCTATTTCGTGCTGCCGACGGACGTCATCCCCGATTTCATCTTTGGGCTTGGCTTCACCGACGACATCGCTGTGCTGACCGCGGCGATCACAACCGTCAGCGCCCACATCACGCCGGCGCACCGGCTCGCCGCCAGGCAGGCCATCGCCGACAAGAGCTGAGCCGGTACGGCGCAAAAAATCGCGCGGGAACCGACTTTCCGGCCGTCAAAGCCACCGCCGCACCCGCGTCTTGTAGGCGCGATAGGCGTCTCCGAACTTACGCTCGAGATAACGCTCTTCCGGCGCGATGACGCCCGTATTGATCACCCACAGCAAGGGAATGACGAGCGCGATACCCCAAAGACTTCCGGCCGCGACACCGAGGCCCAGATAGATAAGGGTCGCTCCCAGATAGAACGGATTTCTGGTCCACCGATAGATACCGTCGACGACCAGCGCCGTCGTTGGCAAGGTCGGTGGTATGTTGGTTCCAGCGGCCTGAAAGCGGCCCGCCGCCATAAAGATGAGCACCAAGCCGCACACCGCGAGCACGGCGCCGGCCAGATAGCGGGCGAGGGCCTGCCCGGCCATGACCGAGAGCGGCGCGAGCACCTCGAGCACGGTTGCCGCCGCCAGGAAGCCGAGGAAGATCAAAGGCGGCAGCGCAATGACCCCCGCCACGTCGGGCGCGCCCGGTCCGCCCGCCACCTCTCCGCCATCCGACCGGGACACCGCGCCGCTGGCCACCGCGCGGACGGCGACACGAATGCCGAACACGATCGCCAGGACGACTGTGCCGCCCGCCAGGATCAGAACTGTCTCGGAAATGGCCATGGCCAAATCTCCCGTAAGCCGCCAAGGAGGGCACCCTGGCCGAGTGCCGTGGAGCCGAACGCAGACATATACCGCCTGGCGGGAAATTCGTCACGTAGCTCTCAGAAAAGCGAGAATCGCTGCAAGACCTAGCTGCTTGAAAAGTCAAACTCTTGCCGTTTTCGTGGCCTCCAAGTCGCGGCAGGGACATTGCGCCAGCCGCTTTTTCAAGCGGCAGCGCGAAGACGGCGGCGGTTTCCTGGCGTGAACATCCTTTTCTCAGGGGAAATTCACCGTTTGGTAACCCAGATTAAATCAAAATGAAGCGACGGGCAGGACGCCGAGCCGGCCTGCCGCCGCACCAGTGGAATACGGGAAAAGCGATGCGCGGATTGATTGCTATAGTTTCCAGCCTGGCCCTGGTGGCCTTGACGGCGCCCGCGCTGGCGCAGTCGGCAACCAAGATCGGCCAGCACAATGCCTGGGGCACCTACAGCTACCAGGCGTCGGGCGGCGGCAAGGTCTGCTATGTCCTGACCGTGCCAACCGACAAGCAGCCGCCGACGCTCGATCATGGCGACATGTTCTTCTTCGTCAGCCAGCGGCCGGGGCAGCAAGTGTCCTACGAGCCGCAATTCATCGCCGGCTATACCTTCCAGGAAGGTTCCAAGGCCACCGTCACCATCGACAAGAAGTCTTTTTCGATGTTCACGCGCGGCAAGTCGGCCTGGGTCGAGAACGCCGCCGAGGAGCCGGTGCTGATCGCCGCGATGAAGACCGGCACCGACATGAAGGTGTCAGCCAAGTCCGGCCGCGGCAATACCACCACCTACGTCTTCTCGCTGAAGGGCATCTCGGCGGCGCTGGCCTCGATCGCCAAGTGCAAGTAAAGTCCTCGTCCGGGACGTTCACCACCTAACACAGCGACGTAAAGAACCAGCGTTCGTGCGGTCTTGCCTTCTCTCCTTGTGGGAGAAGGTGGATTGGCGCGCAGCGCCAAGAGGGTTGAGGGGTGCTGGACGGAGTGCAGGGGATGCCAAGCTGGAACACCCCTCATCCGACCGAGCTTCGCTCGGCCACCTTCGCCCACAAGGGGAGAAGGAAGAACCCCCTGCATGACTCCGCCATCAACCTGTGCTATGCGCCGCGCTTCATTTCGGGCACGATGCTGTAATCGGCCGCAAATCGCTTATATTGGCGCAACAATGACCCTTTCATTCGATCTTACCGCCGAAGGCGCGCGTGACGCGTTGCGCACCCGCACGACGCCTGAAAAGTCGTCGCTGATCGGCTTGACGCGCGCCGAACTCGGGGCCGCCCTCGTCGCCGCCGGCATCGTGCCGGAGCGCCAGGCGAAGATGCGCGCCCAGCAGCTCTGGCACTGGATCTATGTGCGCGGCGTTTCCGATTTTGCCGGCATGTTCAACATCTCCAAGGATTTGCGCGCCGCACTGGACAGGCATTTCACCGTTGCCAGGCCCGAGATCGTCGAGGAGCAGATTTCCTCCGACGGCACGCGCAAATGGCTGTTCCGCTTTCCGCCGCGCGGCGCCGGCCGGCCGGTCGAGATCGAGACCGTCTACATTCCCGAAGAAGGCCGCGGCACGCTCTGCATCTCCTCGCAGGTCGGCTGCACCCTGACCTGCTCCTTCTGCCACACCGGCACGCAAAAGCTGGTGCGCAACCTGACGGCGGAAGAAATCCTCGCCCAGCTTTTGACAGCTCGCGACCGGCTCGGCGATTTCCCCGACCGCGACACGCCCGACGGCGCCATCGTGCCGGCCGAGGGCCGGAAAGTGTCCAACGTCGTCATGATGGGCATGGGTGAGCCGCTCTACAATTTCGAGGCGGTGAAGAAGGCGCTGCTGATTGCATCCGACGGCGACGGGCTTTCCCTGTCGAAGAGGCGCATCACGCTGTCGACCTCGGGCGTCGTGCCCGAAATCTTCCGCACCGGCGAAGAGATCGGCGTCATGCTGGCAATCTCGCTGCACGCTACCAATGACGATCTGCGTGACCTTTTGGTACCGATCAACAAGAAGTATCCGCTCAACGAGCTGATCGCTGCCTGCCGTGCCTATCCCGGCCTGTCCAACGCCAAGCGCATCACCTTCGAATATGTGATGCTAAAGGACGTCAATGATTCCATCGAGGACGCCAAGGCGCTGATCAAGCTGCTCAAGGGCATCCCGGCCAAGATCAATCTGATCCCGTTCAATCCGTGGCCGGGCACCAACTACCAGTGCTCGGACTGGGAGACGATCGAGAAATTCGCCGACTACATCAACAATGCCGGCTATGCCTCGCCGATCCGCACGCCGCGCGGCCGCGACATCCTCGCCGCCTGCGGCCAGCTCAAATCGGACTCCGAGCGCATGCGCAAAGTCGACCGGCTGGCGCTGGAAGCGATGATGATCGCAGGGCACGGCGAGGCGTGAATCGCGTCGTCGCCTATCTGATCCGCTTCGCCGTCATCCTGATCGGTTATGGCGTCGCCTCGCTGGCGGCCAGCGCATTTCTCAATATCATGTTTCTGGCGTCCCTGGGCTACACGCCGGAGCAGGCACCGCCGGCGGCGACGGCTTCCCTCTATTTTTCCGTCCCCTTCGTCGCGCTGTTCGTCGCCTATTTCGCTTTCATGCCGGCGGCGATCGCCATCCTGGTTTCCGAAATCCTCGGCCGGCGCGACTGGCTGTTCTATGCACTGGCGGGCGCGGCGGTGGCGGCGGTCTTCCTCGGCTTCGTCCACCAGACGAACGACGCCAATTTCGAGGTTACCAACACAAGCGTCATGCTGGCGGTGATCGGCTGCGGCATGGTCGGCGGTATTTTTCTACTGGCTGAGCGCCGGCCGCTCGGCTGGGAGCTGGCGTCAAATCGGACGCCCTATTTCGCCTGGGCCGTCAGGATCTTGAGCGCGAAGGCCGAAAAAACTCCGGCAAACAGATAGTCGACGACGCGCGTCACGCGCGGGCTGGCTTTCATCGCCGCCGAGAATTTTTCCGCCGCCAGCACCATCGGCGCTGTCACCGGGACCGACAGCACGACGAACATCGCGCCGAGGAAGAACAGCTTTCCCGGCGCATTGGGATCATGCGCGGAGACGAATTGCGGCAGGAAGGTCATGAAGAACAGGATGATCTTCGGATTGAGCAGATTGACGCCGAGCCCCGCCGCCCAGCTGCGAACCAGCGATATCTGCGGCCCGCTCTTCTTCTCCGGTGAAAACGCCGACCCTTTTGTGATCGCCTGCCAGGCCAGGAAGACCAGATAGCCGGCGCCGAAAATCTTCAGCACGAAGAACGCCATCGGCGAGGCGACGATCAGCGCCGAGACGCCGACCACCACCAACGTGGTGTGGATCAGCGTGCCGCACAGCGCGCCGGCCATCGAGGCGAAGCCGGTGGCGCGGCCCTGGCTCAGCGTGCGCGACACGAACAGCGTCATGTCCGGCCCAGGCGTAATCGCCAGGATCACCGTCGCGATGGCGAATTGGATAAGCGTAGCGTTGTCGGGAATGAAGGACATTGGCGGCCTCGGACAAGAAGGCGCAGCCTATAGCGCAGGCGCCTCGCCGACGCCAGCATCTCGCCGCCACGGCGTCTGGTCCAGCGCTTGCGGCTCCCAGGCGCCTGTTCCTCCCTTGCGCAGCCCCGAAACGCCGTGATACCTCGCCCGCAAGAATCCTGTCGCGGAACCGCCCACCATGTCGAAAGCAAAAGCCGTCAAGAAAGTCGTGCTCGCCTATTCTGGCGGCCTTGACACCTCGATCATCCTGAAATGGCTGCAGACCGAGCTCGGCGCCGAGGTCGTGACCTTCACCGCCGATCTAGGCCAGGGTGGCGAACTGGAGCCGGCTAGGCGCAAGGCCGAGATGATGGGCATCAAGGATATTCGCATCGTCGATGTCCGCGAGGAGTTCGTATCCGATTTCGTCTTTCCGATGTTCCGCGCCAACGCTGTCTATGAAGGCACCTATCTGCTCGGCACCTCGATCGCCCGGCCACTGATCTCGAAACATCTTGTCGAGATCGCCAGGGAGACCGGCGCCGATGCGATCGCCCATGGCGCCACCGGCAAGGGCAACGATCAGGTGCGTTTCGAACTCTCGGCCTATGCGCTCAACCCCGACATCAAGGTCATCGCGCCCTGGCGCGACTGGTCGTTCAAGTCGCGCACCGATCTGATCAATTTCGCCGAGCAGCACCAGATTCCGGTGCCGAAGGACAAGAAGGGCGATGCGCCGTTCTCGGTCGACGCCAACCTGCTGCATTCCTCCTCCGAGGGCAAGGTGCTGGAAGACCCGTGGAGCGAGCCGCCGGAATTCGTCCACCAGCGCACCATCTCGCCGATGGATGCGCCGGATGAGGTCACAGAGATCGAAATCGAATTCCTCAAGGGCGATCCCGTCGCGCTCAACGGCAAGAAACTGTCGCCGGCAACGATGCTGGCGGCGCTGAACGATCTCGGCCGCGACAATGGCATCGGCCGGCTCGATCTGGTCGAGAACCGTTTCGTCGGCATGAAATCGCGCGGCGTCTACGAGACCCCCGGCGGCACCATCCTGATATCGGCCCACCGGGCGATCGAATCGATCACGCTGGACCGCGGTGCCGCCCATCTCAAGGACGAGTTCATGCCGCGTTATGCCGAGCTGATCTATAACGGCTTCTGGTTCGCGCCCGAGCGGCTGATGCTGCAGGCGATGATCGACAACAGCCAGGAAGACGTCGAAGGCATCGTGCGGCTGAAGCTCTACAAGGGCAACGTCATTGTCACCGGCCGCAAGTCGAGGAAGACGCTCTATTCCGACGCGCTGGTCACCTTCGAGGACGACCGCGGCGCCTACGACCAGAAAGATGCCGAAGGTTTCATCCGCCTCAATGCGCTGAGGCTGCGCACGCTGGCGGCGCGTGGTCGTAAAGGCTAAGTATATATTCATGAAAATCCTGCTTAGCCTGGATCCATACTCTTAGTGAGCTAATGTAGTTGTTTCTAATGACAGCTGCAGAGCTTTTCTTGCTTGACCTCATGGCCGGATTGTCCAATTGTTTTTTTGGGCAATGGGGCTGTAATAATGCGACTTGGTCTTTTGATTTTGACGGCGATGATCGGCATTCTGGCGGGCTGCCAGACCGGACAGGACATCACGAAGAAGGATCCCCAGGCGGGATGCATCGCCGCTGTCGCTACATGGACCATTACGTTCAAACATGAGATCGCAGCCTTCATGGGCGTTTCTCAGGAACGCATGCCGAGCCTCTTCTGCCGGCGCTTGGGCGATGCGGTGCGCAGCGGCCGAATTGGCTTCTCCGACATAAACAGCCTTCAGCTCGACCAATCCACCGACATCTGGAAGGTCATCAAAGGCAAGTGACAGGTCGGCGATGGTTAGTTTGCGACGCGCCACGCGACTTCCGCTGATGTTGCTGGCGGGCCTGGCAGCAGCCGGAGCGGAGGAATTCGATCCCACCTCGCTCGACCTCGCCGCGCTGATTGAATGCAGGGCCGACGTGCCGGCCTATAACGGATTCGCCTTGTGGCTGAGCGGTGAGCCCGGCGCGGCGGAAAAACTTGGCTGGAAGGAAGTCACCGCCGGCAATCCTTTCCTCAGGCAATACGAGCTGCCGGCCACGGTCGGCGTCTTCGGGCGCGAAACGGCGGCCGTCGTCCTTACCGCGACCGGGCCGATGGCGGTGTTTGACGATGTTTCCGCGCCCGATCTCGCTCGAGCGCTCGGCGTCACAGCGCAAATCTCGACACCGGACAAATTCCTTGGCGAGAAGGTGCTCGTCGAAAGCAGCGAGGAAGCCGACGGCATGACATTTTCCACGCACATTGCGCTCAATGTCTCAACCGTTAATTCACATCCCGGCAAGGTTCTCGCCGGCTGCTCCTACGCGCTCGACGTGAAATAGAAAGCCCGGCGCATGGCCGGGCTTTCTGTCGAATCATTCTATCGAATAGAGATTTCTGTCAGTCGGCATCGATGGCTGTGGCCATGCGGGCGATGGCCTGTTGATAGACGCTAGCGGAATTCCAGCCAGCGATTGCGCCCATATTCGCCTGCGCGCTCGCTCCGGCCCGCCAACCATGGCCCTTGAGGAAGTTGGCCGTGGAAGCCAACGCAGTGCTCTTGTCGCGCAGATTTTTGTTGCCGACGCCATACGTCAAAACATTTCCGGGCAGGAACTGCGTGTGGCCGATCTCGCCATGTGCGGCACCGACCGACGAGGCGCTCAACGCTCCGCGATCGACCAGCTTCAGGGCTGCAATGGCATGGGGATAGAAGAACTCCGGACGGCGGCAATCATAGGCGAGCGTTAAAATGGCAGAGACCGTATTCTGGTTGCCCATGGCGGAACCGAAGCCCGTCTCCATACCCCAGATGGCGATCAACACACCCGGCGACACGCCGTAATTCCGTTCGATCTTGTCGAACAGCGCCGCATTGGCCTTCTTCAGCGCACGGCCCCTGGCAATGATCGCGGACGCGCCACGGCGCTTCATGAAAGCTTCGACCGAGCCGCTGAAAGCCTTATGGATGGCGCGGTCGACGGAGATCGTCTTTGTCGCGTAGGTTGCGCGAGCCAGAGCGGCCAGACCCTTCGAGCCGACACCGTCGGCCTTGGCCTCCGCGGCAAACTCCGGTTTCCACGCCTCGAAGCCGGCGCCGTTTTTGCCACAACTGGCCGCCGCCTGCGCGCCCGTCGCCAGCGCAAGCACCGCCACCACCGTGGCCACTACAAACATCTTCCCCTTGGCAAGAAATGCCATGCTGCTCTCCTGGTTGCCTGAATCACGTTCCCAATTGCGAATTTGCCAGCGAAACACCTGCTTGTCACTGTCCCGGCGCTGCGCCGATGCACTCAATACAGCAGGAACTTCAAATCCACCACACTGGCGGATGCCCGGGAATTTGCCTACGATCAAGTAATTATTGTGGCGGGGACAGAATAAGCATGAAAGACGTTGATGTCGTGATCGTCGGCGCCGGTTCGGCCGGACTTTCGGCTGCCAAGACCCTGCGCGCCGCCGGTTTTTCCTTCAAATTGTTAGAAGCGATGAACCGCGTCGGCGGCCGCGCCTGGACCAGCGACCAGCATTTCGGCGTGCCGTTCGACATCGGCTGCGCCTGGCTGCATGCGGCAGACCGCAATCCCTACTTTCCCGAGGCGAAAGCCGCCGCCTGGACGCTTCATCACCACGACATGAATGTCGATCATCTCTACTACCGCGAGCGAAAGGCAAGCGAAGCCGAAGAGGCCGCGATGAAGGTGGCCGACGCAAGACTGCTCGAACTGGTGGCGGCACGTCAGGTGAGGGAAGGCGACGATGACCGCCTTTCGGCATTGCTCGCCAAAGGCCACGCGCCGCGCGCCGCCGCAACCTTCGCGGGGCCGATGGATTTCGGCGCCGACGAGGACGAGATATCGATCCGCGACTTTCAGGCCGCCGCCGATCTCGATCCGAACTATTTCACCAGGGAAGGCTTCGGCACGCTGGTTGCGCGCTTCGGCGCCGACGTGCCGGTGGAGCTGTCGACGCCGGTGCGCAAGATCCTCTGGGATGGGCCGGGCGTAGCCTGCGTCACGGATCGCGGTACCATCCGCGCCAAGGCTGTCATCGTCACCGCCTCGCCGGCAGTGCTCGCCTTCGAGGAGATTGCGTTCTCGCCCGCACTCCCCGATGGGCATTTCGCTGCCTTCTTCGATCTGCCGATGGGCATGCTGACCAAGCTGCCGGTCGAAATATCCGGCACGAGGCTTGGCTTGGAGCCGTTCGACGATTTGCTGATCGAGCGGCTGGCCCGGCACGACATCTACTTCCTCTGCTTTCCCTTCGACTTCGATTTGATGGTCGGTTTCGTCGGCGGCGATTTCGCTTGGGAGATGTCGGCGGCGGGCGAGGCGGCCGGCATCGACTTCGTCGTCGACCGGCTCTGCGGCATCTTTGGCGGCGACGCACGAAAGCATGTCGGACGCGCAATGATGACCAATTGGGGCGCTGAGCGGTTTGTGCGCGGCGCCTATGCGGCGGCGCGGCCCGGCCGCTCGCAAGCGCGCGCCACGCTGATGCAGCCGGTGGCGGAAAAGATCTTCTTCGCCGGCGAGCATTTGGCCGGTCCGCTGATGCAGACCTGCGGCGGCGCCAGATTGTCGGGCGAGGCAGTGGCCAGGGAGGTCGTGGCCCAGCTTGCGGCAAAATAGCATCGGCCGGCAGGAACGTGGGCCGGTGACAGGCGTTTGGCCTTGTCCTGTTCGCCTCGTCCTCCGCATTTCGAGTGATTTGAGACGCCAATGAAGCTTTTCGACTGCCCGCATTGCGGCCACCGTCTCTATTTCGAGAACGCGCAATGCCTGAACTGCGCCAGCCTCGTGCTCTATGATCCCGAGCATGCGCGTTTTGTGCTGTCCGGCATCGACGACATCTTCCAATGCACCAACGCCGACGAATGCGCCTGCAACTGGATGGCGGAGCCTGGCCACGCCTTCTGCCGCGCCTGCACGCTGAACCAGCTGATCCCGGATCTGTCGGTCGACGGCAATCGCCGCCGCTGGATCCGTGTCGAGGCGGCAAAGAAGCGTGCCGTCTATTCGCTGCTCGCCTTCGGCCTGCCGGTCGCATCCAAGCAGAATCCCGGCGACGAGATCGGCCTCGCTTTCGATTTTCTTGCCGATCCTATCGGTGGCGGTCCCGGTGGCGAGCGTATCCTGACCGGCCATGACAACGGCCTGATCACGCTCAACGTCGCCGAGGCGGACTCGGCTGAGCGCGAGCGGCGGCGCGTCGAGATGGGCGAGAACTACCGCACGCTGCTCGGCCATTTCCGCCATGAGCTCGGCCATTACTATTGGGACCGCCTGATCCGTGACGATCCGCAAAAGCTTGCCGGTTTTCGCGCTTTGTTCGGCGACGAACGCGCCGGCTACGAACAAGCGCTGAAGACCTATTACGCCGATGGCGCGCCGCCCGACTGGCAGCAGCGCCATATCTCGGCCTATGCGACGTCGCACCCGTGGGAGGACTGGGCCGAGACATGGGCGCATCACATGCACATCACCGACACGCTGGAGATGGTGCATGCGCTGAATTTCCCGCTCGGCCGGCTGGAGACCGTCGAAGCCAACGAGCTGCCGCGCGCCGATACCGGCGGCGAGCTGCAGCCGGCACCATCGGAACCCGCCACCAGGCCGGAGCCTTTCGAAAAGATCCTCGACCGCTGGCTGGTGCTGTCGGAAGCTTCCAACTCGATCAACCGCTGCATGGGCCTGCCCGATCTGTATCCCTTCGTAATCTCCGACGTGGCGGCGCAAAAGCTTGCTTTTGTTCACGAGCTTTTGACTGACCTGCCGAAAACTATTGGAACAAATCGTGAGCCGGCGGAGGCTTTTTAGCCGGAACGCATGCCGCTTTGCTTCGTTTTCGGTCCCGAGGGACTGTGAAACGGAGAGAAAACCATGAAACGCATATTGTTTCCGGCGGTGGCCGGAGCGCTCATAGCGATGTCGGGCTCTGCTTTGGCCGAAACCGCCGTCTCGGCCATCACCGATCTCAATGTACGCGCCGGCCCCGGCCCGCAATATCCGGTCATCGGGGTACTCGCGGCCGGCCAGTCGGCGACGCTCGACGGCTGCATCGCCAACAGCAAATGGTGCACCATCGCCGAGGCCAACGGCCAGGGCTGGGTCTATTCCGACTATGTGACGGCCGATTTCGGCGGCAGCCGTGTGGTCCTGACACAGCGTCCGGCCGGCGCCGACATTGCCGTCGTGACACCGCCTGCCGATAGCGCCGAATATTCCGACAGCTATACCGGAGCGATCGTTGCCGGCGAGGCGATCGAGCCCATCCGGCGGCCGCCGGCGGAAATCCGCACCTATGTCGAAACGAACCGGCTCGATCCGGTCTATCTCGAAGGCGAGGTGGTTACCGGCGCGATGTTGCCCGACACCGTCGAGCTGCGCGAGATACCCGATTATGATTATCGCTACGTCTATGTGAACGGCCAGCCGGCGCTGGTCGATCCGAGCAGCCGGCGTATCGTGTACGTCGTGCGCTGACGCGCAAAACAGGGCGGTCGCCCTGTAATGGCGGCCGCTCACACCCCGACATTGCCACAAGCCGGCATTGCCGCTGCAATACCGGTTTCCACTTTTGCGTCCGATGCTCTAGATCATGCGAGCCGAAGCACCAGCCAGCGAGCCCGCGTGACGATCGACCCGACCGCCTTCCAACAGTACCGGCACACCGCCAACGAGAAGACCACTTTGCCGCGCCTTCTGCTTGGAACGGTCGTCGTCATCCTGTTCTGGCTCGGAATCACTGCCGCCGTGCTGTTCGGTGGCACCTATGCCTTTGCCGTTTGGCAGGCGTCGTCTGGCACCGCCCCGCCAGGTGGAGGAGCGGTGCAGGATTTCATGGCCTCTCCAGCGGGCATCCTCGCGGCGCTGGCTTCGTTTGCCGGAATCTGGCTCGGCCTTTGGGCTGCCATGCGCTGGATCCATCGCGAGAAGCTGACGGCCCTGATCGGCGTCAGCCGGCGCATTTCATGGTCGGGGTTCCTGAAAGGGCTGGCCGCCGTGCTGATCACCTCGCTGCTTTCCGAGATCCTGCTTTACGGCCTGCAGCCCGATATTGCGCGCGGTACGATCGGCCTGTCCTCGTGGCTTTTGTTCCTGATCCCGATCGCTGCGCTGACCTTTCTGCAGACCTCGTCGGAGGAGATGCTGTTTCGCGGTTATCTGCTCAGGGGCCTGGCGAGCCGGTTCCAGAACCCTTTCATCTGGGCGCTGCTGCCGGGATTGCTGTTCACCTCGCTACATTGGAGCCCAGGCTCGAGCGCCGCGATCAATGCCTGCGTGCTGGCCTCGATCGCCGCCTTTGCGCTGCTGCTGACGCTTCTGGTCTATGCAACCGGCAATCTCGGTGCCGGCTTCGGCGCCCATCTCGGCAACAATCTGACCGGCTTCCTGCTGATTTCGCACCAGCAAAGCTATAATTCCTTCGCCCTGTTCAACGCCAAGCCGCTCGAAGCCGCCGGCTGGACGACTTCAGACGCCGTCCTCATCGCCGCGATCGGCATCGTCAGCAGCCTGTTGACCGTTCTGCTGCTTTTGCATCCGCGCTCCCCGCTGAAGGTCGAGCCGGATATGGCGCGCGCCAGCAGCGTGCGCTGATGCGCCTTGCCTGGTGGTCCTGAGCATATTTGGCGCAAAGCCTGACCAAAGCTTGACTCCGCGGCCGATTTCCTGTCTACACGCCGCGAAATTCCGCGACGAGTATTCCTCCGAGCAAACCGACCGGGACGCCGAAACCTCTTTGAGGTGAAGTGCTGTAAATCGATCCCGGAGGCCAACACCCGGCAGCGCTGTGCGCCCCCGGGTGCTTTTTGGCTTTGGGCTTTTGCCCGGACCGGCTTTTGCTTGGACAGCTGGCGCGAACGCATTACCTCTCGGGCATCATCCGGGTGCCAGGGAAAAGGAAAAAGAATGTTTGAATCGCTACAGGAACGTCTTGGTTCGATCCTGAACGGCCTCACCGGCCGCGGCGCCTTGTCGGAGGCGGATGTCTCGGCGGCGCTGCGCGAGGTGCGCCGCGCGCTGCTCGAGGCCGACGTGGCGCTGGAAGTGGTGCGTTCCTTCACCGACAAGGTGCGCGAGAAGGCCGTCGGCGCCGCCGTGGTCAAGTCGATCAAGCCCGGCCAGATGGTCGTCAAGATCGTCCATGACGAGCTGGTCGAGATGCTCGGCGCCGAGGGCGTCGCCATCGACCTCAATGCGCCGGCTCCGGTCGTCATCATGATGGTCGGCCTGCAAGGTTCCGGCAAGACGACGACCTCGGCCAAGATCGCCAAGCGGTTGGCCGAGCGCCAGAACAAGAAGGTCTTGATGGCCTCGCTCGACACGCGGCGTCCCGCCGCGCAAGAGCAGCTCCGTCAGCTCGGCGAGCAGGTCAAGGTCGCGACGCTGCCGATCGTCGCCGGCCAGACGCCAGTCGACATCGCCCGCCGCGCCGTGCAGGCGGCAAAGCTCGGCGGCCACGACATCGTCATCCTCGACACCGCCGGCCGTACGCACATCGACGAGCCGTTGATGGTCGAGATGGCCGACATCAAGAAGGTGTCGTCGCCGCACGAGATCCTGCTGGTTGCCGATTCGCTGACCGGCCAGGACGCCGTCAATCTGGCGAAAAGCTTCGATGAGCGTGTTGGCATCACCGGCCTCGTGCTGACCCGCATGGACGGCGACGGTCGCGGTGGCGCAGCACTCTCGATGCGCGCCGTCACCGGCAAGCCGATCAAGCTGATCGGCATCGGCGAAAAAATGGACGCGCTGGAGGAATTCCACCCCAAGCGCATCGCCGACCGCATCCTCGGCATGGGCGACATCGTCAGCCTCGTCGAAAAGGCAGCCGAGAACATCGACGCCGAGCAGGCGGCGGCGATGGCCAAGAAGATGCAGTCGGGCAAGTTCGACCTGAACGACCTCGCCGGCCAGCTTCAGCAAATGTCGAAAATGGGTGGCATGGGCGGCATCATGGGCATGATGCCGGGCATGGGCAAGATGAAGGACCAGATGGCCGCCGCCGGTCTCGACGACAAGATGTTCGGCCGCCAGCTCGCCATCATCTCGTCGATGACCAAGGCCGAGCGCGCCAATCCCGATATTCTGAAGCACTCGCGCAAGAAGCGCATCGCCGCCGGCTCGGGCACCGACGCGGCCGAAATCAACAAGCTGTTGAAGATGCATCGCGGCATGGCCGACATGATGAAGGCGATGGGCGGCAAGGGCAAAGGTAGCGGCCTGATGCGCGGCATGATGGGCGGCCTCGCTTCCAAGATGGGGCTCGGCGGCATGATGCCCGGCATGGGCGGCCAAGGCGGCATGATGGGCGGCGGCATGCCCGATCTGTCCAAGATGGACCCCAAGCAGCTCGAGGCCTTGCAGAAGCAGGCACAGGCGGCCGGGCTCGGCGGCATGAAGGGCCTGCCCGGCGGCTTTCCCGCTGGCGGTGGCCTGCCTGGCTTGCCCGGCGGCATGAAGCTCCCTGGTTTGCCGGGATCCGGCGGCGGGCTGCCTGGCCTCGGCAAGAAGAAATGAGGGCGCCATGAACGAAGAAAAGGACATGGCTGACGCGCGCGCGGCGCTGGTCAATTATCGCGCCTCGATCGACAACATCGACGCGGCGCTGATCCACATGCTGGCCGAGCGCTTCCGCTGCACCAAGGCGGTCGGCGTGCTGAAGGCGGAGCATGGCCTGCCGCCTGCCGATCCGGCACGCGAGCAGCAGCAGATCGCCCGTCTTCGCCAACTGGCGAAGGACGCCCATCTCGACCCGGATTTCGCGGAAAAATTCCTGAACTTCGTCGTCCGCGAAGTGATCCGCCATCACGAGCAGATCGCCGCATCCAACGGCATAACGAAAACCGGCTGAGGACCAGCCACCAACCGATCAACCAAATCAGAGCTTTTTAGGAGAAAAGAAATGCCACTGAAAATCCGACTGGCCCGTGCGGGCTCGAAGAAGCGTCCCTATTACCACGTCGTCGTCGCCGATGCCCGTTCGCCGCGCGACGGCCGTTTCATCGAGTCGCTTGGCTCGTGGAACCCGCTGCTGCCCAAGGACGGCGAACGCGTCAAGGTTGACGCCGAGCGCGTCAAGCATTGGCTGTCGCACGGCGCCCAGCCGACCGACCGCGTGCTGCGCTTCCTCGACGAGGCCGGCCTCGCCAAGCGCGAAGCCCGCGCCAACCCGAAGAAGGCCGAGCCCGGCAAGAAGGCGCAAGAGCGCGCTGCCCTGCTGAAGAAGGCGCAGGAGGAAGCTGCAGCCGCTGTTGCCGCCGCTTCCGCCGCGCCGGCCGAGGCGGAAGCCGCCAGCGCCGAATAAGTCATCGATTGCCCTTCACAAAACGGCTGACCAGTCACAAAACGGCGGGCCTTTGCCCGCCGTTTTGCTGTCCATCCGTATGATGCGGCCCGATCAATAGCCTTCCGGGCAACTCGCAACGTAGACACGGCCATTGCGATCGCGATAACGGCACTGGCCGCTTTCGCTGGCACGGCCGATCAGCGCACCGGCCAAGGCGCCGGCCGCACCGCCGATCACCGCGCCCTTGGTCGGGTTGCCGGCCACTGCGGCGCCGACCGCCGCACCGCCCAGGCCACCAACGGCCGCGCCTTGCTCAGTACGGGAGCAGGCACCGAGCGGCACCAGCAGGGCCATCAAGATCATCACCTTTTTCATTGTCGTTCCTCTCCAACAGGGTGCCGTCCTCGCCGCTGCGCCCCCTAACTCGCAACCAGCCAATTTGATCCAAAGAAGAAGATCGGCAGCAGACCGGGCGGCGCTCGATTTGATCCAAAGAGAAGAAAGGCGGCGGCAGACAGCGCCCTCTCTGGCGGCGTGGCCGCCATCGAACGGCTTTGGAAGTCGCTGCTATTGGCTGAACGGGATCAGCGCGCGCACCCTTGGATCGCGCAGATACAGGCCGCCCCAGAGGATGGCGCCAAGGTAGACGCCGAACAGCATATGCGAGAACAAAGGGCTGCCGATACGCACATGCGTGGCGATGGCGCCGCCGAGATAGGCGGTGAGCAGGATGGCGCCGAGCACCGAGGTGCGCGGCAGTACATAAAGTGCTGTCGAGACCAATCCAATGATGCCGAGCATGCGCGAGACATTGGCATCGGCTGGCCAGCCGAGCTGCACCATGGTCTGGGTGACGATTTCGAGCGGCGGTAGCTTGATGACGCCGTCGAAGATCATGAACAGCACGATGACGGCGCTGAGCACGCGACCGGCCCAGAGGGCGCGCGGTGAGACGGATGCTGCCTGAGACTTGGTCATTGATGTTCCCTCCGGTCGTTGCGAGCACTGGCTTTTCTGCCAGCTCGAACCAAGGACGCGTCCCATGACGGCCATCCGACATGCCTCCAGTGCTTTTTCACTCCGGGGACGGCGACCTTGGATGTGCAAGTTCAGCCAGCAACCAACCTGGCCAAGTCCACCTTGCGAGGTGAGGTGGAGGGCGTTATTGGAAATCCGTAAGGGTATCTCCCGAGCGCTCGACGGCAGCAGCCGCCTAATCGCACAACGAAAGTAAGCGACGGCAGCAGCCGCCTAATCGCACAACGAAAGTAAGCGATGGCCGGAGAGACCGACCTGAAAAAGTTGCTGGCGGCAATGACGCCGGAGTTGCTTGCCGGCGTTCATGTCTTCACCACGTTGCCACCTGATGCGGCCGTTCCCGACCAGCTCGATCCGGTAATGCTGTTTCGCGAGCACGAGGGCATGACGCTGATCGTGCTTGAAGACCAGGCCAAGACCGCTGGCCTGAAAACCGTGTTCCGCTGCCGGATGCTGACGCTGAACGTCCATTCGTCGCTGGAAGCGGTCGGCTTCCTCGCCGCCATCACCGCGCGGCTGGCCACCGCCGGCATCGGCGTCAATCCGGTCTCGGCCTTCTACCACGATCACCTGTTCGTGCCCGCCGACCGGGCGGAGGAGGCGCTGGATGTTTTGCAGAAACTCGCTGCGGACGCCGCACGATAAGGATCAATGCCTTCGGACGTACAAAATGTCGGGCAATCGCTCTTCATTGTTCGTGCCGTTGCCCAAAGCTTCCGCGCGAAAGCCATGGCGCTCGTAGAAGCGCCGAGCGCCTGAGTTCGACTGAAAGCAATGCAATTTCACAACCGGCAAATTCGCGGTTGCTTGTGTCAGCAGCCGGGCGCCGATGCCTTGGCCAGTCCAGGCAGGATCCAGATAGAGCTGCTCGACCCATTCTCCTGCAACGGCGACAAAGCCAACAATGGCCGCGTCGATTTCGGCGACCGTCACGTGCTGCTGCGCCAGCACGGTGCCGCTGATGAAGGCCATATCCTCATCCGGTGTATGCAGGACCGGCATCCAGTCGAACGACGAAAGCGCTGCGCGCATGATCCTGGCAATTGCGCCTGCGTCCGACCCGTTAGCCGGACGCAGCGCGATTTTAGTCGCAATGCTCATCTCACAAGCCTGCGACCGCGGGCCGCCGGCCGTCCGGCGCCCCCGCGGAGGGCCAGCCGCGAAGCGGCGATGCGGCCCGTGAGCGAGAAGTTATGCCGCCTTCTTCTTTGGCTGGATCAGCCCGCGCTCGACCAGCAGCTCCGCGATCTGAACCGCGTTGAGTGCCGCGCCTTTGCGCAGATTGTCGGAGACGATCCACATCGACAGGCCGTTGTCGATGGTCGAATCCTCGCGGATGCGCGAGATGAAGGTGGCGTCCTCGCCAGCCGATTCCAGCGGCGTGATGTAGCCGCCGTCCTCGCGCTTGTCGATGACCTGGCAGCCCGGCGCCTCGCGCAGGATCTCGCGCGCCTCATCGGCGGTGATCGGCTTCTCGAACTCGATGTTGACCGCTTCCGAATGGCCGATGAACACCGGCACCCGCACGCAGGTCGCCGTCAGCTTGATCTTGGGATCGAGCATCTTCTTGGTCTCGGCCACCATCTTCCATTCTTCCTTGGTGAAGCCGTCGTCGAGGAAGACGTCGATATGCGGGATGACGTTGAAGGCGATGCGCTTGGTGAACTTCTTGACGTCGACGGAATCGGCGACGAACACCGCCCGCGTCTGCGTGAACAGTTCGTCCATGCCTTCCTTACCGGCGCCGGAGACCGACTGGTAGGTGGCGACGACGACGCGCTTTATGGTGGCGAAGTCATGCAGCGGCTTCAGCGCCACGACCAGCTGCGCCGTCGAGCAGTTCGGGTTGGCAATGATGTTCTTGCGTGTGAACAGCGAAATCGCATCCGGGTTCACTTCGGGAACGATCAGCGGCACGTCCTGGTCGTAGCGGAAGGCCGATGAATTATCGATGACGACGCAGCCCTGCTTGCCGATCTTCGGCGACCATTCCTTGGAGACGTTGCCGCCGGCCGACATGATGCAGATGTCGGTGTCGGAAAAATCATATTGGTCGAGCGTCCGGACCTTCAGCGTGCGGTCGCCGAACGACACTTCCGTGCCCTGGCTGCGCCGCGAGGCCAGCGCCACCACCTCGCTCACCGGAAAGCCGCGCTCTTCCAGTATGTTGAGCATTTCCCGGCCCACATTGCCCGTGGCGCCGACGATCGCAACCTTGAAACTCATCGAAATCTCCTGTCCCTCTCCGCTCGGTTTCTGGAGAAAACCCGCCGGCCAATGCGGGTTTCACCCCGGGCCGGACCCGGGAGAGGGTGGTTGGGCCAAGGGAATCAGACCGTTTTGGTGGTCGTTTTACCGGTTTTTTTGACCAAGAACGTGGTTTTGCTGGAACGGAAAGGCGCACCGAGACGTCCGGCCCAATGGTTCGCATTGGGGCCGGGGATGTCGAAGGCAAGAAGCGCCATCAAAAGGCCGCGCATCGAAAACTATCCCGTTCGGTGCCGGCTTTTACGCGGTTTGCGTAAGGAGTCAATCGCAACCAGGCGGATCGCCCGCCCTGTACAATGAGGGCGGCACGAAGTACGAACGGGCATCGTTTGGCTCGTGGCGCCCGTCGTGGCGCTTGCCGACATCAGACCCGTCGCCGGGCATTTAAGAATCCGAATTTCGAAAGAAGCATATGTCCAACTTCGAAGCTATTGTCCCCGCGCTGGCAAAGGCGCTGGAAAAACGCGGCTATGTCGAGCTGACACCGGTGCAGAAAGCGGTTCTTGAGCTCGGTCAGGCCGATGCGCTGGTTTCAGCCCAGACCGGCTCCGGCAAGACCGTCGCTTTCGGACTGGCCTTGGCGCCGACGCTGCTCGACGGCGCGGAGCGCTTTTCCCACGCGGCGGCACCCCTGGCGCTGGCCGTGGCGCCGACGCGGGAGCTGGCCCTGCAGGTGACGCGCGAGCTGGAATGGCTCTACGAGCTGACAGGCGCCACGGTGTCGTCCTGCGTCGGCGGCATGGACATGCGCACCGAGCGACGCGCGCTGGAGCGTGGCGCCCATATCGTCGTCGGCACGCCCGGCCGCCTGCGCGACCACATCACCCGCAATTCTCTCGACATGTCGGCGCTCAAGGCAGTCGTGCTCGACGAGGCCGACGAGATGCTCGATCTCGGCTTTCGCGAGGACCTGGAATTCATCCTCGACGCCGCCCCTGCCGAGCGCCGCACGTTGATGTTTTCCGCGACCGTGCCGCGCTCCATCGCCACGCTGGCCAAGGGCTACCAGCGCGATGCCGTGCGCATCTCGGCCTCCGGCGAGGAGAAGCAGCATCTCGACATCGAATACCGGGCGCTGGGCGTCGCGCAGGCCGACCGCGAAAACGCCATCATCAACGTGCTGCGGTACTATGAGGCGAAGAACGCACTGGTGTTCTGCAACACGCGTGCCGCCGTCAATCACCTGACAGCACGCTTCAACAACCGCAACTTTTCCGTCGTGGCACTGTCCGGCGAGCTGAGCCAAAACGAGCGCAGCCACGCGCTGCAGGCGATGCGCGACGGCCGCGCCAAAGTCTGCATCGCCACTGACGTCGCGGCGCGTGGCATCGACCTGCCCAATCTCGAGCTGGTCATCCATGCCGACTTGCCGACCAACCCGGAGACGCTTCTGCACCGAAGCGGGCGAACGGGACGGGCGGGGCGCAAGGGCGTCAGCGCGCTGATCGTGCCGAACAATGCCCGCAAGCGCACCGAGCGGCTGCTGCAAAGTGCCGGCCTTGCGGCGACCTGGGCGAGCCCGCCCTCGGCCGACGACGTGATCCGGCGCGATGACGAGCGCATTCTCGCCGACCCGGTCCTCAGCGAGCCTATGAAGGATGAGGAGCGCGGCTTCGTCCAGGCGCTTCTCGATCAGCACGGGCCGGAACAGGTCGCCGCAGCCTTCGTACGGATGTGCCGCTCCAGCCGCTCGGCGCCGGAGGACCTTCTCGACGTCGCACCGTTCACGCCGTCGGGCGAAAAATTTGCGCGCCGGGACGAGGCACCGAGCCGCCGCGACGATTTCGGCGACAGCGTCTGGTTCTCGCTGTCGGTCGGACGCCGGCAGAATGCCGAGCCGCGCTGGCTGATCCCGATGCTGTGCCGGACAGGCGGCATCTCCAAGCGCGAGATCGGCGCCATCAAGATGCAGCCGGAAGAAACCTTCGTGCAGATCGCGGCGGACTGGGCCGAGCGCTTCCTCGCCGCGATCGGCCCCGACCGCAAGCTGCAGGGCAACATTGCGGTCAAGCGGCTGGACGGCACGCCCGATCTGTCGCGGGCCGGCTATCAGGAGCCGCGCCCCGACAAGAAGCCGCACCGCGGCAAGCGGACATTCGATCAGAACGCGCCCAAATTCGAGAAGCGCGCACCGGCTGACCAGCGCCCGGCATTCGAGGCAAAGCCCTGGGCCGGCAAACCGGCCAAGGCGAAATTCGAAGGCGGACCGGCGAAACACAAGAAATCGAAGAAACGGCCGGGGTGAATAGTCTGCCCCTTCCATTTCGCGCACGCCCCTTGCGGTCTACCGGAACTTTGCACAGTCTGGGGCAGGGCAATGGGGTGGGCAGGACATGCGCGGCGAAGTTCTTCACTATGACGAGGACCAGGCCTTCGGTTTCATTACCGGGGCCGATGGCAACCGCTACAGCTTCGCGCGCGAGGACTTGCGCCGCCAAGCGTCGGTTGCCGGAGGCACGACCGTCGAATTCCAGCCGGCTGGCGGACGGGCACGCGATGTTTTTTCGATCCACGCCCAACCTGCCAGTGCACCCGCCCGTGCCTCCGCTGCAACCGCCGCCCCATCTCAGGCCGGCAATGCGCCCGCGGCACGTCAGCCGCAACATTTCGGCCGTTCCGCTGAAAATCAAACCGCCGAATCCACCGGCCTGTGGAGCTACTTCTCGCGTGGCCTGACCGAAAATTATTTCAACTTCGCCGGCCGTGCCCGCCGCAAGGAATATTGGGGCTATTGCCTGTTCTGGACGATCGCGCTGATCGTGGCGATAGGATTCGGCGTCTTCATCGACGACGCCATGGGCAATCTCGACAACAGTGAATTGCCGGCAGTGACGGTCGGCCTTTGCGGCCTCTTCCTGCTGGCGACAGCCCTGCCGTGGTTCGGGCTCAACGTGCGCCGCCTGCACGATATCGGCCTGACCGGCTGGCTCTTCCTGCTTTTCCTGATCCCGACCTTCGGCACCGTGATCATCCTGATCTTTGCGCTGATCCCGACCCAGCCGCGTGAAAACCAGTGGGGTCCGGTGCCGGCGGGTGTCCAAATCTAACCGCGGGAGTGCCGCCGCATCGGCGGCAGTCGCCCAGCGGACGTCGACCTACACAGGATCAGCCCAGGAACTTGGCGATGATCGCGTCGCCCATCTCAGCGGTGCCGACCTCGGTCATCCCCGGCGAATGAATATCCCTGGTGCGCAGGCCGTCGTCGAGCACGGCGGCGATCGCACCTTCGAGCTTGTCGGCTTCAGTCACCATGCCGAAGGAATAGCGCATGCACATGGCGAAGGAGGCGATCATGGCGATCGGATTGGCGATGCCCTTGCCGGCGATGTCGGGCGCCGAGCCATGCACCGGCTCGTAGAGCGCCTTGCGCTTTTTTGCCTTGGCATCCGGCGCGCCGAGCGAGGCCGACGGCAGCATGCCGATCGAGCCGGTCAGCATGGCGGCGATGTCGGACAGCATGTCGCCGAACAGATTGTCGGTGACGATGACATCGAACTGCTTGGGCCAGCGCACCAGCTGCATGCCGCCGGCATCGGCGAGCATATGGTCGAGCTTGACGTCGGCATACCTGGCCTTTTGCGTCTGGCTGACGACCTCGTTCCACAGCACGCCCGATTTCATCACATTGCGCTTTTCCATCGAGGTGACGTGGTTCTTGCGCGTGCGTGCCAATTCGAAGGCAACGCCCGAAATGCGCTCGATCTCGAAAGTATCGTAGACCTGGGTGTCGATACCGCGCTTCTGGCCGTTGCCGAGATCGATGATCTGCTTCGGCTCACCGAAATAGACGCCGCCGGTGAGCTCGCGCACGATGAGGATATCGAGCCCCTCGACCACCTCCTGCTTGAGCGAGGAGGACGCCGCCAGCGCCGGATAGCAAATGGCGGGTCGAAGATTGGCGAACAGCTCCATGTCCTTGCGCAGCCGCAGCAGACCCGCCTCCGGGCGCACCTCGTAAGGCACGGCATCCCATTTCGGTCCGCCGACGGCGCCAAACAGCACCGCGTCCGCCGCCATTGCCTTGGCCATGTCGGCATCGGAAATCGCCGCGCCATGTGCGTCGTAAGCGCAGCCGCCGACAAGGCCCTCATCGGTGACGAAATCGCTGCCGAGCTTGTCGTTCATAGCGGCGATCAGCTTCTTCACCTCGGCCATCGCCTCGGGGCCGATGCCATCGCCGGCAAGCAGGAGAAGATTTTTCGAAGCCATGAGAACCGTCCCGATTATTTTAGCGCATGAACGCGGCCTTGCTAAACGCCAAGCGACCGACGCGCAAGCCTGCGGTTCAGAGCATCGGACCCAAAAGTGGCAACCGGTTTTGGGAAAATCCGATGCTCAAGATAAAACGTCTACAGATGCGAAAGGATATTCACCAGCCTGCCGAACGGGTCGCGTACGAAGAAGCGCCGCACGCCCCAGGGTTCGTCTGCCGGACCGTACTCGATGATAAAGCCGGCCGTCCTCATGCTTTCAAGCGAGGCATCGACGTCGTCGACTTCGATAGAGATGTCCGGCACCGGCGTTCCTGATCCCCCTTCGGCCATGAAACTGACCTGCACGGACATCGTCTCTTGCGAGCCATAGGTAGCGATCCAGCCCATATCCATCTTGAGATCGAGGCCGAGCACATCCTGATAGAAGGGTTTTGCCGCCGCGATATCCTGCGTGTCTATGTTTGCAACGATGCGTCTGACCTTCACCATGGGCCGATCCTCGTGCTAACCGTGTCGTTGTCGCAACCGTGACAGGCATCAGGCTGTGCGCCGCAGCGCCGTCACCTCGATCTCGACCTTCATTTCCGGCTTGTTGAGCTGGCACACGATCATCGTTGCTGCCGGCCTGATCTCGCCAAACGCCTCGCCGAGGATCGGGAACACCACATCTACGAAAGCCGCATCGGTGATGTAGTAATGTGCCCGCACCACATCGGCCATCTCGAAGCCGCCGTCCCCGAGCGCCTTGGCGATTGTCGTCAGGCAATTGCGCGTTTGCGCCTCCACCGTCTCCGGCATCGACATGGTCGCATAATCGTAGCCGGTCGTTCCGGACACGAAACACCAGTCGCCCTGCACCACGGCGCGCGAATAGCCGGCGGTGTTCTCAAAGGGCGAACCGGTGGAGATCAGTTTTCGCATGGGTCCTCCGCAAATCTCCCGCCATTTTGCACCGGAAGGCCGGCTGAGCCATGGGCCAAAGCAGTTAATATCGGCGGGACAGCAACCCCCTCTGGCCTGCCGGCCATCTCCCCCGCAAGGAGGGAGATCGGCGGTCGCGACGGTTTCGCCTATCATCACCGTCGCAAGGTAGGCGGAACGAAGCTGCCAATCTCTCCCCTTGCGGGGGAGATGCCCGGCAGGGCAGAGGGGGGTGGGACGGATCCCGGCAGATATGGTTTTATTCAGCAGGGAAGGCGTGATGGTCACCGCGCCGTGCGAAAACCCTAATTCGCCGACCCCAGCGCCTTGTCCAGCGCTTCCTTGACGTCGGCCGGCCATGTACTCACCGCTGGCCACGCGTCCGGCTCGGGCTTGTCGCCGCGGCGGGCGAAATAGAGCTTGTGCTTGACCGGGTCGACCGCCATGAAGCCGTCATTGCCGCCGCAATCATGCGGCACGCAGCCGCTGGCAAAGAAGGCACCCGACGCGGTTTTTTCCGTGCCGCCGCCGACCAGCAGGCTGGTCGCCATGTCGGGCATGTCCTTGCCAAGCAGCGTCTCGGCTTGCTTGTAGACAGCCTCGTTGTGGAAGGCGTCGATGATGTTGTCGTATTTCGACGGATCGACGTCTTTCCAGTCGGTGCCCGGCTCCGGCATGTAGGTGAGATTGCCGGAAGTCATCAGTCCGGCCGTCGGCGACCATTGCAGCGCCGGCTTGGAATCGCCCGGCAAAAGATAGGGCACGAAATAGATGGCGCTGTCGGAGATCGTGGTCGGCGGCGCGCCGCATTCGTCCTGCTCGACCGTGACCGTCTGGATCGTGCCGCCTTCCGGCTTCCACACGATCACCTTGGCCGGGCCGCATTGATTGCCGCCGTCGCCGACATCGATCAGCGCCACCTTGACGCCGCCGACCTCGACGATCTTGTCGAAGAAGACGTCGTAATTGCGCGCCAGTTCCTTGCCGTCGAAGGCGAGCACCCGTTCCCCGTACTCTTCCTCCTGCGTGATGGTCAGTTGGCCGCCCTCGAACGGGATCGGCGCCTGTTTGTCATTGTCGGCTAGGGCCGCATTGCTCAACGCGCCCTGGTCGGCGGCCCTGCCGGGCGCATCGTCAGCCGGCACGAGCACCATGTCGGTCTGTGCATGCGCGCCAGCCACCGGCATCAGAATCCACGCCAGCGCGCAGGCGCCGACAAGAAGCGAACGTGTCATGACTGTCCCTCCGTTCAGCCGCCACGAACCCGGCCTGTCGCGGCCGGGGCATCGTACCGCTCAGGCCCAGGGGCGCTCAGCGGCGTTCCTCTTCTCGAACGAAGCGATGGCGCCGGCTTTTTCCATGGTCAGGCCGATATCGTCGAGCCCGTTGAGCAGGCAATGGCGCTTGAACTCGTCGAGGTCGAACTTGACCACGCCGCCGTCAGGCCCACGGATTTCCTTGGCCTCCAGATCGACCGACAGCGTCGCGTTCGAACCGCGCGAAGCATCGTCCATCAGTTTCTCAAGATCTTCCGGGCTGACGGTGATCGGCAGGATGCCGTTCTTGAAGCAATTGTTGTAGAAAATGTCGGCGAACGAGGTCGAGATGACGCAACGGATGCCGAAATCGAGCAGCGCCCACGGCGCATGTTCCCGGCTCGAGCCGCAGCCGAAATTATCGCCGGCGACCAGGATCTGCGCCTTGCGGTAGGCCGACTTGTTGAGCACGAAGTCCGGGTTTTCCGAACCATCGTCCTTGTAGCGCATTTCGGCGAACAGGCCGGTGCCGAGTCCGGTGCGCTTGATCGTCTTGAGATAATCCTTGGGGATGATCATGTCGGTGTCGACATTGACGATCGGCATCGGCGCGGCGACGCCGGTGAGCTTGGTGAATTTTTCCATGTCCTTGCCCGTCTTCTTCTTGTTGCGGGAAATTGCTGGCGCCCGGTTTACACAAAGCCGCGGGCAAATAAAAGGCGGCTGTTTTTGGACCTCCGTCGTCGATCGAAACGCAAGATCGGTACAAAACAGCTTCAAAACCACCGGCCCATGGTGCACTTTTGTCGACATGACAACGCGATCCAAGGTCCTCTACGCCAGCGAACCGGGTCTCGGCATCGCCGAGTTCCGCCGCGTTCTGGTGGAATCCGGCCTCGGCGCCAATCGCCCCGTCGATGACGACACCCGATTGAACGCGATGCTGTCAGGGGCCAATTTGGTGCTCACCGCGCGTCTCGATACAGAAGGCAAGCCGCTGGTCGGTGTTGCCCGCGGTGTTACCGATTTCTCGTGGGTCTGTTACGTTTCCGAGCTCGCCGTTTGCAAATCGGCGCAAGGGCTCGGCATCGGCAAGGGCCTGCTTGATGAAGCGCGCCGGCAACTCGGGCCTTCCGTTGCCATAAGCCTGATTTCCATGCCCGACGCCGTCGGCTTTTATGAGCGCATCGGCATGAAGCGCGTGTCCGACGCGTTCTGGTTCGACCGCAAGCGCTGACGCGTTGCCTTGCCAGCTAGTGGATCGAATCTAACGTTTGGTGCCCGCGTTTGACCGCGGCGGCGATCCTGTCGGGGTCGGCGGTCCAGATGAAGGGTCTGGGCTGCTGGTTGTGCTCGGCGAGGAAGGGGTAGATTGCCGCCCTGGAGGTCGACCACCGAGTGAAAGACGCCGCGCTTGAGCGGCGCTTCGACAAGTGCGGGTGGCCGAGGGCGATCGCCCAGTCGGCGTCCTCGGCGACTACGGCGGCTGCTGATCCTCGAACCAGAATGATGACTGGCGTCGCGAGATGGTTCCCACCGACGGCAAGGGAAAATGCGACGTCATTACGATGCGGCCATTGTCCGAGCAAGCCTCCAGGAATGCCCATCTCGTCCGACGTGCCTGGTCAGGGTCCGTGTCGTACCGAAAGCTCCAGTCAGGGTATATGCATTGCATCGGCCAATGCATGAGATCGCCGGAAAACACTGCCCCTACGCCTCGAGATTTCAGGCCGATGGCTACGTGCCCCGGGGTGTGGCCCGGCGTCGGTTCCAGCCACACTTCGCCATCGAGTTCATAATCCATATCGACAAGCACAGCCCGACCAGCCTCGACGATTGGCAACACATTGTCCTCATAGGTCCGATCTTCGTCATCACCGGAGGCCGCCTGTGCGGCCTCGAACTCGCGCCGCGCCATGATGTAGCGGGCGTTCGGGAATGTCGGTATCCAACGCCCGTCCACCAATCGTGTGTTCCAACCGCAATGGTCGACATGAAGATGGGTGCACAGCACATAGTCGATCTGCTCGGGAGCAACACCTGCATTTGCCAGGCGCTCCAAAAAGGTGCCGTCATTGCGGCGATGCCAATGGGGGAAGTATGCGAACGTCTTATCGTTGCCGACGCAACTGTCGACCAGAATGGTGTGGTGTCCGGTACGAACAAGAAAACTCTGGATGGGAAGAATAAGCCGGCCGGTTGCAGGCGATATTAATCGCGGCGTGAGCCAATGAAGATGCGGTTCGAGCGCTTCATCGGTGCAGTCGGGAAACCATTCCGACGGCGTCCGCAGGGGGTCGCACATCTCCAGAATTCTGGTTATCCAGATATTCCCGATTCTCCAGTCATCCACTGACTGCATCCTTCTTCGATCGAGGACGGATCACTAGAGATAACATTTGCGGCCAGATGGCGTCAGACATTTCTGCCTGTAGGAGAAGGAGCGCTCGCGATGTGGCCGCGCTCACGATCGGGTACCAAGCGTTAGAACTTAACCACTAGTGGTCGAAATCTGACGCTTGGTTCCGGGGCCGTAAGCCCGCTCAGGGTGGAAAGCGGACGCTACCATGTACTTTTTGGCAAAGCGCTCAGTGCGCGCGTGACGCAAGGTGAATTTCAAGCGGCTTTGAGATGAGGCCTTTATCAACGATGGCTTCAAGCGTCTGCTTCGTCAGACTGATATCGTCATATTGCTGCGGAACCGACAGAATTAACCCACCCTCTTCGGGCGTGGCATAAAACACTACATAGCCTTTCGCCTCACCGGCGAGAGGGAAGGCGATAGTATTGATTTCAGTATCCATTACTCGCTTGCCAAAAAAATAATTGGCACGATTATTCTGCTGACGTAATTCAAACTCCTGATGCTGGAGAACAGAGTATATACGTTTGTTCTCCGGTGACTCAGGGTCGTTGCTGCATCCAGGGAATGGGATAATTGCGAACATCAACACTGAAAGTGCCTTCCAACTAGTGGAGGTCAAGCCAAATTCCTGCTTTCCATGGCTCTTTAAGTATCTGCCCTAGATGTCCGAAATGAGTCGGCAGCGGTATTCCGTTTCGGGTACCAAGCGTCAGGTTTTGACTACTAGCGTGCGGACTTTTGATATCGGCGGGGCAGCCTCCCCTCTGTCCGGCAGGACAGAGGGGAGGGCGGGAACTCGACAGAGCGGCTTATTCTGGGCGGCCTTCCCTCAAATCACGTTCAATTCACGAAACGCCCGCCCCTCAGCGACTCGGCTATACCCAAACGCCGAGCAATCCACCGTGCGATAGCCGCCATGGACGATCAGTTCGGCCAGCGCTTTGCCGACCGCCGGCGCCTGCTGCAAGCCGTGGCCGGAAAAACCGTTGGCGAAGAAGAAATTGCCGACCTCGGGATGCGAACCGATCACCGCGTTCTGGTCGAGCGTGTTGTAGTCGTAATGGCCGACCCAGGCGCGCGTCGGCTTGATCGCCTCGAAGGCCGGAATACGGGTCGCCAGCACCGGCCAGATCACCTCTTCGAACAGCGGCCAGTCGGGTTCGAAATCTGTGGGGTCGGCGGGGCCTTCGCCCTCTTCCGGCTCGGCGCCGCCGGTGATGTAGACCGAACCTTCCGGCCGGACATAGATGCCGCTCGGGTCGACCAGCAGCGGCATGTCGTCATATTTTTCGCGCGCCTCGAAGACGAAGACATTGCGCTTGCGCGGCTCCACCGGCAGCGCCAGCCCGGCCATTGCTGCCACCTTGCCGGCATTCGGCCCGGCAGCATTGACGACGATGCCGGCCTCAAGCCGCTCGCCATTTTCGAGGGTCACACCGGTGACGCGGCCGCCTTGCCGCTCGATGCCGGTCACCGACGCCGTGATGAAGTCGATATCCTTCGTCCGCAGCGCCTTGCGGAACAGCATCAGCATCGCATGCGCGTCGAACCAGCCCTCGCCGCTGCGGCCGTAGGCCCCGGCAGTGATACCCTCGGCCGATAGCCACGGAAACCGACGAACAAGCGCCTCGGCATCCTCGAGCACGATGTCGGCGCCCTCGGCCATCTGCGCCTCGTGGTTGGCCTGCAGGATAGGCAGCCCGTTTTCGCCGGCAAGGATCAGATAGCCGCCTTCGCGAAAGCCGATATCGGCGTCCGCCCCGAATTCTTCCTTCAACCGCCGGAACAGTTTCAGCGTGAACTGCGACAGCCGGATGTTTTCAGGGATCGAGAACTGCTGGCGGATGGAGGCGCAGGACAGCGTTGTCGCCGCATGGGAAAATTGCGGGTCGCGCTCGACAACCGCGATCGGGCCCGAAAACCCTTCCTCGCGCAGATAATAGGCGACCGAGGAGCCGACGATGGCTCCGCCGATGATGATGATGTCGTAATGCACCTTTTTCGCCCTTCCGGTCTGAACCGCCGAGTCACGCCGCCGGCAGGATGATCTCGAAGCGCGTGCCGCTCGCCGAGTCAACCAGCCGGATCGTGCCATCATGCGCTTTCAGGAGGGCCAGCACGATGCCGAGGCCCATGCCGGTGCCGCCGGAATCGCGGCGCGTGGTGAAGAACGGCTCGAAGATGCGGCCTCGGTTGCTGGGCGAAATGCCGGCGCCGTCATCGTCCACCACAATGGTGGCCTTGCCGTCCGCGCTTGCTGCCGTGACCGAGACCAGCGTCGCGCCGTGTCGCGCCGAATTGTCGATGAGATTGGCCAACACGATCGCGGCGTTTTCGGCCGATATGCGCAGGCCGATATCGGCGCCCGCCTCGAGGCGCACCGCCAGCCTGTGGTCGGCCGGCAGCAGCGCCAGTGCCGGAGCGAGTGATGTGCCTTGGCCGCTGGGCTCGAGATTTTCGGCACGCGCAAGGTCAAGCAGGCGGCGCACCAGCAGATTGAGCCGGCCGGCATCGGTGACGATATTGTCTGAAAAACGCCGCCGCTCGGCCTCGTCCATCGCGCCGCCCGAATCGCGCAGCAGTTCGGCTGCCCCCTGGATCGCCGTCAGCGGCGATTTGAGTTCGTGCGAGACGTGGGTGGCGAAGGTCTGGATGCTGTCGGAGCGCGCATGCAGCTTTTCGGCCATGTCGAGGAAGGCCGCGGAGAGCGCCGCCATTTCGCGCGTGCCGTGGTGATCAAGCGACCTGATCGCCTCACGGTCGCCGGCGGCGATGCGCTCGGTGCGCTCGATCAGTGCATAGATCGGCCGGCTGACGGTGCGCAGGAAGACCAGCCCGATCAGCAGCGTGCCGCCGAGGATGGCGATTGCCGCCAGCGCCACCTTGCCGCGCTCGCCAAAGAGATGCTTGACGATGTTGTTCGGCGTCCGCGACAGATAGACCACGCCGGCGACCTTGCCGGAGACCGCAACTGGTATGGCGACGAAGACGCGGACTTTGGTGCCGCGGCTGACCGAATAGAGCGGCGGCGATGGCTGGTCGGGAACCCGCAGCCTGAGCGCGCTGGCGTAGCGGCCGGCAAGCGCTGCGCGAACCTCTTCGACGGCGGCGAGCGACAGGCCGGCCTCCTCGCGGCCGGCAATGACCACGCCGCTGGGATCGAGCAGCCGAAAGCCGGCCAGCGTGGTTTTCTGCGTCTCGGCAAGAATGCCCGACAGCCGCGCGCCGATTGCCGCGAAGGCAGGATCGACGCTGGCCGCCGTGGCCGCGGGCCGGGTCGGCAGTATCCTGTCGGACGCAAGATCGAGGCGCGGTTCGATCGGCTGGTAGGCAGAAGCCCGATCCCTTGTACTGGGTGGAGGCATGGGTGTGCCGAGCTTTTCCGGGGCAAGGCCGGCCTCACGGACCTCTAGCGCATAGATCGCGGCAAGGGCGGCACCTTGCGCGATCAGCTCGGCCTCGGTCTGGCGGATCAGCTGGTTCTCGTACAGCCGGAAGAAGAACAGGCCGGCCAGCGGCAGTGCCATCACCATGATCAGGATGGCAATGACGACCGTGGCAAGCCGTGGCCGCCATTTGCTGCCAATCCGTTCTTGGGCGCTCACGCGCCGCATTTGCCGAGCCGGAAGCCGACGCCATGCACGGTCTCGATTGCATCGACGCAGCCGACCGCCGCCAGCTTGGCGCGGATGTTGCGGACATGGCTGTCGACGGTGCGGTCGGCGACGTGGATATTGGCAGCATAGGCATTAGCCATCACCATGTCGCGGCCGAGCACATGCGCGGGACGCGCCAAAAACCCTTTCAGGATCGCGAATTCGATGCCCGTCAGCACCAGCGGCTTGCCGTCGAAGCTGGCTGTATGGCTTGCCGGCACTAAGGCCAGTCTGCCATGCGAGAATTGCCGATCGTCGGCATGTTCGGGCGCAGGCCGGGCGCGGCGCAGGATGACGTTGACGCGGGCGACCAGCTCGCGCGGGCTGAACGGCTTGGTGACATAGTCGTCGCCGCCCATTTCCAGCCCGAGGATGCGGTCGATCTCTTCATCCCGCGCGGACAGGAACAGCACCGGCACGTCGGATGTGTGGCGCAGCCGCCGGCACACTTCCAGCCCGTCCATTTCCGGCATGCCGATGTCGAGCACGACGAGATCGGGCGCGCGGCGTTCGATCGCCTGCAAGGCAGCCGCGCCGTCCGGCACCGCCAGCGTCTTCATGCCGGCCTTTTCGAGCGCGAAGCAGATGATTTCGCGAATGTGCGGATCGTCGTCGGCGACCAGTATGTGGTGCGGCATCAAATCAGCGGCCCGGCATGAAGGGTTCGGACATCGGAGGAACCACGAACGGGATACGTGTGTCGAGAGCACGAAGGCGCCGCCAGTCGCGAAAGCTCCAGGCGCGCCAGTTTTCTAGGCCGGCGCGGTAGCGGGCCTCGTCCTGCCCAAGCAAACGGGCGAGTTCGCGGTACGAGGAAACGCTGGCCGCATTCGTCCTGCCCTGATGCTCGAGGAAACGGTCGAGCGCCGGCCAGGCGCTGGGACCGAGCGTACGCAGATACCAGAAATCGAGTTCGGTGCCTTGGCCGGTCATTTCGAATGAGTGCTCGACATTGTAGTTGGCGATCAGCGCCGCGAAGTTGACGAAGCAGCAGGCATAGAGCGTCATTGAAAGCGTCAGAAGATTGGCGGAAAGCAGCCATTCATTGGATTTTTCGAACGCGATGCGGGCGATGATCAGGGCAAGGCCCGCCGCCACCAGTCCCATCCAGACGAAGGCGGCGATGCGCCAGTAGGTCAGCGCGTAGATGCCGATATAGAGGTCGAGCCGCAGGATCGACGAGATGACCAGCACGATGTTCTGCGCCACCCAGACGTAGACCAGCCGGCGGATGAGCGGATCGCTGGAGGTCGTGCTGCCCGGCCGCAGCGCCGCCAGGACGAAGCCGGCTGCGAGCAGCGCTGTGATGATCAAGGGATAGGCGCCGCGATGCGCATAGGCGGCGTAGGTCAGCCCGTCGGGAAGCGCGATGCCGCCCCACAGATAGGTGGCGTCGAGCGCGGTCTGCATCGCGAAAAGGATGTTGAAGACGACCAGCGCACGAAGAATCGCGGCCTTGCCGAAGATGATGTCCTCGATCGCCTTGGCGGGTTTTGTCGTCGCCCGGCCGACAGGCACAGGCGACAGCACACGCGGAATGGAGCGGAGAAAGCGCGGTAGGCGCGGGCGCAGAAAGGCCCAGACGCCGACCAGCACGAACAGCCAGAAGGCGAGACGCGGCAGCTGGATGAGCTCGAGCAGTGCCATTAGGTCGATCAGCGACAGCCAGTATTCGACGACCGGATTGGCGGCGCCGAACAGCGCGAGAAACACCGCGCCGAGGCTTAGCGGCATGACCCAGACGGCAATCGTCGCAAGGCGCACGCGCCGTCGGCCAAGCTGCCGGGCCGCCTTGCGCCAGCGAAAGAAATCCAGGACGAACCGAAAGGGCGTTGCAAGCAGGAATAGCGAGAGTTGGCCGGCAATGCGGGCAACCCCGTGCTTCAACCGCCCGGCCAGCGAAAGCGCGAAGACGGCCAGCGCCGCCAGCCCGATCGAGACGGACAGCGCACTGACATTTTCCGCGAGCGGCAGCAGCGCCACAAGCAGCGCAACTGGCTTGAACCAGGGCCTGCCATCGTTGAAGGAGCCGAGAGGATGGACAGCCATGCTCGTGGTGGCAATCGCAACGCCGAACAGGAAAAGCGTGATGCCGGCCGGTTGGCTATAGAAGAAAAAATCGGCCAGCGCGACGAGCAGGACGGCAACGCCGAAGCGGCTGCAATAGCTCGGCGCCGGCGTGAGGAACGCTGTCATGATCGGGCTTTCTCGGCCGCTTTGATGCGGCCGGAATATCTGGGCGGGGATTTGCGGACGAAAGGGAGGAGGTTTGCCGGCGGCGGATCGACAAGCCACCAGCTGTCGCGGCGAAGCCGGTACGGCAGGGACCAACGGCAATTTGTTTGCTCTTGCATGCCGCCCTTGTCGCATTCTGTCGGGTGGCAAGCGGGGCGGAGACGAGGAGATTTTCCGAAATTGCGTGCAGTTTTTATGCACGGCTTGCCTCGGCCGTCTGCAGGCGGCATAGATCGGACATGACTGCCGAACCCTCCCGCCCGCGCCGCTCGGTGCTTTACGTCCCGGCTTCGAACGACAAGGCATTGGCCAAGATCCGGTCGCTGGCCTGCGATGCCGTCGTCATCGATCTCGAGGACGCCGTCGCCCCGGCCGACAAGCTTTCCGCGCGCGAAAAACTGGCGGGGATTTTCGCCGGCCGTTCCAACCGGCGCTGCGAGATGGTTGTGCGCATCAATGCGCTGTCGAGCGAATGGGGCGCCGACGATCTGCTGGCTGCGGCAAAATGCGCTCCCGACGCCATCCTGCTGCCCAAGGTCGACACGCCGCGCGACATTCTCGAGGCCGGTGACGTTCTCGACGACAATTTTGCGCCGGACGAGGTCAAGCTATGGGCGATGATGGAGACACCCGAGGCGCTGCTCAACATCGGCCCGATCGCCGAGCTTGGCCGCGACCCAGCCTCTCGACTGGTTTGTTTCGTTGCCGGAACGAATGATCTGGTCAAGGACACCGGAATTCTCACCACGCCCGACCGGCGCTATCTCGTGCCGTGGCTGATGCAGATGGTGGTCGCCGCGCGCGCCGGCGGCCTCGACCTGCTCGACGGCGTCTTCAATGATTTTAGCGATATGGACGGGTTTGCGCGCGAGTGCACGGAAGCGGCCGCCATGGGCTTCGACGGCAAATCGCTGATCCATCCGGCCCAGATTGAGGCCGCAAACCGGGCCTTTGCGCCGTCGCCTGAAGCGATAGCCGAGGCGGGCGCGATCAAGGATGCCTTCGCGCTTGCCGAAAATACCGGCAAGGCGGTGATTGCGCTGAACGGAAAGATGGTCGAGCAGCTGCATTTGGCGCAGGCCGAAAAACTGCTGGCGAAGGCCGCCGCTGTTCGCGCATGATTGTAACTCACGACGGGATTGAAAATGAAACTCTACCGCTTTTTGTCCGGCCCGGACGACGCCAGCTTCTGCCACAAGGTGACGGCGGCGCTCAACAAGGGCTGGCACCTGTTCGGCTCGCCGACCTATGCCTATGACAAGAATGCCAAGACCATGCGCTGCGGCCAGGCGGTGGTGAAGGACATCGAAGGCCAGGAATACGGCCCCGACACCAAGCTCAGCGACTGGTAGCGCTGACATCGCTTCGGGTGCCCGCGAATGCGGGACACTTCTGGACGCTGGCGCGAAGGAACGCTGCGCTCTCCAGTCCCAAAACGACGTCACTCCGCTGCCTCTTCGATCTTCTCCATATCATCGTCCGACAGGCCGAAATGGTGACCGATCTCATGGATCAGCACATGGGTGACGATGTCGCCCAGCGTCTCCTCGTTCTCGGCCCAGTAGTCGAGGATGGCGCGGCGGTAGAGCGTGATCCGGTTCGGGCCTTCGCCGGTCTGCGGATTCCAGCGCTCGGCGATGCCGCGCCCCTCGAACAGGCCGAGCAGGTCGAAGGGCGTTTCCAGCGAAAGGTCGTCCATGATCTCGTCGGTCGGGAATTCGGCGATCTGAATGACGATCTCGCCGGTCAGCTTGCGAAACTCCTCCGGCAGATGGGCATAGGCCTCCAGCGCCAGGAGCTCGATTTCCTCCATCGTTGGCGAAAGCTGGTCGTGCCAGATGCGGGTTTGGTAGATGCGAGCCATGCTTTGTCCTTTGATCCCGGCATATAGGCTTTCGGGCCGGACTCGGCAAATGGTCGGGCTGGAGCGCCCGGACCATGCCATCAAGGCAGGAATAAATTCCCCATGACTCCGCTTGACTCTTTGGCCGCCCTCTGGAATCTATAGGAACGTAACAGGAACAATTGTGAGTGGAAGCTGACCGTCATGGCGACAAGCGCCGTGGCGCGGGAGACTGTTTTTGCCCTGCGCCGCCAGATCGCGAAGATCGAAGGGACCTTGTCCGAGCGCCTGGAAGCGCCGGCCGGTTCGTCGTTTGACGCGGATGTGCCTCGCCAGAGTCTGGCATCCTCTCGGAATCCGACACCCGCTCGGAATCTGACGATTGTCCGTCGCGGCCTCGCCGTGGCGCCGCCCGATGCGTTTTTGCGCACCGGTGCCGAGCGCCTCGATGCTGCGCTGAGCGGCGGCCTGCCGAAGGCGGCGCTGAGCGAGTTTCATGGCGCCGCGACCCGCGATGCCGGAGCAGTCGCCGGTTTTGTCCTGTCGCTCATCAGCCTGATCCTCAGCCAGGGGCCGCGACTGCCGGTGCTGTGGATCGGCACATCCGAGGTTTTCCGCGAGGCCGGCTTTCCCTATGCCGGGGGGCTTCACGCCTTCTTCGGCATCGAGCCGGAGCAATTGCTGTTTTCCGAGGCGCCAAGGCTGCTCGATGCGCTGTGGGTCGCCGAGGAGGCCGCCAGGATGACGGCGCTGGCCGCAGTCATCCTCGAAATCCGTGGCAACCCGCAGCGGCTGGATCTCACCGCGACGCGGCGGCTGCACGCCCGGGCGCAGAGTGCCGGCCGGCCGCTGTTCCTGCTGCGCCAGGCCGGCGAGCCCGAGCCGACGGCAGCGCCCGTCCGCCTCATCCTGTCGGCGGCACCGGCGGCAGCGCGCGAGACGATCGCCGGGCCGCTCGCCGGCTCGATCGGCCGGCCCGCCTTCACCATCACCATCGGCAAGAGCCGCACTGCCTTGCCCGGAAAATTCACACTGGAGTGGAACCCCGATGAACGCATATTCGAAGAAAGACGGGGCGAGGAATGGGCAAAGAATCCTGTCCCTGTGGTTTCCACATCTCGCCGCCGAGAGGATCCTGCGGCAGCGCCTGGGGCGGTCCTGGCGTTCCCGGCCGTCGGATCACCTGCCGCTGGTGATCAGTCACCGCGACCGGAACGCCCAGCGCATCGCCGCCCTCGACGAGCGGGCCGAGGCGCTTAACCTGAAACGCGGCATGGGCATAGCCGATGCACGCGCCATGCATCCCTCGATCGACATCGTGGAGGCCGATCCGGAAGCCGACCGGCGCCTGCTCGAAGGCCTCGCCGACTGGTGCGACCGCTATACCCCGCTGGTGGCGCTCGACGGGGCCGATGGCCTCTATCTCGACGTCACCGGCTGCACCCATCTTTTCGGCGGCGAACGCTCGATGCTGGACGACATCCTGTCGCGTTTTTTCCATCAGGGCTTCGATGTCCGCGCCGGGCTTGCCGCCACGCCGGGCTCGGCCTGGGCGGCGGCGCGGTTTGCCGGCGACCGCATCGTTCCCGATGGTGAGGAGGAAGCGCTTCTCGCGCCCTTGCCGTTGGCGGCACTGCGCATCGATCCAGAGGTCCGCGCCAGCCTCGAAAGCGTCGGCCTGCGCACGGCGGGCGCCGTCATGGCGGCACCGCGCGCGCCGCTGGCCCGCCGCTTCGGCGCATCGCTGCTATTGCGCCTCGACCAGGCGCTCGGCCGCCTCGACGAAGCCGTGTCGCCGCGCCTGCCGGTCGCGCCGCTTTCGGTCGAACGCCACCTCGCCGAGCCGATCATGCTGACCGAGGACATCGAGCGGCTGACAGGCATGCTGGCGGCCACATTGAAGAAGGACCTCGAGCGTCGCGGCGAGGGCGCAAGGCGGCTGGCGCTGCTGCTCTTTCGCGTCGATGGCGGCGTCAGCCGCATCGCCGTCGGCACCTCGCGACCTTTGCGCGAGCCGCTGCTGATCCAGAAATTGTTTCACGAAAGGTTTGCCGCGCTCGAACAGGATATCGACGCCGGCTATGGTTTCGATCTCGTGCGCCTCTCGGTGCTGACCGCCGCCGCCTTCGACATGCAGCAGGCAGACCTTGCCGGCGAGACGAACGACGGGGGCGCCGACATCGCGCTTTTTGCCGACCGCATCCGCGCCCGGCTCGGCGAAGGCGCGGTCTTGAAGCCGGTCGCCGTCGAGAGCCATCTGCCGGAGCGCGCCGTCGCCGCCATTCCCTTCGCCGAAGCGCCGCAGAGAAGCTCGCCGCCGAAGCAGCCGGACAAGGTGAAGGATGCTCCCACGACCGTCTTCCAGCCGGAACGGCCGATCCGGCTTTTCCGTTCGCCCGAGCCGATCGAGGTGCCGGCCACCGAAATGCCGGAAGGCCCACCTTTGAACTTCCGCTGGCGGCGCGCGCTCTACCGGGTCGCGCGCGCCGAAGGGCCGGAGCGCATTGCGCCTGAATGGTGGCGAGAGGCGGCGGGACGGGAAGATGCGCCGACCCGGGACTATTTCCGCATCGAGGATGCCGACGGCCGCCGTTACTGGCTTTACCGCCAAGGCCTCTACGGCGCCTCGCAGCCCGCTCCGCGCTGGTTCATGCATGGAGTCTTCGCATGAATGCGCTGACAGCCGTTCCCTATGCCGAATTCGGCATCCAGTCGAACTTCTCGTTCCTGCGCGGCGCCTCGAAACCGGAGGAGCTGGTGGTCGCGGCGAAATTCATGGGGTTTTCAGCGATCGGGCTCGCCGACCGCAATACGGTGGCGGGCGTCGTGCGCGCCTGGCAGCAGGCCAAGGTGGAGGGTGTTTCCTATCATCCCGGCTGCCGCCTGGTATTTTGCGACGGCACGCCGGACATTCTCGCTTACCCGCAGAACCGCAAGGGCTGGGGCCATCTCTGCCGCATGCTGACGCAGGCCAATTTGCGCGACGAAAACGAAAAGGGAGCAACGCTTCTCAAACAAAGCGATCTTCTCGAATGGGGCGATCTCTTGTCGCTGGCCATCCTGCCGGATGTGTCGACGGGCGCGGCCGATAGCCTTGCTGTGCTTAGCCGGCTCACGGATCGCTTCGGCGAAAGCCTGCGGTTTGCGGTTTCGCCGGATTACCGCGGCAGCGACCGCTTCCGTATCGAGCAGGCGGCGGCGATGGCCGAACTGGCCGGCATCCCGCTGATGGCGACCAACGATGTGCTCTACCATACGTCGGAACGGCGCCCGCTGCAGGACGTGCTGACGGCGATCCGCCTCAATGTGCCCGTCGCCGAGGTGGGGCTGGAACTGGCGGCCAATGCCGAGCGTCATTTAAAGCTACCGCTGGAGATGGCACGGCTTTTCCGCAGGCATCCGCAAGCGCTGGCGGAAACGCTGCGTTTTGCCGGCGAGCTGAGCTTCTCGCTCAGTGACCTGCAATACAACTACCCCGACGAGCCGACGGAATCGGGCCTCGGGCCACAGGCCGAGCTGGAAAGGCTGGCCAAGGAGGGGGCCGCCATCCGCTACCCCTCGGGCGTGCCCGCTTTTGTGACGCAGCGCATCGAGGAGGAGCTCGCTCTGATCGAGCGCCTGAACTACGCGCGCTATTTCCTGACTGTCTACGACATCGTCAAATTCGCCCGCAGCCAGAACATTCTCTGCCAGGGGCGCGGCTCCGCCGCCAACTCGATCGTCTGCTTCTGCATCGGCATCACCGAAGTTGGCCCGGACAAGATCGACACGCTTTTCGAGCGCTTCATTTCCGAAGAAAGAAACGAGCCGCCCGACATCGATGTCGATTTCGAGCATGAAAAGCGCGAGGAGGTCATCCAGTACATCTATTCCAAATACAGCACCAAGCGCACCGCGCTGGCCGCCGCTGTCGTCAGCTACCGCGGCCGCTCTGCGGTGCGCGAAGTGGCCAAGGCGATGGGCCTGTCGGACGACGTCCGGAGCGCGCTGTCCAGTTCGATCTGGGGCTGGTCGACCTCGGAGCTCGGCGAAAAGGAGACAAAAGCCGGCGGCCTCGATCAGACCGATCCCTCGACAAGGCATGTGATCGAATGCGCCAACGAGATCATGGGCTTTCCCCGCCATTTGTCGCAGCATGTCGGCGGTTTCGTCATCACAAGGGACCGGCTCGACGAGATCGTACCCATCGTCAAGACGGCGATGGACGAGCGCAAGATGGTCGAGTGGGACAAGGACGACCTCGACGCGGTGAAAATCCTTAAAGTGGACGTGCTGGCGCTCGGCATGCTGACCTGCCTGCAGCGCGCCTTCACCCTGCTCCAGGATCATTATCCCGAGGCGCGGGACGCATATGGCCAACCCTATGTGTTGGCCACTCTCCCGGCCGAGGACAAACATGTCTACGACATGATCTGCCGCGCCGACACGATCGGCGTCTTCCAGATCGAATCGCGCGCGCAGATGTCGATGCTGCCGCGGCTGCGGCCGAAAAACTTCTACGATCTCGTCATCGAGGTGGCAATCGTGCGGCCCGGCCCGATCCAGGGTGACATGGTCCACCCTTATCTGCGCCGCCGGCAAGGCAAGGAAAAGCCCGAATACCCGAAGCCGGAACTGGAAAAAATACTCGGCAGGACGCTGGGCGTGCCGCTGTTCCAGGAACAGGCAATGAAGATTGCCATCGTTGCCGGCGGCTTCAGGCCGGGCGAGGCCGATGAATTGCGCCGCGCCATGGCCACCTTCAAGCGCACCGGCACGATCGGCAATTACCGCAAGAGGATGGTCGACGGCATGGTTGCCAAGGGCTACGAAAAAGACTTCGCCGAGCGTTGCTTCAAGCAGATCGAGGGCTTTGGCGAATACGGCTTTCCCGAAAGCCATGCCGCCTCCTTCGCCCTGCTGGTCTATGCCTCCTGCTGGTTCAAGACCTTCTATCCCGACGTGTTCTGCGCCGCGATTCTGAATTCCCAGCCGATGGGTTTTTACCAGCCGGCTCAGCTTGTCCGCGACGCGCATGATCATGGCGTCGAGATCCGAGAGGTCGACGTCAACTTTTCCGGCTGGGATTGCGCCTTGGAGCAATCGCCTTTCGATCCGGCCCGCATTCTCGACCGCCATGTTCAAATGCGCGGTGTCATCCGGACCAGCCATGCCGTCCGGCTTGGCTTTCGCCAGGTCAAAGGCCTGTCGAAGGAGCGCATGGAAGCATTTGTGGTGAGGCGCGGCGACGGCTACACATCCGTGCGCGATGTCTGGCTGCGCTCGGGCCTCAACGTCGACGAGATCGAAAAGCTGGCGCAGGCCGACGCCTTCCGCTCGCTTGGATTGAACCGCCGCAACGCTCTATGGGCGGTCCGCGCGCTCGACGGCAAGAGTGCCGCCGAAAAGCTGCCGCTGTTCGATCAGCCGGCGATCCGCTTGCGCGATCTCGAGCCTGAAACCCGGCTCCCGACAATGCCGCTCGGCGAGCACGTCGTCCACGACTACCGCTCGCTCGGCCTGTCGCTGAAGGCGCACCCGGTCGCCTTCCTGCGTCAAAGGCTGGATCGGTCCGGCGTCACGCCCAATGCGCGGCTCGGCCAGGTGCGGGACGGCCGGCGCGTTTCGGTCGCCGGCCTCGTGCTGGTGCGGCAGCGGCCGGGCAATGGCAAGGCGATTTTCCTGACGCTGGAAGACGAGAATGCGGTCGCCAACATCATTTTCTGGGAAAGGACTTTCGACCGCTTCCGCCCCATCGTCATGGGCGCACGTCTCATCCGCGTCACCGGCAAGCTGCAATCGGAATCGGACGTCATCCATATCGTCGCCGAGAAGGTCGAGGATCTGACGCCGTGGCTGTCGGTGCTGCTGGAAGAGGCAGGACCTGAGCCTTCGAGCCGTACAGACGAGGCTCGGCCGGGCAGCATCGCGCAAACGGAATTATTGGGAAAGGCGGAGAAGGTCATGCCCAAGGGACGCAATTTTCAATAGGCCCCCTGTCTTCGTCAGAGCGTTGCTGCGGTGCGGAATTTGATGACGGCAGGACAAGGGGGGCGCGAAGGATCGCTGCGGAGCGGCCCTTATTCCGAGCCACCCAGGCGCGGCGGTGGCATGGCATCGTCTATGGCGATGACCCGCGCCTCCGATGGCAGCATGATCGGAATGCCGTCCCGCACCGGATAGGCAAGCTTTGCCACCCGCGAGACAAGCTCGCCGCGCTCCGGATCCCAGGCAAGCGGCCCCTTGGTCAGCGGGCAGGCCAGCAGTTCCAGCAGCTTGGGATCGACAGTCCTGTTCCCGTCACGTCCATCCGCCATTCGATCCGTCCTTCCACAAGGCAACCGCTTCGGGGTTTCGCGCGCGGACTTCCCTTCTCCCCTTGTAGGAGAAGGTGGCCGAGCGAACCTCGGTCGGATGAGGGGTGTTCCAGCTTGGCACCGACGGCACTCCGTCCAGCACCCCTCAACCGTCTCGGCGCTGCGCGCCAATCCACCTTCTCCCACAAGGGGAGAAGGCAAGAGCCTACTGCAAACTCGAACCGAAATCCTCATTGTCGCGCGCCAGCGCCATTTCGGTGATGGCGATCAGCGTTTCGGCACGTGTCTTTAGATCGGCCGCTTCGAGCAGCGCCTGTTTCTCGGCCGGCCCGTAGGGCGCCATCATCGACAGCGCGTTGACCAGCATGGCGTTTTCGGCGCGGCTGACGCTTTCCCAGTCGGCCTCCAGATCGTTGGCCTGCAGATAGGCGCGAAACGCTTTGAGCAGCGCCGGCCGGTCGATCTCGGCTTCCGCCTGGTCGTCGTCGAGATCGGTGAGAAAGGGTGCCAACCGGCACTGGCGAAACGGCGTCCTGACGGTGAGTTCCTGGACAATGCGGAACCGGCACACGCCCTGCAGCGAAATCAGATAACGACCGTCGCCGCTCTCGGACAGCGCGATGATGCGCCCGGCACAGCCGACATTGCAGAGTTCCGGCTCGCCGTCGGGACGCAGCGCACCGTCGAGGCTGGGCTGGATCATGCCGATCAGCCGCGCCCCGGCGATCGCCTCATCGACCATCTGCAGATAGCGCGGCTCGAAGATGTTGAGCGGCATGCGGCCTCCCGGCAGCAGCAATGCGCCCTCAAGCGGAAAGATCGGCATGGTCGACGGTAAGTCCGCAGCGAGCCGGTAATGCGCGTTTCCCGCCTGCACCTCAATCCTCCGATCGCTTCGTCAGGAAGCGCACCAAACCCGTCTCCTCCCGGCCGGCACAAGGCGCGACACCGGAAACCCGAAATCGAATGCCGTCCGAAAACCTAATCTGGCGCAGCCGCCGCCGACCGCAAGCCCGCCGGACAAAACAGTCTGCGCCAGCTCAGGAAAACAGCAGCGACGACAGTTTGCGCCGTGCCGACAGCGTTGCCTCGTCGGTCATGCCCCATGCCTCGAAGAGCTGCAGCAACTGGGTTCTGGCGCCATCGTCGTTCCACGAGCGGTCGGCCTTGATGATCGCCAGCAGATTGTCGGCCGCCGCCATGCGATCACCCTTGGCGTTCTGGATCATCGCAAGCTCGAACCGCACCTGGTGATCCCCGGGATTTTCGGCCAGCCGCCGTTCCAGTTCCGCCGGATTGCCGAGCACTGCTGCTTGCGCGGCGAGCGCCATCTTGGCGCGCAGCGCGGCGAGCTGCGGCGCATCCTTCTTTGCCTCCGGCGCCCGCGCCAGCATCGCATCGGCACCTTCGGTATCGCCGGCCTCGAACAGCAGATCGCCCAAGCCGGCGATCGCCTCGATCGTCTCCGGCGCCTGTTCCAGGATAGCGTCGTAGATGTCGGCCGCGGTCTGCACGTCACCGGCCTCGCGCGCCTCGGCGGCCGCGGCCAGCGCCTCGGCCACTTGCGGTGCGCCACCATCCTTGCCGCCGACCTTCTGGATGAATTGCGTGATCTGGCTCTCGGGAATGGCGCCCATGAAGCCGTCGACCGGCTGGCCGTCCTTGAAGGCAATGACCGCCGGTATCGACTGGATGCCGAGCTGGCCGGCGATCGATGGATGGTCCTCGATGTTCATCTTGACCAGCTTGACCTTGCCGCCGGCGGCTTTCACCGCCTTTTCCAGCAGCGGGGTCAATTGCTTGCAGGGGCCGCACCATGGCGCCCAGAAATCGACCAGCACCGGCTGGCGGCGCGATTCCTGGATGACGTCGGCGGCAAATCCAGCGGTCGTGGTGTCCTTGATGACGTCGGCCGGCACCTCCGCAAGTGCGACCTTCTCACGCGCGGCATCGGTGCCGCCATACTGCACGGTGGTGGCATACTGACCGCCATTGCTGCCAAATGGGCGGCCAAAGGGGTTGCTATCGCTCATCTCGTCGCCCTTTCGGTCGCGCCGCCGGCCAAGGGACAGGCGCAACATCCTTCTTCAGAACCCGGTTTCAGTCACCCATGTGGCGATCATGCCGAGACTTTCAAGATAACAGCATCATGTCCGGTTGCCTCGACGAATTTGACCAGGTCCGTGGCGGCGATGGAAGTCGTCGCCTCATTGGTCAGCGGGTGGGCGTTGACCACAGCATGGCTCATCAGCTCCTCGTCGAGAACGACCTTGACCCTTCGCTCCGTGTCGTTGATCAGCCCGAAAACGGTGACCGCGCCCGGGACGACGCCGAGAAGCTCCATCAGCATCTCCGGCCGGCCGAAAGACACGCGGCCCGCGGCGCCGATCAGATGATGGATCTGCTTTAGATCGACCACCGCCTCCTCGCCGACGCTGACCAGGAAGAAATTATCTTTCTTGTCCTTGAGGAACAGGTTCTTGGTGTGGCCGCCGGCGATCTCGCCGCGCAGCACCTGCGAATCGGCGACAGTGAACAGCGGCGGATGCCGCTGTGTCGATACCTCGATCCCGAGTCCGGCAAGAAAGGCGAAAAGGTCGGCTTCGGTCTTCGGCATCGGTCTTTCTTCTGATGGCCCGCTTTCAACGGCTTGTTCGGCCTACGCCGTTTACGGCCAATGATGCGGCCAAGACAAGCCCGTCGCGCAATGCAGGGGTGATTGCCTTGCGACGTGTCGCGGGACGGCTTGTCCGCATTGCCGGCGAAGCAAAAAGCCTGCGAATTCCCTGTTGCAATCGCCGCGCTCTTCAGCCATATAGGCGCGGCTTGCGGCCCGAAAGCCGCGCGAGCGGGTGTAGCTCAGGGGTAGAGCACAACCTTGCCAAGGTTGGGGTCGAGCGTTCGAATCGCTTCACCCGCTCCAGTTTCTCTCAAGGGAAATCAAGCATCGAAAAGCCGCGGTCCGCCGCGGCTTTTTCGCATTTGGGCGGCACAGGACGCACTTGCCAGCAGGCGCTGCGGTCGCGCCAAGTACGCTGCAGATAGAATTCAGGACTTTTGCGTGTCGTCCTCGGACCAAGGTCCGTCTTGCAGAATGCTCTATTTGAACGGAACTTGTTGGACAGCGGGCTCCACTTTGGAAAGTCCTCACGTTTCTCACTGGAACCCATCCTGGCGGGAGGGCCACTCGAAGGAGGAATTATGAAAACGCGCACCTATCTATTCGCAGCGGCGGCCGCTCTCACCCTTGTCGCGTCTCCGGTCCTCGCTGCCCCCGGCGGCAATGGCGGCGGGAACGGCAATGGCGGCAGCCACGGCAACGGCGGAAACTCGGCTGGGGCCGGCTCGCAGGGACACGGAGCCGCCACCTCGGCCGCGGCCAAGGACAAGTCGACGACCGGAGTTGCTCATGCAATGGCGGTCGTTGCCACGACACCGGCCTCACCGCAGGCCACCCTGGCCCTGCAGGCAGCGCTGGATAGGAAGGCCGCGAAAGACGCGGCAAACACTGCCGACGACACCTCTGACGAAACCGAGTAAGCATTCGAAACTGACAACTTGTCGCGTTGAAAGCCGTGGTTCGCCGCGGCTTTTTTTCGTTTCCCCGCCTGGCGTTCGAACTCTCAAGGCCTTTGATGCATGTCGCGCAAAACTGTGCAGCGGTTTTGCGACACCGACATGCATGAAACAAGAACCTGAAGCGCGTCGCATGAGGCCGGTCGAACGCAACGCGCTTTTAGGGTCGGCAGGTCAACAGCGCTTCCAGAAAAAAGCTGCTCCACAGCGGCACTGAAGCTACGCTGAGGCCAAACGCCGCCGCATCGGCGTCGGATTCGATTGCATGCGAGGAGATCCCGTGACCGGCTTTGTCGACCGAGAACGCGCAACAGACCTGATGCAGCGTGCCAATATCGAGGCATTGGTGCTTTGCGAGCCTGAGGCATTCCAATATGCCACCGGCGCCTGGATCGGCCCGGCCGGCCTGTTCCGCCGGGCCGGCGCCGGTTTCGTGGTCATCCCGAGACGAGACGACCTGCCGATCGGCGTAGTGGTTGCCGATTTCCAGGCTGCCCAGTTCCGGGCGGCGGTGGCGGATGCCGTGGTGCGCACGCATCCGATCTGGATCGAATCCGCGTCGCTTGAGCCGGCGACGGCCGGCCGGCCCGTTGCGCAGCGCATCGAGGCCGGCCTGGTTGGCCGCGCCCCCGGTTTTGCACGTCCAGCGACCTTTGAGCTTGCCCGCTCTGTCCGCGAGCTGAAGACGATGCTCGCCGAATTCGGGCTGGAGCGTGCAACGCTCGGCATCGAGCTGGATTTTGTCTCGGCCAGCGATTTGTCCGCGATGCAGGCGATGTTGCCCGGCACGGCCCTGGTCAACGGCTCGCCGATCCTCGACAGGCTGCGGGCAATCAAATCGCAAAGCGAGATCGACCTTCTGCAGCAGGGCATCGTCCTGTCGGAAGCCGGCCTGTCGCGGCTGCAGCAGCATGCAGCGGTCGGCATGCGTCAGTCGGATCTGGTCGCGCTCTACCGGCAAGGCATCGCCGATGCAGCCGCCGGGTTATCGCAGCAAATCGCGACGGCCGAATACGTCACGCTGGGCGCTCGCCCAAAAAGCGCCGATGCGGTCGCCGCCGCCGGCGATCCGCTGAAGGCCGACATGGTCTGCAGCGTGAACGGCTATGCTTCGGACATGTCGCGGAATTTCACCTTCGGGCCGCCGTCGCCCGAACAGGCCGAATTGCATGCGATAGCCGAACGCGCCTTCGCCGATGGGCTTGCCGCGCTTATGCCCGGAAAGCCGTTCGCCGCCGTTCATCGCGCCGCCAGCGAAAGCCTGGCGCGCCAGGGCCTGCGTTCCTATCGCCGCGGCCATTTCGGCCACAGCGTCGGCCATTCCGTGTTTTCCGAGCAATGGCCGTTCATCTCGGCCGACAGCGATGTCGTGATCGAAGCCGGCATGGTGCTGGCATTCGAGATCCCGCTCTACATCGACGGTCTCGCCAGCTTCAATCTCGAAGACCAGTTCCTGATCACCGCGAACGGGCCGCTGCCGATGAACCGCTTGCCGAGGCGCCTGGAGACTATAGGCTGAATCCAGCCGGCCCCTTATCTGGCGCCGGCCACGCCCCTGCGGAAATCCGACGGCGACATGCCGGAAAGCTTGCGGAACGACTTGTTGAAGGCGCTGAGCGAGCCGAAACCCGATTCCATGGCGACGCGCAGTACATTGGCATCCTGATGCATCAGCAGCGCCTGCGCGTAGCTGAGGCGGAGCAAATTCACATATTCGTTGAGCGTCATGCCGGTCGATTTCTTGAAGATGCTCATGGCGTATTTGGGATGGATGTCGGCCGCCGCGGCAATGTCGACGCAATCGATCTCGTAGAGGAAATTCTCGGCGATGAAGTCGCACATGCGCCCGACATTGCGCAGCGATTGCTGATCGAAGGGACTGCCTATCTCCTGTTCGACCGGAGTTTCGGGCACGAGCCGGTAAGGCTCGAAGCGCACCCGCTCCAGCCGCAGCAAAAGCTCGTTGACGGCATGCTCGGCCTTGACCGGGTCGCCGGAGCGGGCATAGCGGTTCCAGCGCTCGAAATTGTGGTCGTCCGACCGGTCGGTGGCGTCGGTTACCAGCGTCGCGCCCGTCATCAGCCTGTTGCGGACGTCGACCGGCAAATGCAGCCGGAAGAAATGCACCAGCGGCAGATGCGCGCCGGCATAGATGGCATCGTCGGAGGCTTCGTCCATCTGGTGCGGCAGGCCACCCCAGAACAGACACATGTCGCCAGCAGAGAGCGAAAGCTCGTGCCCGTCCATGCGGTAATGCACGGCCCCGCGCACGATGAAATTCACCTCGACCTGGGCATGCCAATGCGGCTTGAGCATCACCAGGGGCTGGGTGTGGAACATCTGCAGCAGCAGCGGCAGGCCCTCTACGCTGCTGGCGCCAGGCTGGTAAAACGGCCTTTCCGGCATCTTACTTTCCGCTCATTTCTTATTCCCTTTGTCGCGGACAAGGCTTTCCTGAGGCCTAGTCTAGCCACGCTCGCAAACAGAGAGCAACTGAAATGGGAGGATTTCAATGCGCATAAAATCGACCTGCGCCGCGCTCGCGCTTGCCTTGGGCTCCAGCCCGGCCTTTGCGCAGTCCGGTGAAATCACGATCTGGAGCTGGAATATCGCCGCTTCGTCGCTGAAGGCCACCATAGCGGGCTTCAACAAGCAGTTTCCCGACATCAAGGTCACGGTCGAGGACCTCGGCAACCAGCCGACCTACGACAAGTCGATCGCCGGCTGTGCCGCCGGTGGCGAGGGCCTGCCGGACATCGTGACGATCGAGAACGGCGAAGCGGAAAACTACTGGAGCCAGTTCCCGGATTGCTTCGTCGACCTGCACACGCTCGGCTACACCGCGGAAGACCAGGCAAAATTCCCCGACTTCAAGCGCACCGAGCTCGAGGTGGACGACAAGGCCTATGCGATGCCGTGGGATTCGGGGCCGGTGGCGATGTTCTACCGACGCGACTTCTACGAGAAGGCCGGCGTCGATCCGTCCTCGATCAAGACCTGGGACGATTTCATCGCTGCCGCCAAGAAGATCCAGGCCGCCAATCCCGGCGTCACGATGACCAACGCCGATTTCAACGGCGATTCCGAATTCTTCCGCATGATCTCCAACGAGCAGGGCTGCGCCTACTTCTCCGCCGATGGTCAATCGATCACGGTCAACCAGCCCAAATGCGTCGATGCCATGACCAAGATCAAGGAGATGAAGGACGCCGGCATCATTTCCTCTGCCGACTGGAGCACCAAGATCACCAACAACACCGCCGGCAAGGTCGCCACGCAGATGTATGGCGGCTGGTATGAAGGCACTGTGCGCACCGAATCGCCCGATGGGACAGGCAAATGGGGCGTCTATTTGATGCCGAGCCTGACCGCCGACGGTCCGCGCGCCGCCAATCTCGGCGGCTCCTCGCTCGCCATCACCTCGGTGTCGAAGAACAAGGAAGCCGCCTACGCCTATCTGAAATACACGCTAGGGACGAATGAGGGCCAGATCACCATGCTGAAAGGCTTCGGCCTGGTGCCGTCGCTGATTTCGGCGCTCAACGACCCTTATGTCTCCGAGGGCCTGCCCTATTGGGGTGGCCAAGCCGTGTGGAAGGACATCCTCGGCACCCTGCCCAAGGTCGTCCCCAGCCGCGGTACGCCGTTCCAGAGCGACGCCGAAATCATCATCCGCGCGGTGCAGACCAAATATCTGGCCGGGGGCTATCCCGACGCCAAGGCAGCGCTCGACGATGCCGCAAGCCAGATCGCCGCGGCGACCGGCCTGCCGGTCAAGTCGTGATCTAAACGAGGCGGCTCCGAGCGCGCGGCTCCCCTTCTCCCCTTGTGGGAGAAGGTGTCGCCGAAGGCGACGGATGAGGGGTGCTCCAGCTTGGCGTTGACGGCACTCCGGCCAGCACCCCTCAACCGTCTCGGCGCTACGCGCCGATCCACCTTCTCCCACAAGGGGAGAAGGCAAGAGACTTGAAAAAGCAGAAAGGAGGAAAACGATGCGCTACCAGAACGCCACGGCGTATCGCTTCCTTGCGCCCTATCTGCTGATCTTCTCGATCTTCTGGCTGTGGCCGATCATCGATTCCTTCCTGATCTCGTTCCAGGCGACGCGCACCGTGCCGTGGCGGTTCGCGCCGACCTTCAACTGGGGCCGGCTGATCGGCGATCCGGCCTTCTTCAATGCCTTGAAGAACACATTGCTGATCCTTGTCATCCAGGTGCCGGTGATGATTTCGCTAGCGATTGTGATGGCGGTGCTTTTGAACTCGCCGCTGCTCAAGGCGCGTGGCCTGTTCCGCTTTGCCTTCTTCGCGCCGGTCGTGGTCGGCGAGGTCGCCTATTCGGCGGTTTTCCGGCTGATGTTCAATCTGGACTACGGCATCATCAACAAATTGCTGAACAGCATCGGCCTGCCCAACGTCGACTGGTTTACCAACGTCACCCCGGCGATGGCGGTCATCATGATGGCGGTGACGTGGCGCTGGGCCGGCTACAACGCCATCATCCTGCTCGCCGGCCTGCAGTCCATCCCCGAGGATGTTTACGAGGCGGCGACCCTGGACCGGGTCAGCAAGGTCAAACAGTTCTTCTACATCACGCTGCCGCTGCTCAAGCCGATCATCGTGTTCTGCGCCGTGCTGTCGATCATCGGCACCATGCAGCTGTTCACCGAGCCCTTCCTAATCACCGAGCGCGGCGGGCCGGGCGGCGGCACCGAAACGCTCGGGCTGCTGCTTTATCGCCAGGGCTTCCGGTCGCTCAATTTCGGCTACGCTTCGGCCATCGCCTACACCATGGCCGGACTGGCGATTGCCATTTCGCTGGTGCAGATATGGCTGACGAGGGAACCGAAATGACCTCGCGCTCCCCAATCAGCCATTCCCGGGTCGGCCGTTCCCAGGCCAGATTGGGCCGCAGCATCGCGCTGCATCTGTTCCTGACGCCGCTGGCGCTGGTCTGGCTGTTTCCGCTGTGGATGATGGTGGTCTTTTCCACGATGCCCGACAACGGCATCTTCAGCCCCGACATCGAGCTTTTGCCGCACGGCAATTTCCTCGACAATGTCAGCAATCTGCAGCGCGGCACCAATTTCATCGGTGCCATCGGCATCTCCGTCTCGGTGGCGGTGACCTACACCTTCCTGTCGGTGATGCTGACCTCGATGGCCGGCTGGGCGCTGGCGCGTTACAACTTCTTCGGCAAGGGCATGGTCGTCGCCATCATCTTCGGCACCATCACGCTGCCCTATGCGGTCGTGCTGATCCCGCAATTCATCATGGTGGCGCGCGACTTCAAGCTCGCCAACACCTGGGTGGCGCTGATCGTGCCGCCGCTGTTCAATTCGCTGGGCGTGCTCTTCATGCGGCAGAGCTTTTCGATGATGCCGCACGAACTGTTCGACGCCGCCAAGGTCGAGGGCGTCAAGGAATGGCGGATATTCCTGTTCGTCGCACTGCCTCTGGCGCGGCCGATGCTGGCAGCGCTCGCCATCATCCTGTTCCTTGCCTCCTGGAACAACTATCTCTGGCCGCTGCTGATCAATTCCAAGCCGGGCGCAATGACCGCGCCCGTGGCGCTCGGCACGCTGATCGGTCTCACCAAGGTGTCCTGGGGCGGCATCATGGCGGGCGCGGTGATGCTGACGGCGCCAATGCTCGTCGTGTTCGTGCTTCTGCAGCGCCATTTCGTCGCCGGCATCGCCGCCGGCGCTATCAAGTAAGGATCAGCATGGCGGCAGTCACACTCAAAAACGTCATCAAGCGCTTCGGCGTCTTCGAGATCGTCCACGGCGCCAATATCGATATCGATGACGGCGAATTCGTCGTCTTCGTCGGCCCTTCCGGCTGCGGCAAGTCAACGCTGCTCCGGATGATCGCCGGGCTCGAGGACATCAGCGACGGTGAGATCGCCATTGGCGGCAAGGTGGTGAACGACGTCGAGGCGGCCGATCGCGGCATCGCCATGGTGTTCCAGTCCTACGCGCTCTATCCGCATATGACGGTCGAGCAGAATCTGAGCTTCGGCCTGAGAATGACCGGCAACCCCAAGGCAGATACCGAGCGGCGGGTGAAGCGGGCTTCCGAAATCCTGCGCATCGCCGAGCTGATGAAGCGGCGGCCGCGGCAATTGTCGGGCGGCCAGCGCCAGCGCGTCGCCATCGGCCGCGCCATCGTGCGCGAGCCGCAAGTGTTCCTGTTCGACGAACCGCTCAGCAATCTCGATGCCGAGCTCCGGGTGCAGATGCGCGTCGAGATATCGCGCCTTCACAAGGAGCTTGGCGTTACCATGGTCTATGTGACGCACGACCAGACCGAGGCGATGACGCTGGCCGACAGGATCGTCGTGCTCAACGCCGGTAATATCGAGCAGATCGGCGCGCCGCTCGATCTCTACGACGACCCCGCCAACCGCTTCGTTGCCGGCTTCGTCGGCTCGCCGAAGATGAATTTTCTGGCGGCGAAAGTGGTCGGAACCGACAACAGCGCGGCGATCGTGGAGCTGGTCAACCATCGCGGCGTGCGACTGCGCAAGCCGCTTTCCGATGCCTTGCCTGCGATAGGCGGCGATGTCGTGCTCGGCGTGCGGCCGGAGCATTTCTTCGACGCCGGCCAGGGCGATTGCGACCTTACCCTCAAGGCCGACGTCGCCGAGCACTTGGGATCGGTGAGCTATGTCTATGCCAATTCCGGGACCGGGGGCGGGCGCGAAGAACTGATCATCGAGCGCGAGGCCTCGCGGCATCGCGCCAACGGCGACGACCTGGTGGTGTCGATCAAGGCCGACCGCTCGCTTCTCTTCGACGCCACCGGCGCACGCATTCGCTAACCCATCTTTCTTTTGTCCGATCGCGATTGCTCGCGGCCACCCCACGGAGATTTGACATGACTTCCAAACCAGAAAAAATTCGCTGGGGCATTCTCGGGCCCGGCAACATCGCCAAGGCCTTTGCCGGCGGCGTCGCCCATTCGCGCACCGGCACCTTGGTCGCCCTAGGGGCGCGCAATCCCGGCAAGGCCGGGCTCACCGAGGCTTTCCCCGGCGCCCGCATCCTCGACGGCTACGAGGCTTTGCTTGGCGATCCGGATGTCGACGCGATCTATATTTCGACGCCGCATCCGAGCCATGCCGAATGGGCGATCAAGGCAGCCGAGGCCGGAAAGCATGTGCTTTGCGAAAAGCCGCTTGGCCTGACCGCCTTCGAGGCCGACGCGATGATCCATGCGGCGCGCAAGGCCGGCACCTTTCTCGGCGAAGCCTTCATGTACCGGCTGCATCCGCAGACGGCCAAGCTGGTCGAGCTGATCGGTGCCGGCGCGATCGGCGAGATCAAGATGATCAAATCCAGCTTCGGCTTCGCCATGCCGGGCTTCATGCCGGAGCACCGGCTTTACGCCAAGGATCTTGCCGGCGGCGGCATCCTCGATGTCGGCGGCTATCCCGTGTCGATGGCGCGGCTGATTGCCGGCGCCGCGGCGGGAAAGCCCTTCGCCGAGCCGGACAAAGTGGTGGGTACTGCGCATCTCGGCCAATCCGGTGTCGACGAATGGGCGTCGGCGCTGTTGCATTTTCCGGGCGGCATCGTCGCGGAAGTCTCCTGCAGCATCTCGCTCGCTCAGGACAATGTCTTGCGCATTCTCGGCAGCAAAGGCCGCATCGAGGTCGCGGATTTCTGGTATGCCGGCGGCCAGCAAGGCGGCACCGGCGAAATCCGCATCATCCGTCCGGGTTACACCGAGGTGGTCGAGGTCAAGGAGGACGGCTGGCTTTACGCGTTCGAGGTCGACGCCGCCGGCGAGGCCATTCTCGGCGGGAAGCAGGAGTTCGCCTGGCCCGGCATGGGCTGGGCCGACAGTCTCGGCAATCTGCGCGTGCTCGACAAATGGCGTGCCGCGATCGGGCTCGAATACGACATCGAGAAACCGGCAAAGCGCGTCAACACGATCTCCGGACGGAAGCTGCGCTCCGGCGGGACCGCCATCCCCAAGCGCAGCATTCCGGGCCTGCCGCGGCGGGCCTCGTGCCTGGCGCTCGGCTTCGAGGATTTCCGCACCTTTTCGTCGGGCGCCATCCTGCTCGACGCCTATTTCGAGGCCGGCGGCAATCTGTTCGACACGGCCTTCGTCTACGGTTCCGGCTATACCGAGACCCTGCTTGGCCACTGGCTGAAAAACCGCGGCGTGCGCGAGCAATCCGTGGTCATCGGCAAGGGCGCGCACTCGCCGCTCTGCTATCCCGACGTCATCGGCAAGCAGCTCACCCAGTCGCTCGAGCGGCTGCAGACCGACCATATCGACGTTTATTTCATGCACCGCGACAATCCGGACGTGCCGGTCGACGAATTCGTCGATGCAATGGACCGCGAGGTCAAGGCCGGCCGCATCCGCGGTCCGTTCGGCGGCTCGAACTGGACAATGGAACGCATGGACGAGGCGATTGCCTATGCCGAGCGCACCGGCAAGCAGAAGCCCGGCGCACTTTCCAACAATTTCTCATTGGCCGAGATGCTGGAGCCGATCTGGGCAGGCTGCGTCACCTCCTCCAGCGACGCGTGGAAGACCTGGCTTACCGCCCGGCAGATGCCGAATTTCGCCTGGTCGAGCCAGGGCCGCGGCTTCTTCACCGACCGCGCCGGCCGCGACCGGCGCGACAATGAGGAGCTGGTCCGGGTCTGGTACTCGGAGAAGAATTTCGGCCGCCGCGACCGTGCCATCGAGCTCGCCAAGCGGCTCGGCAAAAGCCCGATTCACGTCGCGCTCGCCTACGTCCTGGCGCAGCCCTTCCCGTCCGTCCCGCTGATCGGGCCGCGCACGCTCGACGAATTGGAAGACAGCCTCCAGGCGCTCGACATTTCGCTTTCGCCGGACGACCTTGCATGGCTGGACAGCGGTTCGGATCAGGCCCGCGCGCGGGCCTGACAGCAGCGGCAGTCGCTTCAACCTTGCGCTGCGCCATAGCTTCCGGACTGTTTGCGCTGCCCTCACCCTCTCCCGCAAAGAACCGGGACAGGGTAAGAATGGCGGCAGCGCAAACGTCACTGGAAGATAGGGAAGACAGATGCTCGACATTTCACCGTCGAAACAGGCGGCCACCTGGCTCGGTTCTTTTGCGCGAGCGCTCGAAGCGGGCGACGTCGAGGCCGCAACCAATCTGTTCGTCGAGGACTGCTACTGGCGCGATCTTTTGACCTTCACCTGGAACATCAAGACGATGGAGGGGGCGGCCGCGATCCGCGACATGCTGGCGGCGACGCTGGCAACCACAAGGCCTGCTCAATGGCAGCTCAGCGGCGAAGCCACCTCGGACGAAGGCACCATCGAAGCCTGGTTTTCTTTCGAGACGTCATCGGCGTGGGGCCAAGGCATCATGCGCCTCAGGGACGGCAAGTGCCGGACGCTGTTCACGGCGATGAGCGATCTCAAGGGGTTTGAAGAGCGCAAAGGCCCGGCGCGGCCGCTGGGCGTCCGCCACAAGGCCGATCCGGAACGCGAGACCTGGCTGGAGGCAAGGCGCCGCGAGGCGCGTGACCTCGGCGTTAGCCAGCAGCCCTATTGCCTGGTCATCGGCGGCGGCCAGGGCGGCATCATGCTGGGGGCGCGGCTCAGGCAATTGGGCGTGCCGGCCATCGTCATCGAGAAGAACGCCCAGGCCGGCGATTCCTGGCGCAAGCGCTATCGCTCGCTCGTGCTGCACGACCCGGTCTGGTACGACCATCTGCCCTACATCCCGTTTCCCGAGAACTGGCCGGTGTTCACGCCCAAGGACAAGATGGGCGACTGGCTGGAGATGTATACGCGCGTCATGGAGCTCAATTACTGGACCTCTACGGCATGCGTCAGTGCCTCCTATGACGAGACCGAAAAGGTCTGGACGGTCGAGCTCGACCGCGCCGGCGAGCGCATCACGCTGAAGCCGAAGCACATCGTCTTCGCGACCGGTGCTTATGGCCCGCCCAGGCGCATCGACCTGCCGGGCGCCGAGGTCTTCAACGGCGAGATCCTGCATTCCAGCCAGTATTCCAGCGGCGAGAAATTCCGCGGCAAAAGGGTCGCCGTCATCGGCGCGGCAAGTTCCGGCCATGACGTCGGCGTCGATCTCTGGGAGAGCGGCGCCGAGGTGACCATGGTCCAGCGGTCGCCGACGACGGTGGTCAAGTCGGACACGCTGATGGAGATCGGCTTCGAGATCTTCTCGGAAAAGGCGCTGGCCCGCGGCATCACCACTGAAAAGGCCGACATGATCGTCGCCTCGACGCCGTTCGCGCTGCTGCCGCAAGGCCAGCGGGCGCTTTACGACGTCATCAAGGCGCGCGATGCTGCCTTCTACGACCGCTTGCGCAGCGCCGGCTTCGCCATCGATTTCGGCGACGACGAGACTGGGCTCCTGATGAAGGCCTACCGCACCGGCTCGGGCTTCTACATCGACGTCGGCGCCTGCGATCTGATCATCGACGGCGAGATCGGCATCCGTAGCGGCGTCGGGATCAAGTCGCTGACGCCGACAGGCATCCTCTTCGACGACGGCACGGAACTGGCGGCCGACGCAATCATCGCCTGCACCGGCTATCTCTCGATGAACGAGACAGTGGCGGCGATCGTTTCGCGCGAAGTCGCCGACAAGGTCGGGCCGTGCTGGGGGATTGGCTCGGGCGTGAAAGGCGACCCGGGTCCGTGGCAAGGCGAGTTGCGCAACATGTGGAAGCCGACAGCGCAGGAAGCGCTGTGGTTCCACGGCGGCAATCTTGCGCTGTCGCGCTTCTATTCAAAATTCGTGGCGCTGCAGATCAAGGCGCGCATGGAAGGCATTCCGACGCCAGTCTATGGAGCGCCGGTGCGATAGGGCCGCCTTTCCCTTCTCCCCTTCTTGTGGGAGAAGGTGGATCGGCGCGTAGCGCCGAGACGGATGAGGGGTGTTGGACGGAGTGCCGTCCTTGCCAAGCTGGAACACCCCTCATCCGTCGCCTTCGGCGACACCTTCTCCCACAAGGGACCTGTTGCGCAGTCATGAGCAAAAGCTTGCGGCGGCGGGGTTGCGGCGGTTGTTCGCTTTGCGGGGGATTTGACGTCTTGTTTGGGGTTTCAGGCGGTCGTCCGACCCTGTATGGGCGGAACTCAGGCGCACCTATCCCGCG
>NZ_JAMYNN010000021.1:0-105372 GCF_040319055.1 Mesorhizobium sp. M0960 | reverse complement strand
CACCTCCATCGAGGTGGATGTTGAATCAGCACAAAACGCAGCCGTCACATCACAATCGATTCATCGATCACAGGACGTGGTCTAGTCGACTGGAATCGCGCCAAATCACCAGTACATACATCGGCTACTTGAGGTTCGCCTCAAGCTTTTCGTCCCCAAAAGAATTACCTCCCAGGTGTGGCTCGATATCCGAAGGTTTATGATCCTATCCCACATCCGAGATATCCCCTCCGATCGATAATAGTGTTGCAGACGCGCCACCCCAATTGCTTGCCGCGATCACCTCCGAGAGCGCTCCGAGGATTGCTCATTCCGACGACGTACATCAATAGGGCGTAGCGAGGATCGACTCGCCTCCGCCAATCGGACCGAGCGTACACCCGATCAGTGATCCTGAAACCGATCGCGGGCAGGAACTGCTGGAGAGAGCCATCCAATTCGTCAACTAATCCCAGACCGATGCTGGCAGCGCGTCGAGCGGTATCCTCAGATAACGCCGGCCATTTTCCTCGACCTGAGGCAGTTCCCCTCCGCGGATATTGACCTGCAGGGCATGCAATATGAGTTTTGGCATTGGCAATGTCCTGTCTCGGGCCTCTCGAAGCCTGATGAACGTACTCCGACAATGACCGGCGACATGCGGGTTTTTCTCTTTCTGCTCCGCTACCGAACTCTCCCACAGAGCCTGGCGCCCTCCCGGCCTGTAGTCATGCCCGGTGAAGAGGCGCGTCCGGTCGGGTAGGCTCAAAACGTCCTGGATGGACTGCCACAGATCAGCTGCGCTGCCGCCTGGAAAATCGGCCCGGGCGGAGCCGCTATCGGGCATGAAAAGTGTGTCGTGAATGAACGCTGCATCGCCGATGACATAGCTTATCGACGCCAAGGTGTGTCCTGGCGAGTGCATGACGCGCGCTTCCAGCTCGCCGATGTTGAAGGTCTCGCCGTCGCAAAACAGCCGATCCCATTGTGAGCCGTCACACGGGAGATCCGAGAAGTTATAGATCCGTTGCCAGATCCGCTGCACTTGCTTCACGCGCTCGCCGATCGCTGTCGGCACGCCGGTTTTCGCCTTGAGATAACCCGCGGCCGAAAAGTGATCGGCATGCGGATGGGTGTCCAGGATCCACTCGAGCTTCAAATTGCGGCTGTTGATGTAGTCGAGGATCGCGTCCGCATTTGTCGTTGCTGTCGAGCCAGACTTTTCGTCGAAATCGAGTACGGGGTCGATGATGGCGCATCTTCGTGAACTCGGGCATGCAACGACATGTTGGATGCTGCCCGTCCGTGCATCATAGAAGCCGGCGACTTCAGGCTGCTGCATGGGCGATGCCCTCGACTGCGGCTCGCGGGAAGAAGATCGCCCGGCCAGGATCGAGGTCGTAGTCATGCTCAAAGTCCGTTGCGTCGGACGCAATCTGCGCCACGGCATCGAGTATGAACTGCACCTTCTCGTCCGGCAGCAGAACGCTGAAATTCAGCCGGGTGAATCCCGGCTTTTTCATTTCGTCGCCGGAGAGAATGGCTTGCCTGATTTCCTCGGACTGTTCGTCATCGATCGACAGCAGTCTGTGAACATACGGGCCGGCGCAGGCGCAGCCACCGCGCGCCTGGATCCCGAACCGGTCGCTTAGCATGCGCGTGATCAACTGCTGGTGGACGTAGCCGTCCTTTCCGTTTTTGATCCGGAAGGAAAAGATCGGAAGCCGCTGAGGATCCGATAGACCGAGGAGCTCCAGCCGCGGCAGGGCTTTCCATGCGCGAAAAGCACGACGCGCCAGCTCGCGATTGCGCGCTGTTATCGCGTCGAGTCCGATCGCATCTTTGACGATGAAGGCCAGCGCGGCTCGTATGTCGCCGATCACGTTCGGCGTGCCGGCTTCCTCGCGGGATTCCAGGCTGTCGCTGTAATCGTGTGTCTTCGGGGAGACAAACTTCACCGTCCCGCCACCTGGCCACGACGGCGTCTTCGTCGAAGATCCGTCGCGTCGAACGATCAAGATGCCGGAAGCGCCGGGGCCTCCGAAGAACTTGTGAGGCGAAACAACTATTGCGTCGATCTCGGCATCTGGGGCGGGCGACATGGAAATCGGCAGGTAAGGACCTGCGCTCGCATAGTCCCAGATCATCTTTGCGCTGGCGGCCTTCACGATCACGGTGATGGCCGCCACATCGCTGGTGATGCCCGTGACGTTCGAGGCCGCGGACATCGAGCATATCGTCAGATCTGACGACCCCCCGCCAACCGCGTCCTTGAGCTGAGACAAGTCCGGCCCGCCAGACGTATCCTCAGCGATTTCCACGATTTCTGCTCCGCTCTCGCGCCAGGGCAGAATGTTGGAGGATGCTCATAGGGACCGATAATGATCCGAGCGCGCTTGCCCGCTGCCACGGCTTCAGCGACCCCGAATAGCTTGACGAGGCGGTTGATCCCCGACGTAGCGCCGGAGCCGGTGAAGATCACGGCATGCCGTTCGGTGGCCCCGCAGAATTGACCGATCTGGGCGCGCGCTTCCCGACGCATGCGGGTCATGAAGCCTCCGCAATACGAGGCTTCCGTGTGGCTGTTGGCGTAGTACGGCAGGACCTCCTCAAGCACAAAGCGCTCGATCTGACGGAGTGCGCGGCCTGACGCGACATAGTCGGCGTACACCAAGTCCTTTTGCCCGTAGGGACCCACGATTTTCGCCGTCGATCCCACAAGCCCATCCCGGAGGTCGGCGGTCACGTCAGCCGTTTTCTTCAGCCCCTGGCGGAACTTTGACAGAGGGGTCTCGGTCTGCCCTGTCGTTGGGCGAGCTGCTTGCACGGTCATTCTCCCCGGCTCGGATATTGACTCGGATTGTACCCTGCTCCACGGTCGAAAAAATTCACCTATTTTCTGCAATTTCTTGCAAAGAGCGTGTCAGATGATCGAAGATCGGGCGAAAATCGATGCATTTGATATGAAGATTCTGACGGCCATGCAAATCGATGCAAGCCTTTCGCAGCGTTGGCGGAGAGGGTCGGCCTGTCCCAGAATGCGTGCTGGCGGCGGATCCAGCGCCTCCAGTCGCTAGGTGTTATCCGCGGGTCGCACAGCAGTATCGATCTCCGCGCCATGGGGCTCGATCTGACGGTTTTCGTAATGGTTCGCACCCGCCACCATTCCAAGGAGTGGAGTGAGGCGTTCCGTGCCCATGTCGAACGGTTGCCGGAGGTGATCGATTTCTATCGGATCGGAGGAGATTGGGACTACCTGATCAAGGTCGTGACACAAGGCATGTCCGGCTACGATGCATTCTACCAGAAACTGATCACGAACTTCGACCTGGCTACGGTGACAGGCTTCTTTTCCATGGAAGCGATCATCAACAATCGTCCAGTGGATCTGACCAATCTGCGATAATGCGGCGCCCGCTGTTGGAAACTTCGCCTTCGTCGTCGCCAAGCCGTCGACCGTGGCACCCACCAGGGTGAGGTGTCGATTACATGAGCCCGCAGGTCTGGCTGCGAGTTCGCCCCATCAGCTGTTTGCAGGCCTCAACTGAGCCTTGAGTTCCTCCGCCCTTGCTGCGCGGGTCCTGACGACGCTTCGCTCACGTCCGTACCCTAAGGGCTTGCTCCAGCCTGTCGGCAATCTGGGTGACGATATAGGCAATCACCATGTAGATCACGACGGCAATCACGAAAGCTTCGAGGTAGTAGTAGTTCAGCGCGGCGGTCAGCTGGGACTGGGCGAAGATATCGACAACCTCGATGGCGAATCCGAGAGAAAGCGCCTTCATGATGACCATCATCGAGGTTGTAAGATCAGGAATTGCCGTGAGAACCACCTGGGGAAACAGAATCCGTCGAAACAGTTGGCCGTTTGTATAGCCCAGCGAATGGGCGGCGTCTGACTGACCGGTGTCGAAGGCGTTCAGGGCTCCCTTGATAATCTCGGATTGGAACGCAGCGATACAGCCTGTCACCGCAATAACAAGGATGACCGAGTTGGGTGTTTCATGGGCGTTGAAGTTGACCCCGAGCAACGAGAGCAGGAACTGGAATGCCGGGGGCAGACCGAAATAGGCGAGGAAAATCACGATGACCATCGGAACGCCCTTGAAGACGATCTTGTAAGCCATGATGAGCTCTCGCAGCACCGGGACTCGTCTATATTCGACGAGTGCGAAAATGCTGCCGACTATCGTCGACAAGACGAAAATCGTCAGCGCCATTCCAAGCGTTACAGGTACGGCGCCCAGAATTTCCTGGGTGTCCTGGAGCAAAATTTCGGTATCGAACATGGTTTAATACCCTTTAGGTCAGACGCTGGCGATGGCCGCGTTCTTGATCTGAGCTGTTGTCGTCGCCTCAGGCGCCTGCATCGGCGAGCGAAGCTCGAACAAGTGCACGATGAACCAGGCAATCAGGCACATCAGCGCATAGATGACGGCCAGGACGAGGTATGTTTCGAACTGGTACTGGTTATAGTCGCGCTCCATGATCAAGTGCGCGGTCGCCATCACGTCGGCAGCCCCAATGTACATGACCAGCGCAACGTTATGGATCAGGTAGATGATGGAATTTCCATAGCCAGGCAATGCGAAGTGCACCGCTTGCGGGCCCACGATGCGGGTGATCTTCTGGCGAAAGGTATATCCTAGACTGTCGGCCGCATCATGCTGGCCGCGATCGACGGCCAGGTATGCGGGCCGAAGGACTTCCGACAGATAGCCGCCATGGTAAAAGCTCAGTCCGACTATCGCAGCGATCGTCGGCGAGAAGAAATCTGCGGAGCCGAACAGGGCCACCAATAGGGGGAGCCCGTAGAACGCGACGAACAACTGGAGGACGACGGGAACGCTGCGGGCATAGGACACGTAGAGGTCGGTGAGGTGGCTGACCACTGGTATCCTGCGAATCCGCAATGTTGTCGCAACGAGCGCCAAGCAAAAGCCGACCAACATGGCCGTAAACGTGATAGCGAGCGTCAGCGGCAATGCCGAGAGCAACTCGGGAATCATAGCAGAAACATCCACTTTGAAACACTCCTTCTTGCAATTCAGCCTTGCCGCTGACGATATCTACTCAGATCACATCATTTCATATACTTGACGATGCCTTCGCCAAACCACTTCTGCGATAGCTTTTCGATCGTGCCGTCGTCTTTCAACTCCTTGAGAACTTTGTTCACGTCATCGACCAAAACCTTGTTTTCATCTGACCTGTGAACAAGCATATAGGTGTTGTTGGTGAAGACTGGCTCCGACGCCACGATGTCGAGCTTCTTTTCATCGATGACGGTCTGCTCACCCAGATTTGAAGGCAGGACCAGCGCGTCGAACTTGCCGTTCTGCACTTCATCAAGTCGGTTCGGATACGGGATGCCGGCGCTCGATGCCGTGACATCGAGCTTGTATTGCGGATTTTCTTTTTGCCAGTTCATAATAAACTTGTAGGTTCCGCCGCCGGCCGTGGTCGGAACGATCCTCTTGCCGACCAGGTCTTTCATTTCATTGATGCCGCTGCCTTTCTTGCTGTAGATCTTCATCAGGCTGGCACCCATGGGGTTTTCCGGAATGAAGAACTGCTTGGCGCGCTCGGACGACTTGTAGTAGCCACCGACCGCGATGTCGTACTTGCCTGTGGCCAGGCCGGTTTCCTGCGCGATATCAGAGACACCTTCCATTTCGAACTTGTACTGCGGCAACTTTGCGTTAATCGCCCTCAGGAGGTCGGGTTCATAGCCTTGCGGCTCGACGCCGAGCGCGCCCCAGGCCAGCGGCTTGGATTCGGCAGAGGTCGCGATCTTGATTGTCCGAACGGTCTGACCGTAACTGATCCCTGCTGTCGCAAGGGCAATTGCGATGCCGCCGGCGACGGCCAGGGCATAACGGCGGGAAAGACTGGATTTGATTGCAGACATTTCTTTGGTTCCCTTCTTGTTGAGCTATTGAAAAGCGAGTTCTGACTGCAGGAATTGAGCAAGTCGTGGGCTGGATGGCGCATCGAAGATCTCAGTTGGACTGCCATCGGCGGCAATCACGCCACGATCCATGAAGACGATCCGGTTCGAGATGTTCTTTGCGAATTGCATCTCGTGGGTCACAAGCAGCGAAGTGATCCCTGACGACGTGACATCCTTGATCACCTTCAGAACTTCACCGACGAGTTCAGGATCCAGCGATGACGTGGGCTCATCGAAGAGCATCACGTCGGGACGAACCGCCAGCGCACGCGCGATGCCGGTGCGTTGGAGCTGGCCGCCCGACAGCTGGGACGGATAGCTGTCCCGCTTCGCTGAGAGGCCGACCCGGTCAAGCTCTCGCAGCGCGATTTCACGCGCCTCGTCCGCGGACTTGCGCTGCACGACGACAAGCGGATCCATCACGTTCTGGAGGACTGTCATGTTCTTGAAGACATTGAATTGCTGAAAGACCATCGCTGTTCGAAGCCGGATCGCCTGGACAGCGGTCTTGTCGGCGCGCTGGTAGTCCATCCGAATCTGGTCGAACGCGATGGTTCCGGACGACGGCTTGGCCAGGTAGTTGATGCATTTCAGCAGCGTGGTCTTGCCGGTGCCGCTGGGGCCGATGATCGACACCACGTCACCCCGCTTTACCGAGAGATTGACGCCGTTCAGGACCTGCGTGCTTCCGTAGGACAGCCTTATATCTTTGAGTTCAAGCATTTCTGGTTAGCCCTTCAGAGTGTGGGACGGACTGCCTTGACATGTGGGTCATCATCATCCGCTCTCCGCGTGGCCGAGAACGTGCATCAGCCGGTTTGCCCAGCCGAAGATCGCTATGGCGTGGATGAGGTCGATGATCTCAGCATCATTCATGCCGACGGCACACAGCGAGGCGATGTCGTCACCGTTGCTTCCGACGGCGCCGCCGACAGACGGCGGGCAAAGCTGTAGATTGCTGCATCGCGCAGCCCAAGCTTTTCGGGTTTGTCGAGGTAGAGCGCGGTGACCACTTCGTCGCTCTTGGTCAGCTCTGCATGGCGGCGGGCGTGAACCACGGCGCAGAATTTGCAGCCATTGACGATCGAGGCACCCAATGCGCCAAGTTCGCGGTCGGGACGGGCAAGCCCGCCTTCGACATACATGATCGCGTTGAACAAGACGGTGCGGGCAAGATAACTCTCGGGATCATGCACAAGGGTGCGCACATATTCCGAAACTTTCTTGGCCGACGGCGTTACCTTCATCGCTTCGAGTTGTTCCGGCGTGGCCTCGGATAGCTCGACCGGTGCGATGTAGGGACGCCAATTCAGCGGCTTCAGGCGAACCGAGGAAATCATGCCGATCTCATCAATCGCAGGCCGGTCGCAACCCGCGTCTGGAAGTTTACGAAAGCAATCAGTTCGGAGAGCGCGACGATCTGAGGATTGTTCAGTCCGGCCGCGGCGAGGAGGGCGATGTGGTTCGCCTCCGCCTTTTTCGGCGTAAGGGTGATCAGGTCAACATGACGGACGATGGTCGCCAGGGGTTCATTCAAATCCGTTTCCCCCCGAGCCAAGGCCAGAAGCGGCTCCGTCGGACCAAGCTGGGCCAGCTGCACATCATAGTCGGCCATCAGGACGGGATCATCATTCAGAGCCGCCATGCGGCGGGCCAGAGCAACCCTTAAATTCGGCGCCAGCCCCTGATCGTTTGCCGGCTGCAGGACGGAGAGGCGACATTCTTCCGCCCCTCGCACGAATTCCGGCCGAAACCGCCGTGCGGCGAAAAGGGCCTCATCCGGCGAAAGACCGGCGGCTTTGTCAATTGCGTCGATCACCACGCGGCCTCCTTCTGCAGCAAAGGTGTTGAATCGACCCATTCGTCGCCCAGAAGTTCGGGCGTGTCGTAGGCGATCAGATTGGCGAAGTGGGTTTCGACGTCCTCGGCAAACAGCGATGCGGCAATGCCGCGGACGAGACGGCCGGCCCCGGCGCTGACGGCCGGGATATCGCCAGAGACCTTGCCATGGGTCAGCATGGCGGCGTCGTTGAAGCAGTGAATATGCGCCAGCATCGGGCAGGAGCCGGGGACGCGTTCGCGAAACTCGAAGGCCGGACCGAGATCCGGCGCGTCCGACATGCCTGCACGAGCCGGCCCCATATCCGGCCTATATCGGCCATCCGACCAGGTGCGGATATGTGGGGCGATCGCCGCAAATTCCGGGCGGCCGCTGAAGTCATTTGAAAAGCCGGTCGCCGCAATCAGGAAGTCATAGCGCAACGGTCCCTGCGTGGTTTCCACCAGCAGGGTCCCGGCCTCTTCCTTCACCGCAACTATGCCGCAGTCGAGAAGGAACCGAGCATTCGAGTGGCGAGACACGCGGAGCGTTGAAGAACGCGGTGGCGGCGTCTGGGTCGAGGCGGTGTAGTCGAAGAATTTCCACTTCCAGGCATCGGGGAGGTGATGCATACCAAGCACGACACCCGGGCTGCCTATGCCGGTCAGCTTGTTGATGCGTGGCATCTCCTTGCGCCGGATCAACATGTCGACGGAGCCGGCTCCCGCCTCGAGTGCCGTTGCGGCATTGTCCATGGAAGAGGCACCGGCGCCGATAACGGCCACGCGCTTGCCTTTCAACCCGTCGAAATCGATGTCATCCGCAGAATGTGCCCAATAGGCGCGGTCGATACCGTTGAGGAAATCGGGCACGGCAAAACCGCCCAAACCGGACCGACCAGTGGCCAGAACGAGATGACGGGTGAGAACCCGGCCGGTTTGCGCGCCCTCGATATCGATCGCAATCAGATCTCCAACAGGTGCCAGTCCGGTCATGCGCACGCTGTTGCGCACCGGCAGACCGAGAACCTTGCGATACCAGACCAGGTAGTCCATCCACTGGCCCTTGGGGATTTTGTCCAGCGAGCGCCAGGCCTCAACGCCCCATTGCGCCGTGAACCAGGCGCGGAACGTCAATTGCGGCAGGCCGAGCGACGGACCGTGCAGGGTTTTCGGCGACCGGAGCGTTTGCATGCGAGCAAAGGTTACCCATGGTCCCTCGCGCCCGGCCGGAGCCGCATCATAGGCCACGACATTGGTTATCCCGGTCAGCACCAGCTTTGCCGTGGCAGCAAGTCCGCACATGCCGGCGCCGATCACCACGACATCACGGACCGGCACGCCATCGTGCGAACGCGCGGGAACCCATGGCTTGGCGGGCAGTTCGAGAAAGTCGAGATCTTGCGCGAGCTGTACTTCGAGCGCAGCAAGACCTGTCGGCGTCGGCGCGGCGGGGATATGCTTCATATTCCCGTTCCGTGATTTGTACCGGACGCAGGATCGGTCACCAATTGGCCTGCGAGGGCCGGATCGAGTTTCTTGAAGCCGACGATCGACCGTTCAGCCACCGCCTCGACCGCATCCATCAACGCCTGAGCGACTGGACGAAGCGGACGTTTTTCGGCAGCCATAACGCCCCAATAAAAGAGAACGGTTGCGTCGATCGGGCGGATGACGACATCGGGCAGGGCGACGCCATAAGCGGTGAGGGGATCGATGACGGCCGCCGCACCAGTCTGACGCACGATCTGTAACGCGCCATATGCAGTATTCGTCCGGATCACTGGTCCTGTGTCGATGCCCCTGGCCGCCAAGGCTTTTGAGACATGCAACTGGAAACGTAGGGGGTTGAGCAGTGTGGCGACGCGGCGACCGGCAAAAGCGGAAAGCGGTATGACGTCAAGTTCAGCCAGCGGATCGTCCTCCCGCACGGCAGCAACATCAGGCGCTGAATAAAGCCGCAGGACATCCAAACCAGGCGTATCGAGCGGCAAGCTTGAAAACCCGATCTCGGCACGTCCGCTACGCACCTCCTGGGCGACGATCGAGGGGAGAAACTGCCCGAGATGCGTCTCGTGCGGAAGTTCGACACCTTTGAGTTCGGCCATGGCCGTCGGGATCAAGCCAGTACCGATGGCGGAGGTGGTAACAATCTGCAGGATTCGTCCCCGGCCGGCGGCGATCATCTTGGCTCGCGCGGCAAGCTCGGTGAAGGACATCAGCAATCGTCGCGCCTCCTCCTCGAAGGCGGCGCCTTCTTCAGACAGCTGCACCCGGCGACCGACCCGGTGCAGCAATTCGAAGCCGAGTTCTGCCTCGAGGTCCTGAATGGTGCGTGTCACCGAAGGCTGGGAACACCCGAGCATCTCAGCAGCCTTGGTGATGCTGCCGTTGGCGGCAACGGCAAGGAAGCTCTGAAGGTCGCGGGTTTCCATGTTCTCTCTACATGCGCAATTCGTATGATTGACATCGTCTCATTCATTTTTGATATATGTCAAGCGGAAACGAATATTCGCTGAGGCATGTTGCAGTCGCGGGCTCAGGCCGGAATCCCATCGCCAGAAGCCGACGATGGCAGATGCGGCTCCGATTTGTGGAACCTCCTAGTGAGAAATGGAGGCTGCAATGCCCGCAACAGGAGGGAATTTATGCGCGTAAGCATTCTTGGCGCCGGAGCGATTGCTTACGGCCTTGCCGCCTATCTGGCCGAAGCGGGACATGACCCTATGCTTTGGTCGCCTTCCGGAGAACGCACCAAGGCGCTGGCCGCCGGTGGATTGCTGAAGGCTACCGGAGCTATCAAGGCAACGACTAAGGTGCGCATCGCCAAGGATTGTAAAGACGCCATTGCCGATGCCGACGTCGTCATAATCGCGTTGCCGGCTTACGGCCACAAGATGGTGATGGACGCTGCCACTCCTTATCTAAGCGACGGAACGCCGGTTATCATCAGCTCGCATAGTTCCTTTGGGGCACTGTATCTCTCCAAGCAGCTTGCGGACCGGAAGGTTAGCCTGCCGATCGTCGTCTGGGGTACCACGCTCGTGACCGGGCAACAGCGCGGGCCAGCCGAAATCGATGTTGCAACCGTTCGCCAGAAACTGGATGTCGCGACGCTGCCTTTCAGTGCTCAGGAGCAAGGGTTCGAGCTTTGCACGAGCTTGTTCGGCGATCGTTTCGTCAAGCGCGACGGCATGCTTGCTATCGCGCTCAGCAACCTCAATCCGCAGAACCATCTCGGGATCGCTCTTCTTAATCTCACACGCATGGAGAAGGGAGAACAGTGGAGCCAGGCCGGAAACGTCACCCCGGCTGTCGGCCGCTTTATCGAGGCTCTGGACGCGGAACGATTGGCGATCGCCGCCCGTTTTGGAATTGCCGTGCGCACAGTTGAAGAGCATTTTTCATTGTCGTTTCACGTCCCCATGGCCACCGTTTCGGAAATGAACCAGGAGATGGATCGCCAAGGCCGCGGCGGCTTCGGCCCGTCAACCATCGAAAGCCGCTATATTCTCGAGGACGTTCCGTTCGGGCTGCTGCCGACCGTTTTGTTGGGGAAGATCAGCGGAAATTCAGCGATTCTCCATGAATCTGGAATTGCCATATTCTCGGCGGCTTACGGTCGCGATCTTAAGGGAGATAATGATATTCTTCCCGCGCTGGGCTTCGAGGGAATGGCAAAAGCGGACCTCGAAAACCTTTGCCGTAAGGGATTTTAACAAGTTTCCACAGTGGACTGGGACATAGGCCAAGTGCCCAAAAAACCACCGGGGCTGGTTGCTGGCGAGCACGACATGCAGGTTCCTCGGCGAGCGCCGGGAGATGTCTCCAGGAACTCAGCACGAGATCAAATGGTCCCGCCCGGCGGTGTGAGTGGGTCTGTAGCAGGGTCCGTCATCGAAACCCAGTGCGGCATGGCTCCATCAGTTGCCAGATGCCTGAACATTGCATCAACTGCGCAGGCGCTTCGCGCCTCCATCAAGATACCGGCCATGCAGGCGCCGACAGTCCGGAACAACGAGTGTCGTAGCCCGTTCAGGATAAGTGGTTCGTCCACAATCAGCTACGCGAGATAGACATGTTCCGATTTCTAACGTTGGCAGGGACCATCTTGGGTCTGACGATGTCGCCGGCGCAGGCCGCCAGTGATGCGGATCAGGCTGTCGAACAATTTCACCGTACCTGTCTGGCCGAGGGTCCCAATTTCGAGCGCATGATAGAGACCGCGCACGAACGCAGGTGGACACTTATTGCCGAAGCAGGCTTCGCCGAACTCGCGCCAATCGCTAATCCAACCTCAGTGGAGGCATGGCTGGTGGCCGAAGCGGAGGAAGGATTGCCAGCAGGAACCATCATCGGCACCACCAAGGCAACGATGAGCGGCAAACCGGTGCAGACGTGTACGCTGGCATTTCCCGATGTCGATCAAGAAGCATTTCGGAAGAGTTTCTTCACCCGTACGGATGCCGAGAAGATTGCCGAAGATCGCGATACGGAGGAGTTCTCGCGTCTCTACATCCTCGTTGCCGGCGGACGTAAGCAATTTGTCCGGCTGGTGGTCGTGCCTTCAACGCCACCAGGAAACCCGCGCGTCGTTGCCAGTTCGATCATGGCCGACTGACATGTCATTCCTCCCGCCCCCGTGCTCCTCTGGAGGGCGAACACTGCGAAATGTCGCGAGCAGCAGAAGGTCGTAGATAATTTTCAGCCCACCGGCGATGATCAGGGGCCAGCCGAAGCTGGAGACGCCAAGGAGAGCCCCTGCGAGGACTGGACTGGCGGCCGCCGCGAGGCTGCGGGGGACGGCGGTGATGCTCGCCGCGGCAGCCCGCTCTTCGGGCGTCACCACGGCCATGACGTACGATGTGCGGGTCGGCACGTCCATCTGCGACAGCGCGCTTCTAATCAGCAAAAGAACGATAGCCGGAGCGACGCTCGGCATGAACGGGATGAGCACCAGACAGAGGCTCGACGGAAGGTGCGTAAACACCATGGTGTTTATGAGTCCGATCTGCTGGGAAATTCGCACAGCGACCAAATAGGACGCAGCCGAAAGGACACCCGTCCAGAAAAAGATTGCGCCGGTCGCGGCGAGCGACAGGCCGAACCGTTGAAAGAGCCAGAGGGCCAACAACGACTGGACGACGAAGCCGCCTGCGAAAGCATCGAGGCTGAAGAGTGCGGCGAGCGTTAGAACGATGGAGCGAGACCTGCGCAATGGCTGTGCCGACACTTTGCCTGCATCAGGCGCGTCACTCGGCAGCCGCCGATAGAGGAGCACCGCCGCCAACCCAAGTGAGGCATAAAATAGAAAAGCTGCCTGGAGGACCTGTTTCATTTCCAGGCCGATGGCGTCGCGGAGAAAGTCGGGCGCTCCGGCGGCCAGCGCCCCGAGGCGCCGGCGAGGGAGCCGATGAGGCTGTAGCGCGCAAAGAGCGCCGTGCGGTCGCGGTCGGTGACGTTCTGAGCAAGCTGCGCATGTTCGAGCGGTAGAAACACGCTGACGTCCCCTGAAGATGGGTTCAGCGTGCCGACGAACGCGATGAGAAGCAGCGGCCAGAAGTCGTGAACGACAGCGAAGACGACCCCCGTTGCTATCATCAGGACAGCCGCTGCGGTCAGCAGCGCTCGACGGGAGAAGCGATGCGCGACGATCCCAACAGCCAGGCTGAGGACGGCTGAGCCCGCGAGCGTCGCCGTCGACAGGGTTCCGATCTCGAAGGCGTCGAAGCCGAGCGTGGCCAGATAGGCGGGAAGCAGGATGCTGACCAGACCGTCACCGAACGCCCGCAGTCCCCTTGATATCAGCAGGTTCGCAGCAGTCGGCTCAGCACCGGCAGGAAGGAGCCTGAAGCGCCGCTTCGAAATAGCTTTGCGCAAACCGTGCGCGAGCCACTGTAACGTCAACGATGCCTCACCACTGGTAAGCGGCGCTGGCTGCACGGGTTAGATCGCTCCCGTTGCCATCCCGTAGAGCAGCCCGAGGATCGAACAGCCGACGAGCACCGGGAGCATGCCGATCTTGAAGCGAAACACCGCTAGCAGCGCACCCAATGTCAGGACGAGGGACGCGACGTTGACGGAGCTGAATGCGGGCACATCGACCGTCATGCCGAACCCTTTGACCTCGCGCAGTGCACCAAACAGAACGTGAAGCGCGAACCACACCGCCAGGTTCAGGATCACGCCCACCACGGCTGCCGTTATGGTCGCCAGCGCGGCGGACAAGGCCTTGTTGCTGCGCAGCGTTTCCACGAACGGCGCACCGACAAATATCCAGAGGAAGCAAGGTGTGAAGGTGACCCAGGTGGTGAGCAGGCCGCCCAACGTTCCAGCGAGCAGCGGATTAAGTGATCCCGGCGCTCGATACGCGCCCATGAACCCGACGAACTGGGTCACCATGATCAAGGGGCCAGGCGTCGTCTCCGCCATGCCGAGGCCGTCCAGCATCTCGCCTGGCTTCAGCCAGCCATAGGTATCGACAGCCTGCTGCGCCACGTAAGCGAGGACGGCGTAGGCGCCTCCGAAGGTCACGACCGCCATCTTCGAGAAAAAGACCGCGATATCGGCGAAGACATTGCCGGACCCGAACAGCACGAAAAGGCCGAGGACAGGTGCCAGCCATAGCACCAGAAACACACCTCCGATCTTCAACGACCAGCTGACCGGCGGGCGAGCATGGGCAGGAATGCCTTCGCCGAGCGCCGATTCCGCGTCGGCGACCTGCTTGCCGCCGACCTTGCCATGGCCGTTGCCCGCCATGAACGCTGCCAGCCCGGCCCGCCCGCCGACGTACCCGATCACTCCGGCCGTCAGGACAATGAGCGGGAACGGGAGATGGAACAGGAAGAGCCCGATAAAGGCGGCGGCGGCGAGGCCTATCATGACCTTGTTCTTGAGCGCTCGCTTGCCGACCCGGATAACCGCCTCGAGCACGATGGCGAGGACGGCGGCCTTCAGACCGAAGAAAAGCGCCTGCACCGCGCCGACATTGCCAAAGATTGCATAGATCCAGCTCAGCGCCATGATGGCGAGGACGCCGGGCAGTACGAACAGCGTGCCGGCCACGAGCCCGCCTCGGGTTTTATGCAGGAGCCACCCGATGTAGACGGCGAGCTGCTGGGCCTCCGGTCCTGGCAGCAGCATGCAGTAGTTCAGCGCATGCAGGAACCGCGTCTCGCCGATCCAGCGCTTCTCCTCAACGAGGATGCGATGCATTACCGCGATCTGGCCGGCCGGGCCACCAAAACTCAACGCAGCGACTCGCGCCCAGACCCGCACTGCTTCGCGGAAGGGGATGCCATGCGAAGGTTCATCCCCCAGCGCATTCGGATGGACGGCATGGACGCTGGTCATTGGTTCCCCTCACCCGCGCTTCTGGCGGAAATACTGGTAGAGATTGTCGAAAACCGGGCCGCCCTGCGCGATCCGCTGCTCGTCGCCCTTATTCGTCATGGCGATGCCCGCGATTAGGCTGGCAATGCCCGTCGTCTCGTCGCGCCCGAACTTGCCGTCCTTGAGGTCGATATCATGGACGATCTCGGCGATGGCCTGCAGCGCCGGGTCGTCAAGCCCGGCCCGGGTGAGCAGCACCTCCAAGCTGCAGCGGTCGCCCTCATGGGTGATCTCACCGTCAAACATATCAAAGCGCAGCTCTCCCGGCTTTGCCGCATAGCTCTTGCCCGGGACGAAGCGGATGACGGCGTCTGGATCAATGAAGCGGCGGATTAGCCAGCTGCAGGCCATCCGGTCGACGTGCACGTCGCGGCGTGTCACCCAGATCCGGCCCTTGAGGTCAGTAATCGGCTCAGTCGCCTTTGACTCCTCGGTCATGGGCCGGTCCTCCACGAGATGCGTCTCGAGCTCGGCGAGCAAAGCCTCGACCGCGAGGCGACCCGTGGCGCCGAAGAAGTCGATCGTGTCCACCTCGGCGAGCCGCTTGCGTATTCGGCCGAGCTGCGACCGTGTCTCCGCACGCTTTTCCGGCGTGGCGTTCGCGCCGATCTCGGCGGCGAGACCACGCGCTTCCTTGGCGATCTCCGCATAATCGGCATCACGCGCCGCATCGAACAGCGCTTGGACCTCGGCATCCGACAATCCGTCGACGAGACGCGCCTCGCACACCATCGCCTCGCCACCACCCGCGACGATCTCCTTCAGGAGCCACTCGAAATCCTCCTGCGTCTCGGCATTGGCCGGCAGTGCATAGACGGTGCTTTTCACCGCGACCGCGCCGATGCCTTGCAGCCGCCGCCAGATCTTCACCCGGAAATAGGCCGGCTTGCTCGGCAGCCGATGGATAAGGAGCAGCCAGCGCTGTTCCGTCGTTTCCCCCTCACTCATAAGTGAACCGTATCACGTGCACAAATAAATGCAACACTTGTATCATTTCGTATTCGGGCGTAGCGTTGACCTCCTTATGGCAGTGGGCCGAGTGGGCTTGTTGCCAAATCGAGGGAGATAAGGTCATGAAATGGGTCACCCGCGAACGCCCGGTCATCGACCGCATTGCTTGTCCCTGGCTGATCGCCCGCTTCATCGACAAGGAGCCCGAATTCCTGTTCGTGCCACCCGATCAGGTGATCCCGCTTGCACAGGAGACGGGCGCTATTCCCTATGACGTGCCCGGCGTCGAGTTCACACATGTCGGTGAAGGCTGCAGTTTCGACACCTTCGTCTCGAAATACGGCCTGGAGCGCGATCCAGCCATCGTGACGATCGCTTCGATCGTTCGCGGCGCCGACACGGATCGGCACGATCTTACTCCACAGTCGGCGGGGCTGCTTGCGATCTCCATGGGGCTCAGGGACGTGACGCCCGACGACCAGGAAGTGCTCAAGCACGGCTTCGTCATCTACGACGCGCTCTATGCCTGGGCTTCGCGCCGCAAGGCGGAAAGGCATAGTTGGCCACCTGCCATGAAACCTGCCGTGGCTTGAAAAGCTGGGCGATGGGGGCAGATCAGGGAGAACTCCCATGCGGGCAAAACTCGTGAGCGGCGCGATGCTGATCGCGGTCTCGGCGCTGCTGGAACCGGCATCGGCGGCATCCAATTGGCAGACAGTCGCGCAAACACTGGGCAAAGCCGGAACGGAAATGCCTGGCGGCGTCTACCGGGTCGGGTTGCCACGAACGGACCTGAAGGTTTCGCTCGACGGCGTGGCCCTTCAGCCCGGCTTTGCGCTCGGAGGCTGGGTCGCGTTCGAACCCATGGGAGATCAGGCAATGGTTATGGGCGACATCGTTCTGACGCAGGACGAGGTGAACCCGGTCATGAAGAAGCTTGAAGAAGGTGGGATCGAGATTACCGCGGTGCACAACCACTTGTTGCGCGCCGAACCGATGACACTCTACATGCACGTCTTCGGCCAGGGTGACCCCGTCACGCTCGCCACAGCGCTTCATTCCGGTTTGGCGCTGACAAAGACGCCGATGGAGAATGCCGCGTCCGGTGCATCACAATCGCAAGCATCCACGCAGCAGATCGAGTTCGACACAGCGGCCGTCGACCGGGCTATTGGTTACAAAGGAAAGGCCAATGGCGGCGTCTACCAGTTCAGTATCCCGCGCGCCGAACCGGTCAAGGAGAACGGGATGGACGTGCCGGCGGCCATGGGCTCGGCTATAGCGATCAATTTCCAATCGACAGGTGGCGGCAAGGCGGCCATCACGGGTGATTTTGTGCTGACGGCAAAGGAGGTCAATCCGGTTATCAAAGCCATGCAGGACAACGGCATCGAGATCACCGCGTTGCATAGCCACATGCTCGATGAGCAACCGCGGCTCTTCTTCATGCATTTCTGGGCGAACGACGATGTGCAGAAGCTGGCGAAAGGACTGCGCGCAGCCCTCGACAAGGTTGCCGTCAAGAAGAGCTAGATTGGGCCTCCGCGCGTGCGTCCAACAGCGGAGTCCGGCCGACTCGAAGCGATCGCCGGCCTTCTTCCCGCTGCCTCGGGAATTGTTCTCTGGCACGGCGTCTCTCTGCCACCAGCATTGCGCCTGAGATCGCCTTTCCATCGCACACGAGACTCAAAAGGCGGACCGGGCTTTTGCGAACCGACGCGTTCGGAACGATCAAAGGTCCGCTTCGTTCTGATCGGATGGACTGGATTAGACTAGGCCTCCTGGCGTTGGCGGGGTTCCTCACCTGGACACTGAACACCCTCTCGGCCGGAGGCGGAGGCCTATTGCTGATCCCCGCCGTGACTTTCATCACAGGGAGCGCCGCGGTTGCGCCGGTAATCACCTTGACCGAGCTCATCGGCAATCCCATCCGCGCCCTGGCCTTCCGGCGCGACATCGATTGGAGCCTGGTCCGTTGGTACCTGCCCGGCGCCATCGCCGGTGCCGCGGCGGGCTCCTGGCTCTTCGCCAACAGTCGGGCGGAATGGCTCCAGATACTCATAGGAATCTATCTGATCAGTGCAGTCTGGGAATTTCGCGGCGGCGCGCGCGAGCGGAGCTACCGAGCCCGCCGCTGGTGGTTCCTCCCGGCCGGCCTGATCGTCGCGCTGTTGTCGGCGCTGATGGGCACGGTGGGACCCGTCCTGAATTCGCTCTATCTGAACTACGGTTCGGAGAAGGAGACGTTGGTCGCAACGAAATCCGTGAACTCGTTTGTGACCGATGTCGTCAAGATCGCCGTATTCACCGGACTTGGCGCGCTCGGGGGTCAGGCGGCCATGTACGGCGCAGCCGCGGGTTTGGGCGCTGCGCTTGCCAATCTGCTGGCCAAGCGCTGGCTCGAGCGCCTGAGTGGACGACAGTTCCGCGGCCTTGTGGTCGCGCTCATGGCAGTCAGTGGAGCGCTGATGATCTGGAACCAGCACAGCTTCGTTGTGCAGGCTTGGCGCGCGGCCACAGGAATGTCTTAACAAGGTCGACGTTGGCTGAAGCCCTTCGCGCGCTGTGCCTTAGCTTGGTTGGCCGGTCCCGCGACGCGCAGCAGCTGGCGAAAGGACTGCGCGCGGCCCCTTGACAAGGTCGCCGTCAAGAAAGGCTAGGCTTCCCGACTGCCTGTATCAGACGTGGCTCTTGGGCTGGCTCCTTCGAACCAGTCGGGCCTAACCCGCTCAGGTTGGAGAAGCTTCGCGAGGTCAGATGACGCTCAGCGTCACGGCGGCAAGAACAAGATAACGGCCGACCTTGGCGGCAGTGACCAGCAAAAAAAGCTCGCGCAGGACACCGGCAATGACGGTCAGCCTCGCGAAACGCGTTGGGGGCAGAAACGCCATCTTTTCAGATAACCGGGCGGCAGCCGCTATCGGCCAGATGACAGGCTGCAACGCCGCCATGCGGCACCGATCGCAGCATCGGTTCCTCGACCCGGCAGACATCGATCGCCACCGGACAGCGCGTGTTGAACCGGCACCCCGGAGGCGGCGCGCTGGGACTTGGCGGATCGCCGGCGAGAATGATCCGGCGGCGCCCGGCTTCGATGCGAGGATCTGGAGAAGGAACAGCCGAGAGCAGCGCTTGGCTGTAGGGATGGGCCGGCTCGCGAAATAATGGCCGGGTCACGCCAGCTTCCGAGATGCGGCCGAGATACATCACCGTCACGTCCGAGCAGACCTCGCGCACGATCGCCAGATCATGCGCGACAATGACAATGGTCAGACCAAGCTGCTTCTGGAGCGACGTGAACAGGTTGACGATCTGCGCCCGGATCGAAACGTCGAGCGCGCTGAGCGGTTCGTCGCAGACCAGTATGGACGGCTTCAGCGCAAGCGCGCGCGCAATCGAAACGCGCTGCCGCTGGCCACCGGAGAGCGACCTTGGCAAACGGTCGAGCACCGTCTCAGGCAGCGCAACCAGATCCAGAAGCTCTGCGATGCGGTGCCGGCGCTCGACTGATGAACCGAAGCGATGGATCTGCAGCGGTTCCTCCAATGTCTGATTGACGGACTGGCGGCGGCTCATCGACCCCAACGGGTCCTGGAAGACGAACTGGACTTCGCGGCTGAACGACTTCCTGTCCGATTTCAGCCATTCGGCGCGATTCCTTCCTGCAATCAGCACGGTGCCTTCGCTCTCCTTCTGCAAACCGACGATGGTACGGGCCAGCGTGGTCTTGCCGCAGCCGGACTCGCCGACGATGCCGTGGAACGCGCCACGCGCGACCGTCAGGTCTATGCCATCGACCGCCCGCACCGCGCCGGCACCCGAACGGTTGGCGAAATGCACCTTCAATCCCCTGACCTCGATCGCCGCGGCATCAGACATGGACGGCGATCCCCTCTCGTTTCAGCACGACCGGGCAAGCCACGCGGTGCGGGCTCGTCGACGCGGATATCGTCTGCAGCGGCGGCCGGTGCTGCCGGCAACCGGCTTCGACCAGTTCGCAGCGCTCGGCAAACCGGCAACCCGGTTCCAGCCTGATCTGGTTTGGCGGCAGGCCAGGTATCTCGCGGGTCGCCGCGCGTTCGTCGGCGCGAAAATCCGGCACCGATGCGAGCAGCCCGCGCGTATAGGGATGGACCGGCCGGGTCAGCACATCCATCGCCGTCCCCTCCTCCGCCACTTGGCCGGCGTAAAGCACCATGACGCGGTCGGCGACGGAAGCGACCACGCCGATATCGTGCGTGATCAGCACGACCGCGATGCCATCCTCGCGCTGGATCTGACGGATGAGCTCCAGGATTTGCGCCTGAACGGTGGCGTCCAGCGCCGTGGTCGGCTCGTCTGCGATCAGCACGCGCGGCCGGGCCGCCAGCGCCAGCGCGATCATCGCCCGCTGCAGCATGCCGCCCGACATTTCGTGCGGATAGCGGTTGTAGCGATCCTCAGGGTCCGGAATGCCGGAGCGTGCCAGAAGCGAGACCGCTTCCTTGCGCGCTGCCTCATGCGACAGGCCAGCGAAACGGCGCGCCTGGCGTGCCAGCTGCGGGCCGATTTTCAGCATCGGGTTCAACGCGCTCATCGGGTCCTGGAAAATCACGCCGAAATAGCGCCCGCGCAGGTCCGACAATTGCCGGGAACCGATGCTGAGCAGTTCGCTTCCGTCGGCTCGCGCCGACCCTTTCATGTCCACGGTCACGCCCTCGGGCAGCAGGCCGAGCGGACCGAGCGTCATTACGGTCTTTCCCGAACCGCTTTCGCCGACGACCGCGACCGTTTCTCCGGGACGGACGTTGAACGACACCCCGTCCACCGCCCGCACAGAAACGGTGGTGGCGTAGAGGTCGATAACCAAATCTTCGATCGAATAGATTGGCTGAGCGTCGCTCATGCTGAAGTCGTTCCCGTTTCGACGGCGTTACGCTCGGCTTCTTCGCGAGCGCGCGCCCTTCGGCGTCTGCGCAACGTCGCGCCGCGAACCGGCCGCGGCACCTTTTGCAATGCGAAGGCTTCGCCCAGAAGGTTAAAGCTGACCACGACCAGCGTCAGCGCCAGACCGGGCAGCACGACGAGGCGCGGCACCTCCTCGACGTAGCTCATGCCGTCGACCAGCATCTGGCCCCATTCCGGTGTCGGCGGTGCGACGCCAAGTCCGAGAAAGCTGAGCGTGGCGATGGCCAGCACAAGAGCGCCGGCGTCGGCGCTTGCATAGACCACGACGAGGGCAAGCACATGCGGCAGGATATGGCGAACAAAAATCCACAGATGGCCGGCGCCCATCACGCGGGCCGCCTCGATATAGGGCTGCTGCAGCTCGGCGGTGACGACGGCGCGGCTCATGCGGGCATAGTTCGCCCACCACGCCAGGGTGAGCGCCGTTATCATCGACCAGTAGCCGGTGCCCAGAATGCCGATCAACGCCAGCGCGATCACCAGGCTCGGAAGTGCCAGCGCAATATCGATGATGCTGATAAGGACGAGCTCGACACGGCCGCCGACATAGCCGGCGAAGGAGCCGATCGTGACCCCGATCGCCAGCGCGGCGACAAGCACGATCACCATCGCCACCAGGGAAATGCGGGCGCCACCGACGATGCGGCTGAAGACGTCTCGGCCGAGATAGTCGGTGCCGAGCCAGTGGTTCCAGCTCATGCCCTCCAGTGTCGCCGAATAGTCCTGCGCACTTGGATCGTAAGGCATGATAGCAGGAGCGAAGATGCCGATCAGCACAAAGCCGATTACGGGGAGCAGCACCAGCCACGGCCAGTCCTTGATGTCCCTGATAGCGGAAATGTTCATCGCCTCATGCTCCCCGCGCCCGGCGCATTCGCGGATCCGCGACGGTGCAAATCATGTCGACGATGAAATTGACCATGACGAAGAAGACGACAAACAGCAGCAGCACCGACTGCATGCCGATGAAGTCGCGGAAGCGGATCGCCTCGATGAAAAAGGCACCGACGCCGCGCAATGCAAATACCGTCTCGACGACGATCGATCCGATGATCATCAGCGTGAATTGCGCGCCGAATGTCGTCAGGAACGGAATGGCGATGTTGGGCAGCGCCTCGCGCAGCAGCACCTGCGTTCTGGTATAGCCCTTGGCGAAGCCGGTTGTCGCAAACGGCCGCGACATCGCTTCCTGGAGGTTGACCCGAACGACGCGGCTGAGAACGGAGGCCGGGAACAGCGCGATCGTCACCCACGGCAGAAGCCATGAGGTGAAGCCGCTGGTCCCGAAGGTGGGTACCCAGCCCAGCATCACCGAAAAAACGATGACCAGCAGCGCCGCCACGAAGAAGTTCGGGGTCGACGCGCCGATCAGCGAAAATGCATGGAGGAACCTGTCCATCACGCCACCATTGCTGACGGCGCCGGCAATGCCGAGCGCGATCGAGAAAATGAAGGCGAGAATGCCGCCGCCGGCAAGCAGAGCCGCCGTCATCGGGATGCGGGCGGCAAACTCCGACGAGATCGGCTTTCCCGTTCGCAGTGAGATGCCGAAATCCCCGGCCAGCGCGCCGGAAAGCCAGCGTCCGTAGCGGATCGGCAACGGGTCGTAGAGGCCGAGCTCGTTGCCGATCTTGGCGATCATTTGCGCGTCAGCGCCGGGACCTGCCGCACGCTCGGCAATGAGCGCCGCAACATTGCCCGGAGCCGCCGCAACGAGGGCGAATGTCAGCGCGGATGCCGCCAGGATCAAAAGGCAGGCAAGCAGCATCCGTCGCAGGATCGTGCGTTTCATCGTCAGGCCTCACTCGGGCTCGAAGTCTTCAGGCCTTCAGCGTGATCGCCTTGAACGGCAAGTCGTAGTCAGTCGCCGGAAGCGAGAAGTTCTCTGCGCGCGGATTGTGAGCCCACAGCCGCTGGCTGACGACAAGCGGACAGATGGCGGTGTTGTCGTGCAGCCAATCGTAGAGAGCCTGCATCTTCAGGTCGCGTTCGGCGCCGCTCGCCTCGAGCGCAGCCTTGACCACGCCGTCGAGCGCGTCCGAGACATAGATCTTGCCGTCAGGCCCGCTGTCCGCCGTCGAGACGAAGGCATTTCCAAGGGTCCCGTGAGGGTCATAGGGAGCGCCATAGGTGGTGAAGAAAGCGAGATCATAGTCGAAGGCCGGACGCCGTTCATGCATGGTGGCATTGTCCACCGAGGAGACTTGGACTTGGAAACCGACCTCGGACAATTGACCCTGGATCATTTCGGCGATGCGCCGCGATCCCGGCAGGGACTCTTCGGAAACCAGAAAGTCGATGGTCAGAGGAGAGCCAGCCTTGGTCCAGGCACCCCCGCTGTCGACCCAGCCGCCATCGGCGAGGATCTTCTTGGCCGCCGCCACGTCACGCACCGGCACGTCATGCCGCTTGCCCGACGACGGCACGTTCGCCGGGAACAGATCGGCGGCCGGGTCGGCAAAGCCCTCGAACAGGACCTTGGCGATCGCCGCGCGGTCAACCGATGCATAGACGGCATCGCGAACGGCCTTGTCGGCGATGACCTTCGACTTCGGCGAATAGCCGAGCAGCATCGTCGCGGTGCCCGGCTCGGCAACAACCTTCATGCCGTCGCTTTCCAGCGCACGGGCGCGGCGCGGCGATAGCGTCGCCACCCAGTCGCCACCGATGACATCGAGGTCGCCTGAGCGGAGGCCGTTGGCACGAGCGAGTTCATCGGGAACCACCTTCAATTCCATGCGGCTGAAAAGCGGCTTCTCGCCCCAGTATTTGTCGTTGCGAACGAGGCTGGTGCCGCTCGAATCGTATTTTTCGACGATCCATGGACCGGTTCCGATCGGCGCCGTCTGCTTGCCATCCTTGTCGACTGCCTTGGGCGACAGGAAACGAACTGGGCGGACGATGGTGAGTTCGAGGAGTGCGGCCGGCACCGGTCGCTTCAGCTTGACCGTCAGCTTGTTTGGTCCGTCCGTGACAATGCTGTCGAACGCATCGGAAATGCCAATCCAGGAGAAGTCGCTCACCCCCATCCATCGCTTGAGGTTCCATTCGGCTGCGGTGGAATCGAACGGCGTGCCGTCGCTGAAGGTCACGCCTTCACGCAGATCGAAGGCGATCGAAAGCTGATCGTCGGCAATGGTCCATTTGGTAGCAAGTCCCGGCTCAAGCGCGCCGTTCTGGCCGTAGTGGATCAGCGCATCGAAGACGATGGTGTAGGTGCTCAGCGTCGAAACATTCTGCAGCAGCTCGAGATCACCGGTCTCCGCGGCGATGGCAATCTTCAGCGTGTCGTTGGTTTCGGAAAAGGCGGTGCGTGGCAGCGCGGCGGCGAAGGCAAGGCCGGCGGTGGAAACAAGGAAATTGCGGCGGTCGAGAGTGATCATTTCAGTTCCCCTTTTTTGATTGTTGGTAGCGATTGTACACATGCATTCCCATTTGTATAGACATATGCGACGCAAATCCAAGTTGGCGCGCAGCGTTGCGGCCGGCAAAGGAAAGCGCCGTCTCGCGTAATGTCGCCGTACCGGCGCGGGTCTCGACAAGCGCTAAATCCAGCTCAGCGTCATCGCCGCCAGCGCGAGGTAACGGCCGACCTTCGCGATCGTGACGATCGCAAGGAAGCTCCAGAATGGCTCCCGCAGCGCTCCCGCCACAACCGTCAGCGGATCGCCGACAAGAGGCAACCAGCTCAACAGCAGCGACCATCGTCCATAGCGCTGATACCATCGCGTCGCGCGCGCCAACGCGGAGGGCTTTACCGGGAACCATTTGCGGTCGCGAAAGCGATCGATCGCCCGGCCGAGCCACCAGTTGACGATCGAGCCGAGCACATTGCCTGCGCTTGCGGAGGCGATGAGCAGAGCCGGAGCATAGCTTTCTGTCAGAAGCAGTCCCGCAAGCGCTGCTTCCGATTGCATCGGCAGAATGGTCGCCGCGGCAAACGCGGTCAGGAAAAGACCGCCATAGATGGCGAGCTCGCCAGGCATTTCGAGCTCTCAGCTTGCCGTGGGCCATTTCGGGTGCCGATCGTCGACGACGTAGCCATGCGAATGCTCATAGCCCGCTTCCGACCATACTGCGTCGCCGATGTGCCGGTCGTCCTCAGGCAGATCGACATGCGTATGTACAAGCACGTCGGGATCGTGTTTCGGCCAGACCCAGATCGCGGCAAGCAGGGCTGCGGCGCCAATGATGCCGAGCAGAATGAAGGTGAAGGGCAATCCCATCGCCGCACCGAGGCGGCCGGCAATGGGATAGGTGATCAACCAGCAGGCATGCGAAAGCGCGAATTGGGCAGCAAACAGAGCGGGCCGGTCGACGGCATCGGCGGAACGCCTGATCAATCGGCCCGAAGGCGTCTGCGCCAGCGAATAGCCGAGCCCCAGCACGAACCAGAGCGGCAGCAGCAGATAGTAGCTGCCGGCGAGCGGTCCCACCAGCACGCCCGCGACCAGGATCGCGGCGCCCGAGAGCATCGCAACCCGGTCCGGGACGTTCTCCAGCAGCCGCGGCAGGGCAAGGGCTGCAATCATCGATCCGCCGCCGAACGCTGCGAGCGCCAGCGCCGTGTCGCTTTGCGAGAGGCCGAACTGCGCCTGCACCAGGACGACCGTGTTGACGATCACCATCGCGCTTGCCGCCGCGACGGCAACGTTAAGGGCCAGCAGCCCGCGCAATCGCGGCGTCGCCAGATAGATGCGGATTCCGCGCGTCGTGCGCTCATAGATGCCGCGCGGCTCCGAGGCTTGCGGGCTGGGCAGCACCACGGAGACCACCAGCGCCGCGGACGCCAGGAAGCCGACAACCGTACCGGCGAACAGGCCGTGGAAGCTGATGACGGAAAGCAGCGCCGCCGCCAGCATGGGACTGACGACGCTTTCCAAGTCGTAGGCCAGTCGCGACAGCGACAGGGCCCGCGTGTAGTCCTTCTCCTCGGGCAGCACGTCAGGGATCGAGGCCTGGAAGGCCGGAGTGAAGCCTGCCGACGCCGACTGCAGGACGAAGATGAGAAGATATACCTGCCAGACTTCGGTAACGAAGGGCAGGAACACCGCGACCGCAGCCCGGATGAGGTCGAGCGAAACCAGCATGGTGCGGCGCGGCAGGCGCTCGGCGAACGCAGCGGCGACAGGCGCCACGCCGACATAGGCGATCATCTTGATGGCGAGCGCCGTGCCGAGCACCGCGCCGGCATCGGCGCCGGCAAGATCATAGGCCAGCAGCCCGAGCGCCACGGTGGCAAGGCCGGTGCCGATCAGGGCGATGACCTGGGCCAGGAAGAGATGACGGTAAGTGCGATTGGCCAGGACCTGAAGCATATTTGTCTTCTTGCAGCGGATGTCGGTTCGTCGAGAACTGGCGCGAACGGCCTGCCTGTCTCAGTGATGGTGACCTTCCGGCTCGACCATCTTGAACGGCAGCACCTGCTCGCGACCCTTCGCGGCCAGGATCAACCTCGCCTGGAACTCATGCGGCTCGGCAGGGGCGACGGTGCTCTCAAGCCGATGATGGTTGTCAGCGGCGGGCTCGAGGCGAAGCGTCTCTGGCCCTTCGGGTCGATCGATGATCACCGTCGCCGTCAGATCGTCGGCGTGGCGATCGATGGTCAGCCGCATCCGCTCGCCAGCCGGTGTATCGACGATTTCCAATGTCCCTTCAGCCAGATCGCAGGCGACCTTGAAGGGCTCCGGCGCATGATGGTGAGCATGAGAGGTTTCCGCGCCAGTGACGGCCGGCCCGGCCGGGCTCACCAGGCGGACATTGGCTTCCGCCAACGCCGGCAAGTGAGCGAACAACTCCTGCTTGAGGGCTTCGGTTACGCCCAGCACCTCCTTGGCCGTCGCCGTCCCCGGTACACTGACGGCGACGTCGGCATGCAGACGATGTCCGATCCAGCGCGCCTGCACGCTTTCAACGCGCCCGATGCCGGACACGTGTTCGGCGGCATGATGGATTTCATCGATGATGGCAGGCTCGACTCCGTCGAGCATGCGCGTGAGGACGGCTTTCGACGACTGCCAGACGATGGCGAAGATCGCCACGGTGATCAGCAGCCCGATGATCGGATCGGCAAGCGGAAAGCCCAGCCACACGCCGATAGCGCCCAGCACGACCGCCAGACTGGTAAAGCCGTCGGTGCGGGCATGGTAGCCGTCCGCGATCAGCGCAGCGCTGTTGATCTCTCGCCCGACGCGGACACGAAATACGGCGACCGCTTCATTGCCGATAAAGCCTATGAGGCCGGCGATGGCGACCCAGCCAAGAAATGCGATGGGACGCGGATTGATCAGCCTGTCGATCGCCTCATAGCCAGCGACGATGGCACTGAAGAGGATGATGAGAACGATGACGATCCCGGCCAGATCCTCGACGCGGCCCAGGCCGTAGGTGAACGTCTTGCTCGGTCTGCGGCGGACCAGCATGAAGGCGATCCACAGCGGGATGGCAGTAACCGCGTCGCCGACATTGTGGATCGTGTCGGCCAGCAGCGCCACGCTGCCGGAGAGGAACACGACCACGAGCTGAAGCGCTGCCGTAATGGCCAGAACGACGAATGACCATTTGATCGCCCAGATGCCGCGCGTTGTCGTGGCGATCGTCGGATCGATGACGCCGTGGGTGTGGCCATGGCCGGCATCACCGTGATCATGTCCGTGGCCGCCCATGCCATGCGTCATCGGGCCAAACCCGAACCAATCGCGAACTTTGTCCATCATGGCGCTTCTCACAGGTACTTGGTGATGTCCTTGAACTCGTCGATCGAGCGGCGCTGCTCGCGCGCTAGGGGCCCGACAACGTCTTCAAGGCAATGGTTGAGATGATCCTGGATCAGGGTCTTCTTGGCTTGCGAAATGGCCTTCTCGACCGCATGAAGCTGCTGGGCGAGATCGAGGCAGGGCCGGCCTGCTTCGATCATGTCGATCACACCCTTAAGATGTCCGCCGGCCCGTTTCAGGCGTTTGACGATATCGGGATGGGTTTCGTGGATGTGAGGTTGCTCGCCCATGTTTCGATACTATCCTCCCGGAGTGGATATGCAAGCCTCAAAGAGGCCTCGATTTTAATGTAGCAAAAACCATTCGTTAGGATTTTAGAGAATAATCGCCGTTCATGCCGAATCGGATCCACAGCACAGTTTTTTGTCTGGTCATCGCTTTAGCGATGATGCTCGGCGTGCTCCGTCCTTTCGGCTATTCGACCTCACACGATCCGATCGCGATTGCCACCGCGGTTGAACGTCACGGCGGAGCCGCCGCGCAGATCGAAGATCATGACCATGCACACGATGATGGCGTTTCGGGTGAGCAGGGCTCTGACCATTTTCACGGGCACAATGCGGCAGACCACTCGCACGAGACGGCGAGTACACCCTCCGACTTCGCACCGACCGTTCCACAGGTCGAGCGGGGCTGGCTGAATTATCCGCCGACTTTCATCGATCCGGGCACGACATTCCGGCTCGAGCGCCCGCCGAGACCATTCCTCGCCGCATGATCGCGGCCGCTCACGCGGCCACCCTCAACGACGAAGATTGGAAATCTTATGCAAGGACCCTTCGACCGGGGCCGGACAGGCTCGCGTCGCACGTGTTGGCGACCCGCCCTGCCCCTGCTTATCGCTCTCATGACCCTGCCGCTGCTGACCGGAGCGGCCTTTGCCCATGCCGTCGCCGCAGGCGACAAGGGCTACATCCAGGAAATCTCGGGCATCAACGTGCTGCCCTTCATCTATCTCGGCGCCAAGCACATGGTGACGGGATACGACCACATCCTGTTCCTGTTCGGCGTGATCTTCTTCCTCTACCGGATGAAGCATATCGGCATCTATGTCAGCCTGTTCGCGCTCGGCCACTCGACGACCATGTTGCTCGGTGTCTATTTCAACGTCGGCATCAACAGCTACATCATCGACGCCATCATCGGCCTGTCCGTGGTCTACAAGGCGCTCGACAATATGGGCGCTTTCCAGAGATGGCTCGGCTTCCAGCCGAACACCAAGGTCGCGACGCTGGTCTTCGGCTTGTTCCATGGTTTCGGCCTGTCGACGAAGATCATCGAATACAACATCTCGCCGGACGGCCTGGTGCCCAATCTTCTGGCCTTCAATGTCGGCGTCGAGATCGGGCAGCTCATGGCTCTTGGCGCCATCCTGATCGTGATGGGCTACTGGCGTGGGACACGTAGCTTCTGGCGCCACGCCTATACCGCAAACGTCATCATGATGACGGCTGGTTTCCTGCTGATCGGATATCAGCTCACCGGCCTGTTCGTCACCGCATAAGGAACCGAATCATGTACAACACCGACCTTCCCAGCCGCGCCGATTTGCCGACGTCAGCGCAGCTCAAGCGCTCCACCTTCATTGCCGCGCTGACGGCTTTCGCATTGCTCATCGCGGTCGTCATGCCGTCCGAGTATGCGATCGACCCGACCGGAGCAGGCAGATTGCTCGGCCTCACCAGAATGGGCGAAATCAAGACACAGCTGGCAGGCGAGGCGGCAGCCGACGAAATGGCCAGCGCGAAGGCACCAACCGAGCGGATGACGCAAATGGTCCCTCCGGCCGAGTTGATAGCGCGCATGGACCGAATTGAAAACCTCCTCGTCGCCCTGACCGCCGAACGGCCTGCTTTGCAGCCGTCGCCAACTGGGGAGGCCGTATCCCAAGACAATGTGACAGTTGGAGAGATCGCTCCTGCCGAGGCTCCGGCCATTGCTACAACGCCTGCCACCGAAGCAACCTCGGAAGCCCCGATCCAGCCAGATGGAAGGCAAGACGAGCTATCCTTCACGTTGGCGCCAGGCCAGGGTGCCGAAGTCAAGCTCGTGATGCGGCAGGGCGCCAAGGCAAACTTTTCCTGGACAGCTGACGGTGGCGTGGTGAACTTCGAGACGCACGGCGATGGCGGCGGTCAGTCCGTCAGCTATGAAAAGGGTCGCAGCGTTCCAGCTGACGAAGGTGCCATTGAAGCCGCCTTCGATGGAAATCACGGCTGGTTCTGGCGGAATCGCGGTGACAGCGACGTGACCCTGACGATCCAGACTGAAGGCGACTACATCGACATCAAGCGTATGATCTAGCGCATCCAGGGTCGCCCGGCGCCACTTCGAGCGTCGGGCGTCACCTATCCGTCTGTTCCACCGACGAGCGCAGATGCGGTCGAAGCTTTGCGCCGCGACGAAGACACGGCTGACCTTCAGGTAAACGGGTCTTGATCCATCGCTCGATCTGGTTCACGGCATTTCAGCCCAACGTGACCTGCCAAACGGCTACGCCGGCAAGCGCCAAGCCGGCAGCGCCCTCAATGGCTCGGGAAACGGCATCGAACAGGCGTGGCCGGCTATCGAAAAAATGCACCAGACGTTCACGAAACAGGATCGACAGCACCGCAACGCAAGACAGCGTCAGCGCCACGCCGGCCATCATGGTGATTGCGAAAAGAATGCCGGCGACCGGAACGCCTCTGGATATCGCAAAGGTCATCACGAAAAGCGTCAGCGGGCATGGGATCAGGCCGGCCATGACGCCGACGGCCTCGCCCTCATGCTTGTGGTGATGGCCGTGGCTCAATGCGCGCCAGAGCATCCAAATGCCGATCAGGCCAAGCAGGCCCCGACTGACGTCTTCCAGCAGCGGGGCGCGGCCAACACTGCCCAGGGCAATCGATACCAACGGCAACGAGAGCGCCGCGATCAGCACGGCAATCGTTACATGCGTGAAGGAGAGTGTCAGCGACACCAGAAGCCCACGCCGGACGCTGGCGTCCGATCCGGCCAGATAGGTGGCCAGGACAGCCTTGCTATGGCCCGGCGTCAGCGCATGCGCCGCACCGAACAGAATGCCCATGGGCAGAAAGGCCGTGAACGCCAGCCAACCGCCGCCGGCCGCAAGCAGTTTGATCTGCTCGGCCAGCGCCAGGTAGATCGTGCGTTGGAACTCGACCAGCGTCTGGAACATGGCCATCGAACCGGCTCCGGGTCAGCCGCACGTCAATTCGAGGCGCGTCGCGAAAATCTTGCCGAGATCGGTCCCCGTCGGATCACTGAAGAACGCGTCTGTCAGGCTCTTCTGGTTCTGCGCGATGGCCGTGTCCGGATCTGGACGGACGACGGAACGTGAGCAGCCTTGCGGCAGACCGGCCACCGCAAGCTTGTCGTCGTCGGTAAAATCGATTGCCGTGTAGAAAGTCGGGTCGTACACGCCGATACTGACTTTTCCAGCAAGGGCCAACGGGTCCTTCGGCTGCGTTTCGAACTGGACGACGAGTTGATCGCTTTCATAGCTGACGCTGAACTTCGGCGGTGGCGCCATCGTCACGTCCTTGCCGTTCAAGGTCACCATCTGAAAGTAGTTGTACTCGGCCAGTGACGCATGGACGGTGAGAGCGACTTCATCGAGTTCCTTCGCATCAAGGACAAGGTCGGAATTCTTGTCGAATTCCATCAGCACAGTGCTGGAAAAGAGGTCGTCGAAACGCCAGGAATGCCGAAGCGACTTGACCGTTCTGTCTGGACCGACGGTCAGGTCCAGCTTCGCTTCGGCAAACACATGCGGATGGGCGTTCGCCGCCGCGGCGGAAGCGAGCAACAGCGCCGCGCCTGATACTATGCCTGTCAGCTGCATTTTTCGCTCACATTTCGCTCGTCGATTCCGCATCAGGCAGGACACCTGCCATTGCAAGCAGGCCGAAATAGGACGGGCCAAAGCCCATACCACCTTGATCGATCAGGGCTGTGTTGCTTCACTTAAGGAGGCAGCTACCCAAGGTCGCCCTTCAGCCAATGTTTGAGCATGATCACCGCGATACCAGCAAGGATTGCCAGCACTATCATCCAGATGATCTTTTGCCGATCGCTCAAATTTCCTGCTCCTGATCTATTCAGAGCATCCCTACCGCGAGTTCCTTGCAAAGGCAAAAAGCTCCGCGTCCCGTGCAGATAACACCAGCTGATCCGCCCTAGTCGTCGGCGATCGAGCTTGCAACGACCGTGTTCGATGTGATCCGGGACCTCGGGAACCTCAAATGGACAAGCTGCTTGCGATTGCCGGCTGTCAATATGTAGAGTTTGGAAACTTGCATTCCGTTTCTGTCCTCGCCGATTGTTTCGGCATCCGTCCGGGCGAAGAAACGCTCCTCGAATGCCGCGCGGTCGAGTCGAATAGCTTTATGGAGCAAGTTTGCACGGACTTGCCATTCAAGTGGCTTTTGTCACCGCGATCATGGTTTTGGCCGGGAGGTCGTCGCCGGTCGCCTCCCAGCCCTGGAAGGCGTCTACGTCATCGACGGGGTCAAGTGCTGCGTCGTCGCACAACGGAGCCCATCCGCGTCTCCTGGCCGCAGCGACGGTTCGTTCGAAGTCAGGTCCATGGGCAAGACAAATACCGTGAAAAGCTTCCAACGCCAGATCGACATTATCGGCACGCACCAGCGGCGATCTGAGGCATATAGAAGCGAGCGCCGGGATAAAGACGGGCTTCGACATCAGCACACCGCAGGCCAGAGCAATCCGCAGGGTAAAAAAATGGACCCTCTGGCACGTTAGACTAGTCAAGCAAGCGTTTGCGCCCGCCTGACTCCATTTCAGCTACTTAACCGGAATCATGAGATGTGCGTATGGAGTGCGCGGCCACATCACATAGGGCTTGGATGTGTCAGGCTTGGGGTCCGTCGGATAGCCCTGCATCATGTCCATTGCGTTGACGATCATCACATGCGGGCCGGTCTCTATCCAATTGTTGCCTTCCTCGGGCTTCGTCGCATAGGGATCGGTGTTGCTGCCATCGGTACCGCCGGACAGCATGTACATGAAGCCGACCTTGCCCTTGGGCGGTTGCTTCTTTTCCATCCATGCCATCGCCCATTCCATCGCGTTGGCATCGCCGCACATTGGGTCCGGGCCGGGCGTGGACGGGCTGTCCGGCATGCACCAGAAGCCGTTCTTGCCCTCGCGCAAGGTGCGCATGGCGCCCTTTTCATCCGCGGCGTAGACCGCAGCGCCGCTTGCCACGGCAGGGGGTGCAGCAGATTCAGCGCTCTTGATCATCGCAGCGTCGTCGGCGGCTGCGCCTTGCATCGTAACCAAACTGCCTGCCGCCAAAAGGGCAGCGACCGTCAGAAGCCGTTTCATGGCCGTTCTCCGGTTTGAGTTGATCTTGTGCATGATGTCCGACGCACGGCTTTCCAGAGCCGTTTGTCGGTGATTAAGCAGTAGCAGATTATATGCCTCCGGACAATTTACGTTTTAGCGCTGTCTAATGTCTTTGCAGGGGGCGTGCTATTAAACGGGGGCCTTCAAATCGGTCACGAAACTCCTGAGGGTTCACTAACCAAGATGGTGCTGTTCAGCGAGTGGCCAAATTTGCGCGATTTCCCAGCAACCTTGCTTGCGTCGTCAAATCGCCACCTGCCCAACCCTAGATTAGCCCGCGCATCGTCAGTTCAGCCTTCAGATAGGCATAATAGATCGGCGCGGCGACAAGACCTGGCATACCAAACCAGGCTTCCATAAAAAGCATCGCCAGAAGTAGCTCCCAGGCACGCGCATTGATCCGCGAACCGATGATCTTGGCGTTTACAAAGTATTCGAGCTTGTGAATGACGATGAGAAAGGCAAGCGAGCCGAGTGCTGCAAGGAAGGAGATGCTAAGGCTGACAACCACGATCACCGTGTTGGAGATCAGATTGCCGATGACCGGCAGAAGGCCGGCGACGAAAGTCAGCGCTATCATTGTCCTGATGAATGGCAGATCGATGCCGAAGGACGGCAGAACAGCGACGAGATAGACGGCCGTCAGAAACGTATTCAACGCCGAAATCCGGATTTGCGAGAACACGATGTTGCGAAAGGCCTTGCTCAGAATGCTGACACGATCTGCCAGCGCGACCGCCAGTGGCCCGGGCTCGCGCGATGGCGCCGCCGAGCTCACCGCGATCAAGCCGCCGATCACCATGCCGACGATAATGTGGATCACAAGGACGCCGACATCCCGCCCGACGAGTTGAAGCTGGCCGGCATGTTCGCGGAGCCACCGGGCCGCGAAGACTTCCAGTTCCTCGATGTTTGATGGAAAATAGGCCATCGCCCAGGTCGGGAGATGGACGCGCGCGGTATCGATGATCTCGGCCATCTTCTTGAGGAGCGTCACGACGTTCTCCGAACCGCCAGTCAATTGCGACATGCCGCTAAAGATAGCGGCGGCTATCAGGAGCGTGAAAATCAATGCCACCAAGGTCAGCGCAAGGCTTTTCGTCAGGCTGTTGGAGACGCCGATTCGATGGAGCATCGGTGCGGCGAAATGAACGATGTTGAACACGAGAAGGCCCGAAAGCAGTGCCGGAAGCAGTCCGAGGTCGAGAACGGCGACGAGCGCTATAAGCGCAAGCAGGCACGACGCGAGATAGAACCATGAGAAAGTCAGCACTTTTCACCTGCAGAAGCAGCCAAGTCCTCTCCGGGTTTCATTAGCTTTGATACCGGGTGATGCGCAAGCGAACACGCGTTCAACACGTGTGTAAGGCTAACCGCCTCGCAGATCCCATGCTTGCGCGCCAGGTCGCCCGCTTGCCCCGCCTCATGCTCACGCAGACCGCGATGATCAGCTCTTCCGTAAACCGCATTCTCTTCATCAGTCCGCCCTTCAATCGAGGCCGGACTTTAATCTCAGATGGAGGAAATTGCCCGTGGCAGGTCAGCCGCTCGAGAATGTTTATGCCGGTTGGCAAGAATGATCCTCTTCGTGGTGAACGCCGAAGTTCATTCCGCCGCGAAGACCATCAGATCCTCGAACCGGAACTCGACATGGTATTGGCCGGACGGAAGGGCGTCCCGGGAATAGGTCCGGATAGTCAGGTCATTGCTTTCGAAAATGACTTCATGCCGATCGCCAAGGAAAAGGCTCTCGACGCAGGTCATGGCGATACGTCCAGGGCCGTCCTCCCCGGACCATGTCACCCGCTCAAGCCGGACGAGTGCGGTGACTTTGGCGCCGACGGTCAACTCCTGCTGGGCACTGCCCACAAGATGGATGCCGTTCACGACAATTTCCGCACGGTTGCCGTTGATGGCGGTGACCACGCCGTCAAGGCGATTGCTGGCACCCATGAACTCTGCTGCAAACAGGCTCTTCGGCTTGTTATAGATTTGCTTGGGCGTTCCGTCCTGTTCGATCTGGCCGCCGTTGAGCAGCAGGATGCGGTCGGCGAGCGCCATCGCTTCCACCTGATCATGGGTGACGCACAGCGCCGATAGCCCGAGATTGGTGATGAGGCGGCGCAGCCAGAGCCGCGCTTCTTCGCGTAGCTTGGCGTCCAGATTGGACAGCGGCTCATCGAGCAGAATCACGTTCGGCTCGTAGACCAGCGCACGGGCCAGCGCCACGCGCTGCTGCTGTCCGCCGGAGAGCTGATGCGGATAGCGCTCGCCCAGTTTGCCGAGGCCGATGCTGTCCAAAGCCTTCTGGACGCGGCTCGCAACATCTGCCTGGGACACTTTGCGCAGCTTCAGGGGATAACCCACATTCTCGGACACCGTCCGATGCGGCCACAGCGCATAGGACTGGAATACCAGCCCGAGACCGCGCGTTTCCGGCGCCAGATTGATGTTCTGCCCGGCATCGAAAAGCGGCTTGTCACCGAGCAGTATCTTGCCGCTGTTGGGTGTCTCCAGGCCGGCGACCGCTCGCAAGAGCGTCGTCTTGCCGGACCCGGACGCGCCGAGCAAGGCGACGATCTGACCCGGTTCGACCGAAAAGGACACACCTTTCAGGATTTCAAGGTGGCCGTAACTGAGACGCAGGCCGTCTATGATGATGTCAGTCATTGAGGCGGACTCCAAAGCGCATCGCGAGGGCAAGACCGGTCACGATGATGACGGTGTTGATGACGGCGAGAGCCGAGACCAGATCGATCGCGCCGGTGCCCCAAAGGGAAACCATGAGCGAGCCGATCACTTCGGTTCCCGGTCCGAGCAGATAGACGCCCGTCGAATATTCACGGGCGAAAATCAGGAAGATTAATAGCCAGGCTGAGAACATGCCGCCGCGGATGAGCGGCAGCGTGATGTCCCTGGCAACCTGGCCCTCGCTGGCACCAACTGACCGGCCGGCTTCCTCGAGCTCCTTGCCGATCTGCAGGAGCGTTCCGGAAATCAGCCGCATGCCATAGGCGAACCACACAATGGTATAGGCGAGCCATACCGAGATCATCGTGGCGCGCAGGGGTGCGATCGGCTTGAAGAACAGAAATATCCACAGCATGGCGAGGCCAGCCACAATGCCCGGCATCGCCCGCGGTATCATGGCCACGTAGTCGACGACTTTGGTCAGGGGTGCGCTCGAGCGATGACCGGCGAGTGCCACGGCAGTATAGGCCGCGATCGAAGCCGCGCCGCCGACCACCGCGACGCCGACCGTGTTGACAATGGCGCTGACGACATTCGGATAGTCAGCGAGATCGCGATAGTGATCCAACGTCAGCACCTCGAAGATATTCACCCCGACGCCCCAGCTTGTCACCAGTGAACGAATTGCGACACCGCCCACCGGTATGATCACGGTGGCCGCGAACCAGGCCACCACAAGCGCGAAGGCCGGCCAGCGAAGAGCGCCCAGCCGGATGGGGCTGTGCCGACTGCCCTTGCCTTTGACGGACACATAGCGGCTGGCGTTGCGCAGCATGTAGCGCTGCAGCACCACCAGCGGCAGCGCGATCATGATGATCGCCACCACCACTACGGCCATCAACTGGTAGGAAGGAACACCGAGCTTGTTGGTGAGCTTGTAGAGATAGGTGGCGAGAACCAGCACGCCTTCCGGATCGCCAAGCACCAGCGGCAGGCCGAAAAGTTCGAAACCGAGGAAGAACACCAGAACCGCCGCATAGAGCACCACCGGCATCACCATGGGCAGCGACACACTGGCGGCGACGCGCCAAGGGCCAGCGCCGGCGGTGCGTGCCGCCTCTTCGAGGTCGGCGCCAACGTTGCGGAGCGCCGCCGATGCATAGAGATAGACATGTGGGACATGGGTGAGCCCGGCAATGATCGCGATCGACGTCACCGAATAGACATTCCAGGGCACGTAGCCGATCATCGACTTGACCGCCAGCGAGACGAAGCCGACTGGTCCCAGTGTCATCACATAGCCGAAGGCCAGCACCACCGCCGACATGAAAACCGGGATCAGGATGATCGGCTCCAGCCAGCGCTTGCCCGGCACGTCGGTGCGCACGATGATGAACGCCAGCAGGATTCCCACCGGAACTGCGATCACCGTCATGCCCACCGCGAGCTTGAGCGAAGTCGTCAGCGCTAGCCAGAAATCCGCGTCCGCGAGGATGAAGCTGTAGGCGTTCAGCGACAGATGCGCGGTTTTCTGGAAGAAAGGCGCGGACAGAAAACTCTGATAAATGATCAGGGTGACCGGTGCCAGCACCACCAGGATGGCGAGGAGGTTGGTGCTGACACGAAAGACACGGAAGGGCATGATCGCCTCGAACAAAGCCGGGGGCCGTCCGCTAGCAAGAGCGCAAGCGCGCCGTTCCGATGATTCTTAATAGCAAGAAGGGTGAGAGAGCCGACTGTGGAGGCACTCCCGATCAAGCGATTACTCGCCCTTCATGGCTTTCTGCCACTCGTTGAGGAACGCCAGCCGTGTCGTCTCGTCGAGACCTTCGAGCAGCTTGTCGTCGAGCGCGATCGGGTGAACGTTTTCACCGGCGGCGGCCTTTATGGACGCCAGCGTGGTTGCCCCTTCAACGTCATCACGAACGGCATAGAGCTTGATGTCGTCGGCGATCAGCTTCTGCGCGCGCGCCGACAGCAGATAGTCTACGAATAGCTTCGCAGCATTGGGATCCTGGGCTTCCGCCGGAATGACGGTGGCGCGGGTGGTCACCAGGACATAGTCCTTCGGGATTATCACACCGAGGTTCTCGTCCTTGGCCTGCTTGGCGAGGCCATATGAGCCGAAGATGCCATAGGCGATGGAATGTTCGCCAGACGTGACCTTCTCGATCATCGAGCCGGCGGAGCTGTAGAGCTTGATATGGGCCTTGCCAAAAGCCTTGTTAAGCGCCCAGGAATCGGTCCAGTTCTTGGCGTCCTGGTTGTAGAAATAGAAGCCGACACCGGATTTTTCCGGATCGTAGGACGCGATCTTGCCATCATATTCTGCGGTCTTCCCGGTCATCAGCTTGAGAAGATCGGCGTGGGTTGCGGGAACATCGCCTTCAGGCACGAGACGCTTGTTGTAGACGAAAGTCACCGGGTCGGCGGTGGTACCATAGACCATGTCCTTGTAGGACGCCCAGGCCGGAAGGTGGGCCGCCTCCACGGATTTGTATTCCTGCGCATAGCCGTCTGAGGCAAGTTTGATCTGCAGATCCGGAGCCGAAGACCATGCGACATCTGCCGTGCCTTGGCCCGAAGCGGTTTCGGCAATGACGCGATTGTAGAGTTCGGTGGAATTGAGGTCGGAATATTCGACGGCGATGCCGGGGAATGCTGCTTCGAAGTCCTTGAGCAAGGGTTGGACCAGCGCCGCATCGGTCGTCGAATAGATGCTGAGGTGTCCTTCCGCGGTGGCGGCGGCCACCAGATCCTTGTAGTTCTCCGGATACCCGGCGGGGATCTCGGCAGCGGCGGCAAGCGTCGCGAAAGCGGCTGACAGCGAAAACGCGGCCATCATCGTCGCAAGACGATTTTTCATTAGGGTCTCCTCCAAGTTCGCCTAAATCGTACTCCTCCAGGCACAAAGGCGAGTATCATCCTGACCTGTCACCAACCTGTCACGGCGATGTCGAGGTTTGCTCAGCCGACTAGGCCCGATGGGTCGTGATCAGATTGTCGACGACAGCCGGATCGGCCACATCGACGTATTGCCGAATTTTTGAAATCTTGGGGCGGCATCCTACGCGTCACGGTCGCTGGCCCTGCGCATCGATCATGGACTTGCTCCAATCCTCGATGAAGCGGCGGCGCAACGCCTCGTCCTGTACGGCAAGTAACGCAGGGCCGATGCGTATGGCGCGCGCGATACCAGACTCCCCAAGTTTTTCGGGGCCGTCCGCTCCCTCAGGCAATTGCCCGTTCTCGGCAAAGAAGAAGGCGCTATCCCTGGCAACCTTCTGTCCCCGGGCTGACAGAAGGTAGTCGAGAAATCGATTGGCAACGCCCATATTCGGCGCCGTCTTCGGAATGAGCGCGCCACGACTGAGTATCAGCGCATAGTCCCGCGGGACAACGACCCTCAAATCGGAATTGCCCCTGGCCGCGGCGTAGGCATATGACCCGATCATATTGTAGCCTATATATAGGCTCCCGTTTGCAACGTCCTGAAGGGTCTCCGCGGTGCAACAACGCACCACAGTTTCCGCTCGGCTCATGCTTTCCAGAAGCCGACCGTAGACCGCCGTCGTCTGCCGCGCATCACTGAACGCCAATAGGTAGCCGATGCCCGAAAGTCGGATGTCGAACGTTCCGACCCGTCCGCGATAAAAATCGATCCGCCGCCTGAGAAGATCGGCGAGTTCGATGTGGGTGCGCGGTACGTCGCCGGACGGCACGAGGCGGGCGTTATAGACGAAGACGGCCGGTTCGTAGGTAAAGCCGAATACCTCGTCGCGCCAGTTTGCCCAATTGGCGACATGCGCGGTTTCGGCCGACACGTGCGGCGCCGCGCAGCCGTCATTGGCGAGCTTCACGAGTTGGTCGACCGACGGAGACAACAAGATGTCGCCCAGCACCGCGTCCGTCCGACAGGCTTCACTGGCACTCCTTTGCAAGTCGTTGGTGACATATTCAACATAGTCGACTGCCACGTTGGGGAAAACGGACTGAAAATCCCGGATCAGTGGTTCCATAGCCGCCAGATCGGTCGCGGCGTGGATCGACAGTCGGTCCTTCTCCGGCTGAGACGAAGGGAAAAATGCGCTGCTTCCTTCAGCCGCTCTTGCCGCGTGACCGATGCATAAGACGACCGCAGCCATCAAACCGAATGTCGGCAATGTTCCCGCTATCATCGGGTCTTCTCCGTGGCGATGGGCAACGTCAAGGTGACGGTGAACCCTTGCGTGCCCTTCCCGCCATCCTTGCTTGTCTCGCGAAAGGTCAGCGCGCCACCGTGAGCCGCCGCAACCTCCGACGCGATGGCGAAACCAAGACCTGCGCTGCCGTCATGAGATTTGGACGTTTCGAAGCGCTGCGTGACCCGCTCCCACTCGCCCGGCGGAATGCCCGGTCCGTCATCTTCGACCTCGAGATGGGCACGCGTACCGTCGCTGCGTACTCTGACCTCAAGGCGCGACACCACTCCATGGCGCAAGGCATTGTCGATGATATTGACGATCGCTTCGCGAAGGCTGACGGCGTCCGCAAGCACGACCGGCTCGTCGTCAGGCGCCTCGAAGGAGACGATGATGTCCGGATCGATAGTTATCGGAACCGCCGCACGGAAAGCGCGCCGTGCGACATCTGCCAGACCGTGCGGCTGAAGCTGCACGGAATCGGCACGATGGATGACCATGGCGTGGCTGAGCAACTGGTTGGTCAGGCGCGCAAGTTCGCTGGCGCGCTGCTGTACGCGATCGAGATGCTGGCGGCTCGACTTGTCCAGCTTGGCTTGACTCAACAGATCGAGCTGCGCCGTTAGCGCTGTCAGCGGCGTTCTGATCTGGTGCGCCGCGTCGGCGATGAAGCGCTGCAGGAGTTTCACGCGCTCGTCGAGCCGACTCATGAAATAATTGATGGAAGTAACGAAGGGCCGCAATTCTCTCGGTACGACGACCGTTACCGGCGTCAGGTCTTGTGGATCGCGACGGCGGAGCGTCGCTCCGAGATGCTTGACCGGTTGCAGAGAATAGCGAATAGCAATCATCGCTCCAGCCAATGCCAATATGCTCATGATCGCCAGGAGGATGGTCGCCCTGAGAGTCAATTCACTCGCGAGCGCGCGGCGGGCTTCCGTGGTCTGCCCAACGATGACATGCGCCCAACCGGATACGGCTGGATCGGACAGTGCGCGCGCCACCACCGCAATCCGAACCGGTTCGCCGCGATAATGCGCCGATTCCAATACCGGGACATCGTGTATTGCGGCCAGATCAACTTCTGTTTGCAGATCGGAATAACCTGTCAGCGTCGCGCCGGAAGGGCCGATCACGCGATAGAAGATGCGATCGCGGCTGGCGAGGCCCAGGAGTTCAAAAGCTGATACCGGCAGGTTGATGATGAGCGAACCGGATTCAACCGTAAGGCTGTCTGCCATCTGGATGGCCGCACCAAGCAGAAGCCGGTCATAGGCGTTATCGGCGGCGGTACGTGCGTAGTACGACGCCGCACTCACCAGAAGAGCCGCACCCAGGCCCAGCACCAGCGATATGCGGACCGCCAGGCGCGTGAAAAGGGAAGGCTCAGCCGGTATCATCGGAAGCCAGCTGATATCCCACGCCCCGCACGGTAACGATCTGCGCCTTGGCGCCTTCCAGCTTCTTGCGCAGCCGCCCGACATAAAGTTCGATCGCGTTCTGATTGGCCGGCTCGTCAAACCCGAAAAGCTGATCGATAAGTTCATCTTTGCTGAAGACGCGGCCTGGCCGCGAGGCCAGTATCTCAAGCAACGTCATCTCGCGTCGTTTCAATTGCACCTCGCGCCTGCCTACTCGCACTGAGCGGCTGCCGCGGTCGAGCACGACATCGCCACACTGTACGATGTTGGTCGCCTCGCCGCTTTTCCGCCGGAGCAGAACACGGGCGCGCGCTTCCAATTCCCGGAAATCGAACGGTTTGACCAGATAGTCGTCGGCGCCGAGATCGAGCGCGCCAACGCGGTCCTCTATCTCGGAACGGGCCGTCAACATCAGAACCGGGGTCGTATTCCTTGCCTGCCGGAGCCGTCGAACGATTTCGAACCCGTCGAGGCTGGGCAGCATGACGTCGAGGATGACGAGATCGTAGGAGGTGAAATCGAGGATCTCTGCGGCAGCACGGCCGTCCGTCTCCCAATCGACTGCGTGGCCGATCGTTTCGAAGCGGCGGCTGATAGCCTCGCCAACGTCGCGCGTGTCTTCGACGAGGAGAATTCGCATGCCGGAGCATTTGCACGGAAGCAGCCGCCTATCAAGCGTCACCTCTTTGCGGAGAGGCGCTTGACATCATCTGCAGATCACGCGTTGGCTTCAGCCCTGTTACCGTCAGCAGTTCAAGCCCAATCATTTGAGCTTTATCGACGGGCTGCGTGATGGCGTCTGCCTTCATGTGATCTGCGCATACACGCCAAGAACGGGGCGCGTCGGTACATGACCCGCGCTGCAAGCCAGGCTGGACCGCGCACTTTGCCGCATTCAACGTATTCGACCGCACCGTGATCAGTCGCTAGTAGATGCACCACCATCGCCATCAGGGGATTATGCTTCTGGCGATCGTATGCTGATAGCGATTGCGCAATGCCATCATTTGCGCTTCAGAGAAGTATCCAATTGCGTCATTAAGAGGATATGATGCCGACAGGCGATGGCAGTTTGAGCGACATTCTTGGAATCTTGTCGGTCCTCCTACTCGTGGCCGCAAACGGCTTCTTTGTCGCCGCCGAGTTTTCCCTGGTCGCCGTGCGCCGAAGCCGAGTTGCCGAACTCGCTGCGGCTGGGCGGCTGAACGCGGCAGCGCTCCAGCGGGCCGTCGACAATCTCGATGCCAATCTGGCGGCGACCCAGCTCGGCATCACCATTTCATCGCTGGCACTCGGCTGGATCGGCGAACCTGCTCTCGCGCATCTCGTCGAGCCTCTCTTGATCGGGCTGCTCGGGTCGTTGGCGACTGCGGGCTCACACACTGTCGCCGTCGCGATCGCTTTCATCATCATCACCGCGCTTCACATCGTGCTTGGCGAGCTCGCACCAAAGAGTCTGGCGCTCCAGCGCAGCGAAGACACTGCGCTCTGGGTCGTGCGTCCGCTCGGTCTGTTCCTCTTTCTGCTCAGGCCGGCGATTCTAATGCTGAATGGTCTCGGCAACCTCGTTCTGCGACTCTGCGGCCTGCGCCCGGGAACCGGTGAGGATTCATTGCACTCGCCAGACGAGCTGAAGCTTCTGATCTCGGCCAGTCAGGAAGGCGGCCTGTTGCAGCAGGCGCAGCGGGAGATGGTCGAGCGGGTCTTCAATATCGGCGAGCGCCGCATCAGTGACATCATGACGCCTCGGCCGGATATCGACTGGATCGACGTGAATGATGACCGAACCGAGACTCTTCGTACGATCCGCGATTGCCGCCATGAGCAGCTCCTTGTTGGCAAGGGCGGTATCGATGAACTGCTCGGCATGGTTCTGAAGAAGGACATGCTCGACCAGGTTCTTGACGGGCAGGTTCTCGATCCGATGGCGATCATCCGTGAGCCGCTCGTCGTTCATGAATCAACGCCGATTTTCAAAGTGCTGGAGCAGTTCAGGAAGGCGCCCGTCCGCATAGCAATGGTCCTCGACGAGTACGGAAGTCTGGAAGGAATTGTTACCCAGACCGATTTGCTCGAAGCCATCGCCGGCGACCTGCCCAACATCGAAGGCGAAGAGCCGGATGTCGTCGAGCGTGAAGACGGCTCCCTTCTCGTGGATGGTATGATGTCGGCCCAGGACGCGTTCGATCGCCTTGGTTTTCGAGCACGGCCAACTGAAGGCGACTTCCATACGATCGCAGGATTTGCCCTGTTTCGACTAGGGCATCTGCCTGAGGTCGGGGAACATTTTGATTATGGCGGCTGGCATTTCAAGATCGTGGACATGGATGGCCGGCGGATCGACAAACTGCTCGCACGAAGGAACTCTCCCACGGGGCGGCAAGAAACATCGGAGGTAGATGGGCTCAGAACATAGGCCATGAACAGGCCGCCATGGCCTCGTCGAGGTCGCCGGTGCCCGCGAACCAACTGTATCCTGCGTGATCCAACGTGACTGACACTGATGCACCATCACCCGGTCGACGAAAGGCGAAAGCACTCGCACCACCCCCATGGCGTTGCCGGTCACCTCGACAACGACCTCGTCCGTCCTGTTCAAGCTGCGGCCAAATCCCTCCAGTCCGGAGCGGGTCATGTCGACCCCTCCGTGATGGCGCAGCCGGCCATCTTCGCAGAAAACCACTTCCGCAAAGGTGCGGTGGATAGCCATTCCAATTACACGTCATTGCCCCCTCTCTCCTTGAACAATCGGGAGCCGGCGGGCGACGCGACACCTACGGATCCGCGCTCTCGGCGCAACCGGGCAGGTCGCAGGGGCGGCCAGCTACTAACGCGAGCTCGCAGCTTATCGAATACATCGGCCTGCCCGCACCTTGGCGTGCTCCCGGTGCCGCTGTCCCGGATGGTCACACATGCGCTGAAAATCTCGCATCTCCAGCGGGGGATCAGATGGCACCGTCATGATCATACCGGTTACCAACCCGATCGAGCGCCTCAACGGCGAGGTCAAGCGGCGCACCGAGGTCATCGGCATCTTCCCAAATGATGATGCTATCGTCCGTCTGGTTGGCGCGATCCTGCTCGAGCAGAACGATGAATGGGCCGTGCAGCGGGCGAGATACATTACGCTGGAAACCAGCAGCCAAATGAGCGATGATCCGCTCATCAGCCTGCTGTGGCGCGCTGATCATTCCCGGCCCATGCCGGAAGGTGCGGCGACCAAGCCGTCAACTACACCACTCCCTGGGACACGATCCTGATGCGCTCACGCTTCAAGCCAAGACCGCAATCCAGATAGCGAGCCAATCATGAAATCCGAGACAGCAGCCACCGAAAGCGTTGAGCCGGCGGCTAAGGCTGTTCCATCGGGTTGGCGAGTGTTGATGACACGCGAACGTTGGACCGAAGTCGCTCGCATTATATTTACCGGCCTGATGGCCTTTCTGTACTGGCAACAGCTGATTCCCATTCAAGCTTTGTGGGGGGCGGTTGCCATCGGCTTGTATCCGCTTGTCAAAACCGGCGCCGTTGACCTGGTAAAAGAGCGCAAGATCGGTACCGAGATATTCGTCACCATCGCTACGGTGGTAGCGCTGATCGGAGGCGAGACCGTCGCCGGCGCGGTCCTCATGGTGATCATTCTGATCGCGGAGTTCATTGCCGATGTGAATATGGATCGTGCGCGAGCCTCGATCAAAGACCTGATCGGCTCGGTGCCCCAGGTGGCACTTGTGCGGGACGCAGGTGGCGAACGCATGGTCCCGATCGAAAATTTGCGCGCGGGCGATGTTGTCTTGGTGCGGGCCGGCGAGAAGATTCCGGTCGACGGCATCGTCGTCGGTGGAGCGGCTTCGGTCAACGAAGCATCGATTACAGGAGAGAGCATTCCGAACGACAAAACCGACGGCGCCGATGTCTTTGCCGGAACCTTCGTCGAATCCGGCGCCCTCGACATCGAGACCGAGAAGGTTGGTGCCGACACCACCTTTGCCCGCATCATCAGTCTGGTCGAGAATGCCGAAGCGGAACAGGCACCCGTCCAGAAACTGGCGGATAAGGTCGCGTCATGGCTGATCCCGGTCGTGCTGATCTTCCTCGTTGCGGTTTATCTTTATACCCGCGACGTTCGGATGATCGTCACTCTGCTGATTTTCACATCGCCTGCCGAACTCGGATTGGCGACTCCTCTGGTGATTATCGCAGCCATTGCGCGAGCCGCACGCAGTGGAATTCTGGTCAAGGGGGGCGTCTATCTGGAGTCTTTGGCCAAGGTCGACGTCCTGGTGTTCGACAAGACAGGCACCCTGACGGCGAACAAGCCCGAGGTTGTCGGCGTGGAGATGCAGGACGGCACGCTTTCGGAAGCTGATCTGCTCAGCCTTGCCGCCGCCGCCGATCGGCGCTCCGCTCACCCCTTGGCGAAAGCGGTCGTCAACTATGCCGCCCGGATGAAAATCGATGTCCCGGAACCGGAGCAGTACGAGCAGTTGCAGGCGCGCGGTGTGAAGGCGACGGTCTCCGGACGCACCGTGCTGGTCGGGAATGCATCGTTGCTGCGCGAGGCCGGCGTGCCGCTTTCCGATGCGATCGAAAAGGGCGGACAGACGCCGGTTCACGTCGCGGTCGATGGGAAATTCGCGGGTGTGATTCTGATTGCCGACACATTGCGACCAGGTGCGCGCGAAGCGCTGGCAAAGCTCCGTGCAACCGGGGTCAAGCGCATGGTGATGGTGACGGGTGACAATGAGGCCACAGCGCGGACCATCGCCAACGAGCTCGGCGTGGATGAAGTGCGTGCCAATCTGATGCCGCAGGACAAGGTCGCCGCCATCGCCGAACTGCAAAAGCAGGGCCATCGCGTGGCGATGGTCGGCGACGGGATCAACGACGCGCCGGCGCTGGCACGCGCCGATGTCGGCATTGCGATGGGCGGCGGCGGCACGCAGGCAGCGCTGGAAGCCGCCGACATCGCATTGATGAAGGATGACCTGGCAAGAATTGTCAGCGCGCGCGCGATTGCGCGACGCGCTTACCGGACAATTCAGGAAAATATCTTTGTCGGTGTCGGTGTTGTGCACGTTTTGGGCATTGCCGCAGCGCTCATGGGCTGGATCGGTCCTATCCAGGCAGCGATTTTGCACTTGGGGCCAGATGTCCTGGTGTTCCTGAATTCGGCAAAACTGCTGCGCGTTCGAATCCAAGATGTTTAGCGCATCTCTTTGGAGCCTAAGGCGCTTGCAGTTCTTTGGACGACAAACGCCTCCAATTCGCATCGTCCACGAAACCGGGCAACCGCAACCAGAGTACGCTTACTGCTGTGGCGCTGGTGGCGGTGTGCCCCCAAACCACCCAGCCGCATACCCGATCACAAACAGCACCACGATCACGGCTGCCACACCGTACCAGAGGCGCCTGTCCGTGAAATTCATCGTTATCTCCAAATATCGCGCTGCGCCTGACGGCCCAGCGATTTCTTCGATCCTTGGTCGTCGTTTTCGTGACGAGCGACCCCATCTGATCCCCTGACAGAGTAGGCCAAGTATGGCTTCCAGAGAAGCGCGTAGGCCTGTCTGCGGTGCCAAAGCCGCCGGCTGCAAGCGGCTCGCGGAGGAGCGAGCACCTGGAGGACGCTGGGATCGACCCGAGCTCCATCGGCTTCTTGGCGAGCTCGATGAAGGCGACATCGTGGTTGTCCGGAAACCAGACCGACTGATGCGGTCACTCAAAGACCTGCTCCTTATCCTTGAGAAGATCGAGGCCGCCGGCGCCGGGTTCTGCTCACTGACCGAGGCAATCGGCACGACCACGACGGCAGGCCGCATGATGATGCTGATGCTCGGTTCCTTCGCCGAATTCGAGCGAGCCATCGTACGGGAACGCACCATGGCGGGCTTCAAGGGGCCAGGAGCGCGGGCGAAAAGGTGGTCATCGCCCAAAACTCACGTCCGATCAGCGCTCCGAAATCATCGGCATGCTGAATGATGGTCCACCCGCGGCTGAGATTGCTCGCATCTTCCGAGTTCATAGGGCCACTGTGAGACGTATCGGCGCTCAGACGAACATGAATGTTCGCTGATTGTGGGTCCAATTGGCCGCTTTCGCAGCGACGTACGCACCGGCCCTCCTCGGACGCGTACCCCCGGCCTGCAGTTATTGCTATTGTACCAGCTGCCTACGTGGTTGGTTCGGCGGAACACATCCTGGAGCAAAAGAATTCGAACCGAACTAGCCAAAGCGGTCATTCAATTCGTCCGATCGGATGACTGCTACTGGCGCACGTGGTCGGTTGGTGCGTTCAGACATCAGATTGCCTGATGAGGCTCGGGAAGGTCCGGCCGGGGTGGAAAACCGCCGTTCAGCGCCCTATGCGAGCACGAAATTCGGCAGTCGAATTGGTGCGTGGAAACGGTTCGGAAGGCAACTGTACATCGAGAAAGGCACAAAGCGGCTCCCACCCTTCGGAGACCTGATACGTGAGAAGGCGTTCAGGCGGCAGCGTTGATTTCACGGTAGCGTTATGTGCTTCATAGACAGCGATTGCGTGATCACGGTTATCAAATCGACCGCCAAAGACAGTGTTTCCAACCACCGCCACACCAAACGACTGTGGATCATTGGTAGCAGCATCCATCGTGAGCCCTATTGTTTGCGCCATGCTGTCATACCAGGCTTCCGGGTCACGAACTGTCAGGATAACCTTTGCATGAGGGTAGTGGTCACTCACTTCGCGCCAAAAATGCGCCGTTGGCCAATCGACCGCGGAAAGATAGCCGGCATATGCCGCATCCCAGGTCGGGAGTTGTCCCTGTCCGGCGGCGCGCCACAGCGCCTTCTGCTCGGGATTGGCGTGGACATCTGCCATGTGATGACACGGCCCGAACCCAAGATGCTCCAACGCGAGCTTCAGCGAATATGTGCCAGTGCGACCCAGGCCTGCACCAATGACATCTAGAGCCATGAGCACCCCCAAGGAGATTTCAATCGGTCAAAATACCGCTGTTTTCTTTACTTCGCTATATGTTTTGAAGGTCAGCTCCGAATCGCCTCAAGCCGTAGCGCGCGAAGGTCAGTATTGGAGAAGCGCCGGGAATGGTGGCTCTTGGCGCCGCTGTGGCGAAAGACGCGTGCATCGACACCACTATCCGCTGACGCAGCGCTTGCTCCGGTCGATGACGTGGATGCCTTTCAGGGATGGGAGACAACCGACGGCGAGTTTCCGCCGGGAACGTGATCGCGGTGACCAAAGCCATCTTGAACGGCAAGGCCGTGCAGACCTGCTCCATCAGGCTGCTCGACGTCGACCGCGCGACATTCGAGCAGCGTGGACACAAGCTGGCAAGGCAAGGGGTTAGGCGCCGCGCTGTTGGAAGACGCCGTTCTGCGCACGCGTTACGCCGCGACGATCCTCGGGATTCGCGGCCTTCTTGTTCACGCCATATCGGACGAAGCGAAAGCCTTCTACGAGCACTACGGCTTTGCGGCTTTCCCGAAAAATCCGATGACCCTTGTGCTCTCGCTAAGGCGCGTTGAAAGAGCGGGCCGAAACGTCTTGTTGTGCACAAGTTGGTAATCGCCTCGTAATCAAGCAGCCGGAAAAAGCTTCCAGCGCCGCGGCCTAAAAGCCACGCGACTTTTCTGCGCCGCCGGATGATCGACGGGCAGCTCGATCTCGACCCGCTGGCGCTCGCCGCCGATTTCGAGCTCGACCCGCCTGGTATCGGCAACGCGGCGGCTGGCGGCGACCGTGCCGGCGATGCAGCCGTTGCATTCTTCCACCAGATCGACGTCGTGCGGGCGAAAGAACAGCGTCGCTGCGCCTTGCGGCGCCTGCGGCGCGGACAGCCCGATCGGGCGGTCGGCGATCCAGACCTGGCCGTCCTCGACCTTGACGGGGATCGAGCTCGATTCGCCGATAAAGCCATAAACGAACGGCGAATTCGGTGTGTCGTAGATCTCGTCGGCGGTGCCGACCTGCTCGATGCGGCCCTGGCTCATCACCACGACGCGGTCGGCAAGCTCCAGCGCCTCTTCCTGGTCATGGGTGACGAAAACGGTGGTGTGGCCGGTCGTATCGTGGATGTCGCGCAGCCAGCGGCGCAGTTCGCGGCGCACCTGCGCATCGAGCGCGCCGAACGGTTCGTCGAGCAAAAGCACGGCCGGTTCGATCGCCATGGCGCGGGCTAGCGCCACGCGCTGGCGCTGGCCGCCCGAAAGCTGTGCCGGATAGCGTTTTTCCAAACCGGAAAGCTGAACGAGGTTGAGAAGTTCCGAAGCGCGGCGGCGGATTTCCTTCGCCGACGGGCGTGACGGCCCGTGCCGGACCTTGAGGCCGAAGCCGATATTGTCGGCGACCGTCATGTGGCGAAACAGCGCGTAGTGCTGGAAGACGAAGCCGACATTGCGCTCCTGAATCGACTTTTGGGAGGCATCCTCTTCGCCGAAGAAGATCTTTCCGCGTGTCGGCCGCTCGAGCCCGGCGATCAGCCTGAGCAGCGTCGTCTTGCCGGAACCGGAAGGTCCGAGCAACGCGATCAACTCGCCGGACTTGATGTCGAGCGAGATGTCGTGAAGCGCCGGAAACCGCTCAAACTCCTTGCGCACGTTGACAACGCGAACTTCCATCAACCGTCTCTTTTTGTCGATGCATGTCGTTGTCCAAAAACCGCTACACACTTTTGGGCGACATGCATTTGTCAGTGTCCGCGCGTCGCGGCGATCTCGGCGCCGTAGCGCATCTCGAGAAGTGTTTTCAAGACCAGCGTGACGAGCGCCAGGCCGGCAAGCAGCGAAGCGACGGCAAAGGCGGCGGCGGCATTGTACTCGTTATAAAGGATTTCAACATGCAGCGGCATGGTGTTGGTTAGCCCGCGTATGTGGCCCGACACGACCGAGACCGCTCCGAACTCGCCCATGGCACGGGCATTGCACAGCAACACGCCGTAGAGCAATCCCCATTTGACGTTGGGCAACGTCACGTACCAGAACGCCTGCCAGCCGTTGGCCCCGAGCGACAGGGCAGCCTCCTCGTCGCCATTGCCCTGTTCCTGCATCAGCGGGATCAATTCGCGGGCGACGAAGGGGAAGGTGACGAAGACGGTGGCCAGCACGATACCCGGCACGGCAAACAGGATGACGATGCCATGCGCCTTGAGCCAGGCGCCGAGCAGGCCTTGCGCGCCGAAGAGGAGTACATAGACCAGGCCGGAAATGACCGGGGAGACCGAAAACGGCAGGTCGATCAGTGTGGTCAGAAACGCCTTGCCCTTGAACTCGAACTTGGCGATCGCCCAGGCGGCGGAAATACCGAAGACGATGTTGAGCGGCACCGAGATCGCCGCGACCAGAAGCGTCAGGCGGATCGCCGAGCGCGTGTCCGGTTCGCCCAGCGCCTGCGTGTAGGCCTCGATACCTTTGGCGAAAGCTTCGTTGAAGACGATGATCAGCGGCAGGAGCAGGAAAATGGCGAGGAACGCAAACGTCACCACCATCAGCACGGCTTGCGCCGGCCGGCTCTCGGTCACCGCCGGCGACCGGCTTTCGTGGTGCGGCGCGTAGGATTTGATCTCCGGGTCAGCCATAGCGTTTACGGCTCCAGGTCTGCACCAGGTTGATGACCAGCAGCATGACGAAGGAGAGCGCCAGCATGATCGCCGCTATCGCGGTCGCCGCGGCGTAATTATATTCCTCCAGCCGGATGACGATCAGAAGCGGCGCGATCTCGGATTTGAACGGCAGGTTGCCGGCGATGAAGATGACGGAACCGTACTCGCCGACGCCGCGCGCGAAGGCCAGCGCGAAGCCGGTGACAATGGCTGGCGCGAGGCCCGGAAGCAGAACCCGGGCGATGATCTGGAAGCGGTTGGCGCCAAGGGTGGCGGCCACTTCCTCGACCTCCTTGTCGATCTCCTCCATGATTGGCTGGACGGTGCGCACGACGAAAGGCAGACCGATGAAGATCAGCGCGATGACGATGCCGAGCGGCGTGTAGGCGACCTTGATGCCGAGCGGCGCCAATAGGCTGCCGACCCAGCCATTCGGCGCGTAGAGCGCGGTCAGCGCGATGCCGGCAACCGCCGTCGGCAGCGCGAAGGGCAGGTCGACCATGGCATCGACGATGCGGCGGCCGGGAAAGCTGTAGCGCACCAGCACCCAGGCGACGATCGTGCCGAAGACGACGTTGACGGCGGCGGCAATGAAGGCGGTACCGAAGCTGATTTCAAGCGCGTTGATGGTGCGGCGATCGGTGACGATCGCCCAGAAATCGGTCCAGCCGAGCGCCGCCGATCGCCAGACCAACCCTGAGAGGGGATGAGGATGATGGCGTGAGGTAGGCAAGCGAGAAGCCGAGCGTCAATCCGAAACCCGGAATGACGCTCGGCTGTCTGAACCGCCACCCCGCCTTGGCGGGTGTCGTCCTGATCTAGATTTTATCTTACTGCGCTGGCTTGTAGATCTGGTCGAATATACCACCGTCGCCGAAATGGTAAGGCTGCGCCTTCGTCCATCCGCCGAAAATTGGATCGTCGATGCTGATCCGCTTGATTTCCGGCAGTTTGGCGAGATCCTCCGCAGGCACCAGGTCGGGCTTCGCCGGACGGTAGTGGTTCTTGGCGATGATCGTCTGGCCTTCCTTGGAATAGAGATAGCCCAGATAGGCTTCGGCAACTTTGCGTGTGCCCTTGGCATCGACATTGGCGTCGACCACGGCGACCGGCGGTTCGGCGAGGATCGAGGTCGGCGGGATGACGATTTCGAACTGATCGGCGCCGAACTCGTCCAGCGCCAGATAGGCCTCGTTTTCCCAGGCGATCAGCACGTCGCCAAGGCCCTTTTGCGCGAAGGTCACGGTAGAGCCACGCGCGCCGGTGTCAAGCACCGGAACATGGGAATAGAGGTTGCCGACGAATTCCTTGGTCTTGGCTTCATCGCCGCCATCGTTGGTGTTGGCCCAGGCCCAGGCCGCGAGGTAGGCCCACCGGCCACCACCGGAGGTCTTGGGATTGGACGTGATCACCTGGACGCTGTCCTTTGTGAGATCGCCAAAATCGTGAATGCCCTTCGGGTTGCCCTTGCGGACGAGGAGGACGATGGTCGAGGTATAAGGAGCCGAATTGTTCTCGAACTTCGTCCGCCAGGCGGGATTGATCTTCTTCGTTTTCGAGACGATCGCGTCGATGTCGCCTTGCAGCCCCAGCGTCACCACGTCGGCGTCGAGGCCGTCGATCACGGCGCGCGCCTGGGCGCCGGATCCGCCATGCGACTGCTGGACGGTGACGGTCTCGCCCGTCTCGCCCTCCCAGTGAGCGGCGAAGGCCTGGTCGAATTGCTTGTAGAGCTCACGCGTCGGGTCATAGGACACATTGAGAATGGTGGTATCGGCAAACGCGAAACCGAGCGTGCCGAACTGGACAGATGTGGCGACCAGCGCGCCGAGCAGTTTCCTGAAATGAGGTTTGGTCATTTCCGCCTCCGTTGAACTCGCGCCAAATCTACCGATTTGATAGAATTTAGATGCATTCAATGTTGCCTTTTTTGGCCTAGTGAAGCAATTTTTCGCCTATTTTACTCTAAATGAGGAATGTTTTTCCTCACACAGCGTGACTCGGGATCCTGGGCTCCCGGAGGCGATAATTAGAAACCGCCAGCCCTTCGGCAATGGCCGCGCAGGGTCAACGAGGGTTTCATCCCACGGTGGCCGGCGGAGCTACTCGGCGCCGACGGGAAAGTTGAAGCGTTCTCTTGGAAACGGCTCGTTTTCCAGCGTGAAATGCCACCATTCGCGGGCATAATTGTTGAAGCCGCCGGCGCGCATCGCCTCGACAAGTCTTTCGCGGTTTGCCGCTACTTCACTGGCGAGCGGTCGGTGAGCCGTTTCGCTCGCCGGGTCGAAACAGTCGAAACCCGTGCCGAAATCGAGCATATCGGCATCGGTCGCGCCGCAGGCCGGTTTCGGCGCGCTCTTGTGGTCGGCCTGTTTGTGGTCGATCCGCGCGATCGCGACCTCGACTGTCGAGCCGCGCGAATGGGTGGACAGTTCGCCGATATAGCCCTTGGCGATGAGATCCTTGGCGCTTGATGTCACGATGGCTGCCCGTATTGACGTCCGCTGCACTCACCAAGGACGACCCCAATTGGACTGCGCATATTACGCACGCATGGCAACACTGCGCCGCGGTTGCTAGGGGGGTCAAGCAGAGTTGAATGGCGAAAGATTGAGGGTCCAATCGTGATGCGGCGGCGCCCAAATTTGCGACAGCGCGCCAACGGGCAAAGACGACCCCGAGCGGAAGTTCGTTCGTCGAGGGCGAATTCACGCCGATGACCCGAACCCACCCTTCCCCGGGGCGATTTGGCGGCCCGAAAGCTGACCTTTAGCGGAACCGGCGGTCGTGACCCTGAAGCGACATTCGCGCTGAGGTGGACAGCGAGTCTCGTTGACTGGCTGCGGCATCGGCGCATAGTCGTCGACCAGCACGATGCCCCATTTGGGGAACAGTCGTATGAGGGGAGGCAGGCCATGGAAGTCGCCGGTGGCGCTGGTGCCGACGTTCACGTCCCGTATATTCTCGTCCATTCCGATCGCGAGATCAGGCGTCTCAGCCATCAGGCGGACATCATTAACCCGATCACGCGAAGAATCTTGCTCTCTGCGGGCATGAGCCCCGGGATGCGCGTGCTCGACGTGGGCTGTGGCGCGGGTGATGTTACATTCCTGGTTTCCGAGATGGTTGGCAGCGAAGGTCAGGTCATCGGCGCAGATCGGGCTCCAGCGGCCCTGGCGGCGGCGGAGCGGCGTGCGGCGGCGCATCCGATCCAGAATGTCAGCTTCCGTGAAGGCGATCCCGCGGCACTTTCGTTCGACCGACCGTTCGACGCCGTGATCGGCCGCTACATCTTGATGTTTCAAGCCGATCCTGTGGCCATGCTGCGTGGCGTCGCTCGTCATCTCCGGCCTGGAGGGACCATCGTCTTCCATGAGCCGGATTGGGACGGCTGTCGATCCAGCCCGCCGGCGCCGACCTACGACCAATGCTGTCGATGGATCATCGAGACGTTCCGGCGCAGCGGTATCGAGGCCAATATGGGTATCAAGCTCGATGCGGCATTCCGCGCGGCTGGATTGACCGCGCCCTCAATGCGTATGGAGGCGGTTGTTGGGGGAACCAATGGCGGCTTCGACTGGTCACACCAGACCGCCGAACTCATTGTCACGATGCTGCCGGAAATCCAGAGCCGGGGCGTTGCGACGGCCTTTGAGGTCGATATTGAAACTTTGGGACAGCGGATGCAGCGCGAAATCGAGGCGGGTAGCGTCATCGTGAGCCGTTCGGAAGTAGGCGCCTGGTCGCACGCCTAGAGCTAGTCATGACACTGGGCGGCTGCCTCTCACGAAAGACTAAGGCGCATGTCCGCTCTTAGCGCGATCGAGGCGATGCGGACTTCGCCTACTCAGCAGCCGCCAGTGCGGGTCAAACGGCTTGGTTGGGTGGTTCTCTGCCGTCTGTCTCGTCGAGCGGAACGAGCAGGCAGCGCCAATTGCGGACTACGCTGTTATTGAAGGGCGCCGCAACTCGCGGCGTCCCTATTTCCAGTTGGCAGGTGCGGCTGGTGCTGCTTGGCACTACTTGCCAGTTGCGGCGATTGTCACATGCTCCCAATCCTTCCAAGTCTGAAGGCGCTTGGCATAGATGTCCCCAATCATCAGGGTTGGCGCAACTCCGAGAAGTAGCCGCAAGGGTGGCTCCGGTGCGTCAACAAGTTTGAGGATCGCAGGGCCGGTCGCAGCGGGGTTGCCCACGAAATTCGCCGGCATCCGCTCGGCCATAGCCATCATGTCTTGCCGGATGAAATCGTATTGGGGAAGCGGTGCTGCATGGACAGCGGAAGCGCCGGCCCAGTCAGTCTCGTAGCCGCCAGGCTCGACCAAGGTGACCTTGATGCCGAACTTCGAAACCTCCTGCACAAGCGACTCCGTGAGACCTTCGACCGCCCACTTCGATGCGTGGTAGCCGCCTAGATTGGGAAATGCCATTACACCGCCCATACTGGTGACCTGGATAAGGTGGCCGCTGCCCTGCTTGCGGAACTGCGGCAGCACGGCTTGCGTGACGTTCAGGACACCAAAGAAGTTCACTTCCATCTGGTCTCGGACCTGCTTGTCAGACACTTCCTCGACAGCGCCAAACAAGCCGTAGCCGGCGTTGTTGACGACCACGTCGAGTCGTCCGAAAGCATCCAGTGCCTCTACGACCGTGGCGATGGCCCTATTGCGATCGGTCACGTCCAGCTCTAGCGGAAGGATTGCGTCGCCATAATTTTCGACGAGGTCCTGAAGCGCATCAGGCCTGCGGCTGGTGGCAACAACCTTATCGCCGCGCGCGAGCGCTGCCTCCGTCCAAATTCGGCCGAAGCCGCGATTAGCACCGGTGATGAACCAGATTTTCGACATTAAACTACCTCATGATTTGGGTGCCATTGGGCACTTCTCTTGAGGTAGGCAGGCCCCCTGTCGAGTTCATTTGCAGGTTGCGACAGAAAACTGGCGATGGGCGCCAATCTCTAATTTAGGCGAGAGGCCTCGGTGTTCTGCTCGCGCCACCGTGCGGGGGTGACGCCTTCCCATTCGCGGAAGGCGCGATAGAACGAGCTGGTATCCTGATACCCCAGGAGATAGGCAATCTCATCGGTCGCGTTCGCGCCACTGGCCAGCATTTCGCGACCAACCTCCTGGCGCGAAGCCTCCAGTAGCAGCCTGAAGCTCGTCCCAGATTCAGAAATACGGCGCTGCAGCGTGCGTTCGCTCATCCCCAGGACGTTGGCCACATCCGCAAGTTCGGGCTTGCCGCTGGCCAACCGCCGCTTCAGGACAATCTTCACCTGTTCTGGCAACGAGCTTTGCGCATCGATCTCGTCGAGTGAGGCCAACAGTGCCGGTGTCAGGATGGCGAGCAGCTCGGGGTTGTGCCCAGCGAATGGTCGGTCCAGATCATAGGCACGCAGCACCAGCTGGTTCTTGGGCGCCCCGAAGGTTATTGGCGCTCCGAAGTACTCCCTGTGTGCACTGGTGGTTGGGCCTGCCCGGGTCATTTCTACTCGCAGCGGGACGATGTGACGACCTGTTCCGCGTCGTCCCAGTTCAAGGATTGCTGCAAACGTCACATCGACCGCTACGTCAGGCTCCGGGCCAACGGCGTGGATCCAGGAGAAGCTCACAAAAGCCTCACCATCACGTTCTATAACGTGCAGCTCTTCCGGTGTGCAAAGCCGCTTGAACCTGGCAAGACGGTTGAGGCCGTCGCGGAAATCCTTGGCGAAGAAGGCCGACATGGTCGCGGGGGGATGGACCGTTGTATCTGCCGCCACATTGATATGCAGCCCGATGGCGGGGTCGCCCGACAGCTCCTCCAGTGCTTGCCAGAGGTCGAAGTATTGGGCGGTGTTGACCCAAGCGTCTTCGGAAATGTGGAGCGTCGCAGGCAATCGAGCTTGCCTCAACAATGCCGCCGGTGAGATGCCAGCCCGCTCTACCGCGCGCCAAAAGGCCTGTGGGACTTTGCATTTGTCGATTGGTAGCCGTGTCATGGCAGGCCTTTCACTCGCCCGTAATGGCGGCATATGAGCGCCGCTGTCCTATCGTCGTCTAGCCCGACCCCAGTTCGATCACAGCGTACCCGAATCCGCCACCGATCCAGTGATCCATCTGCTCTACCGGGTCGCCCACTGTGTGATCGGCAGGGTGGACGGTAACGGTTGCTCGCTCAACTGCTTGCCGCTGGCGCGCCGGGCGGCTCGGGTGCCGGTGAGGACGCTGCGCAGCTTGGCGGCCTGCTGGTCGATGGCCTGCGGGCCGTTGCCGGTGAGCAGCCGCACGGACGGCTCGTAGGCCAGTAGCGGGGCGGCGATGTTGAGGGACGTCGCAAGTTTGAAGCCAGCTTCCTTGACGGCCGTGTCGACAAAGTAGGAGGTTCGGGTCCTCTTGCCGGGGACGCGTGGGTAGAGGAACCGCAGCGCGAACAGCTCGCCGATCGTGGGGACGGTCGAGATGGTGGCGGCGAGGAACGGGTTGTCGCTGACGAGGTAGGGGTGGCCCTGCGCGTCGATGCGCTGCCGAGTGGAGGTCACCGCCACGGGCGCGTGGCAGATCAGCGAGATGATGACGCCGTTCTCCCGGGCTACGTGGAGGGTTTCGCCGAGCCACAGGTTGTCACGGAAGTCGACCATGGGGGCGTGACCGCCGGGGGTGTGGATGAAGTCAAAGTCGGCGAAAGTGAACGGATCGGCCGGGTCGCGGTGACGCAGGACGAGTTCCTGCAGCGAGTGGAAGGTGCCCTCGGGCAGCTTGTCGAGGCGGCGGATCAGTTCGGGGCGGTACTCGGCGAGCTCAGGCTCGCTGTTCGGCAATAGTTCGGAGACCGGGATCCGGCCGATGTGGCGCTCCAGCAACTGGACATCCTGTTCGCGGCGGGCGACCAACTCGGGGTGGCGCTGCCGGAAGCTGTTGACATCGAACGAGCGGCGGCGCTGCTGCATACGGAGGGGGATGGTCTTGGCGCCGGTCTTCTCGATGGATTGCACGGACAGGGCCATACCGTTGATGTCGAGTTGCGGGGCGTTGCCGTCGGGGGTGGCGAAGGTGAACTCGTAGTCGTTCTCGAACTCCTTGAGCACTTGAGCCATCTCGACCAGGAAGAACCCGGTCGAGATCGACTTGATGTCGGCCGGTTCGGCCAGCGGCAGCTGGCGGCCGGACGAGATGAGGATCAGTGCGCGGCGCTTGGTGGTGGGCATGACTTGTTCCTTCTCGATGCTTTCGGCCGGGGTGAGATCGGGCCCCGTGCCATTCATCGGTGGAAGTAAGCAGGCCCACCGTCGCATTCATTTGCAGGATGCGACAGAAGAATTGCGATTGCCGCCAATCTCTAGTGTCCGCGTTGGGTCAGATCGCGTCATGCGACGCTCGCAATTGAACGACCGCCAAAAAGGGTCGAACTCGGTCGTTCAGAGCGATTTGGATGGTTTTGGCGGCGAGAGCAGCCGGCCATGAGGAGATCCCGAACTTTGAACGAAGTTGTCGGCCGGGCGCGCCGGATACGGCCCCTCCTCTCGAACCCGACCTTCGACCCTGAACGGGGATGGTGATACACGCCCGTCCTTCTGGTATAGTGGCACGATCACCCAGCGGAGACGTTGCCATGTCTAAGCACTTCGTTCATGGGGCAGTGGTCGCATTGGGGCTGTTCGTCACCAGCGCAAGCGCCGAAACCCTGAAGCTTCCTGACAATCTGGCCGGCTTTAGTTCTGATATTGGCGAAAACTACTTCGTCGAAAGCGATGCACGGGAGGCCTATTTCCCTCTCGCAAGCAACTTTCTGACGCAGAAGACACAGTCCTATTGCGGTGTCGCCAGCATCGTCATGGTGCTGAACGCGCTCAATGTACCGGCGCCTTCGGTTCCGGAGTACGAGCCATATCGCACTTTCACGCAGGACAATGTCCTCGATGAACGAACGGACGCCATTCTCGCCCGAGATGTTTTGGCGAAGAAAGGTATGACCCTCGATCAGATCGGTGGAATTCTTGCGACGCAGCCGGTCAAGGCAGAAGTCCATCATGCCGCCGACAGCTCAGTCGACGAGTTCCGCAAGCTGGCGAGTTCCCATCTCGGCCAGTCGAACCATTTCGTGATCGTCAACTACCTCCGCAAGGCAATCAGACAGGAGAAGGGCGGCCATATCTCGCCGCTAGCAGCCTATGATGGGAAATCAGACCGCTTCCTCATCCTTGATGTCGCACGGTATAAATACCCTCCAGTGTGGGTGAAGACATCTGAGCTTTTCGATGCCATGAACACCCAGGACTCCGACAACGAGAACAAGACCCGCGGCTTCGTCCTGGTATCGGCGGCTTCTGTTCAATAGTGATCACCGTCTTCAACGCGATCATCCAGTCTGTGAGCGAGGGGTCACGCGCATTGATGCGGGGCCCCACAAACCATCCCGCCCCCGCCCGCCGATGAACCCGGTGGGTGCCGACCCGGCATGCGCTCGCCCCGGCGGCGGTGGTCTCACACGCTGGCGTTCTAGGGTCAAACTCTACCAACTGGCTGCCGCCAATGGCCGAGATGGATGGTTTGTTGCTGTTCGCCTCGTCCACTGGAACGAGTAAGGTGCGCCAGTAGCAGGCAGTCAAACGTGTGTTCTGGAATGACTGCAATTGGCGCGACCGCGCCCGTTGAACGCGCTGCCCCTTCCACCAACTAACGGCCAAGGCTATTCCCGCCGAACCGAGGGCGTGTCATATAGCGTAGCACGCTCCAGCTCGCTGAGCAGGGCCTCGGCCTCTCTGACGTCGGCGGTTTCGAAACCCTCGGTGAACCAGTCGCGAACGGGTGTCAGAAAACTGTGGGCTTTCTCCCCGGCGCCTCGCTCTGCCCACAGGCGTGCGAGCTGCGTCGCAGCTCGCAACTCCCACCATTTGGCGGCCTGCGCCCCGGCAGTCTCTACCGACTTGTCGAAAGATTCCGCCGCCAAGTCGCCGTCGCGACCAGGCTCGCGCAAAGCAAACTCCCCTTTCAGTCGGTACAGCTCGGCATCAAACCAACGCTCGCCGGTCGAAGTCGCACGCTCGAACGCGTCGTCCAGCACGCGTCGCGCATTTTCAACGTTGCCACTACTAAGGTAAGCCTCAGCCAGAATGGACTCGTAGTACGGCATCATCACCAGGTAACCGGCGTTCACGTCGTGCTCGTAGCAGGATTTGAGGGTCTCGAGGCCTTCGGTTGCATTTCCTTCAGCGATGAGTGCGGCAGCTCGAAAGCCCCGTCCCTTGTTCAACATTGCAGGCATGGCCTTTTCGGACGCGAGAGCAATCAGGCGCTCGCTGTCGCGCCGAAGGGCGAGCCAGTCTTTGCACAAGTGGTAGTAGACGCACGTGTTGGCGAGAGCCAACACGATCGCGAAGGGCTGGCGCGTTTTCTCCGCAGTTTCCAGACCCTGCCGGCACCGCCGGTACCCCTGCTCGGGGTAGCCCAGAATGAGCAGCGTCCGGGCAAGGTAGAGGTTCGGTCCGGCGTCGGCGATGTCGGCACCGAGCAGAGGGTCCAGGTCAGGTGCCCTTGTCGAGACCCGCTGCTCCAGGAAAGAGCGTGCGGTGGCAAAATCGCCCATCCAAAGGGCAACGAATCCGGCTGCGTCCACTCCGATTGGGCCACCCTCGCCGTATGCGCGCGCCGCCGCGCGCATCAGCTCGTTGGCGACTTCGCGCGCGCGATCGAGCTCCGCGCGATTGTAGTAACAGAGAAACTCGCCGTAGCTGGCCCGGAGGTTCTCGCGCTCCGCTCCCGTTTGCCCTGCCAGGAATCGGGCGCGAGCATAAGCGGTGCTCGTTTCGACCGCCGCCGTGCCCCTAGCCGCCCGGAGCGCATCCCCGAGCGCAAGGCGGAGCCCGAGTTCAAATCGGTTGCGCTCCAAGCCTTCCGGCAGCGTTTCGAGAAGCGAGAGACCGTTATCGAGCTGGTCCAGCGCTTCCTTTGTCGCCGAGCGCATGATCGCCGTGCGTGCCGCAGCCTGATAATATGGCACTGCCTTCCCGACGAGCCCGGCCCTGCCGTAGTGGCCGGCGACGAGTTCGGGATGAGCTGTGGCCGTGTCCTTGAATCTGTTGACCAGCGCGTCGGCAATCGCGCCGTGCAGTTCCCGGCGGCGCCTTTTGAGGAGCGATTCGTAGGCGGCGTCCTGAATGAGAGCGTGCTTGAAGATGTGTGCCGGGCTGGCCGCGGTGCCGCCGCTCAAGATTAGCTCGGCTCCGATCAGTTCCGAGAGCGCCGTCTCCAGTTCACCGGCAGGCATGTCGCTCACGCTCGCCAGCAGCGCACGATCGAACTCCCGCCCAATCACGGCACCGACTTGCGCGGCATGCCTTGCGGAGGGCGGCAGGCGGTCGAGCCGAGCCATCAGCGCGTCCTGAAGTGTCACGGGAACCGTGACTGCAGGCAGAGATCCCAAAAGGTCGAAGTGATCTCCTGCGTCGACAAGGACGTTGAGATCGCGCATCGCCTTGGTCAATTCCTCGATGAACAGCGGAATGCCGTCGGTGTGCGCGACGATCTCGTTCAAGACTTCCTGCGGAAGACGCTTGCCCGCAACGGCCTCGGCCACTGCGGCCGCCTCAATCGGATCGAGCCGTTCGAGCACGATCCAGTCAACGTGTGCGCCGCTCCAGGCCGGCTTGAACTCCGGCCGGAAAGTGACGAGCAGCAGCACTGGCAATTGGGCGATCCGATCGTTGATCCGATCGACCAGTTCCAGCGTCGTCGGGTCAAGCCATTGTGCGTCCTCGACGACCACGAGCAGCGGATGCCGCGTCGCGAGCCCCTCAACCCAGTTCAGCAGCGCTGCAAACGTCATGGCCTTCCTCTGCTGAGGGGTCAGATCACGTAACGAATGCTGCTCGCCGGTTCGAACGCCGAGCAGATCGGCGATGACAGGGATGGCGCCGCTGGTATCGGACAAAGCCCTTCCCAGAAGAAGCTCGAGCTTCCTGAGCTGTGTTTCGCCCGGGTCAATGCTTGCAAACTCCGCGGAGCGCCGGATTTCCGAGATGACGGGCCGTAGCGCCGAGTTCGCGTAGTACGGCGAGGCGTCGAAATGGATTTCCTGGAGCCGGTCCCCTCTCAGTCGATCCCCGAGAAAGCGCACCAGTCGCGATTTTCCGATCCCGGGCTCCCCGGTTACGAGGACAAACTGGCCCATCGTTCGCCTGACCCGCCCCCAGCGCTCGAGCAGCAGATCGATCTCGCGGCCTCGGCCGACGAACGGCGTGAGCATCGTGCCGTGAAGTCCCTCGAACCGACTTTCACTGCGCCCGATGCCGTGGACCCGCCAGAGGGCTACCGAGGGGCCGATCCCCTTGATCGGCTGCCTTCCCAGGTCCTCCAGGTCGAAAATCCCTCCGACGAGGTGCCGGGTGGTTTCGGAAATCACAACCTGGTCCGGCCCTGCGGCCTGCTGCAGCCGTGCTGCGAGGTTCGGCGTCTCCCCGACGATCTCGTCCGGGCGCTCTGCCTCCCCTCCCCCTAGGCTTCCGATGACCACCAACCCTGTGGCAATGCCGATGCGTGCACGAAGGTGAGGAACCTCTTGCGTCTTGATTCCACCAGCTGCCGCCACAATGCGAAGGGCAGCCTTGACCGCCCGTTCAGCCGCGTCCTCTTGTGCCTTCGGCCAGCCGAAATATGCAAGAATGCCATCGCCCAAGAACTTGGCGACGTGCCCCCCGAAACGGTCCACTTCTTCGGTTACCGCGCTTCGGTAACTCCGCATCACCGCCCGCAGCTCTTCGGGGTCGAGCTGATGGCTTAGCTCGGTCGACCCGACGAGGTCGACGAACATCACCGTGAGCTGCCGCCGCTCTGCCTCTGTCGGGGCGGATAAAGGCAGCGCCGTCTTCAGCGATGCGGATGCGCCAATGGGCGCCGACCTCGAACCCAGGGCCAGTGAGGCAATCGCATCGAGCAGCTTGCGCCGGTGGCCGACGGAGGTCACGCCGATTCCCGTCAAATCCTCGGCCGTCAGGTGGGCAAGAACCTCTTCACTAATATCGTTGTCGCGGAAGGCCTTCTCGTATTGTCCCAGGCCGATACCGCGAAGCCAGGTGGCGACGTCCACGTCCCCCTCCTGTATGAAAGTACAATCATACACCAAAAGCCCATCATGGTCGCGTGAAAACGGGTCCGAGAAGAGTCGATTCGGCCTCAGCCTGAAGGTCCAATTTAATAGGACCAGACATGTCGGGAAATGGCGGCGCAAGAATGTCCTTCCGGAGCCGGAACTGATGACCCTGAGCAGCCGTTCAGAATGCAAGGTTTGAACGTCGACGAAGGGTCATGGCCGTGAATTGACCCGGAGCAAGCGAGCTTCCGCTTAGGGTCGACTCCGGCCAGTGCGTGAAGGTCGGCTTAGGAGGCGCGACTCGAATGGCGCGAAATGGCGCGTCCCGCTGGTTCGAACATCCGCCCTCGAGAACGCCCTAAATGAGCGTCAATCGACTTGGTTGGGTGTTTTTTTGCCTTCCCTCTCGCCGATTGGAACGAGAAAGGAGCGCCAAATCCTGACGTACAGACGAACGGTCGATAAGGTCGCGATCCTGACCCACATTTCCAGTGCTTCTTCAGGCGGCCTTCAGAAACTGTCTTTCTGACGAGTGCGATTTTGCATCATCGATGAAAGCTGGCAAGAAATGGAGCGCAATCCAAGAACTGGCTCCGGCCGCAAGCGCTAGCGGAGAAGCTATCTCAATCCGGCCCGCCGTGCACCTTCGCGGATGGCGACAAGCGCGGGAGGATTGGTGACCGGATAGGTTCTGATGAACCCCTCGACGGTAAAGCCGGGGAATTCGCTCGCCAATCGGGCGGCGATCTTCGCGGCCTGTGGTACTTCGTCGAGCATCGCATGTCCCATCGACTGGAACAACAGGGTGGCCGGCGAGTCGGGCGGGCTCTGCTGGAACGCCACGACGCTCTCCCGGTAGCGCCCGACCACGAAATTCGTGCGACCAAGCATGCTGAAGTACCAGAGCGGAGCTAGCGGGTTGAGACGTAGAGCCCTCTGGATCAACACGCAGCCCTGCTGCGGATCACCTGTCACCAGTGCTCGGCTTCCGGCAATCATCGCCAGCGTATCGGCATCGTTTGGAGCGGCGGCCAAAGCGCGATCGAGTTCCTCGGCAGCGGCTCCCAAGTCGCCTCGCGCCGCGCGAATGTCGGCCATGCCCTGACGGGCCATGCTGTCTCCCGGATCGAGCAAAAGAGCTTGTTCCATGCACGAGTACCAGCGTTCCAGCGAGACGGATGGATTACTCGCGTACCAGGCTTCGACGGCGTAAGAAAATCCCAACGTCAACCAGGCTCGCGCCAGCCCCGGGTCGAGTTCGACTGCGCGCGACAAGAGACGGATTGCTTCCACGTTCGAGGTGCGGGTGAACACATTGTGCTGTTCGACGCCGAGCAGATAGTAGTCATAGGCACCCAGGCTGGCGGGCGGCTTGCGCCGGATGACATCCCGTCCAAGGTGGGCAAGCTTGCCGCAGCAGCTGACAAGGACATTGACGACGTTCTCGGTGACCATGTCTTGCGTAGCAAACAGATTGTCGGCCGATTGATCGTATCGCGCCGCCCAAAGACCGGCACCACTCCTCACATCGACAAGCTGCACCGAAATGCGGAACTGCTCGCCGGTAGCCTGAAGGCTCCCTTCGAGCAAATAGTCGGCATTCAACTCCCGACCGATGGAGCGCAGATCATCGCGCCTTCCCTTGAACATCAGCATCGTCTGGCGGGCAATCACCGCAAGGGCGGAGTAACGCGCGAGATCGACAATAATATCGGCGGACAAACCGTCGGCCAGCCTTCCCCAACGCTCGTCCGAGCTCAAATTTTCAAAGGGCAGGACGGCGATGACCGGTGGCCCGAAGCCGCCGGGCGACAGACCCTCGAAACGAGCTTGTCCGGACTCTTGCCGGCTCTCACTCGAGAGCAGGCTTGCCAACGCCACTTTGCTGCGAACGCCAAGCTTTCGATAGACCACCGAGAGATGGGTTCGAACGGTGGTCGGCGCGATGAACAGCGTCTCGCCGATCTCACGATAGGTCATGCCTTCGGCGAATTTCGCAGCGACCACCCGCTCCCGGTCCGAAAGCCCGGTCAGAGGATTGCCGACTGCGTCAAGCATTGCGTCATTCCGATCCGCGGCGCGTATGGTCGGGAACGTACCGATTTCGCGACACAGCGAAAATACTACAGATGCGACACCAAAAACACTCCATCTGTACGATCCCGCCAAGTCGTTGCCGCTCCTAGCATCCACGGATCCACAACACGTTGCCCGGTTCACTGTCCAGGCCAGGCAAAATGTCAGGAGGCATCCATGAGAAAGTCATCCGCAGTCGCCGGCATACTGGTGCTGGCTCTTTCGACCGCGCCAAGTCTCTCCGGCGAAACGACGCCAGTGGGAACGCCAATCTCCATAGAAGCGGTAAGGCTTGCCAGCGACCGCGTCTATTCCGATCTCTTGCGCCGTGCCTTTGCGAATGGCTGGCGATACCCACCCGAGCAAATCAAGAGCGGCTTCAAGCGGCATTTCGAGGAAACGAGGCTGCAACTGATCGATCAAGGCTACATCATCGTGCCCGATGTATCGGAAAGTGCTTCGCAGTGACGTTTCTCCGGATCGGGTCTTTGATCACGGCGTGCCTTCATCGGTAATCGCACCCCGCGGCCTTCGTTACTCGTCTTTAGCTGGCGCTGCCGCCAATCCGCCGGACGCGGAGCGAGCGAATGCCACGATTGCCGTCAATCCGTGATGTAGTCGACTATGGCGGCCAGGCGCGCGGCGACGACCGCGCTCATACTGGTCTGTCCCAAAGGGCCGTGCGGTGTGATGGCGAGCAAAACGAGATCGAAGATGTGCCGGCGGATGATCTCACGGGCTTCCACAGAACCGTTGAGTGGATGCTTTTCGAGTGTGCAGAGGTAGCCGCGTAGCAATTGCAGCGCCTCGGATACCCCTGGCGCGCGCTGCATGACCGCACAGTCGAGCCCGGCGGCAAGACACCACTCCATCTGGCAAAACGCCAGGGGCAACGCGAAGTTGCCGACTATCTCATGTCGCACGGCGTCGTCTTGCCAACACCGGCCCCGATCTCAACGAAGTTGGCTTCTGCCGATGTCGAGAAAGGCCGGACCTACTTCACCCGCGCGTGTGACCGTTGCCACAATGCCGAGCCACTGGGAGGGAACAAAACGGACCGAACTTGTGGAGCGTCGTCGGCCGCGATAAGGCATCCATGGCAAAAATGCGTTACTCCGACGCTTTGCTCGGCTGGGAAGGCGTGTGGAGGTAAGAGGACCTGAACAGATATCTCTTCGGGCCCATGCTCACCACGCCGGGCGTTAAGATGGAGATACCTGGTGTCTCGGACGAGACCGAACGGGTCGACCTGATCGCGTACTTGCGCACACTCAGTGACAAGCCGATGCCGCCACCCTGAATCGATGATCTCTTGCACAAGTACTGCTGCGGACCTGCGTCGGCGGTGATGTCACATAGACGGAGATGGGCTGTGGTTGTGACTTTTGGGAATGATTTCAGGCGATCACGCCGGCAGCAGCTTTCCATTACGCCACGGCATTCAGGCGGTGAAGATGGATCTGAAAGGGGGCGCGTTTTGAACGGGGCGGGACGAAGAGATTGCGGGCTGCAGAGAAGGTCGAGACGAAACGCTGGAGGCTCCCCGGTGATCGAAAACCTTGCATCATCCGCTCTCGTTTTCGCAGTGGCACATGCGAAGTCTCCGCTCTGTTGTTCAAGCCCTTGTGCGACCGGTGCTCGATGTCCATCATGACCTGACGCCGCGCTGCTCCATAGGAGCCGAGCTTGTCGGTGATCATGCGCTTCGGCACCTGGCCCTGCTTTTCAACAGCCGTGTCAGCAAGTGCTTGGCGGCCTTGGTGTTGCGCCGGGTCTGGACGATCTCGTCGAGCACATAGCCGTCCTGGTTGACGGCCCGCCATAACCAATGCTTCTTGCCGGCGATCGTGATGGCGACTTCGTCGAGGTGCCAGATATCATTTCAACTGGGCTGCTTGCGGCGCAGGTGCCGGGCGTAGTCCAGCCTGAACTTCTTTCCCCACCGACGGATTGTCTAGTAGGAAACGACAATGCCGCGCTCCAGCAGCATTTCTTCGACATGATGCAGGCTCAGCGGAAATCGAGAATACAGCCACAGCGCGTGGGCGATGATCTCGGGTGGGAACCGATGCCGTTTGTAGCTGATCTGCGAAGTGTTCATCCCCAGCATCTATCGCAGCGATCCCTGACACGCGGTTGCCGTGACAACGCCCCTATGCCTCGCTCGATAGCATATTGCGAGCGGCATAGAGTTCGGCAATGAAGTCGGTGATCAAGGTCGAATTGATGCCGTCCGGCGGGCGCAGGAGTAGCGCGCGGAAATTGACGGCTGGCTCGAATGGCCTGGCCAAAATGCTGCCGATCATGCCGTCCGCAATGACGGAGGGATTGACCAAGCCGATCCCCATGCCCTTGGCTGCGAGGATGGCGATTGTCAGGCCGTAGGGCGTTTCGATCAGGATGCGCGGTCGCACCCCATGCGCGGCCAGGATCTTGTCCATCGCGAGCCGCGCCGTATCTTCCGGCGACAATGCCAGGAAGGCCTCGTCGGCGAGATCGGCCGGTGTGATTATCTGCTTCCGCGCCAGCCGGTGGTTCTTCGGCATCACGCAGACGGCGCGCGGTGTGGTGAAGACGCTGTGCAGCACGCCGCTGGTGTCGACCTCGTCGGCCGCGAGCCCGATATCGAAACTGCCAGAGGCGACCAGGTCGCGCACGATATTGGAGGTGCGGACCTGATAGCTGATTCGCACCTGCGGATGCCGGTGCGAGAACGCTACGATGGCGCGCGGCACCAGCCCATGCCCGAGTGCCGACAGGGAGGCGACGCGGATGGTACCGGTGCCGACCTCCTTGATCTGGGCCGCCCGCAGCTTCAGCCGGTCGAGCCCGACCAGGTTGGCTTTCACCTCGGCATGGAACAACTCCCCTTCGCGTGTCGGCACCAGCCTTCCACGAATGCGGTCGAAAAGCCTGAAGCCGAGCTCGGCCTCTAGCTTGGCTAGCGAACGGCTGATGGCCGGCTGCGAGGTGTCGAGCAGCGCGGCCGCCGCGCCGGCGCCGCGCGTGATCATGATCGCGCTGAAGACATCGACGTCGCGCAGGTTCATAGTGCAGCCATATCAAAAGCGAATTAACTTTATCGCTGCGGTCATAGATGGCAATGGATGAGCCCGCTAAGTTTCGCCCATGAACCGACGCGACGACACTTCACATGTCCATCCTCCCAAGCGCTCCGAGGAACCGTTCCAGGCGGTGGCGATGCCGGTCGAGCGAGCCTCGACCGTTGTCTTTGACGATCTGGAGTCGTTCGAGCGTCGCGTCGAGCGCCTGTACGACGGGTTCAGCTACGGACTTTACGGCACACCGACCAGCCGGCAGCTCGAAGATCACATCGCCGTGCTGGAAGGCGGATTGCGGGCTCTCGTCGTCCCGTCGGGCATGGCTGCCATGACGCTGGCGACCATGGCTGTCTGCCGTGGCGGCGAAAGGGTTCTGATCCCGGAGACGCTCTATGGCCCGGCGCGCGACATGGCCGAGCGTTTTCTTGGCCCCCTCGGGATCGAGGCGGTTTCCTACAATGCAAGGCTGGACGCAAGCATCGCGGCGATGATCGACGGCAGAACGCGGCTGGTTTGGGTAGAATCGCCTGGCTCGGCCACCTTCGAAGTCCAGGATGTGCCCGCCATCACAGCCGCGGCCCACAAGGCCGGCGCGCTCGTCGCGGCCGACAACACCTGGGCATCGCATCTGCTGTTCAAGCCGCTCGCCCATGGCGTCGACATCTCCATGCAGGCGCTTTCCAAGCACGCCGGCGGCCATGGCGATCTCCTGATGGGTTCAGTCTCAGTGCGCGACGAGGCGCTGTTCCGACGCCTGAAGGACACGGCGCGCTTCCTCGGCTACGGGGTCTCGCCGGAGGATTGCGCGCTGTGCGAGCGTGGCCTGATGACCATGCCGGTGCGCATGCGTCATGCCGACGCCACCGCGCGGAAGATCCTCGCCTGGCTATCGGAACGCCAGGAAGTCGCGCAGATCTTGCATCCCGCGGAGTCTGGCCATCCCGGCCACGCGGTCTGGAAGCGTGACTTCGCCGGATCGGCGGGCGTGTTCTCCTTCGTGCTGCGGCCGGAACTGGCGCCACTGCAATCCGATGTCCTGCGCAGGCTGCGGCTGTTCAGGCTCGGCGCAAGCTGGGGCGGCGTGCATTCGCTGATTGCCGTCAGCGATCCGCGCAAAGGGCGCGCCAGCCTCGATTGGCTGAAGCCCGGCCCGGTCTGGCGCCTGTCGATCGGCCTTGAGGCGCTCGAAGATCTTCTGGCCGACCTTTCCCAGGCCTTCGAACTCTTTGCTGAAGCCCGGCGCAACGGAACCGCAGCAGCCGACACCAAGGCCGCCGAATGATTAGAACCTCAACGAGAAGGGGAATGACTATGAAACATCAAGTTCTGAAATGGCTCACGGGTCTGGCGATAGGATTGGCCAGCCTGACTTCGGGCGCCGTGGACGCCAGCGCGCAGGCGGTTATCAACAAGATCAAGGAACGCGGCTATGTCAGCTGCGGCGCCAGCCAGGGCGTGCCCGGTCTCTCCCGGCCCGACGAGAAGGGGTATTATCGCGGCTTCGATTCCGATATCTGCCGCACTTTCGCGGTCGCCATCCTCGGAGACAAGGAGAAGATCCGTTACGTGCCGCTTAACGCAGGCCAGCGTTTTCCTGCGCTGCAGACCGGAGAGATCGACGTTCTGTCGCGCACATCCACCATCACCTACAGTCGCGATACGGTTGTCCGCTTCGTTTGGATCAATCTCTACGACACGGACGGCATGCTCGTGCGCAAGGCCGACAATATTACCGAGCCCAAACTGCTGGACGGAAAGACCGTCTGCCTGCAAGGCGGTGGCAGCCTGACCGAGAAAGCGATCGAGGAAACCGAGGAAGAGTTCGGGATCGCGATGGAGAAAGTCTATTACGACTCGACCATTCAGGCGCGCGACGCCTTCTTCGGCGGCCGCTGCGATTCATACGTCACCGACGGCACTGCGGCAGCCGGACAGCGTGCTTCGGTGGCCAAGAACCCCGACGACTACGACATCATCAAGGTCGGCAAAGCCGCCGAACCCAATGGCGTCGCGGTCGCCCGCGGCGACGATCAACTCTTCGACGTCGTGCGCTGGACATTGAATGCGCTGTTCTGGGCCGAGGCCAACGGCATCACCTCGCAGAACATCGATGAAAAGCTTGTGTCGGGCAGTCCGGAAGTCAAACGGGTGCTCGGTGAGGAACCCGGCTTCGGCAAGCCGCTCGGATTGGACGACAAGTGGGCCTACAACGTCATCAAGCAAATGGGCAACTACGCCGAGATCTGGGACCGCAATCTCGGCAAGGACAGCCCGCTAAAGGTCGAACGCGGTCTGAACGCGTTGTGGAAGGACGGGGGCCTCAACTATCCTTTCCCCTGGGATTGAGCCGCATGATGGAGGGGAACGGGCCCGGCGCTCCCCTTCCCTGCCAACGCCGCGAACCCTCGAGGTCAACATGCTGAGCGATGCCAAGACCAGATCGATCATCATCCAGTGTGCCTTGGCGGCCGCGGTTGCCGCTTTCGCTGCCCTGCTCGTCAGCACGACCTTCGCCAATCTGAGGGCCCGCGGCATCCCGATCGGCTTCGATTTCCTGACGATGCCGTCAAGGATCGTCATCTCCGAAGCAATCCTCACTTACAAGTCGCGGGACCCCTATTACTGGGCGATCGCGACTGGGCTCGCCAATACGGTCTTCATCTCCGCGGTCGTCATCGTCTTTTCATCCGCGCTCGGCCTCGTCGTCGGCATCACCCGGCTGAGCAGCAATCCCCTGGCGGCGGGCACCTGCCGCGTATGGGTGGAGGTTGCACGCAATTCACCGCCGATCGTGCTTCTGATCTTTCTCTACTCGCTGTGGTGGAAGGTGCTGCCGCCGGTCGGCGAAGCGCTCAATCCGCTGCCAGGCGTTTACGCCTCCATGCGCGGCTTTGTGGTGCCGGCCGTCAGCATGGACGTCGCCACCGCGGGATTGCTCGTCATTGCTCTCGCCCTGGCACTGGCGGCCGCTGGCTGGGCGGCGGCGAGAAGAGGATGGCTGCCACCGCTGACCGCGCCGGCGATCCTCGCGGTTGGCATTGCCGGGCTCTGGCTTGCCGATGCGAAGTTCTCCGTCGACTGGCCGACCTTCACTGGGTCGAACTTCAAAGGCGGCAAGAACCTGACGCCCGAACTCAGCACCATCCTCATCGGGCTGACCATCTACACCACCGGCTTCGTCGCCGAGATCGTGCGTGGCGGCGTGCTTTCGGTCGGCCGCGGTCAGTGGGATGCAGGTCATTCGCTCGGCCTGCCACGCGGCAAAATATTGCGTCTGATCATCATCCCGCAGATGCTGCGGGTGATCGTCCCGCCGCTCAACAGCCAATACATCAACGTCGTCAAGAATTCGACGCTGGCGATCGCGGTCGGCTATCCGGACTTCCTTGCGGTCATGAACACCATCATCAGCAAGTCCAGCCATTCGATCGAGGGCGTCTTCATCATCCTCGGCGTCTATCTCGCCCTCAACCTGAGCCTGTCGAGCGCGGCCAATTGGTACAACCGTCGCATCGCCATCGTGGAGCGCTGAACTATGAAGGCGCTGTCTCTTTCCCTTCCGGCCGAGCCAATGCCAGGACAGATCCGCTTCGGCGCCTTGCGGCGGTCAGCCATGCTCCTGTTCGGCACGCCACTCAATGCCGTCCTGACGCTGTTGTTCGGCGTTCTGCTCGTCGCCACGGTACCGCCGATGCTGCGCTGGCTAATAATCGACGCCGTGCTGTTCGACCCCAGTCCACGCGCGTGCCGGGTGGCCGCCGGAGCGTGCTGGAGCTTCATCTACGCCAAGTCCGGGCAGTTGCTGTTCGGCATCTATCCGCTCGACGAACGCTGGCGCCCCGCCATCGTCTGCGTGCTTATCCTGGCGCTGCTTGCCTGGTCGGTGCGGCCCGCCAGCTGGGCGCCGCGGCTGGCAGCGCTCTGGATGGCGGCGCTCGTCTTGATCTTCTGGCTGATGGCCGGCGGTTTCGGCCTAGCCGAGGTTCCGACCTCGTCCTGGGGCGGCCTGCCGGTGACACTCATCCTCACCGTCGTTGCGATCGGCGTCGCCTTCCCCGTCGGCATCCTGTTGGCGCTTGCCAGGCGCTCGACCATGCCCGCGATACGCATCGGCGCCGTGGTCCTGATAGAATCGGTGCGCGGACTGCCGCTCTTGTCCATCCTGTTCGTGGCATCGATCATGATGCCGCTGTTCCTGCCCGAAGCCTTGTTGCCCGACAAATTCGTGCGTGCGCTGGTCGCCCTCACCATCTTCGCGGCGGCCTATCTCGCCGAGGTGATCCGCGGCGGCCTGCAGGCCATCCCGAATGGCCAACACGAGGCCGCGGCGGCGCTCGGCCTGCCCTTCTGGCGCACGCAATATCTGGTGATCCTGCCGCAGGCGATCCGGGTGGCGATCCCGGCGCTGGCCAACACCATCATCGTCATGATCAAGAACACCAGCCTGGTCCTGGTCGTCGGCCTGTTCGACCTGATCAGCTCCGGTAAGGCGGCGCTGGCAGACCCGGACTGGCCGTCGCCGGCGGCCGAGACGTTCCTGTTTATCGGGGCGCTCTTCTTCGCGCTCTCCTTCTCATTCGCCCGCTTCGCCGACTTCCTGGAGCGGCGCGGCCCGACCGCTCAGTAGGAAATGCCTTGATGTTATCGTCCGCCCCAACGCGCGTTCCGTCCATGCCCGATCGCAGCGCTCCGCCCGCTATCCAAATGACCGGCATGAATAAGTGGTACGGAAACTTCCATGTGCTGAAGAATATCAACCTGACCGTCCATCGCGGCGAGAAGCTGGTGATCTGCGGTCCGTCCGGCTCGGGCAAGTCGACGATGATCCGCTGCATCAACCGGCTGGAGGAGCATCAGCAGGGACAGATCGTCGTCGAAGGTGTCGAACTCAGCAACGATTTGAAGAAGATCGACGTAATCCGCAGTGACATCGGCATGGTGTTCCAGCACTTCAACCTGTTCCCGCATTTGACCATTCTGGAAAACCTGACACTGGCGCCGATCTGGGTGCGCAGGATGCGGCGCGGGCAAGCCGAGCAGACCGCCATGCACTATCTGGAGCGGGTGAAGATCCCGGACCAGGCGCATAAATATCCCGGCCAGTTGTCCGGCGGCCAGCAGCAGCGCGTCGCCGTCGCCCGTGCGCTCTGCATGAGCCCGAAGATCATGCTCTTCGACGAACCGACCTCCGCCCTCGATCCTGAAATGGTCAAGGAAGTGCTCGACACCATGGTCGCGCTGGCCGACGATGGCATGACGATGCTGTGCGTCACCCATGAGATGGGATTTGCCCGCCAGGTCGCCGACCGCGTCGTCTTCATGGACCAGGGCGAGATCGTCGAGATGAACACGCCCTCCGAATTCTTCTCACATCCGCGTCACCAGCGCAGCAAACTGTTTCTTGCCCAGATCCTGAACTAGCGAACCTCTCCCGCCAGCCCATGCGCCGGCCGGATGGGCAGACGCAAATCAGAAATCCATCCGGGCGCTGGTCAGCGCGCAGCGACCTGCCAGACCGCGACGCCGGCCAGGATCAGGCCGGCGACGCCTTCGATGCTGCGCGAGATAATGTCGAAATAAGCGCGGCCGACTCTCGAAGAAATACACCAGGCGTTCGCGAAACAGAATCGACAGCGCCGCGAGTTCCGGCCATTGCTAGATGTTCGGCCCACAACTTCTGCACGTCGACGATCCGGGCGCCTGGCGGTGGGCGCTCGAAGATAATGCGCCGCCGGCCGGCGCAGGCACAGCTGCCACGTATTGCAGCAGACGGCAGAGGACGAGAACGTCGTCCACAACGCAACTCTCGACTCGAAGTCGTAGCTGCATCATATGGCCTGTTCACCAAGCGGGCTTTGGGGGCTAGCACGAAGTCGGGCACCCACTTTGGCACCTCCACTTGCGCGAGCAGTAGTCCGCTTTCCTTCGCAAATGCCATGTGGCAAGACGGATGGATGGCGGCGGACAGCGAACATAAAAGCATCTCTGCGAGAGCGTTGGGCATCGCATTATCAGCTGCTGCCCTCGTGCCGCATTTCACAACCCCAGCCTTTGCCCATGCTTCCGAGCGCGGCTATGTCATGCTCCTGCCGACCGGATATTATGTCGTGGGCGGGGCGGTGGCCGTAGCCGCGAGTTTTCTGGTTCTGGCTGTCCTCCCGCCCAGGCTGCTCGAACGCATTTCGGCATCCCGCCTGCCAATTGGTCAATTCGGCGGCGCCGCGCGCATTTGGATCAGCATGCTCGCCTTCGCGGTTCTCGCCATACTCGTGGCGGCGGGAATTCTCGGCAGCCGAGATCCGCTGTCGAATCCACTTCCGCTAACGGTGTGGACGCTGGTCTGGGTCGGACTGACATTGCTTCAGGGCGCAATCGGCTTTTTTGAGCCGCCGCACATGTGCGGCTAGCGGCCCAAATGGGCGCTTCAGCGCCAACAGGCGAACCAACACGTACGTCCGCAATGGGCCTGATCCCGGACCTTCGCACCGAGCTCTCACATGTCCGCTCGCGTGCTGGGTACCCTGGCAGCGGACGGTCTGCTCGGCCCCATTTCTGCCGCCTCGGACCGCGTGGGTAGTGGGAGAAATACGGCCCGATTCCATTCATCCGCTCCCGGCTGTCGCAAAAGTTATATAGCGCAAACGATGACATAGGGGTTCTCAGTTTCATCCTGTCGGGCGCAGCATTGCCGCAGTTCGCTTGCCGACAACTATTCCTGCTGGAATTGACAGGGCCAATCTTCAGGCCTCGTCAAGCCAGAAGGCAACTCGGTCCGGGCGTCTCCGCAAGCCATGTTGAGCTGCCACTGGGACAGACCCACCGAATTGGAAAGGTCGACGCCCTCGATACGGGTCAGAAAGAAAAAGGCGCGGTCAAAGTCTATCGGCGCGGTGAACGTCGCTCCCCGGAAGTCCGCCCGTGCGAGATTGGCAAACGAGAAGCGGCTGCCGCTGATATCGGCGTCATGGAACTGCGCACGCCCCAATTCTGCCTTTGTGAAATCAACATTGGTCAGATTGGCGTCCTGGAAATTCGAGCGCTGTATTTCCGCGCTCGCAAACACAGCGCCCTGCGCGTCCATACGGCTGAAGTCGGTCCTGTAGGCCTCGATTCTGTCGAACCGGGCGCCTTTGGCGGTCGAGTCGGCCAGGGAAGCACGCACAAGCGTTGCCTTCTCAAGATTTGCGGCAACGAGATTGCTGTTCCTGAGGTCGGTCGAAGTGAAATCAACACCGAACAGGTTCGCCCCGCTCAGGTCTTGTCCTTCTAGGATGAGAAGCTTCTTGTCACACTCGTGCCAATTGACGCCAGGCGTCGCGGCTGCGTCGCAATTGTGAGCAGCAGTGGCGTTCTGCCAAGCAAACACAGTGCAAACCGCTAGAACCAAGCCGGATGCGCCGTAAGCTCTGGTTCGCCTCAAAGTCATTGTTGCTGGACCTCTGCTACTCGCCGACACTCAACCTTACCACATCTGCTGACACTCGAGCCACGGTGACCACCGCCGTCACAGTTGGCGCATTTCTCATATTCAAGCTTTGATGTTAATCAACCGATCAACCCGCGCGTAGGGCGCGATTTGCGAGCGCCTCCCCATATCATCGGCGGTCCAGCAGAGATTCATTTGTCACAGGCCAGGCGCTTCATTCCGCAGGTATGCTTGACTAAGCCGAGGAGAGCGGTCGTTCAGGCTGGCGAAGTCGCGTGCCAAGATTGGCCTCCGCTCTGGACGTTTGTCTCGCTAATGAGGAGCCTGCTCGGGTGCTGATCGCCACCGCCGGCGTCCGCTGCCGACAAGCGCGAATCCGCTTGGTTCCGCACCGATCGGTACTTCCCGACGGCGAGGTTGACCCGGCACGGGGTGCTCGTCGCATATCCTGATTCCGCTGTCGCATGAACCCCACGACTTCGCTTAGCGAGGCCGAAGTTGATCTCTGCCATCCACCAGGTCGAACCATCAACCCCGCATATTTGTGGCGAATTCCACGTAGAGATCGTCCCCAAGGGCCGCTATCCGAAAGAAGGCCAGACGCGCGCCGTCGGCTCCATCCGCCGGCTGATCGACAATCATGGCGCTGAGCATGCACGGTTGGTCCTGTGTGTCCTGGCTGAGGGCCGCGGCGAACCACGCGCTCACCGAAGAAAGCAGCCTGACGGCCGTCTCTGACTTGCTGCTGGCCGGTCCGGACCTAGTGGAGCAGGGCATGGCCGCCGTGCTCGAGGTTTTCGACGCGATCCCGCTCGGCGCATACATGGCGATCGTCAATGAGCTGCGCGGCCGCCTTCATCAGGGGCATGCGCTAGCTGGGATCCTTACCGGCGCCTCCGGGAGAGCTCGCTAACGCAAAGGAGACTATTCGGTCCTGGGATGGCCAAGGCGGACGCCAGCGAGGCTGAAAAAGGCCGGCAGGGCTTCACCAAGCGCCAGCGCAGCCGCGAGGAACTGATCGCACTCGGCAAGAGGATGCTCGCGGTCAAGGCGTCAGTGCCTCATGGCGAGTTCGGACCATGGCTGCGCGATCAGCCTATCACGTACGATTTGGCTTTGCAGGCGATGCGGCTGGCCCGCGGCTGCTGACTAGAAGCGATCGGCCGAACCAAAGAAGAGGCGCTCCCTTGTTTCGCGCCGTATCCCCATCTAGCCTGCACTATTGTCAGTTGAGGTGACGGGTATGAAACAGAATCAGGTTGGCATTCAGCGATCATTCGCAAGCAACGCATTGGCCATCGGGCTTTTGATATCGAGCATATCTCTGGCAGGGTGCACTACAGTCTCAAATAGCGGTGCGGATGGTCGACGCCGCCGTCCGGCACCTATAAGGATACTGTCGTTGTGACGGTCACCTTTTGAGATAGGCGCATGGAGCCGGCGCTTGCTGGGGATTGCCCAGGCCCGGCACGATGCTCCGCCCGACCCCCTACTCGTGCCGGGCACACTCCTCCGGCTCGTTAGTCACTGCTCTCAAGCGGCTCCCCTATCTCGAAGACGCTCCCGCGTGCTGAGCAGGCGGTTGATCAATTGACAAGCAGCGTGTGATCGTAAGGGTTCGCCAGCAGTGGTCCTCCATCGCACCAGCCTCCCGCATCGGCTGCGGCGTCCGATACCCTGACGTGAGGATCACCTTCACGCAAGGAGATCGGTGGGCGTAATCCGGGCGGGCGCGTTGCGCAAGTCTATTTCGCGCCAAAAGGGGCGAGGGATGTCCTAGATTAGACTGGAGCAGGCGCATAAGCGTCGGAGGCGTAGCCGTCGAAAACGAACTCGTGTTTGAGGTTCCGGTCCGCGGAACAGCAGTTATCCAGAAATGGAACTGACTTTGAACGGTTTCGCTTGCCCGGTTGACAATCGAGGGGTCCCGTTCGGCAATCACCAAGCCTTTAAACTCCACGAGCTGTAAGCCCGTCCGTAAAGCACCCTTACCTTTAGTCGTAATACACGACACGGTCCCGTCCTTCCGACTTGGCGCGGAAGAGCGCCAGATCGGCCGCCTTGATGAGGTCATTTGGCGTGTGGTTCTCATCAGGCACCATGGTTGCAACACCGACGCTGATTGTGACCCGCTCAGAACCGTGGGGAATGCTCAAGGCTCGCACGCTCTGCACGAGCCGCTCGGCCATAGCGCCCGACTGCGCCTGCAAAATATCGACCACCACCACGACGAACTCTTCGCCGCCGTAGCGCGCCGCGAGATCGGTCGAGCGGTTGCAACTGCTTTGGATTACACTGGCGACCTGCTTCAGCACCTCGTCGCCTGCCATGTGGCCATAGGTGTCGTTGTAGCGCTTGAAGTGATCGGCATCGATCATAAACAACGACAGCGGGCTCTTCGTGCGGACCGCGCGCTTCCATTCCGCCGCGAGATATTCATCGAAGTAGCGCCGGTTTCCCAGACCTGTGAGACCGTCAATCCGTGTGAGACGTTCCAGCTCGAGATTCGCGCGCATTAATTGCCGCTGGCTTTCTCGCAGGGCCCTGTATGCCTCCTCTCGCTGAACGTGGTCAAGATAGGCCCGGGAGTGATAACGGACACGAGCGACCAACTCGATACGGTCCGGCAGTTTGACCAAATAGTCGTTCGCTCCGGCCTCGAATGCCTCGCCCTTGATGGCCGGATCTTCTTTACTTGACAGCACGATGACGGGGACAGAATGCGTCGAGGAATTCTTTCGGTATTGCCGTACCAGGTCCAGCCCATCAACGCCCGGCATGACAAGATCCTGCAGGATGACCGTTGGCTTCACTTCGTCGGCAACTGTAGTCGCTTTGAGCGGATCAGTGCAGAAGTGGAAATCTATGTCCGGCTGGTTTGCGAGCGCGCGCCGGACCGCTTCACAGATCATTATCTGGTCATCCACCAGCAGAACCATTGACGAGTAATTGTCTGCCAGGGGTGAGACGAGATTGGATTTGCCCGTCATAGAATAACCTTTCAGCAAGATCGGCCGCACGCCTCGATTAGGCGCGGGGCGATTGAGTCAAGTGGTAGGATCTCGACAGCGGCACCGATGGCAGCGGCGGCTTTGGGCATCCCATAGACCGCACTCGACGCGCTGTCTTGAGCGATTGTCAAATGCCCTTTGTCGCGTAGCAGCTTGAGCCCTTGGGCACCATCTCTACCCATGCCCGTGAGCAAGACACCGATCACGACACCCGGCCACCACTGCGCGGCGCTCTCAAGGAATACATCTACGGAGGGACGGTAGACGTTGTCGTGCGGCTTCGGGGTATAGCCGAGCTTGTGGGCTGACTTGAAGACGAGATGATCAGCCGTGGCCGCAATTAGAACGGTGCCGGCCTCGGGCTCATCTCCTTCGCGTGCAGGACGGATTGGAAGTGCCGCATGCTGGCCGAGCCAGTTTGCAAGACCGGGTACGAACTGCGCATCGAGATGCTGTACGAGAACTATTGCGGCCGTGAAATTGCTCGGAAATGCGCCGAGGATCGCGGCAACAGCTGCCGGCCCGCCCGCAGACGCGCCGATGGCGATAAGGTGCTGTGCCGATGACACAGACGGGGGCAATGTCCGTGTGCCCCAATTTGAAGACGGCGCGTCACGTACGAGTTTGCTGATCGTCGTTATCTTCTTGATAATAAGCTGTGCGGACCGTCCGGACCCCGGGCCGTCAGAGCCGATCGAGGGGATGTCGACCGCGTCAAGCGCACCATACCCCATTGCTTCATAGACACCAGGAATGTTGGCCTCAATGCTCGCCGTGACCAGCAGAATCAGGCATGGCGTCTTCGCCATGATCCTGCGCGTAGCCTCGACGCCATCCATTTCCGGCATCACCAGGTCCATGAGGATCAGGTCCGGGAGGTCTCGTTGGCAGGCCTCTACTGCCTCACGCCCGTTAACGGCGATCCAGGCCACCTGATGTTCCGGGGTTGATACAACCAATCGCCGCAGAAGCTCGACCGCAAGAGGCATATCGTTGACGATAGCGATCCTCATTGATGGATACACACGCTGCGCCTCATTCTGTCGCCTGGCCGATCAGGTCGACGACTGCATGGAGCAGTGTCTCGTCGTGGAAACTTCCTTTAGTCAGGTAGTAGTCCGCGCCGGCGTCCAGACCTCGCCTGCGATCGTCTTCGCGATCTTTGTACGACACGATCATGATCGGGGTGTTCCCGAGCCGGCTGTCCTTCTTCATCAAGGTCACCAGTTCGATGCCGTCCATGCGCGGCATATCAACATCGGTGATAACAAGATCGAATGGTTCAGACCGTATGGCGTTCCATCCATCCATACCATCAATCGCCACCTCGACCTCATAGCCGTTATTGTCCAGCAGCTTGCGTTCGAGCTCACGTACCGTCAAAGAATCGTCGACCACCAGAACGCGCTTGCGCCTCCTAAGATCGGGGCTGGTAGTACCACGCCGCAAGGTGCGTAGGCCGCCGGATGACGCGAGCTTGTCTACTGATCGGATCAGATCGTCGACATCAACGATAAGCACGGGCGAACCATCTTCCATCAACGCCGCCGCGCTGATGTCCTTGACCTTGGCAAAGCGAGGATCTAGCGGCCGGACCACCAACTCGCGCTCGCCCAGGAAGCGATCGACAATCAACCCGTGGGTTTCACCGCGATTACCATTAATCAGAACGACTGAAAGTTCATCGGCGTCTGCTTGCGGCTCAGCGCGGTCAAGAACCTGGTGCGCGGTGACTAGTCCGATCTGTCGATCCTCGAAGCGGAAATGCGGCCGGCCTTCGAGCAGTTCGATGCGCGTGCGCGGCAACTTTATCGTGCTGGCGATGCCTGCGAGCGGGAAGGCGTATGGCTCTCCGTCAATGTCGACGAGCAGCGTGCGGAGCACCGACAAGGTCAACGGCAGCTGTAGTTGAAATCGGGTTCCGAAGCCGAACTCTGAGGAGACGGTTGCGAGGCCTCGGACCTGCTTGGCCATCGCCTGTACGGCATCGAGCCCCACGCCGCGTCCGGAGATGTTGCTAACCGTCGCTTTCATCGAAAAGCCTGGCAGAAACAGAAATTCGAGCAATTCCGCTTCGGCAAGTCTGCCGACGGTCTCCTCTGTCGTCAGGCCGCGCGCCACGATCGTCTCGCGCAGCTTGTTCAGATCGATTCCCCTTCCGTCGTCCGCTACGATTATCTGCAGCAGGCCCGCATTGTGCCGTGCTTCGAGCCTGATGACACCTTCTTCAGATTTGCCGGCTGCTATACGTTCGTCGGTCGTTTCGAGCCCATGGTCGACAGCATTGCGGAGGAGATGGCCGAGTGGTGCCTCGAGTTGGTCCAGGATGTCGCGATCGATGCCAGTTGAGCCCCCGACGATGTCTAACCGCACGTTCTTCCCCAAGGTTCGGCCAAGGTCGCGCACCGTCCTTGAGTAGTGCCGGACGCCATCCTCGAAGGGGCGCATCCGGCTCGCCAGCGTTTCGTCATAGAGTCGATTCGCAAGGTCAGTGGCTCTGCGGTCAATCGAGTCCAATTCGTTAAGGCGCTCTGCGAGGAACGTCTGGCTCAGCCGAAGTTTTTGCAGCGCCTCTGCCAGTGCTTGCACCGCCCGATCGTCCTTAGGAATCTCGGCCAGTGCGTCGCCTAGCACGTCGAAGGCAATGGCCAGATCCGACTGAATCCGTTTCAGTCGAAGTAGGCCGCCCGTAAACGGCCTGAGGCGACGAGCCTCCATCAGGGACTCACCGGCAAGCCCTAGTAAGCGGTTCAGACTATCGGCCGTCACCCGCACCATACGGTCGGAACCGACGCCGCCATAAGGTTGAAGAAGTGGTTCCGATCGAGCGAGGACGCCCGTTTCCTTCGCCGAAGAGGCCCACGGCGCCTCCTGCGGGGCAGCATTTGAGCCGGCGAGCTCCGTCTCTGATACTGTAAGCACCTTGGCTGTCGATGGGGAGGATGCCTGCTCAAGCGCCAGCAGAAAACCGGCTATTTCCAGTTTGGCGCTCTCATCGGCCGAGGCAGGCTCACTGGATATGGATCCGAGGAGATCGACGCCTTTCAAAAGTGTATCGATGTGCTCGCGACTCAGGCTGAGACGACCCCGCTGTGCGGCGACCAGGCACTCTTCCATCGCGTGCGCAACTTCCACCGCCGGCGTCAGATCGACGATCCGGGCCGCCCCCTTCAGCGAATGGGCAGCCCGCATGCAAGCGTCGAGACTCTGGGCGGACACGGGATCGCGTTCGAGCGCTAGCAGACCGGACGTCAGGGCCTGCGACTGCGTCTCCAATTCGGCCCGAAAGAGGTCGAGCATCGAAAATTGGCTGTAGTCCGCGCCGCTCATGCGATAGCTCGATCGAGCATGGCCAGCAGCAGCGCCTCGTCCAGACAACCGACCGCGCCCCTTCGCCACGAGACCATGGCTGCCGTCATGGTCGAGGACGCCTTGCCAACGGTAGCAGGCACGGCAAGCTGGTCGCTCTGTTTGAATCGATAAATGCCGTGCATTTCGTCCACAGCAAAAGCAACGCGCTTGTCGCTGTTGCCGACGACGATAAGACGCGGAAATGCCTTGGTCCGCGTGTCCTGTACCCGCGTTTTGCGGTCGTCTACTCCGAGCAGTTTGGTCAACGAAACGCAAACCAGCAATTCGCCTCGAACATTGACAATGCCGAGAACCGCACTGTTCCTGCGATGTGGCAGCGAATGAATGCTACGCAGCTCGGCCACTTCTTGGAAGCAGCCAACCGGAAGCGCCAGCCATTCCTCGCCGAGACGAAAGACAACGACCGTCTGAAATGCACTGCCCTCGGCATTCCCGACTGCTTCATCGGTCCTTGCCTGGGCAAAATGTCGGGCCCACTCGTCGCGATAGCCGGGCGGCAGCGGACGGTTCAGGAGGTTCCGTGCGATTTCCTTATAGGTCGGGCAGTTCCGGCAGTGGAGATGCTGCTCCAGTTCAGGGCACGATCTGTCACCACGAACGCCTATTTGCCGCCAGCAGTCGCCGATGGCGATGTCCGGCACCGATGATACGCTACCGGGCTCAGCTGACGTCAAGTGCCGCTCCTTTTCCCAATCCGACCGAGCCGCCCGGTGAGGGCCTCGGCACCGGCGATGTCACCCTGCTTGCGAAGCAGCAGCGCAAGATGCGCGAGGGCTTCTTGATGGCGGGGTTCGAGATAGAGGGCCTTGCGATAGTTCTGGATCGCCTCGGAACGCGCATCTTCTGCATCCTGAGCTAGCCCGAGCAGATAGAAGATTTCCGGCGAGGGACCGTATTCCCCGAGATGCGTCAGCGCGAGTTCCTTTGCTTCCGCAACTCGTCCGGCATTGGCGGTGCGTTCTACAGAAGCGAGGCTTTGGGCCGCCCGCTCGGACGGGTGGACGGAGCGCTCCACTTTCGCTGCATTACTGGAGGCCGGCCGGATCGGGCTCAGCACTTTGCTGACGTCAGAGATAGGAGCAGGGGTGGCCGGACCGAAGCGCGACTTGGAGGGTGCAACCGTCTGGGGCGCCTTAGCCGGCTCCACGTTCGTGAACGCAAATGCCATGGGTAATCGCGCTGAAGCAAAGCCGTGCAGAATCGGAAGGCCTGATTCCGCTGGACCGACGAGCAGCAGGCCATCTGGCGCGAGGAGGGTCTTCAGACAAACCAGCGCGCGGTCTTGCAGGTTTCGGTTGAAATAGATCAGCAGGTTGCGGCAAAAAATAATGTCGTACGGTGCCGGCCCATACGAGGCCGCAGGATCAAACAGGTTGCCAAGCCTGAACCGGACTTGCTTCAGGACCCGCACCTCAGGCCGTAGTCCGCCTTCGGCCGCTTCGAGATAGCGTCCTCTGAATTCGAGAAAATCGCCGCGAAATGAGTTGCGCCCGTAGACGGCGCGCTCCGCGGCCGTGAGGTTGCCCGTGCTCACGTCGACTGCGTCAATCTTGAAATCCTGTGCTCCGAAACCAGCATCGAACATGGCCATCGCCATCGAATAGGGCTCTTCGCCTGTCGAACATGGTAGGCTCAAGAGCATTACGGGTTGACCCGGCCGCATGCGCGCCCGTGCATGACGCGTCATTGCAGTGAAAGCTTCACGATCTCGGAAGAACCATGTCTCCGGTACGACAACCGCGTTGATCAGTTCCTGGAGCTCGGATGGGCAGCCAGCCAGCAATTGCCAATAATCTTGAAGCTCACTGATCTGGCAGGCTGACATCCGCTCCCGGAGCGCGTGACGGATCACCGACAGACCGACAGTGCCGCTGTCCAGTCCAATCGTTTCCCTCAGTAGCTGTTCGACCGCACCAAACATCATGAACTCATCGCGACCTGACGGAACAACGTTTCGCGAATGTCGTCCGATAGCAGCGCTTCGGCCCTGACCCACTGGACAAGTCCTCTATCGTCGGACGCCACGGGGCCCAAGTAGGGCGGAGTTCCCGCCTCCATCCCGGACGGCGCGAAGTCAGAAGGATCCCGCTCGAGCATATCGGTCGCTCGTTCAGCAACAAGCGCAAACAGGTGGTTCTCACCATCCTTGGTTGGATAGCGTATCAGAACGATTCGTGTGCTCAGCACCAGCACCGAGGGGCGGCCAAGCGCAAGCAGGCTGAGATCGATCATGGGAACGGGTAAGCCCCGGCAGTTGATTAGGCCTACTACGCCGTTCGGCGCGCCCGGCAGCGTTCTCACGCCGATGTAAGGCAGGATCTCTTCAACCTGCTCCATGTCCAGCACATACCGGTCGCTACCTATACAGAACCCGAGGAATAGCATTGTCGTCCTAGCTCGCAGGCACCTCTCGTAGCGCCCGCAGTTTGAAACGGGAAATGCTGCTGCGTAACCCGCCCGAAACCTGATTGAGTTCGTCGATCGCGAGCGTGGATTGCTGGAGGGATTCAACCGTTTGCTGAGCGGCTTCGCTCAATTGTGTCAGCGTCTCACTGATCTGCGCTGCGCCCGTTGCCTGGGCCTGCATTCCTTCATTGGCGACTTCGAAGCGTGGCACCAAGCCCTGGACCTGCTGAATAATCTCGTAGAGTTGGCCGCCGACCTGCTGCACATCTTGCATGCCACGTCGGACCTCCTCGGAGAATTTGTCCATGCCCATGACACCGGCTGCGACGGCGGATTGAATTTCCTTGACCATCTGCTCGATGTCGTATGTCGAGACGGCGGTTTGGTCGGCAAGCCGCCGGATCTCCGTTGCCACGACCGCAAAGCCTCGCCCATATTGCCCCGCCTTCTCAGCCTCGATTGCGGCGTTTAGCGAAAGAAGGTTGGTCTGGTCGGCAACCTTGGTGATCGTGGTCACCACCTGATTGATATTGCCGGCCTTCTCGCTCAGAATCGCAAGTTTGGAATTAATCGCGGTGGCGGCTTCCATGACGTGCTGCATGGTTGCCTCCATGCGTGCCAGCCCTGCTTGTCCGCCGGTGGCGAGCGTGGCAGTTTGCTCGGCGACCGCAGAAACTTCGCTCATCGTTCGTACGAGCTCATTGGAGGTTGCCGAGATTTCCTTGGCGGTCGCTCGGATTTCGGTCGTAGTGGCCGCGATCTCATTTGCGGTTGCCTGCTGTTCCTTTGAAGTGGCGGCCACCTCGGTTATCGATGTGTTGACTTGAATGCTGGATTTCTGAACCTGGCCTATCAGCGTGGTGAGATCATCGGCCATGGTGTTGAAGCCCTCAGCCAGCGTGTCAAACTCGTCCTTGCGCTTCAAATCGAGGCGCCCGCTGAAGTCGCCCAGGCGCATTACACGGACGAGATCGACCAATCGGCCAAGCGGGACACTAACGGCACGGAATAGAAGATAGCCGCACAAAAGGGCCAAACCGAGTGCTACGAGGAACCCGGCAATCAGGCCCAACTTCGCTGTGCGGACGATCGAACCTATCTTTTGGGTCGAGCTGTTTGCCTCTCCTCTATGGTCCTCGACCATGGCTTGCAGAGCCGATTGCAATTTCCGAAAGATCGGCTCCACATTGTTCTTGATGGCCGGGCGCTCGTTGGGGATCTCTCCCTTCGCCAACGCGGCACGACTGGCATCCAGTACGGCGGCTTCGGCTTGGCGGAATTGATCGGCGAGGTCCTTGACGACAGCGTAGTTCTGCTTGTCCAAATCGGACTCAATGGTCTCTTCATACTCGTCCATCGACCGTTGCAGGGCGTCGCGGTTCGCCTTGATGGTAGCCTCGAAAGCCCGCTTGTCGGCAGGATTGTCCTGAAGAGCATATTCCTGGAGAAGACTATGGGCATCCATCTGTCCCATCATGATCTGGGTGCTGTGATAGAGGTCCGGAAGAGTTTCCTTTTCCACGCTGGTCGCTTCTTGCTCCGTCTGGAGAAACCAAACGTATGTAATGATGGCCATAACCGACATGACAACCAGAACGGCCGCGAAACTGGCGAGTATGCGGCGGCGTATCGTCAAGCTGTTCATCGGGCTCAGTTCCGCCAGGGCGCTAATTGATTTGTTGGCACGACTAGCCCAGCACCGCGTTGCGACTATGCCGAACAAGCGAGATTCATTCGAATCGCGGAATCTAATGTTGGAAACGTTTCTTTTCCGTTCACGTCGCGCCCACAAGCCGCCTGCGAACGGCATGTACGCGTCCAAACCAATGGCCGATCGCATCGGCCGCAACTGGAAAGTATCTCCAACATCGAGCGCGGCAAGCAGCTCCCTCCATTGAAACGCTCGTGAGTCGCGCGTGTTCTCAGCGACGGATTGCTTCGAAGGCCTGGCAAGGGGGCGCGCTGTTTCGCGCGAGAGCGCACATAGCTCCAGGTGGAACTCCTGGAAGCGCCGTGCAATTGGCGCCTAGGCTTGTCAAAGTGGAGCGCGTGCAGGTGAGGCCTGCTTGCCGTGCACGCTTTGCGCTGGCGCAAATCTGATTTCATTTGTCGCGGCTATGGCCGTTAGCCTACCCACGAGGGCGAAACACTCGCAAAGTCAATCATTGAGACTGGAAACGCTAACCCGATACGCGACTGGCGCCGCCGGTTGAAGATAGGGCCAGCGACCAGCAGCGTGGTCGCCGAGTGCGGCCGCGGGAGCTTGTGCCGGCCGCGCCAAGGAGCGGATATATCAAATGGAGCGAAATTCTTAGCCATTCCTTCATCCATCTTTTCGTTAAATACCCCATGGAAATGGGGCGCATTATATCGAGGCGGTTGGTTCGGTGTTTGCGACGAGGCGTCGGGACGAGCGGCAACGTTGCTACTATTTTTGCCCTATCTTTGCCGATTGTCGTCGGCGCAGCGGGTCTCGGTATCGAGACCTCCTACTGGTATTTTAGCAGCCTGAAATTACAGGCGGTGGCGGATGCGGCAGCCTATGCTGGCGCTTTGGAAAAGGTTTCGGGATCTGACAAGCCAACGATTGTCTCCGCCGCGACACTGTCAGCGACGACCAACGGCTGGGACCCGTCAACAGGCACAATCGAAATCTTCACGCCACCGTCCTCTGGCCCGAATGTCGCCCAAAAGGCCGTCGAGGTCATCGTCCATCAGACCCTCGATCGGTTTTTTACATCGATATTCACGCAAAACGCGATCGGCGCACGGGCAAGAGCGGTGGCTTTTATCACTGACGCCTCAAAGGCCTGCGCTTTGTCGCTCAATCGCTCCGCCCCGAGAGCGGCACTGTTTTCCGGCAGTTCGACCATAAAAATGACGGGCTGCTCCGTGATGTCCAATTCCATTGCCGCCGATGCGATCAAGCTTCAGGGATCGGCAAACCTTCAGGCCGACTGCCTGATATCGGCCGGCGGTGTTTCGTTGAACAACCCCGTGACGACTGTTTGCGCCAGCCCGATAACCCAGGCCTTACCCGCTGGTGATCCCTTTGCCGACCTGCCGGCGCCACCAGCCACAACTCCCTGTCAAAACTCGAAATTGTCGACCCTGAACCCCGGGACATACTGCAGCGGGCTGAGCTTGAGCGGCAATGTTGCGCTCGCGCCCGGCGTGTACGTCATTCAAGGCGGTGATTTCAAAGCGAACGCGAACGCCAATGTTTCCGGCGACGGAGTCATCATCTATCTGGCCGGCAGCGCGGGCGTCAGCATGAACGGCAACGCCACCATCAAGCTTAGCGCACCGACGTCGGGCACGTATTCCGGTGTCCTGTTTTACGGCGACAGAGGTAACCTGACGGGATCGAACACGTTCAATGGCACGGCGGACTCGCTTTTGACCGGCGCTCTGTATTTTCCAACACAGGACGTCAACTATCTCGGCAATTTTTCTGGCAAGGGTGGTTGCACGCAGGTCGTCGCCGGTACCTTGCAGTGGTCCGGCAACACGAGCATCAGCCAGGATTGCACGAGCCTCGGAATGCGCGACATTCCGGCGACGCAATCCGTTCGGCTTGTGGAGTAATCTTCGTGGAACGGCGATCCGTCCGGATCTTCCGGAGCGATTCGGGTGTTGCTGCGGTAGAGTTTGCGCTGATTGTGCCGATCCTTTGCCTGGTACTTCTTGGCGTCATTAACGGCTGGTCTTTCGTGTCAAGCGCGCTGTCGATGCGTGCAGGCGTCAAAACGGCGGCGAACCTCGTGATGCAAGGCGCAGCCGACGACGCGGCCACCAAAGCCGTCGCCCTTTCGAGCTGGGAAAATCATCCCGATGACGCGCAGGTGACGCTGAGCCGGAAATATATGTGGGGGATCACCGTGGTCGATCCATCTGTCCTGTGCGACAGTTTGAAAGCTCCCGCGGTTTTCGTCGAAATACAGGCGACAGCCATCTGGTTCCCGCCCTTCAGTTTTGGCGATTTTTCCTTCTCGCGCGAGCTCAGCCACAAACAGGTGATTCGTGTCCGCTAAAGCGAGAGCCTTCATACGTGGGGCATCAGGCGGAGCCGCATTGGAGTTCGCGCTGATCGCGCCTATTCTGATAACGCTTTTGATCGGCATCTTCGCATTCGGCTGGGCTCTGAATGCCATGTCGAGTGTTCGCTACACGCTGGAAACGTCCTCACGTGCGCTGCAAATGAAGAATTCGCTGACCGAAGCAGAGATAAAAGCGATAGCCACGGCAAAATTGCTGAGTTTGGGATTGAGCGACGTCGACGTAACAATAGCAATCGACGCCCCCAGCGGCGGCTTTCGAATGGCACATCTGACCGCCAAATATGCGTTCGTGATCGAGTTCCCGTATTTCGACCGGTATCCGATTAATTATGCGACAACCGTCACGGTTCCGTTGATTGGAACATAAGGCTCATTCTAGTCGGACGCCGCAGCTAGTTCTCCATAAAAAGCCTGCAGCGAAGCTCTTCCTTGCCGCAAGGTGCTTCACGCGGGCTCTGATCCCCGGCTTGACCCATTGGGGTCGCCGGCCGCTTTGGCAAGCCCTTTGGTAGGAGGCCGGCATGCTCCTGAAACGTACTTCCACAACCGATCCCGCATGTCACGCCGCCTCTGACGATAACGCTATGTTCATCAGCCAAGCTCAATTATCTGGCAGACCAAAAGCTACACGAAGCAACAGACGCCGGGAATTAGGCGAAATGGCTGAAGACGAACAGAGGCGCCAACGCAGGCAGCGCGTCTTCAAGGGCGCAACAATCCTGACCGGCATGACCCATTCCGAGGTCACGTGCACGGTGCGCAACATGCATGCCGGCGGCGCCGAACTGAAGGCCTCGATCGACGCTCGCGTCCCCGACGAATTCCTGCTCTATGTGCCGACCGACGGCATCGCCTACAAGGCGGTGGTTCGTTGGCGTCGCGAAGACCGCATCGGCGTCATGTTCACCGGCACCGAGCCAAAGCCGCACTGGCACTACGGCTAAATCCCCTGAACCACACCTCGTAGCCGTATGCTGGGCGGTGATTGACCCCATCCTTTGGACGCCTTGTTCCTCCTCCAGAATTTCTTCGACTTAGGTGGGCGACAACCATTCTGGCGCCGACTGACTGCTCGCTTCCATTATCGGTTTGCCGACCATCGTTGGAGATTTCAGAATAGCTACTGCTCTCGCCCTCTCCACCGTCCTGATGGTTTAAACAGTGCTCGTGCATTTCGAGACGGTCCGAGTCGTCGCGAGGATGCGGCGCTGGTGGGGTCGGTCTGCTCGTGTGGAACTGCTCGCATTCATTACGCCTGCGTTTGTCGCGCACCTGCTCGGTATTGGGCAGGGGAATAAAGGGCGCTTTTCCCCCACAAGCAGAAAACCGGCCTTCCCCTTGCTTCGGCCTGGGGCCTGCAGCACCGACACGGCACTCGGTAGCGGGTGCCGCCGTCATCTTTTTCATGCCGTCGCGAATCGTCACGTGATCGGTCCGAAAGGTGATGGTTTTGGTCCGTCGAGACGACAGCGACATTCGCCTGACTGGGAAGGACGGGGTCAGAGTGCCTGTCATATCAGGGAACCTCGTGCAATTTGTCGACCAGCCCACAAAGTTCCAAAAAAACGGACCGTTCGCTTTGAGGTTGAGTTGCGCCTTAGTGCTTCCCTTGTGATCTTCCTCAGCGTCCGCTGTTTTGACAGGGAGCGCATTGGTCATTCGGCCCATCGCGCTTTTCTGCGGCCCGCCGTTTCGCCCGACATCAGGGAACGATATCGCCCCCCATGTATTAGAAACCCATGGACACTATGGAACCCCACGGCCACGGGATGGCGGCCGATCTTTTGACATCGGAAGTTGCCAATGCCAGGCAGCGCATCCACCGGACCGAGCTCGCGCTTCAACGCACCGAAGAAATGCTGGCCGAAAATCTCGCGCTGTGCAGGAGGATACTAACTGCGGTCGAGGCCGCAGACCGCTTGGTGAAGATCGATCCCCCCAGCTTTGAAGGACGTCGCGCGGATTGAACTGGGCCGGCGGTTCATTCGTCGCGACCTTCAGGCCACCGCCACCACTCGCGCTCAAGCACGGCGGCAACCAGGTCGACAGACGGCGAGCGCGGCTCATGGTGCGCGGCCTGGTGCTCGCGAGGAACCCGTCATCCGGCATGCGCTCCACTGCCTCGAAATGCCATCGCGCGCGCGGCGTTAGCGCCAACAGAAGGAAAACGCGGGGCCTGAGGCCCCACACCCCCACTCCGTTCCGCTTCGCGGACGGATATGCTCGCTCCCTTGCTCATGTGGCACTATCCGGTGTTGAGCCATATTGCTTTTGAGAGCGAAGGATGCGGCTGATCGCCGTCGCATAGCGGCTGATCTCGGCGTCGATCTGGTGGGGTAAAGCCTCGGCGTTCGAGCTTCTTCCGCTCCTGTGCAACATGCAGCGACCAGTAGCGCTGTCCGGCTTGGTAGGTGCGAGCGTTCAGCGCGGTTGGTATGCTGCGAAGACGTAACCTTGCACCTCGACTAAGGCGATCGGTCCCTTGGGAACAGTGCCGTCGGTATGGAAAGATCGCATCGGCACTGTCCTTCCAGCCCTGATTGAAGAGGCCCGTATCCGCTGCCCTGCTGTAGGTAACGAACCCCTCCCCATTGCGGGCTCCGACTTTTTCCATCCAAGCCGTGGCAGCACCCAGTGATTCCCAAATGCGATCGACAAAGTCCTCATCTCCGGTCCTGTCGGCCGAACGGCAACTCGCGAAGCACGGCCATCTCGCCCTTGCGCGTTTCGTGCATGATCTTGCCTGGGTCCGCGTCTCCGAAGACGGACGTCTCGGTCGATTGGCAGCGGGCGAGAAACGCCAGCACGCCACGGGCAAGCTCGGGATTGAGCCAGAGCATCTGCAAGGCGGAAATGACTCCGTCGCGACCAAAGGCGGTTGAGAACCATGGAATGCCGGCATACGGGTATGGTCCCGTCGCGAGGTCGGTTGTCAGGAGCGCGATGTCGGCACGTGTGCGGGCCAGCCAGTCATTGAACACGCGTCCGGAACTGAAAACGGTGGCGCCTTGCCGGCGCTTTGAGCGAAATCGCACATCGCGCTCGCCCAGCGGCGGCGCGAAACCGGTCACTGGACGGAATCTCTTCGCCGTGACCGACCATCCAGATGGAGGATCCTGCGGTCACGGCTCGGCACGACAATGCGGAACTCGGCGTAACTGGAATGCACCTGATCCGGCTCCGCAATGACCGACTGGCGCGCCACATTATCAAGCCCTTCGTACCGAAATGTGACGCTTGCCTCACCAATCAGCGCGTCATGGGCACGACCGTGATGGCTACGCGTGGTGCCGCGCACCGCGAACATGTCTCGGAAATCGGCATCGAAGTCGACACGGACCGGCAACGCAATCTCGCGCGCGAAGTAGTTGGTGAAGGTAATGCGCTCGAGCAACGGGGGGTCTTCGCGCGAGCCAGTTATCCGATCTCCCGCTCAGAAATTTCTACCAAATATTCCGACCTCCTGATGGAACCCATTCGTTGCGGGCGAGTTGCGGCTCATTGGGACGGACTTCCCGAACATGACAACGAGCAACAAAGCAGACCATCAGTCTGTCTCCGAAGCGTTTCGGAAACTGATCCGTTCCGAAGGCTATCGTCATCACGTACAAACATTCTTAAATCTGGAGGTCGAACCAGAACTGCCGCCAACCCTGCAGTCATTACTTGCGGCTATTGATCGGGCCAAACAGGGCCCGACGGAAGAAGGTCCCTAGCCGGCTGGCTGAGCGTCAGGTCAAAGAGTATAGAGGCTCGCTTCGTGGCTTCTCCCCTGATTCTCACTCAGAACTTATCAAACATTCTTCTTGATTTTTCTCGACAGAGGGTCATGAATGTTTCGCTGAGGTGGGAGGCCTGGTATGAACGTTTGGACGAACTGCCGACCTATCAAAGTGACTGCCAATGAGCTTGTTGAAGAGCTGATTTTACGAGCCCGGCGCGGCCAAATCATCATCTCCGTCAAAGAGACTATCGCAGCGGTGCGCCGAGACGGGCTACATCTGGCGGAAAGTGACTGCGAGCTGGTGGAGCTTATTGTCGATCTTGCCCCAACCTTTGGCATGTTCGTCGCGTTCGACCTTCGCGAATAGCCTGATGGCAGGTTCTTCCCTCCGGTATACGTCGGGGACGATTCGACCCAAGGTTGTGGACGAAAGGCGGATCGAAGCGCGCTCTATGGTCGGAGGGGGTCTGCGCGCGAGCCAATTATCCGATCACCGATCAGAAACTCGAGCTAAAAATTGCTGACTGTTGCGGCCTAGCACCGTGCCAATTCGTACGATTCGTACATGGCGTTGATGTCGGTCAGGAAGTGAGTAGATTCCCCTTCGGCGTGTCCCTGGGGAGGGCCGGATGAGCGTCGCGCAAAGGGTCGGTCCGCTTCTAGAGCAAGCAATCACTGTACTCCTCAACAGGGCGGACCGTCGCGACACGGTCTCGATCAAAGCGGCACTACGCGAAGCTCGGGAGGCTGCGCCTTGTTTGGTGGCCTCCGACGAAGAACTAACCAAGGCGATCCTCGAGGCAGCAACTGCCATGGGCCTCTACGTGCCTTTCGACGGTCGCGAATAGCTGTCAGCCAACTTCGCTTGTCGTGACCTGGCAATGGCGACCGTGTGCTGCCATTCATTCTCGATATTCCCGCCTTGGCGTGACAGCCCTCACATTAACGCTCTCGCCGAGGACGAATAAGCATCGGATGCCGCAGATTTCCGAATGGTCCTTTGAGGCGATCGCCGCAATGGCTAGACCGACAACAAGCGAAATGACTAGGGCGACACCCACCGGAAGATGATGCATACCGGCTTCGTACCGACCGCTCGGATAAACGTCGATGAACGTTTGGAAACACCCGTCACGGACTCAGACCATCCCTAACAAATGGTTAGCCGTCCTAATCGCTGAGCCGGTTTATAGAGAGGAAACCCTGGCTCGCCACTGGTTCAACCCTCCGGTCCCCGTCAAGACCGAGCGTCCCGGGATCATCCACAATGTCAACAACGCCGAGACAGCCGGCGAGGAGCTGATGAAGTGGACCAAGCGTGGCCCTTGCTGGGATCTCGCGGTGCGCGTTTGCATGGCCGTGATTTTCGATGAGATGGAACCCGAGGAGGCCCGCAAGGCATTCCTGGCTGCTGCAAAAGAGGAGGGGACATTACTCCCCCAATGACAAGTAGCTAACTTGAACTGCGGTAAAGGTTCTCTGACCAACACCGCCTTCGCGAAAGGAGCCCGCCGCCGGTGAGGGAGAGGCGACGGACCCCCCACAGCGGCTGCACATCCACGAAGAATCCCGCTGCCACCTCTAAACCCGCGAGGGCCTACATCGTTCCCTTAGCTGCGGCTAAAGCGGGGTTGGTCGGCGGGCTCTTGGCGCTCTAAGTTCCCCCTTATGGGTCCTCCCTGGTTCTCTCCACCGGTCTACGTGAAGACGAAACGTCCGGGCATTCGCAATGGGGTCAGCCACGTCGAGGGAGCCGCCGAGGAACTCATGGGGTGGGACACAAAGGGCCCGAAGTGGACCAAGGCGGTCCAATCCTGCGTCGATGCGTTCCAGGGCAGCGCCTCCCCCCAAGAGGTGCGTGAAGCCTTTGAGGCGGCTGCCAAGGAGGCCAACGTGTATCTCTCCCCTGAGTAGGAGGTACAGGGTCTTGGTGTGGTGATCGAGGTATGCACGAGCTTGGTCGCCGCCATCGGGCAGAACCCCCCTTGGCGGCAAAGCTTGCTCCATGAAATTGATGGCGCCGTCATTATCGAAGCGGCGATGGCGAAATTGGCATGGTGAATGTTTGCAGGCGCTTGAACCCTTGGGAGCATAGCTGTTGGAGGTCATCGATATTGTCTTTTGGTTTCAGGGTGAGGTTGCGCCGGCGTTTGTCTGTCTCCAGGCCGGATACAATCAAGCGGTCTTGCGACGGGTCCGGACGAACGCAGCGTCAGCGCTGCTCCGCAGCAGCGGGCTGCAGACGGCGGTCGCCAGCCAGCTTGAGGCGCAGTTGCCCGCAACCACTCGCCATCTTCTCCGAGCGGATCGCAGGACAGCTACGCGATTCTGAGCACTGCCAAATCGGCCTAATTTTCCACTGCCGAATGGACGATGAGACGCGTAAGCGAGTTTCCGGACCGGAAGCTATGCGTTGGGTTGCCCAAACGATGCAGAGGCGCTGCTGTGTTGGCGCGACACGCTCGACCGCAGGTGCGGACGGGAATTTTGGAGAGGCCCGTCGTGACTGGGGATTGCGCCGGTATTGGCGACGCGCGAAGACCGGGTCGATATCCGGGCGAAGGCAGCCCCTGCGACGCAACTTCATACCGGAGACTGGAGGCCGCGCTGGGAGGTTGTTGCTTAGGCTACCAACTCAAAGTAATTGTCCGGGAGAGTTCAGCGATGTCGCCATAGATCATCGAACCTGTGACGAGAAAACATTTATCACCGAGGACTTCGAAGAGTGAGCTTGCCGCGGTACAAACCGGCAGGTTCTTCGAATTGGCGTACGTGCCGAGGGGCGCGGTTTCGACCTTACGGTCCTTGGCTTCGGCACAGCCGACACTGATCGCGAGGATTGCGATAGCAATGAGAGTCGTCTTGCTCATATTTTGCCTCTGGAGCCAGCTCTTGTCGGGTAAGTCGCGCGATGCATCAAAGTAGCACCGGCCCACGAACGGCTTCATCCATCGATTGGAGGAAGCGGGCTCATTCATAATTAGCAATATCTTGAGTAAGGCGCCGAGCGCACCAGACTCATGGAACGGCGCGCGGAATTTCCATTCGTGACGAGGTGCCGATCCCGGCCGCCTTCGCAAACGGGTCACTCAGCGCTGCGTAAACGTCTCGATTCCGAGCTATAGCTTTCCGCATTCGATCATCGATCATACCAAGGCGAAGAAGGGGCAGCAGATCGAGCTTACCGGACAGATCACGCGCATAGACGAGGAAGGCGGCAGGGTGACCGTCGATCTGGGACCGCTGGTGACGATCGAGATCGACAAGGTCAGGCTGGTCGAGAAGTACAGGACGCCAAAGCGCAAGAAGCCGCTGCGCGACATGGTGGATTAGCTCGCGGACCGCCGCTTATCCACGCGACATCGGTACCACTCAAACGAATGGCAATTTTCTGTCTGAATGCGTTTAGGGTCCATGCTCGGAGACCACGCATGGGTATCGCGCGGGAGACAGGTGACTCCCCGTTTCAAGGCTTCGAGATGCTACGAGCACTGAACAGTCAGTTTCTTAGACCTAAAGATCGGGCGATCTGCCAGCGAGTTGTCGACCAGGTAACTGCCGACGCCAAATGGTACAGCACCCCGATAGACGGTCAGATTCTGGCCTCGACCACGCTGAATCTCTTTCAATCAGGGGTCGTAAACGAAACGAATTTGCTGGCACATGTTCGCGCGCGGCGCCACGACTTCACTAAACTGACAGGCTAGTTCTTCACCCTCGCGACATGGGCGCGAAATGCGGTTCTTCGTAATCCGCCGGGCGGTCATGCAGCAAGTTGAGCGCCCGCTTTAGGGCCCGATGCAAATTGTCGATGGCGTCGTAGTGCGGACAGAACGGCCTTAGGGACAACTGCGCGACCCGCAGTTCCTTCGTCAGTAGCCAAGCCTGCCGTTCGATCTTGGCAAGATGATACTCGGAAATCTGTTCATGGCGGCGACGGTGCGGCATCCCGCAAAATAGGAATATATTCGGCATCCCGTCAAGGCACATAGACTTCGTCCCGCCCTCAACGCATGCTCGCCGCGCGCATTTTGGGGAAGCATGAAAATCAAGTTATGTGCGTTTGTAGCCATCAGCGTTTTGTCGGGCTGCGCTACTCGCCCAGCCGACATCAAGCCCGTGCTGGTTTCGTCCAGCGTATAAGCGGGCACGTCCTGCAGCCATTTGGAAGCCGAACTTTTCCGAACGAGTTCCGACCTGGCCCGATAATGGCCGTACAACACAGGACGGCCCGCCATGACGTGGATGGCGTGTTTTGGCTTGGCTTGCCGGTTGGCAGCATGATGGACAACACAGACATCAAGGCAGGTGAAGCCAAGATCGGCGAGCTGAAGGGCAACATGGACGCGATCAACGCAGCCCGACGAAGGGCGGCTGTGTTGCACTCTGTAAGCCGCTCCAACGTTAAAATTGTCGGCTTGCTTCCCGCCCTCGCGACTGCGGAGTGGTCGTTTCATCGATTGACTCGCGTAATGCACCGGCAGTTAATCTCCCCGCCAGGGCAAAAAGAGGGGCTATGAAACTGGGAGAAAACGATGACTGTCCAAAAAGAAGACTATCGAACCAACAGAGCCGACTACGCCATAGCTGCCATGCATAGCCGAGCGACCGCTGAGGGCGATCGTGACGATTTGGTGGCGAGGAAAAAGTCCCTGTGGGTAACAGATCGGCGATCTGCAAAATTGGCTGCAAACCCGTCCGAAAGCTCGCCAGAACTCAAGGCAAAAGCGCGCGGTAAGTGAATTGATTGAGCCCCTACGTGCCGATTGGGAGGCTGTGCAAGGACAGGTGAAGGAACTGCGGGATGCCGGAAATCATCCGGCAGCGTTGGCTGCAGTGAAGACTTATCACCATAAGCTCTGCACGACGCGCGTCCTCGACCTGGCCCGTGGAACCGGAAACTTCCTCTATGTTAGCCTGGAACTGATGAAACGCCAGCTATCCTGACATCTTAAATCATTGAACTCATGAGCTATGCCTTCCATAGTAACTTGACGGAAGACTATCGCGAGACATGCCGGGCCCGCACTAACGTAATGGGGCGAGACTATCGGCACTCTGACGTTTTGCACGCTTTTCTCTGACATACTGAGCGCGAGAACAGAGCGTCAAAAGACAGCGCCTGTGGAGTTCGAGGATCAGGTGGGACGGATTCCCGCGCGAGAATTCAGGCGCATCGTTTGAGGGAGGCGGCCACTTCGTTAGATCCGAGCACGCAACGTGCGGTGCGAAAAGGCGCCGCGAATGCGATTAAACGGGTCAGTCTTATCCAGTCAACAGCCCCAGAGCGTTGATTGCACTGTGGATGACAAATCTTTCGGGTAGACAGCTAATATACTTTCCGGTTCTCTGGGGTCGCAATCAGATCGAAGGAGCGGGATCGTGCATCGTATGACTGTGAGTCAGCACCGAAGCCTGACCCCGCACGAGTAGAGGGTAACGCATTGATTTGTTGACCACAATCTTGCATTAGTACGGTCAATATTCGCGCCGGGGATGACCCCATCGATATCCCGAGTTTGCAAGAGCATATATTCCAATCAACCTCGGATAGGCATATCGTGCCAAGGTGAACATTCTATGGGAATGATTTCCGACGCAGAAGTTCGTGACACTCTTACCAAACTCGCGCGGCAGCTGTTCCCGCTGGAAAGCTGGGTCAAAGATGGTCAGAAATACGTTCCGCCCAATGCGCCGGATCTTCCTTGGCGCGGGTCCGGGCCGACGCTGTCGATCGAGTCGCTTCGCGCTGTTGAGCGCCTCGATCTCCTTATAGAGTCTGATTCAAACGAGGCCCTGCGTGTCCGATGGAACAAGATCGCGACTGCTCCCCTCTGGTTTGAACCGAGCCTCCACCATCCTGCAGACTGGCGGGCGCAGCACAAGCTCGATGAAGCGGCTGCCTTCGCGCCTGTCGATTCCGAGAACTTCGTGATCGCGACGGTAGATCCGAAGACTAAGCTCAAGCTGCCGCGCGCGAGATCGGAATTCTACGCGGCGTGCTGGCCACTGCTAATGAAGGCGCAGACCCAGCGCGTGTTTCCCGACGACGCGAGCTGGCTCCAGTTCGCGAAGAATCTGCTCGCCGATGAACTAGCGGCCTGGCCACCCACGGAAGCTGTTAAATCGTCTGACTTCATCAAGCGCTTCGCCAAGGACATTGCGATCTGTCTGCTCGACTTGGAAAGTCCGTTCTTGCCTGTCGATGAGCAAGGAGAATTGTGGCAGCGCGCGGTGCTGATCGAGGCAGGAGAGCACCGTCATCGGCACAACGTCTACAATCCCGAACAGGTTCAGGAAGCTGTCGCTCAGTTCGACGCCAAGGTAACCGCTCTGCTCTAACGGAGACAGCAATGACCGAGAAACCGAACTTCGTGGTGGTGGGGTCCGGCGGCGGCGGCGGAACCATCGCGTGGCTCCTCGCCAAGGCGGGCTACAGTGTCACACTGCTAGAACAGGGACGTGACATCACGAAGGAGTTTGAGGCTATGCCAGGTCATCCGCAGGATGAGCCTGGGTTCAACTCGTCGGCCCATATAGAGGAGTACTTTCGCCTTCGCAAGCCCGACCCGAAGCGAAGGTTGCGCGGCGACTACACAACCTTTCGCCGTTTCGAGAAGGATACTGCCAAGCCGTTCGTCAACGGCTGGACGGGCTCGGTTCTTGGTGGAGGGTCCACGATCTGGGGCACTTGGTCCTACCGCCCAATGCCCCTGGACTTCCTGCTGAACACGCACTTCTCGGAAACGAAGCAACTGGCGCAGCTCGCGCAAGAGGGCTACGCGGTGCCGGACTGGCCCATCGGGTACGGCGACATGCTGCCGTATTACAGGGTCGCAGAGGCGCTGATGGGCGTCAGCGGCGACCGGGGCGAGATGAACAACGCGGTTGAGCAGAGCGCTTGGTACAAGGGTTTTAATCACCCGGCATATTTCGGCGACAAGCAACATTGGTTCGACACGACGCCACTGCCCTGCGGAGCCTACCCGATCACGCCGGTCGGACACTTCGCCAAGCTGGGCATGCATCACGCTGGCATGTGGCCTGTGCCCCTGCCCTGCGCCATCGTTCAACCCGGCAGCGCCCCCTACCAGACCCGCGAGAAGATTGCCGCGGCACTGGCGACATGGACCTCCAACGACCGGCCTGAATTCTGGCAGCAGAAGGCGGACCAGATCTGGAGCGAAGCCAAGCGAAACGCATGCAACATGTGCGGCTTCTGTGGCGAGTACATCTGCTGGGGCAAGGAGGAGGCGCCGAAGTTCGGCACCCGCGTCACAACGCTCAGGGAACTGGACGCGCTTCGGTCTGAGGGCAAGGTGCAGATTCACTGCAACGCCAAGGCCATTGAGGTCATGTTCGACAAGGCGGCTGGCCGGGGAACGGGAGTGCGCTATCTCGACATCAGCGACCCCGACAACCCAGTGCTCAAAGAGCAGTTGGCTGACAACGTGATCGTGTCGTGCGGGGCGATCCAGACCGCGCGCCTGCTGCGCTTGTCGGGTCCACCCGAAGGGTTGGGCAACCGGGGCGATCAACTGGGGAGGAACGCCACCTTCCACCTCTTCGGGCTTGGCGTAAAGATCACCCTCGACAAAGCGTTTCAGGGCATGGTCCACGGTGAATTCGGAGCAACCGGCAACGTGACCAGCTATGAGCCCTATTTCCTCCAAGAGCCCGTTACCAAGAACTGGATCAAGGCCGGGACTCTAACGAGCACGGCCAAGAAGAACCCGCTCGAAAACGCCGCCGCCTACTTCGACTCGCAACGAGGCGCGGCGCTCCAGCCGCTCAAGGAAATCGAGACATACGCGCGGTCCATGGAGCTGAGGCTAACGGCCGACGATTTACCCATGCCTCGCAACCGCGTTGACCTCGATCCCAAGCACGTCGACGAGTACGGCATCCCCACCGCCCGAGTCACGCGGGATCTTGGCCCCAATGAGTGGAGGATGTACGAATTGGCCCTCCCGATGTTCGAGAAATCCGTCGCGAAGTTCAGGAGCAACGGCAACAAGAAGATCATTGAGACGTTCGGGGCCTCGCCCGCGATCGTCGATCTCATCGGTGACCACCAGATGGGGACCTGCCGAATGGGGCCTGACGACGACGTGAAATCCGAGCGGTCCGTCCTCGACTCGCATTGTCGCCTGCATGAGGCGCGCAACGTTTTCGTCGTGGACTCTAGCTTCATGCCCACAGGCTTTGGATTGAATCCGATGTTGACAGTGGTAGCCAATGCGCTCCGGGTCGGTTCGTGGATCGTGCAGCAGGAGAAGCGCGGTCTCCTGAGTTAGAATGTCTGACCGGCGCCAGCGTATCCATCCCCTCGGTACGCATTCATCTATCTAGTCAAGCCCGAGGGGACGCGACGTCGCAAGCTGGACGCGCCGCTTGGCTGGCGTCGCGACATCACAAGTGGGCTCTGGCACGACAGAATCTGCATGTGGATCCTGTTATTCCAGCTTGAGATTCAACACGTCCGGGCAATGATCGGACAGCCGGACGTTATCTTTCGGCTGCGCATTCGGCCACGGCACTTGTCCGCCGCTTGCCGGCGTCACCAAGGCGCCGACCTTTGCCCCATATAGGAAAAACTCGATCGGCGCGAAGAAGTACTCGTCCTGCTCGGCCAGGCTGGCCGGCATGGCGTTGCGCTTCTCCAGCCAGCACAGCGATGCTTCCTTGTACGGCTGACGCATCATCAACGTATCGGGCCGATTGTCCTGATCGAGACCGTCTCTATTCGGCGCGAATGCCGTCAGAGCGGTCCACACTTCGTCCTGCGTCCTGCCTCCACCTAAATCAAGGCGACGGTTGAAGTCGCCGACAATCATCCAAGCCTCGCCGGCATCCTCGCGCGCCCTGATCCACTTGTGCAGGGGAAACATCTGCCGCCCTAGCGTGTCACAGGCGAACTTGGCGGGCGGGTCCAGCGCAGGATCCCTGGTGAAGAATTTCCGGTCGACCCGGTCATCGAAACAGCCCGACTTCAAATGCACGACCAGCACGCGCAAGCGGCTGGCACCGTCCCGCAGGATGACATCGAGGCCCCACCGCACGTCACGGATAGTTCCGTTGTCGTCGGATTTGACATTCAATTCTGGCAAATCGGCGACCATGTCGAGGACTAGACCCGCACTCTCCTTCAGCGCAATCGCCGTGAACTGCTGCCGTTCGGCGGCGACCGGCATGTGCGGCGTTTCGCCCACTCGCGTACAGACCGGCCCCGACTGGTTCATGTGCTCGAGCACGGCGTATTGCCCGCTGATACAATGCGTCCATCCATCGGCTACCGGGAAGACTTCATTGATGGCGGCGGGGCTGGTCACCTCCTGCAGGAACATCACATCCGCCGCAATGAGATCACGCCATTTGCGCAGGTCCGCGAAGTCGGCGGCCGTCCGGTGGTAATCATCTGGAAACACCGTCGCCGTATCGGCCGAATGCACCAGTGTCTGCACATTCCAGTTGCCAAGCCGGTGCTCGCCAGCCTCAACTGCCGTCGAAAATAACGACGCCGCCACAAGGGCAAGAACTTTCACCACCATCTTCCAGCACCCCTCCGTCGATGACAGCAATACGATTGCTACAGCACCGTTGTACAACAGTGCGCAAGTATGTGTCCGATTATTATTGCGGCGCGGATCCAATGTCGCCCAACTGTTGCCAAAGACGGTCTTGAGGCCTGGTCGGAGCGGTCGGGGAGCGGGTCCTGGCATGTTGACGAGATCGCACTGACTTACCCGTCCAGGAGGCAGCGAAGTGCGTTCGTTGGCGACAACGCGCAGTTCAGTTCGTCAGCTTGCTAGACGGACGAGAGAGCCGTTCCGGCTGCAACTCGGAAATGAGCGAACTGCGCCTTCCCGGAGCTTCGTCCAGTTGGCAATGACGGTCGCGTACCAGGCTACTCGACTCCATTTGACGTCGCTCGGCATTGGCCTTGATCTTCCATAGCCTCGACAATAGCTTTGGCTCCTCGGTCGACGACACGTCGACGAGGAAGGCCTTGTCCGGTATTCCGAGCCCGAAAGGTGTGCCGCCGCGGAACTTCCCTCGAAGGGGAAGTCGTCGTGGCGTGAACCTAGCGACGCTCATCCGACACCAAGAACCGCAAGAGCGGTACGGCGCGTGTTAAGAACCGCGCCTGACCCAACGCCGAGGCGGGGATCGCCGTTGCTCACCTACAGCGGAAAAGGTGCAAGTGGGAGGGATGATCAGCGCCCGCAATGGCGTCATCGATCATGCCGCGAATGAACCTGATAGTAAGTCGAGAATACGAGGACATCAGAGAGGATCGATCTAGTCGTGGAACGCCTCGGATCAACAGCCTCTCATTCCCTAGTTGGCCCTCCAGCTAGGCGACAAAGCTGGCGCCAGAAGGGGACATCGACTTGTGAGGGCCCCCGTCAAGCTGATCTGCCGCTGTGGCGTTGGTTGGGTTAACGCTGGTCAACCTTGCAGCGCGCTGCTGCCGTCGGTCACGGCAGTTGAAAGTGGCGTCACATTGGACATCGCGGGGTTGCTCTGTCCCAGGAAGTGAGCAAGGGCCGATTTCCTCGAGTCCCGATCGAGCGCATAGACGGTGTGGGTGAATGCGACGCCGTCCAGCAGGCCCTGAATGTAGCCAGCGATGCTGTCGGCCGCCATGATGAGCGCGGTGTCCACGGTATGGATGTAGCGGCTCGTTATCGTCCCGCGTGAATGCCCAACCAAGGCTGCAATGGTTGCTTCGGTGAACCCAAGGTCGTTGCCGATGCTGGCGAAGCTGTGCCGCAGGACATGCGGCGTAATGCCGGCTAGATCGGTAGCTTTGAACAGCTTCGTCCACTGTCTGGGGAAGGCTCCGAATGGCGTGTCATCCTCCCAGCCGGGAAAGACATAGTCCTCGGCATCTTGTTCCTCGTTGCGGCGGCTCTCGAGATACTCCAGCACAGGCAGACCGATTGGACGCACCGACGCGCCCTCCTTGCTGTCGGTCAGACGCAGGCAACTTCCTTCAGGATCGACTTCGCCACACTGCAAACCAATGATCTCGCTGCGCCGGCACCCAGTCAGCGCGATCACCCGGATGATTTCTGCAGTGGTCTCGTATTGCCGGTCCTCGACCGCCTTCCGCAGAATATCGCCGAGTATGCGATACTCCTGTTCGCTGAGACGGCGGGCGTTGACCTGGTCCGTCGGCTTGCGAACGCCATGCACCGGGTTCTGCTCGATGATACCGAGTTCGACCGCATAGGTGAGAATGCCACCGAAGAGACCTATCGTCCGGGCAGCTGTGCCGGCACCACCGCGGACGATAGCGCGCCCACGCAGTTTGTCGGTCTTGACGTTCGCACGTGTCTTGCCCGCCATGATCTGCCTATACGTGCCGCCTAGGTCCTTCTAACACTCTGTCCATCATTCCAACTCCGGCCTCGTCACCGAAGATTTCTTCGACAGATTTATAGGGAGCCTTCCCGCGCGTATCGGTGCGATCGTTCTAAGAGCGTTTCTCTCCGGAGATGGAACTTACTTCTCGAATTAGCTTGTTGATTATGGCCCATTGAAATTCAGCCGAGCTGTCGGCTGGAATGATAAACGAGCCGGGCCCCCCGATAACGTGCCGCTCGTAATATTCCGCGGTGGTCTCGCCATTTTCCATTTCCGCGCCCATCGGGAGACCGTTGATGACGATGGCCTTCTGAAGCGCTCTCAGGCGGCTTTCTTCAAGTGAAGATCCGTCATTGTTTGTTCCGTCGCCTGAGATATCGATGACCCTGCGCAACGTCGGGACAGGAAGTTTGTCAAAGGCATCAACAGACACATCAATGGCGTATGAGATCGATGTTTTTGCACCGTGCGGATCTCGGTGTAGGCCTTCCGACCTTTTCCGAATTGCTTCCGCGACAACCGACGCATCATTCGCCTCAGAAAGAACGGTCCAATCCACCCGCGTTTTTAAGGAGCCGCGGCTCGACCATTCGACAAAAGTGACAGCGATCTTGCCGTGCATACCCTCTTTGATCACCTTCAACACGGTCGGTGACTCCAAAGCAGCCGCATAGCTCTCGCGTTGTAGCGTGGCCTCTATCTGGTTGATGGAGCCCGACATATCGACCGCAAGGACGATCGCGACATCGACTTCGGCGGTTGGGTCCTCGAGAGGAAGCTTTTCACGAATTTCACAAGGGCAAAGATCGTTCGTATAAGAACTGCCGTGAACAGGCTGGTCAGGGATCAGCAGCACTCTTAACAATCCTGCGCTCAACACAGTAAAGGAGAGGACTTGCATCTCCCATCTATCCTCATGAGCTTATGGGGTTTGGTTCTGCTAGTTGCAGAATTTCAACTAAATCTGAAGCGAGCAAGTCTAGCAGATGAAGCTAGGGGACTTGCCCTAGACAGTAGCACATTCATATTAGCTCTACATAATTTTAAGAGTCAACAAATACAGGAGGGGGCAACCGGAGCGGGTATCCGCTGCCGCGCATCCCGCAGGGTTGGATCGGCCATCTGCTGCCCCGTCCGGTCGGACGTCCTCCTCTTTATGTGCGCCGGTATTACGCCAACTTCCGTTATCAGGCGGCAAGCTGGACGACACCACACCGCGTCGTCGCCAGGGTCGAGTGGCATCCGGGCGAGCTTGTTCCCAGCATCGGCTTCATCGTCACCAACCTGTCGAGACCGCCTGAGAACGTTGTCGCCTTCTACAACCAGCGCGGCACCTGCGAGCAATACCATGGCGGAGGTCGCTATCCCAAGGCAACTCTTCGCCGACATCCTGCGGCTGATGGCGGAACTCCGGTCATCGCCCGATCCGTCACCGGCGTGACCGGCCCGGTTGTCATGCGTTCCAGCAAAACCAAGGGAGAGCTCTGCCTTGAAGAAAGCGAAATCCACATTCTCGGCCAGCAACGGGCAGACATCACGCTTTGGCGGATCACCAACGCCATTTTGCCGGGGTCTGGTCTTGCAACTGGTGCCAGTTTGCGCAAACCTCAGTCTCAACAGACTGGTAATCCGGTGGATGCCTGATTACCTGAATCTGGGAGGGGCGAAGTGTTAGGCGAGCCCATTACCGTTCTGATGGTCAATGAGT
>NZ_JAMYNN010000020.1:0-106124 GCF_040319055.1 Mesorhizobium sp. M0960 | reverse complement strand
TGACATGTCGACTCTCGAGACACACGACAGGGAAGCCCTCGTCGACCAGGTGTCCGCCGATCCACTCCGATGTCGCACCGGCTTCCAAGCCAACGCGAACGAGATCGTCCCGCCATCGCTGAAGTGCAGCCGTCACAGCATCCGGGTCACCGAGCACCTTTCCCTGCCACAGCATCTCGCCGGTCTCGGCGATAACGCAAATAGCAAATAGCTACAGCGTCGAGTGAAGTATCCAGTCCTGCATAAACGCTCATGCCGATCTCCTCTTGCCAGGTCGGCTCTGAGCATCAGACAAACGCCATGATCCGAAAAGGGGCCAGGCGTTCAGCGAGCTGAACCGAATACTCCATCTCTTCAGAGAAGCGGCTACGTTTCATGTCCTGGTCCTCTCGATGGGCCAGAACGAACTTCAAACCGGATTAGATCAGAGGGGCAAGGTCAGTTCGACCTTGACGGGCAGACCGTGAGCGGCCGCAGCATGAGACCGGATAAGTTTTTACAAAGCCGATGTCGATACCGAGAGTCATCGGCCCGGCAGGATCGCGACATGAGCCGTTTGCGATCGAGAGCTGCGATGTTGCACTTCCCCAGATGTCTTTGGGGCATATCGAGGGCTGCTCCCTTGGAGCCGCGAGGGGACTTGCCTACCTCGCACATGTCGTCGATATGGAGGTCGATGAGTTCGCCGAAAGTTTTCAGGCGCGCTATACGGGACTCGGTCGGCGTGAATCCTCAGTCTGCGACGGCGAGGATACGTTTCGACGGCGAGGTCGATCGCATGATCATGGTTCTCCACCATTGCCGGCCTGTGCATTGGCTGCGGAGCGCGCCCGCTTCTGCCCGAAGAACTGCCCGACCCATGTTGCGGCCGACCCGGTCGCTGCATGACTTGATAGGACACACCAGGAGAACGGCACCATGTTTGCCCAACACTATGCCCGGCTCAGCACTGGCCAATGGCCGCAGATCGAGCTGGAGAGGAGGTTCGACCAGCATGTGCTTGCCTGTGTGCTTTCAAGTGCGCTCGAGGAGATCGAGGCCGGCGAGGCGACGGCGACGGAGGCAACCGGCCTTTCGCGCGCCGAGCTGCGCGATGTCCTGGCCCGCTGTTTCCCTGCTATTCCTATCAACGCGTTTGCCTTGGAAGAGGTGAGCGAGCCCGAGCCGGATCTGGAGGAAGAACTTCTGCGCGGACTGCTGCTGGCGCATGCCCGGCCGGGCGACCCGGCGAGCGCCCGCTTCGCCAAGATCATCGCCCGGCGTGCCATGCGCAATGACCATCTCTGGCAGGACCTTGGCCTTTTTAATCGAACCGACCTCGGCCGCCTGCTCGCCTTGCATTTTCCGACGCTGGCGGCCGGCAACACCCAAAACATGAAATGGAAGAAATACTTTTACCGCAAGCTCTGCGAGGCCGAAGGTTTTTCGCTGTGCAGCGCGCCCAGTTGCCGGGAATGCAATGATTTCGAAAGCTGCTTCGGCCCGGAGGAAGGCGAAAGCCGCCTCACACGGATCAAGAACGGCATCGCCTCGGATTGAGAGCCGCTTTCGTCAGTCGTACCCCCCCAGCGCTCGCGCCGCGCCATATGTCTCTTGTCGAATGTCGACGGACGCCTTCGAGGATTTCAATGCTGTGCCTGCTGTCCGATTGCTCGCGATGCTCGCTTCGGCGGGCGCCGTCATCATGGCGGTGCAGGACCCGACCCGCACCATCGCCGCCGAGCAACTGGTGTTCTCCGGGCCGTTGCTGCTCGCCTGCCTAGCCGGGCTCTATTCGGAGCGGGCCGGCGTCTTCGACACCGGGATCGAGGGCAAGATGCTGGCCGGCGCCTTTGCGGCGCCTCGGCGGCCGCGGCTACAGGCTCGGCCCGGCTCGGCCTAGGCGCCGCCGTAGCCACCGCCGTGGATCTTTCGCGCCAGTGCACGGTTTCGCCTGGATCACCCATCGCGGCGGCCAGATTGTCTTCGGCGTCGCCATCAATTTCATCGCTGCCGGCTCCACCATCATTCTCGGTCAGGCCTGGTCTCGGCAGGGCCCGCGCGCCGGCGCTCTCTGAAGACTCGCGTTTCGAGGCGATCGTTGTGCCCAGCGCCAAAGCGGTGCGCGGCGTGCCGGTGCTCGGGCCGGTTATTCCGAGCTGATCTACGGGCCGTTCGCTGCTGGTCTATGTCGCGTCCCCGATGGTGCCTGGTTGGTGCTGTTTCGCACCCGCTTCGGCCTCGGGCTTCGCGCGGTCGGCGAAAATCCGGCCGCCGTTGATACTTGGTATTTCGGTGATTTGGCTGCGCTGTCGTGCGGCATCTTCACCGGCGTTCTGACGGGCATGGCCGGCGCGTAGCTGTCGCTCCCCCAGAATGCCGGCTTCGTGAAGGATATGACCGCCAGCAAGGGTTCCATCGCGCTGGCAGCGCTCATCGTCGCCAGATGGAAATCGGTGCCGGTGAGGTTCGCCTGTCTGGCGGCGAAGGTCGCCATGGCCCGGAGGTGAAGCCGGCGAGGCGCTGACGCTGGTCCATGCGAGATCGGAGGCCGACACGGAACAGGCTGCCGCGGCGGCGATCCAGTCGGCCTATACGCTCGGCGAAACGAAGCCTGCAACCGCCAAAGTCATCATGCGGAGGATCGCGCCGCGCCGTGCATGCGATTGCATCTCTCGTCCCGCTGCGCTGCTGAGGCCTCTTTTGTCAGGCGGTCTAGGTTTCGCGCTTCGGGCCGAGCAGGAACACTGTCAGGGCGGCGAGGAACGTGGCAACAGCACTGTAGGCAATGGCACTGGCAATCCCGGCATTGTCCACCAATAGTCCGCCGAAAATCGCGCCGGCTGCGATTGCCACTTGGAACGCTACGACCATCAGCACACCGGCGCTTTCGGCCTGCTCGGGAACGGCGCGCCGCACCATCCACGTCTGCAATCCCACTGGCACCGCGCCGAAGGCAAAGCCCCACGCGGCAACCGCAATCGCCGAGCCCGAGGCCGATGCTCCCGCCGTCAGCAGCGAAACAGCGGCTATCGCTATGAGCAGCGGGGCAAGGGCCGCGACTGCCTTGAGACTGTACTCGGCCAGAAGCCCGCCGGCCAAATTGCCGAAGAATCCGCCGATGCCAAAAGCAAGCAACACAAGCGAGATCGTGTCGACATCCAGCGCGGGAACCTTCTCGAGGAAGGCGCGGATATAGGTGATTCCGGCGAAGTGGCCGGAAGCGACCAGCAGGACGACCAAAAGCGCGACCTTGACCATCGGAATCTTGGCCACATCCAGCAGGCTGCGGAAGCTAGCCACTCCGACCGGAGGCAGCCTCGGAATGGTTATGAGTTGCACCAGCAGTGTAGCGGCGCCGAAGGCTGCGGCGAGCATGAAGGCGCTTCGCCATCCCCAAATATCGCCGACATAAGCGCCGATTGGAGCTGCGCAAACGGTAGCGACGGAAACGCCGGTGAGGATGATCGACATCGCGCGCGGCAGGAGGTGGCTTGGAACGAGCCGCATCGCCAGGGATGCCGACATCGACCAAAAGCCTCCGAGCGCTATGCCGAGCACGACGCGTGCAGTCAGGAGAACCGCCAGCGACCACGCGCCGGCCGCCAGAACGTCCGACAGGATCAGCAGCAGCGTCATCGCCCACATGACGATCCTGCGGTCCAGGCGCTTTGCGATGATGGCCACCGTCGGCGCCGAGATCGCCCCGACGATAGCGGTCGCCGTCATCGCCTGTCCAGCCGCACCCTCGGTGACACCGAGATCATGCGCGAGGGGCGTGAGCAGGCTGACAGGCAGAAACTCTGCCGTCACCAACCCGAAGGTGCCCAAGGAAAGCGAAATGACCGCACCCCATGCGGGACCAGACGGTTGGTCGGGCTTTTCTGGGTCGTGCAGAACAGCGTCCATGACGCCTGCTGCGGATTGGGTCATGAACGAAGTCTCCACTTTGATGCAATGCAACGTGATGTTGGCTGCCTTGACCCAAATCTAAAAACACAAGCGCATTTCCCGGCGGCGTTGCACGGAGGAGGGGATGTTCATTGCTTCGCGATATTTTGTGACGGTGCGGCGCGCAACATCGATGCCGGTTTCCTTCAGCCGGACAGCGATGTCCTCATCGGAAAGCACGTCGCCGGGAGATTCTGCGGCAATGATCGCTTTGATCCGATGCCGGACAGCTTCGGCGGAGTGCGCATCGCCGCCTTGGCAGGACGCGATCGCGACGGTGAAAAAATACTTCAGTTCAAAGACTCCGCGCGGGGTAAGCATGTACTTGTTCGAGGTCACCCGGCTTACCGTCGACTCGTGCACGCCGATCGCGTCAGCGACGGTTCTAAGATTGAGAGGCCGCAGGTGGGCGACGCCATGTTCCAAAAAGGCATCCTGCTGACGCACGATTTCAGCCGCAACCTTAACAATGGTCTTGGCGCGCTGATCGAGGCTGCGGATTAGCCAGGTCGCGTTTTGCAAGCATTCGTCGAGAAATGCTTTATCTTTCGAATTTTGGGGAGTTTGACGCGAGACTTCGGCATAGTAGCTTTGGTTGATCAGCAGCTTTGGCAGCGTGGCAGGATCAAGTTCGATCTGCCACCCGCCTTGCGGCGAGGGCGTGACCCAGACGTCGGGTATGATTGATTCAGACGCACCGGATTGGAATCGGTTCCCAGGCTTGGGATCGAGCGCCCGAATCTCATGCATCATGTCGAGAAGGTCTTCTTCATCGACGCCGCAATGCTGCTTCAGTGCCTCAAAATCGCGTCGCGCAAGCATTTCAAGATTGGCAACCAAGGATGCCATTGCCGGGTCGAGCCGATTTCGCTGGCGCAACTGAATCTCGAGGCATTCTCTGAGACTTCGCGCAAAAACTCCCGGTGGATCAAATTGCTGCAAGGTTCCGAGAACCCGTTCCACAACAGCCTCATGGACATTCAGGCTCTCGGCCAGCTCCAAAAGGTTTGCCCGAAGATAGCCAGCATCTTCCAGATCGGCGGCAAGCTGGCCAGCGATCAGCCGCTCCTGTGGTGTGAACGCAGTGAGGGCGATCTGACGAGCGACATGGTCGTGCAATGTTTCGGCGAGGGTGGCAAACTCGTCGAGGGAAGGGCCATTGCCCGGCGGGTTGTTGGTCGTGTTGCCGAGTGATTTCCATTGCCCGAGCCGTTCAGGCGACCCTGCCCCGGTCGGTCCTTCAACGGCGTTTGCGCCAGGGCCGACAGGCTGATCCGCTCCCGAAATCGAGACGTCGTCAAAAGGCCCGCCATCGCTTGATGCAGATTCCAAAAGCGGGTTCTTCTCGATTTCCCCCTCCACGAACTGATGCAGTTCAGTATGCGCCAGTTGCAGCAGGCGAATCGACTCAATGAGTTGAGGCGATGCGACCATGGATTGCTTCTGGCGCTGAAGCAGGCTTGCTGAGGATTGCATGGTGAGCGCGAAAATCCTGTCGAGGAGCCTCTTGGGGCCGGCAATGGCACCACTGAGACGTATTCTAGGTCATGCGGCGGCTTTCAGCGTTTCGAGAACGTTTTGCGGGGACGAGACGCCATAGGGGTCGGCCTCGCAGTTGTCGGAGAAACCTTCCTCCTCGAACCAATGCTCCACCACGCCATTGTTGATCAGGGCGGCGTAGCGCCAGGAGCGCATCCCGAAGCCGAGATTGTCCTTGGCGACCAGCATGCCCATTTTGCGTGTGAACTCGCCTGAGCCATCGGGGATGAGCTCGACCTGCTTCAGACCCAAGGACTTCCCCCACGCATTCATGACGAAGGCGTCGTTGACTGAGAGGCAGTAAATCGCGTCAATTCCCTCCTTCTCAAACTCATCATAGAGCTCTTCGAACTGGGGCAATTGGTAGGTCGAGCAGGTCGGCGTGAAGGCGCCAGGCAGCGAGAACAGGATGACCCGCTTGCCGGCAAAGTAGTCGTCAGATGTCTTTTCTTGCCAGCGATATGGATTTGGCCCCTGGACTGACTTATCGTGAACACGCGTGAGAAAGGTGACGAAGGGAACTTTCTTTTGAACTGTCATCAAGTTGCTCCTAAAGAAGAAAACTGGCGCTGAATTCTGGCAGAGGCTGGCGCAATACCGAGCAAAGGCTCGTATGCCCGGCACGGAATGAGGACCTCGCGGCTCGCAACCTCCTTTTTCCCTCCCGACGTATGGGAACGTCTTGGCGGCTGGTCTTGTCACCCGAACGCAATCGATCTGAGCGAGCTGGACACCGTCGAGCCGCTTGGTTCCCACGGCTATGGCGCCGGAAGCGGGATCGGTCACTCGCGATCGTGCGTTTGGAAAAGGGATAGCGGCCGGAAGTAGCCAATATCGCAAGCATGTGGGGGCCTGAAATGTCACTTCACGCAGACTCGGGTCACTGGACTGGTTCAGCGTGTTGTCGATATGTGGCAGTGACCCGCCGGCCTTGGCTTGGGTGACCCTTTGACGGGGCTCTTGGGCACTCACATGCTGAACAGAACCGGTAAACGGCATTTGCGCGAGCGGCCCGTGTTGGCGTGCCGGCATCGGACCAGCCATGCGCAAAGCGGCCACCGAGAACGGCCTTCCGGAGGAGACGATGTCCCGATGTTCAGCGGGAACGGGCATCGTCTCCTCAGGCCACTGTCTAGAGCTTCGCGCGTCGGGCATGGTGCAAGTCGCTTTCATCGTGATTTTGATGGTGCTCTAACCAGGAGCAGCAAGCGGCGTGCCATTTCAAATAGAGGTGCTGTTGGACCGCCCCCTTCTTCTCGGAGGCCGTGTGTTAGAAGATCGGGCGCGCGCTATACCGCCTCGTCACACAGGCAACAACGATGCTGTATGGTGCGGATATTCGGCGCTTCAGCCCCGGCTGGGCAAAGAAGAACCGGAAGCCGAGCCGATGCACTACCTCAGGCTGGCGGGCACTCCAGTCATTGCGTAGCGTGTGCCGCTAGCGTTCATGGGTGCGCAGGCCCGGCTATCGCGAACACGCGCCTGTCGCAGCAACATGAGCGCGCGCTCTTGGGCAAGCGCCCTGGCGCCGTGAGGATCGAATTCCCAATCGTGTCTGTTTGCCGCCCTCTTATGTTCGAAACTGGACCAGAATGTCGCAAGCCCGACCTAAAGCTCGCCCGAGGCGTTCTGTCCGACACTGTTCCGTCGCCTTTGTTGGCCCGCGACACCGGCCTATTTCGCCTAGCTCTTCTCTGGCCTCACGCTAGGCCGCTGAGAAGCTGCCACAATTTTTTTCTGCTGCGGCCAAATTGGCACGAGATTTGAAGCACCTTCGTTGCGGGCCGGGAGCCGCCGACCGACTTTCATTTCGTGGATGACACGAATGGAACGAAGAAAGAAAAGCAAAATGTCAAATCCGCGTCGAATAGCGTCTATGGGCAAGGGGTCCTCGGCGAAACCGCCCTTACCCAACAGTTCGCCGCCCTTGTCGACCCTTGCGCAGGAAATCTTGGCCGGCGGCGGCTCAAAGGCCCACCACACCGACTTTGTCCTGACCTCGAAGGTGCAGGATAACGTTCTGCATCTCGCCGCGCGATGTGCCTAGACAGGTACGCGTTAGCCGATCTTGATAATCGGGTCTGCCTTCGGACGACGTCGTCTACATGCCGTCTTAGGTCTTCGCTGCCGCAGCGCCCGGCGGTCACCTTCCGCCCTTCCATCGCTATAGAGTGAAGTGCCACCATGCCCGAACAACCTTTGCCGACGCTGCCGATGTGGCGCGTCGATCACATTGAGCCCTCGCCCGAGATGTTGGCGCAACGCGCCAACGGTCCGATCCACCGCGTGCGCTTCCCGTCCGGGCACGAAGGCTGGTGGGTGACAGGCTACGATGAAGCCAAGGCGGTGCTGTCCGACGCGGCGTTCCGGCCCTCGGGAATGCCGCCGGCGGCATTCACCCCGGATTCGGTGATTCTCGGATCGCCGGGGTGGTTGGTCTCGCACGAGGGGGGCGAGCATGCCCGGTTACGCACGATCGTGGCGCCGGCCTTCAGCAACCGCAGGGTGAAGCTGCTCGCGCAGCAGGTCGAGGTGATCGCCGCGCAGTTGTTCGAGACACTGGCGGCCCAGCCCCAGCCCGCCGACCTGCGGCGCCACCTCTCCTTTCCACTTCCGGCCATGGTCATCAGCGCGCTGATGGGCGTGCTCTACCAGGATCACGCCTTTTTCACCGGGCTGTCCGACGAGGTGATGACGCACCAGCATGAAAGCGGCCCGCGCAGCGCGTCGCGCTTGGCCTGGGAAGAACTGCGCGCCTACATTCGCGGCAAGATGCGGGACAAGCGCCAGGATCCTGGCGACAACCTGCTGACGGATCTGCTCGCGGCGGTCGACCAGGGCAAGGCGACCGAGGAAGAGGCGATCGGCCTGGCGACGGGCATGCTGGTGGCGGGGCACGAGAGCACCGTCGCGCAGATCGAATTCGGCCTGCTGGCCATGTTCCGCCATCCGCAACAGCGCGAACGCCTGGTCGGCGATCCATCCCTGGTGGACAAGGCGGTGGAGGAAATCCTGCGCATGTACCCGCCGGGCGCGGGCTGGGACGGCATCATGCGCTATCCGAGGACCGACGTGACCATCGCGGGCGTGGATATTCCCGCGGAGAGCAAGGTGCTTGTCGGCCTGCCGGCGACGTCGTTCGATGCGCGCCATTTCGACGACCCGGAAATCTTCGACATCGGACGCGACGAAAACCCGCACCTGGCGTTCTCCCATGGGCCGCACTACTGCATCGGCGCGGCGCTGGCCAGGCTGGAACTCAAGGTGGTGTTCGGTTCGATCTTCCAGCGCTTTCCCGCGCTGCGCCTGGCCGTGGCGCCCGAAGAACTGAAGTTGCGCAAGGAGATCATCACTGGCGGGTTCGAGGAGTTCCCGGTGCTCTGGTGATGCGCCGACGCCGCCGGGAATCGCGATCTTCTCCGCAATTTGCCGGCGCGCCTGGCGCGCGCCGGTCAGATCAGCCAGCCAACAGGTAACCAAGATGGACGTGCAAGAAACCACGGCAGCATGCCGGGACGCCTTCGCCGAACTGGCGTCGCCAGCGTGCATCCACGACCCGTATCCGTTCATGCGGTGGTTGCGCGAGCACGATCCGGTGCATCGCGCGGCGTCGGGCCTCTTTCTGTTGAGCCGCCACGCCGACATCTACTGGGCGCTCAAGGCCACGGGCGATGCTTTTCGGGGACCGGCGCCGGGCGAACTCGCGCGCTATTTCCCGCGTGCGGCGACCAGCCTGTCACTCAATCTGCTGGCGTCCACGCTAGCGATGAAGGAACCACCGACGCATACGCGTCTGCGCCGGCTGATCTCGCGCGATTTCACCATGGGCCAGATCGACAACCTGAGGCCGACCATCGCTCGCATCGTCGCAGCGCGCCTGGACGGCATGGCGCCCGCGCTGGAGCGCGGGGAGGCGGTGGACCTGCATCGGGAATTCGCGCTGGCCTTGCCCATGCTGGTTTTCGGCGAACTGTTCGGCATGCCCCAGGAACACATGTTGGGGCTCGTCGCCGGCATCAGCGCCATTCTGGAAGGCCTGAGCCCGCACGCCAGCGATCCCCAGCTCGCCGCGGCGGACGCGGCCAGCGCCAGGGTGCAGGCCTACTTCGGCGACCTCATACAGCGCAAGCGCACCGATTCCCGCCACGACATCGTGTCAATGCTGGTCGGCGCACACGACGACGATGCCGAGACGCTGTCGGATGCGGAATTGATCAGCATGCTCTGGGGCATGCTGCTGGGCGGCTTCGCCACCACTGCCGCGGCCATCGGCCATGCGGTCCTGGCGATGCTGGCGTATCCCGAACAGCGGCACTGGCTGAAGGGAGATGCCGTGGGGGTGAAGGCTTTCGTCGAAGAAGCCCTGCGCTACGACGCGCCCGCCATGTTCAGCTCCATTCCGCGTATCGCCCAGCGCGACATCGAACTGGGCGGCGTGGTGATCCCGAAGAACGCGGACGTGCGTGTGCTGATCGCGGCCGGCAATCGCGACCCGGACGCCTTCGCCGATCCCGATCGCTTCGATCCCGTGCGGTTCTACGGCACCAGTCCTGGCATGTCGATCGACGGGAAGATCATGCTGACCTTCGGCCACGGCATCCACTTCTGCCTTGGTGCGCAACTGGCCCGGGTGCAGTTGGCCGAAAGCCTGCCGCGGATCCAGGCGCGCTTCCCCACGCTGGCATTGGCCGAGCAGCCGACCCGGGAGCCCTCCGCGTTCCTTAGGACGTTCCGCGCGCTGCCGGTGCGGCTGCATGGGCAGGAGGCCTGAGATGCGCGTCCTGGTCGATCAGGATCTGTGCGGAACTACCGGGCAGTGCGTGCTGACGCTGCCGGGCACCTTTCGCCAGCGCGAACCGGACGGCGTGGCCGAAGTGTGCGTGGCGACGGTCCCGCAGGCGCTGCACGCCGCCGTGCGGCTTGCGGCCAACCAGTGCCCGGTCGGCGCCATTCGGGTCATCGAAAGCGACGCTGGCCATGACGAGCGCGCCGGCGCCGACCCTGCGCCCTCTCCGGCGGATGCCGAGCGGCATGCCGCGAAAGACCAATGCAATTCAGGAGACACGATGGGACGGTTTGAAGGCAAGGTGGCCGTGGTGACCGGCGCCGGCGCCGGCATCGGCAAGGCATGCGCTCTCGCCATCGCGCGCGGGGGCGCCAGAGTGGTGGTGGCCGACATTGATGGCTCGGCGGCCATCGCCTGCACCGCGCAGATCGCGGCCGAAGCAGGCCACGCGCTGCCCTTAGCCATGGATATCGCCGATGAGCAGGCGGTGGCAGCGCTGTTCGAGACGGCGGAGCGGCACTTCGGGGGGGTCGACCTGCTGGTGAACAATGCGAGCGCCATGCATCTGACCCCGCGCGACCGCGCGATCCTCGACCTGGACCTGGCAGTCTGGGACCAGACCATGGCGACCAATCTGCGCGGCACGCTGCTCTGCTGCCGGCAGGCCATCCCACGGATGATCGCCCGCGGCGGTGGCGCGATCGTCAACATGTCGTCGTGCCAGGGGCTCAGCGGTGACACGGCGCAGACGTCCTACGCCGCGTCGAAGGCGGCGATGAACATGCTCTCGGCTTCGCTCGCCACCCAATACGGTCATGCGCAGATCCGCTGCAACGCCGTTGCGCCGGGTCTCGTCATGACCGAGCGTCTCCTCGCCAAGCTGGACGAGTGCATGCAACGGCATCTGCGCCGGCACCAGCTCCTGCAGCGCGTCGGCCGCCCCGAGGACGTGGCCGCGCTCGTGGCGTTCCTGCTCTCCGACGATGCTGCGTTCATCACCGGCCAGGTCGTGTGCATCGACGGCGGCATGCTGGCGCATGTGCCGACATACGCCGACGGTGGCAACAGCTGCGCCGCGCCCCCTGCCGGCGATACCGAATCGGCGGCGGCGGCGCGCTGCTGATGGACATGCTGCTCAACCCACTCAACCGTCGGCACCGGCTGCGATGCGACATCCCGGTCATGCCTGGCGCTTTCCCCCTGGTCGGGCATCTTCCCGCCATTGTCTGCGACCTGCCGCGCCTGCTGCAGCGCGCAGAACGGACGCTGGGCAGCCACTTCTGGCTGGATTTCGGCCCTGCCGGACATCTGATGACCTGTGTGGATCCGGACGCGTTCTCACTGCTCAAGCACAAGGACGTGTCCTCGGCGCTGATCGAAGAGATCGCGCCCGAATTGCTTGGCGGAACGTTGGTTGCCCTGGACGGCGGCGCGCACCGGCAGGCGCGCGATGCCATCAAGGCAGCGTTCCTGCCCAAGGGGCTGACCCAGGCCGGGATCGGCGACCTGTTCGCGCCCGTCATCCGGGCGCGGGTGCAGGCATGGCGCGCCCGCGGCGAGGTAACCATCCTGCGCGAAACCGGCGACCTGATGCTCAAGCTCATCTTCAGCCTCATGGGAATCCCCGCGCAGGACCTGCCGGGATGGCATCGCAAATACCGGCAACTGCTGCAGTTGATCGTCGCGCCCCCGGTCGACCTGCCCGGACTGCCCTTGCGGCGAGGCCGCGCCGCCCGCGACTGGATCGACGCGCAGTTGCGCCAGTTCGTCCGCGACGCGCGCGCGCATGCCGCGCGCACCGGGTTGATCAACGACATGGTGAGCGCCTTCGACCGCAGCGACGATGCGCTTTCCGATGACGTCCTGGTCGCCAATATCCGCTTGCTGCTGCTTGCCGGTCACGACACCACTGCCTCGACGATGGCCTGGATAGTGATCGAGCTGGCGCGGCAGCCTGTGCTGTGGGACGCCCTAGTCGAGGAGGCGCAACGCGTGGGCGCGGTGCCGACCCGGCACGCGGACCTGGCGGAGTGTCCGGTCGCCGAGGCGCTGTTCCGCGAGACGCTGCGCCTGCATCCGGCGACCACGCTCCTGCCGCGTCGCGTCCTGCAGGAATTGCAACTCGGCCAACGACGCATTCCCGCGGGCACCCATCTGTGCATCCCGCTGCTGCATTTCTCGACCTCGGCGCTGCTGCACGAGGAGCCTGATCAGTTCCGCCTGGCGCGGTGGCTGCAACGCACGGAGCCGATCCGGCCGGTGGACATGCTGCAGTTCGGTACCGGCCCACACGTCTGCATCGGCTACCACCTGGTATGGCTGGAAATGGTGCAGTTCTGCATCGCCTTGGCGCTGATCATGCACAAGGCCGGGGTGCGGCCGCGGTTGCTGAGCGGCGTCGAAAAAGGCCGGCGGTATTACCCGACCGCACATCCGTCCATGGCAATCCGCATAGGCTTCTCATGAGCTGGCATCGCATGCCCCGTGTGGCGAGGCAGCGGCGCCGGCGAGGCGCGGCATTGCTGCACTCAGCGCACGCGCTCGGTGCGACGCCGGCAACACCGCTGCGGCTTGGCGCTCGCTGTGGTCATCTCGTGTCAGGTACAAGGACATGAAAAACATGCAGACCGGTTCCACGCTATACGACGACCGAACTGGCGTTTCCGCGCTCCGCGGATTGGGCGCGCAGGCGCGCGGCGCATCCGGCAGGCTGCTGCCGGAGATCTGGATGCAGGACGGCGCAAAGCGGGTCGAACAGGCGCTGGCGCGTCTTCTCTGCGCCGAAGACGACGGTGAGACCGAGCTGATGGCGGCGATGCGCTACGCCACCTTGCATGGCGGGAAGCGCACCCGCGCCTTGCTCTGTCTGGCTGCCGGCGCACTGGCCGACACGCCGGCGCACATGCTCGACGACGTCGGCGCCGCCATCGAGATGATGCACGCCTGTACCCTGGTCCACGACGACCTGCCCGCGATGGACGACGACGTGCTTCGCCGCGGCCTTCCGACCGTGCACGTCAAGTTCGGCGAAGCCACTGCGATCCTGGTCGGCGATGCGCTGCAGGCGCACGCCTTCCTGACCCTGGCGAGCCTGGATGCGCCGGGCGACAACCGTATCGCGCTCGTGCGCGAACTGGCGCAGGCCGTGTCCGCCGAGGGTGCCGCAGGCGGGCAGGCCATGGATCTGTCGCTGGTCGGAAAGCACGCCGAGCTGGACAGGATCGTGGCGATGCACCGGATGAAGAGCGGAGCGCTAGTGCGCGCGTCCGTTCGCATGGGCGCGCTATGCTCCATCGCGGAGGATGCCGCGCACGCTGCGCTGTACTGTGCGCTCGATCGGTACACCGCCTGTTTCGGCCTGGCGTTGCAGGTGGTCGACGACATTCTCGACGCGACAGCGGATACCGCGACGCTGGGCAAGACCCCCGGCAAGGACGCGGCGGCGCAGAAGCCGACCTGCGCGTCGATCATGGGGCTGCAGGCAGCGCGCCAGTTCGCGCTGGATTTGTTGCGCGACGCCGGGGAAGCCATCGCCCCGTTGGGGCCGCGTGCGGAACGGTTGGCGCAGATACTGCAGCGGGCCAACGGGTATCTGTTCAAGCACGCGCCATGCGCATGAGCGCGCCCGTCCGCATGGAGTCGCCCCTGTGCCGCTGCGATCGGCCGGCGGCAGCGGTGCATGCTGCACTGTGTCCGAGTCCGCGGCGATGTGCGCGGCGTCTGCCGATCCTGGTTCTCGTCAACCGTCTGCAGAAGGAACATCCTGCGTGAACGCGCTGTCCGAACAGATCCTTTCCGAATTGCGCCACCTGCTGAGCGAGATGAGCGACGGCGGGAGCGTCGGTCCGTCCGTCTACGACACGGCGCGAGCTCTGCAGTTCCACGGCAACGTCACTGGTCGGCAGGACGCATACGCGTGGCTCATCGCGCAGCAACAGGCCGATGGCGGATGGGGAAGTGCGGACTTCCCGCTGTTCCGCCATGCGCCCACGTGGGCGGCGTTGCTGGCATTGCAGCGTGCCGATCCTCTTCCCGGCGCTGCCGACGCAGTCCAGGCTGCAACCCGGTTCCTCGAGCGCCAGCCCGATCCCTACGCGCATGCGGTGCCGGAAGACGCGCCGATCGGCGCGGAGCTGATCCTGCCGCAGTTGTGCGGCGAGGCCGCATCCTTGCTGGGCGGCGTGGCGTTTCCGCACCACCCGGCGCTGTTGCCGTTGCGGCAAGCGTGCCTGCTCAAGCTGGGGGAGGTGGCGACGTTGCCGAGCGGCCATCCGTTGCTGCACTCCTGGGAAGCCTGGGGGACATCGCCGACCACCGCATGCCCGGATGACGACGGCAGCATCGGCATCAGTCCGGCGGCCACTGCCGCGTGGCGTGCGCACGCCGTGACACAGGGAAGCACGCCGCAGGTCGGGCGCGCCGACGCGTATCTGCAGGCGGCATCGCGGGCGACGCGCAGCGGCATCGAAGGTGTCGTTCCCAACGTCTGGCCGATCAATGTGTTCGAGCCGTGCTGGTCGCTGTACACCTTGCATCTGGCCGGGCTGTTCGCGCATCCCGCGCTCGCCGAGGCGGTGCAAGTGATCGTCGCGCAGCTCGACGCCCGCCTGGGCGTGCGCGGTCTGGGCCCGGCCTTGCACTTCGCGGCCGATGCGGACGATACCGCCGTTGCGATGTGCGTCCTGCGCCTTGCAGGCGGCGACCCGGCGGTCGGTGCGTTGCGCCATTTCGAAATCGGCGAGCTGTTCGTCACCTTCCCCGGCGAGCGCAATGCCTCGGTGTCGACCAACATCCATGCCCTGCATGCGTTGCGAATGTTGGGAAAGCCCGCCGCCGGCACCAGCGCCTACGTCGAGGCCAATCGCAATCCGCACGGTCTATGGGACAACGAAAAATGGCACGTTTCGTGGCTGTATCCCACCGCGCATGCGGTCGCTGCGCTGGCGCAAGGCAAGCCCCAGTGGCGCGACGAGCGCGCGCTGGCGGCGCTGCTGCAGGCGCAGCGCGACGACGGCGGCTGGGGCGCCGGTCGCGCGTCCACATTCGAGGAAACCGCCTATGCGCTGTTCGCGTTGCACGTGATGGACGGGAGCGAAGAGCCGACAGGGCGCCGGCGCATCGCGCAGGCGGTGGCGCGTGCGCTGGAGTGGATGCTCGCCCGCCATGCGGCGCGTGCATTGCCGCAGACGCCGCTGTGGATCGGCAAGGAACTGTATTGCCCCACCCGGGTGGTGCGCGTGGCCGAACTCGCCGGGTTGTGGCTGGCGCTTCGTTGGGGGCGGCGCGTCCTGGCCGAGGGAGCAGGGGCGGCGCCATGATCCAGACCGAACGCGCGCTGCAGCAGGTGCTGGAGTGGGGGCGTTCCCTGACCGGGTTCGCCAACGGGCATGCCGTGGAAGCGGTCAGGGGCGGCCAGTACATCCTGCAGCGGATCCTACCGAGCCTGCGCCACACCAGCGCCCGCACCGGCCGCGATCCGCAGGACGAAACGCTGATCGTGGCGTTCTATCGCGAACTGGCGCTGCTGTTCTGGCTCGACGATTGCAACGACCTTGGCCTGATCGCGCCGGAGCAGCTCGCCGCGGTGGAGCAGGCGCTGGGGCAGGGCGTGCCGTGCGCGCTCCCCGGATTCGAGGGCTGCGCTGTGCTGCGCGCTTCGCTGGCCGCGCTCGCCTACGATCGTCGCGACTATGCTCAGCTTCTCGACGATACGCGGTGCTACTGCGCGGCGCTGCGCGCCGGACACGCGCAGGCGGCAGGGGCGGAACGCTGGTCCTACGCCGAGTACCTGCACAACGGCATCGATTCGATCGCCTACACGAACGTCTTCTGTTGCCTGTCGTTGCTGTGGGGGCTGGACATGGCGACCTTGCGCGCGCGTCCGGCGTTTCGCCAGGTCCTGCGGCTCATCTCCGCGATAGGGCGCCTGCAGAACGATCTGCATGGACGCGACAAGGACAGGTCGGCCGGCGAGGCCGACAACGCGGCAATCCTGCTGCTGCAGCGCTATCCGGCTATGCCTGTGGAGGAGTTCCTCAACGACGAGCTGGCCGGCCATATGCGCATGCTGCACCGGATGATGGCGGAAGAACGCTTTCCCGCGCCGTGGGGACTGTTGATCGAGGCCATGGCGGCCATCCGCGCGCAGTACTACCAGACCTCGACCAGCCGCTACCGCAGCGACGCTGCGGGTGGAGGCCAGCGTGCGCCGGCCTGAACGCACGGGAGGGGCGGCGTGCGCGCGCTGCCGTCGGTCCGATCCGACGCAACGCCGTCGCCCGATGCGATGGATGGAGCGAGCATGAGCGACACTGCCCTGAGCCGGCGCAAGGACGACCATCTGGACATCGTGCTGGATCGGCGAACGGCGTCGGCCACGGTCGCCGCCGGCTGGGAGTACATCCGTTTCGAACACTGCGCATTGCCCGAGTTGGACCTGACGCAGATCGACCTGCGCGCCTCGCTGCTGGGCAAGACCATGCGCGCGCCGCTGCTGATCAGCTCCATGACCGGCGGCATGCCACGCGCCGAGGCCATCAACCGGCATCTGAGCGAGGCAGCGCAAGCCTTGGGGATCGCCATGTGCGTCGGTTCGCAGCGCGTGAGCCTGCAATCCCGCAACTCCCAGGGGCTGACGCGCGCGCTGCGCCGCCTGGCCCCAGACATTCCCTTGCTGGCCAATATCGGTGCCGCGCAACTGTGCGAGGCCCACGGCCTGGACCTGGCGCGCCGGGCGGTGGATGCGCTGGAGGCCGATGGACTCATCGTCCATCTCAATCCGCTGCAGGAAGCGGTACAACCGGAGGGCGACCGCGACTGGCGCGGCGTCCTGGCGCAGATCGCTCGCGCCGCGCGCAGCGTGGGCGTGCCGATCGTGGCCAAGGAAGTGGGGTCGGGCCTGTCCGCTTCGGTGGCCTGTGCGCTCGTCGACGCGGGCGTGGCGGTGATCGATGTCGCCGGCGCCGGCGGCACCAGTTGGGCCGCGGTGGAGGGCGAGCGCGCCCGCGATGCCGCCGACCGTGCAGTGGCGATGGCGTTCGCCGATTGGGGGATTCCGACCCCGGCCAGCGTGCAGGCGGTACGTCGGGCGCTGCCAAGAGTGAAGCTGATCGCGTCGGGCGGGATCCGCGACGGCGTCGACGTGGCCAAGGCCATCCGCCTGGGCGCGGACATCGCCGGGCAGGCGGCTGGCGTGCTGTGCGCGGCTACGGTATCCACCGAGGCGGTTGTCGCGCATTTCGAGATCGTCATTCGCCAGTTGACCGTCGCCTGCTTCTGCACCGGCTCGGCTGATCTGGCGGCGTTGCGTCAGGCGCGCTTGTTGCCCTCGGCACATCTGCCCGCCGGTTGATCCCGGCATCGCCCGCACGTGGCGGCGGGCGCCTAGTCTTACTGAGTCAGAAAATCGCGGATGCGGAGGGATTCGCGCCGGTCGCGGAAGTGATCAGGGAAGCGCCCCACCATGCCCGACTGACAGCCGAGAGTGAAGCCGCATTTGACGCCTAAGTCGATTGCTCTGATCGGTCACGCCGACCGAGCTGAGCCCCTGAAGGGGTCGGAACAAGGTGCGCCGGGAGACCGGCAGGGAGTAGAGGAACGATATCGCGGCCAGACCGGCAGGCCGTGTCCCATCCCCATTTGCCGGCGACGCTTCGCCTGCTTGCTGGTCGGTCGCCGCGCGACTTGCCCTTTTGCGGATCGCCGGCGATGCGATGGCCGACTTGGCTGAAGCGGCCGAGCTTCTTGATGTCGATATGGATCATCTCGCTGGGATGCGCGCGCTCGTAGCGCCGGACTGGTCGGCCGGCTCGACATCGCTCAGCCGCGACAGCCCGGCGCGCTTGAGAACCCGGCTGACGGTGGCGGGCGAGACGCCGACCTTCATGGCGATGTGACTGCCGGTCCAACGCTGCCGCCGCAGCGCCACGATACGCTCGGCGATCGACGTGGCGGTGGTCTGTGGCATATGGCAGGTCGCGAGGAACGATCGACCATGCCGGCCCGCCCTTCGGCCTTGTAGCGCTCGACCCAGCGCGCCACGATCTTGGCCGACACGTCGTAGACGCGCGCCGCATGGCTTGGGAAAGACGCCCCTCAATGACCGACAGCGCCATCTCTCCTCTCGACGCAGCGGCGTGAGACGGGCATTCTTGTGGATGTTCATTCGGACCCTCCGGTGAGTGCTGCAGCGTGATAACTCCAGTCTCCTCGGTCCGGTCCGAATGGACAACCCTCTGAAAGCTCACACCTAGGCCCTCCGAAGGCAGGGTCACAGGTTCGAATTCCTGTCGGGTTCGCCAACGAAAGCAATGGCTTAGTTAAATTGGTCGCCGCCGGCTCACACTTGCGTCCCACATAGGCACCGATTGGATAGTTACCGTCCTAAAGGCTGGCAGAAGTTTTATATCGCCATGACCACGCCCCGTCGTTAATTCGGCCATCTAGAGTCTGGTCGACAACGTTCTTTGCCTCTAGGCTCAGCAACAGGGATCGAGAGCCCTCATCCAAGGTTAGCTCTCTTGTGGTGCCGCTCTCATCCCGCCACATTGCGACGGTGGAGTTCGGTGGGTACTTGCCGGCCCTAGTGCTTCGGTCCATCAGTCCGAGAGATGTAACCGTAAGCACCGATGTGCCGGGGTCGTCCGCAAGTGTCGCAGCATAGCGCGCCGGCCATCTGAAACGCGTCTGGGGACCGTCCATTAAAATTGCGAATAGCAAATTCGGGCCAATTGCCCTGAGGATGTCGTGGCAAGGATCGCTCCGGGCCAAGTCCTCACATATCATTGTAGTGAAAACAGACGTCTGTCTGAAATGGAAGAAATGAATTTCTCTTTGCGCAATTCGATGGCTTTCCCACCAGGCTGCACTTTCGTCAAGTATGCCCTGAAGATTATAGTCGAGTATTTGATCTCCGGATAGGCGCCATCTATGATGCTTTCTTCTGCTTGTAAGAAGATACCGATTTTCTTTTTCGCTTAAGGCGTCAAGCCTGTTATTCTTCCAAATCGCCGTCAACACGAAGTTTCCTTCTTCTGTGTCGCAGTTTGTACTACTTCCTGTGATGGCGAACTCGAGTTCGGGCGCTATTTGTTTTATTCTGTCGCAGATCTTGTTAAACACTGGTTCGGTTAGAGCGTACTCTGGAAATATCACTCCATTGAGATATTCAGTGCCGAGCTGCTTCTTTGCCTTTTGTACCTCCTGCGCGACCATCTCTATGAGGGCCGATTGATCGACCAACCAGTCTTGAGCGATCTCGAAATTCCCCCAGCGCGGTCGCCTGTCGTCATGCGGCAGCGCCGTGCTCTTGGTGCGAAACCAGTTATCTTCTATCACGAAAGGCAAAGGAATAATGAGAATGTCTAGGGCGTCCGCATCCTCTTGTAGGGTCGAATTTATAGGCTGATGCCAGTGGCAACGGACGTTGCCCACATGCGGGATGTAGGCGAGGTTTCTTGTCAGATTTCGCATATTACAGCCGACCGCAGAGATCCTGTTTTTGGGCTGAACACACGCGACGTCTGGATCGCTGTCACGTCCAAACGTCATCAGTTGTCGCTTAGCTCTATAGGCGCCCTCATCAGTCAGCCTTCGCAGACCCACGAAGGGCTTTGCGAAAAGCTGCTGAAAGGCGTCGATGAGCCACCGGGGCTTGCGCGGATCCGGCGGCGATCCGAGCCCGACGCATGCCTGATCGGCGATAATTAGAAGCTCAATTGCTGCCTTCCACCATTTCGGAACATTCTTTCGATTGCTTTTTTGGGTGTGGAACGACGCCCGGATTGGCTGCGACCAACCAGCAATGACTACGTCCCATAGATCGTACACGAAATCAGGAATGTCGTCGTTCTCCGACCAAGTCGTGCCTGCGCGCTCACATTTGGCCCGGTCTTCCAAGCTTAGTGTGAAACACATTGGCCTGTCACCCAATTGTGGAATGACATCGGGGTCGGGATCAAAATAAGGCAGCAGTCCTGAAATGTGAACAATGTGAGCTGCAGTCGCGAAAAGGTCCGTTGGCCAAATGGGAGGATCAATCCAAGGTTCGTAATCGGCCAGATCATCATCCGTTTCTTGAATTTCTTCTGTCGCGTCGCCGACATCTTCCACTGGGAGATCGGACAGTGGCAGAGTCCCCATCGGCATGATGCTCATCACCGTGTCGCCAACGGTATGCCGTAAACTTTCGTCGATCATTCGATGGATGCCCCCTTATTTTCCCCGCGCGAATTTCTACTTGTTGATGCTGGCTTTGCAAGCCGAGACTTCCAGGCTCGTTTGCTCGCCTGTTGACAAGCCGGGTGTGGGGGTGCATTGGAACCGCCCGAAGTCCGGCCCGTTGTAGTGAATGCGGTTCGAACTCGTTAGGCTCCTGTTAAGCCGTTTCGACCATCTTGACCCTGCCTCGGCGAGGGTGTCTTATGTGCTGCGCAGCATGCTTCGGGGAGCGGGCAGAAGGATGAGCACATGTCGTCAATGATTTCGAAGGAACTTCGGGGAGAGGTCTTGGCTGAGGCCAGGCGCAAGAATGCAGGTACCGTAGCGTCGGTGCAGGGCATGTATCGTAAGCGTCTTGAGAAGTCTGAGAAGCGAGGCCACATATCTCGCGGTCGCAAGGATGCTCTGGCCCGCCAGTTCGAAGTCCGGATCTCGAAGGAATTTGCGCTTTAGAGGCTTTCGTTCGATTTTGCGTGAAAGGCGGCCAACGCCGCCTTTTTTTGTGTGCTAGTGTGTACCCGTCCTAGCACAGAGTTTCGCAGGCTACTCCGTCGCCATCACGATCCAGATTGCCACCCCACGAGCAGTTGCTGAGATACCGTTGGGCCTCGTCGCAGGAGCCAATTTGCGAGCATTTCCGCCGCGGTTGACAGGAATAGCTCTGCGCGCGACCTGTCTGTTGATGAACCCAAGAGGCTGGCTGGTTGTCATCCGAACACCGCCGTCCCTATGCCCCGCGCGCCATTGCCAAGGCGCCTGAAACGTTCCGGCCCACAGTCCACCTTCGCTGCTTCTGCCTTCGGCCGCTGCGCTGCATAGGCGCCGCGGCTGTAGCTAGGCCAATCAAGAGCCTGGCCGTTCTCCACCAGCCACGAGGCAACGCTTCTGCCGTCGGCCCGCGAGCAGTCGGCAACAAAGCGGCCGTAGCGGTCCCAAGCGACGAAAGTGCACCGGAGCGGCCTCGAGGCTGCCAGGAAGGCGTCAAGGGCGCCGGCGGACTTCGCACCGCACTGGTAGCGGAAGCCCTTGGCGTCATCGCACCGTTGCGCGACCTCCGGGGCGTCGATTCCACTGAAACGGATACGCTGGCCGCGGATTTCGATCGTGTCGCCGTCGATCACGGAAGCAACACCCGCTATAGGCGCCGGAGCCGGGCCGACCCATTTCGACACGGCTTCTTGGAAACCGTCGGTGTGCTGCAGGAAGTACTGTGTCGCCAGTGCGGCCACTGCCGCGATGGTCACATACACCAGCCGCATCGGCACGCCCGAGAGCCGTCGCGCACGATACCGCCTTAAGCCAGCGCGCTTCCGCCACCGGCCAGACCGATTGTTATGTCGAGATTTGTCCAAGTCCCCCGCTCCCCTCGGGAACAATGCGATCTTTGCTCCGGAGAGTCCAGTGGGCCTTCACAGTTGCGCGGACAGTTGGCGTGACAAGGGCGTTCGGCTTCGTAGTCACGAAGCCCATTGACCTCGTAGTCCCTGGGACCTCCTGGACCTTGCGCATCCCCGCCGTCATGCCATCCACCTCGATACGCAAAACGGAATACGATCTGGATCGCAGAATCCTTTCGGTGTGGTTCGTCGCCAGCGGCAAACGATACGAATTTGAAGATGTGCCGCCGGAGACCTTTGCCGAGTTCCGAGGCCCGGTCGTTGCTGCCGGCCTCGCTGGGGGCGTCCTGCGCGCTCTGTCGCGCCACCGCTACAAGATACGCGCATGGTGGCGTCGCCGATCTGCGGCGCCCTGGCGGCTGCCCTAGCTGACGCTGCCGGTAGTGAATTACTTCCGCGCCACAGGGTTGCCGATTCCGGCGACCGACGACGACACAACGACGCTCGCCGCGGCGTTCCTGATCGGGGTGTCGGCAATGTGGATCTCGGACATCCTGTTCGAATTCATCGTGCGGAAGTTCAGACCGGCGGCGGAGGAGTGAATCGGCCGCTGGGTCACTGGGCCGCAATATTTTCTGTATCTGCTGTCGTCTTGTCGATTTCATCCGACTCGGACTGCTCTGATTTGACCACTATACCTAGCTCCTCAGCCACTGCTATTAGGGAGGAGTATATAGCGGACTCTTCATCGTAAATGTACGACGGGCCTTTAGCTTCGAGCAAAGGCATAGGCTCTCCTTTGTACCATTCAGCAACTTTCCCATCAGCAGAGCGTCTCGAACCTTTTTAAAATATGCCTCGATACCTGCGGGGCGAAATACCCACGAAATGCTCAAATAAAACGCGTCCTTCATTCTTTTCATCAAGGACGGCAGAGTCCTCGTGAAACTCCAGGGCCTTACTTTTTGGGTACGGTTCGATGAACACAACCCGCTTTAAACCTGATGCAATTATGTGCTTCGCGCAGTTGTGGCATGGAAAGGTTGTGACAAAGATGGTCGCGCCGCCTGTTGGCCGACCCAAGCGCGCCGCATCGCAGAGTGCCGTCATCTCGGCATGGGTCATTCTCCCGAATTCCGTGATATCGGAAATCGAGGCTGCCTTAATTCGCTTCCGGACGGCCGAGTCGGCATAAAGCGCTTCGGCTGTTGCGCCATCCTTCAAAACGGATGCCTCCTCCAAAGTTCGAAGGAAGTTGAAAATAATTCGGTTCTTTTCGGTTCGATTTACGTCGACCCCATCATCATAGTCCCTATGGGGATCATCGTCTTCGGTCCAATAGGTGCCGCCACCAAATTTCGGCACCTCGTTGCAGCCCAACGCAATAATTTCCCCTTTGGAAGAAAACACTGCCGCCCCGACCTGGCGTGCAAGGTCCAGCGAACGAAGAGATGCGGAGGCAGCCATGTATGCCCCATACTCATCTTTGTTTGGGCTGATCGAGTTTTTTCCAAAAAAAACCTGAACAAAACGGTCGATGGTTCGAGAGATACTCTCTTCGTTTCGCCCATGAATAAAGGTATCTCCCATATGGAACACCTCTTCAATCCGTTGCCCATGCACGTCGGAACGCTCGTACATATCTGTCTCAACGAGAGTTTCGGCCGCTTCAGCACAACTGCTTGGGCTCAGATTAGGATTGCTTAGCGCGATGGTCCGCTCCAGATTCTTGCGCCTTTCCTTCTCATGAGGTGCACCGAAATCTGAATGAACTTGCGTCCGTAAACCTTCTCGAGCAGCAATATCTCCTCGGCTCTTTTCAACTGTCGCAGGATGTAAGCGCTCTCTTCGACAGGTAGTCGCTGAGGTTGAGCAGAAGGGTGATCGGGTCCCCAGTGGACAGAACGCAACCCTCGGATGTCATTTATGGCAAGAGCGGCCAAAGCAGCATCGTTGGCGCATTTTAAACGCACCGCATTTGCGTATTGGATTCGTGATTGATAGTGGCTCACTGGATCGCCGCCGTCGGCGACTTCACCCCCGTCCACAGCTATATCCTCATGAGACCAGTCAGTCTTATGACCTGCGGACGATATCCTACCGAAACCAACGCTTCTTCAAGTTTGCGCGTGACGATGTTCATGTCGACCCCAATGGGCCCCACCAACCCGAAGACCAATTCTGGCCAGTCGGTGGAGTCGCGGACTTCCGCGTCGGATACAATCATCACTTTTCCCCCCGAGCCCAACAAATCGCTTGTTCGTAGGACCGGAAGGATTCATTAATCGGAATCGCGGAGGAATCAATTATGGCTGAGAGTTTTAAAGGAGCGTCGGTGGCACACGGTACAGTGAAGCAGCACTCGAGTGAGCTCCAAAATAGTCTTCGGTTGGTTGCAAAATCGCTGAGCAGCCGCCCGCAGGAGCTTCGCGGCCCTTTTGTAATTCGTTCTGTATCCAGCGCGCTGCCAAAGACGAAATGAGTTCGTGATATCGACCAGCCCGCCGCATCCAAGTTGCGGCGGGTTTTTGCGTGGCGATGAACTAGGAACGCTACTCCGATCGTTGATGGTTTTTGATCGAGCCGCGGTCGTGCCAGGCAAGCTGTCGAAACATTCCAACTGCCGGTTGGTAGACGCAGCCGCCTATGAGCATAGGTTCTACGATCACGTGCAGGGCACACCACCCCGCCCACACCCCCGTGCCTGGTGAACGACTGATCGCCCGCCGTGCCGAAAGGTGCGGCGGGCGGTTCCCGATCGCCGGGTTTTGTCGGCGCTCAGACCAGAGGCACGTCGCAGCGCGAGCGCAGTTTCTACCTAGTGGAAGTCAATCTTTTTTGACGACTGCGAGGTGTGTCTTTGGAGACTGATGAGCGCAGGCGTGTCGATCTTCGACGCTATGCGCCTAGCGAGTTCCCGCAATTCGAAAAAGCCGTCAATACTCATTAGGCTCAACGGTTGGCCTGACGAAGTGTCCCACCGCAAAGGTGCTTTGTCTTGCCTGTACGAAGATCCGTTCATCTCGCAAATGGCATCGTAAATCGCCTGTGCGATCGACATTTCGGCAAGGATACGCTCTGCATCTTTTTGGCTATTCACGAAAAGTTCCCCCAAATCCGCGCTCCCCTTAGCCGGTTTCATTAGAAGCCGCTAGATTACCCGGATGTGACACCTCGGATAAAATCGATTGATATGGCGGAGGGAGCACGCCGGGCTTTTTGTCTGGCCGTATGTCCGCGATGAAAAATCGACGTTTTTGTTGCTGCAGCCCGGCGCCCGCCGGCTCGAGTTCATTTCGCCGATGGAGCCAAAGCTGGTCGCCAAGCCGCCCGGTGGCGAGTGACCTTGCCCCCAGTTTCTATCCAGTTTTGAGTTCGTTTCCGGCGTGGGTTGTGCCCTGCTGGGCGGGTGAAGCGACGGGCGCTGGCGCGGAGCCTTTGGCATCGCGCAGCGCGAGCGACCGTCGCAGATTGAAGGTGGTGGCGAACTCGGCCGGTGTCTGCCAGGCGATTTGGGAATGCGGCCGGGCGGTGTTGTACAACACGACGAGAGAACGCCCACGGGACCGAGGAACGCAAGTTTCTTTATCCATGGCATCCCTGGGCCGGGCGTTGTGTTCACGTTCATGAGGTGATCGAGAAGGCTGACCGGGAGGTTTTCCGCTGCAGTCTCTCTGGCCACGCCTCCGATCGGTGGCTGGAGGTTCCGGCCTGGATGTTTGATCGCGCGGTCTGCACCGCGTGGCGCATTGCCGCTGCCCCACATGTCGATCCCAGAACGCTTGGCGTCTTGGTGACACTGCTGCAGGACGCGACGGCCAATTCCCACACCCCATCGCAATTGGAGGATTCGGGCGCAGCATCGGATCCTCACGACGCGAATCGGGGAGAGGTCCATGCCGCGCCAGCCCACGACATATCAGTTCGATCTGTTCTCCAACCCGCACGATGCGGAGACCGCGCAGATGCCACCATGGCAGGCGCTGCCGGAAGAGACGCGCCTGACGCTGACAAAGCTGTTGGTGCGCCTGATCCTCGACCACGTCGACGGCGAGCGCGCCGTTCCACGGCAGGAGGCACGCCATGATGCATGAGAAGATCCGGCCCCACCATCTGGAGCGAAAGGCGATCCTTTATGTGCGGCAGTCCTCGGCCCATCAGGTTCTGCACAATCGTGAGAGCAGCGCCCTGCAGTATGCGATGCGCGATCGCCTGGTCGCGCTCGGCTGGTCTTGCATCGAGACGGTCGATGACGATCTCGGCCGCTCTGCTGCTGGCGGTGTCGCGCGAGCGGGCTTCGATCGGATGGTCGCAGCAGTCTGTCTCGGCAAGGTTGGGGCGGTTGCGGCGCGGGAGGTATCGCGCTTCGCCCGCAACAGCCGCGACTGGCAGCAGCTCATCGAGATGTGCCGCGTCGTCGATACCGTGCTGATCGACCAGGAGACGGTCTACGCACCGCGCCAGGGCAATGACCGGCTGCTGCTGGGATTGAAGGGCAGTCTCAACGAGTATGAGCTCGATCTTCTGCGTCAGCGCTCCTTGTCGGCCCGCTATGAGAAGGCCCGGCGCGGTGAACTCGTCGTCGCTTCCCCGGTCGGCTTCGTGAAGGTCGGCGACCGGCTGGAGAAGGATCCCGACCGTCGCATGCAGGAGGCCATCACCCTTGTGTTTGACAAGGTGGCGGAACTCGGCAGTGCCCGCCAGGCCCTGCTCTGGTTCCTCGAACATGGGCTGGATTTGCCTGCCAAGCGCAACAATGGCGATGTGGTCTGGCGCAGGCCAAGCTATGCGACCATCCACCGAATGATCGAGAACCCGATCTACGGCGGCGCCTACGCCTATGGTAAGACTCGTGCTGCGTCGGGATATGATGCAACAGCCATTCGTTCGCGCAGCCGCCGTAAGGCGCGTGATGAATGGCTGGCGCTGATCCCGGGTGCACACGAAGGCTACGTCAGCTGGGAAAGGGCGGAAGCGATCCGCAAGATGGTGAGCGACAACGTGCCCACGAGCCGGCATCACGGGGCGCCCAAGCATGGCGACGCTCTGCTCGCCGGCCTTGTCCGCTGCCGGCGCTGCGGCCGCAAGCTGACGGTCCACTACACGGGAACCAAGCACAACATTCCGCGCTATTCCTGCTGGCGTGGTCTGCTTGACAATGGCGAGCCGCGTTGCATCGCCTTCGGTGGACTACGCGTCGACGACGCCATCGAGGAAGCTCTTCTGCGGGTTGTCGAGCCGGCAGCGATAGCCGCGGCCGTCGAGGCCGAAGCGCAAGCGGCCAGTCGCCGCGATCAGGTCCGCGATGCTCTGATGCGCGATCGCGAGGCGGCACGCTACAACGCCGATCGGGCGTTCCGGCAATACGACGCCATCGATCCGCAGAACCGGCTGGTCGCGGCGGAACTGGAGTTGCGATGGAACCGGGCGCTTACGCGTGTCGGCGAGATCGAGAGCAGGATTGCCGCGCATGATGCCTCGACATCGGAGCCATCACTTCTGTCGCCAATACACGTCACCGCGCTCGCCGCCGATCTCAAGGCTGTATGGGCGGCGCCGACGACGGATGCAAGGCTCAAGAAGCGCATCGTTCGCACCGTCATCCGGGAGGTGGTCGCCGATATCGATGACGAAGCGTCAGAGATCGTTCTTCTGATCCATTGGGTTGGCGGCGTCCATACTGAACTGCGCCTGCCGAAGCGGCGCCGTGGACAGCGCAACAGCACGTCCGGCGATATCATCGCGGCCGTCCGCCAACTGGTGCTCATCGCCAATGATGATCTGATTGCTGGCATCCTCAACCGCAATGGACTGGTGACCGGTCACGGCAATCGATGGACACGCGAACGGGTCACCGCGCACAGGTCGCATCATAAGATCCCTGTCTTCCGGCCAGCGGCGGACGGCAAAGAGCCATGGCTTAACCTGAACAAGGCGGCGCGCCTTCTCGGCGTTGCACCGAAGACCCTCAGGCTCGCCGCCGAGGCGGGCGAGATCGAAGGCGTTCATCCTCTGCCGGATGGTCCATGGGTCTTCAGCCGATCAACGCTTGGCGAACCTGCGGCACAGCGCATCGTTCATCGCGCGCGGCAAAACCCAAAATACCCCACGGGATCGCATCCAGATCAGCAAAACCTATTCACTTCAACGACATAGACAGATGGGTGTTATGAAACAGGATTGTAGTCGGCGCGCCACAGGGCGATGGCGACGCGTGCCTGAGCCAGCGAAGTAAACAGCGTCTCGTTGAGCAGTTCATCGCGCAGTCGGCCGTTGAAGCTCTCGATGAAACCATTCTGCATCGGCTTGTCGGGCGCAATGTAATGCCATTCGACGCGGTTCTGATCCGCCCAGGAGAGGATGGCGTTCGAGGTGAACTCGCTGCCATTGTCGCTGACGATCATTCTCGGCCGGCCGCGCTCGGTGATGAGCCGGTCCAATTCGCGGGCAACCCGCATGCCCGAGAGAGACGTATCAATGATGAGTGCCAGGCACTCTCTCGTGCAGTCGTCGACGACGGCCAGGATGCGGAAGCGGCGCCCGTCTGTGAGCTGGTCCGATACGAAGTCGAGCGACCAGCGCTCGTCGGGCCTCAGCGGCACCACCATCGGCGCCCTGGTCCCGATCGCCCGTTTGCGGCCGCCACGGCGGCGAACGGCGAGCTTCTCCTCCCGATAGAGCCGGAACAGCTTCTTGCGGTTCACGACCAAGCCCTCCCGCCTCAGCATCACGAGAAGACGCCGGTAGCCGAACCGGCGACGCTCCTGCGCGATCGCCTTCATCCGCTCGCGAAGCTCGCGGTCGTCCGGCCTGCTGGTCTCGTAGCCAACCGTCATGCGGCAACAGCCGATGGCTTTACACGCCCGCCGTTCGCTCATCCCGAAGCCTTCCTTCAGGCGAGCGACAGCTTTCCGCTTGGCCGCGGGCGTCACCATTTCTTTCCCACAAGATCCTTCAACGCGGCATTGTCGAGCATGGCGTCGGCCAGAAGCCGCTTCAGCCGCGTGTTCTCGTCCTCCAGAGCCTTCAGTCGCCGAGCCTCGGAGACATCCATCCCGCCGAAGCGGGCCTTCCAGTTGTAAATCGAGGCGTCGCTGACCCCAGCTTGCGGCACAGATCGGCAACCGATACCCCGGCCTCATGTTCCTTCAACATTCCGATGATCTGCTCTTCAGAGAAGCGGCTACGTTTCATGTCCTGGTCCTCTCGATGGGCCAGAACGAACTTCAAACCGCATTAGATCAGAGGGGCAAGGTCAGTGGCAACCGCGATTTCGTCTTCCGAGGACACCAGGACGAAGATTGGGAGATCGAAACGACTTACGCCCGCTTTACAACGACACCCCATAGCGCTTGGGATTCTTCAATTGACGAGATGTTGTCGCACTTTCTCGCAAATACTTTGACGATCGGATCGGTTCCATTCTCGGTGTCCAATCGTCGCTCCCGACTAGAGTACGCGCGGCACCACGGCGTTCCTACACCCGTAGTAGATTACTCGTATTCGCCTTATGTCGCGCTCTATTTTGCGTTTGGCGGACTACAGTATCGCCACGGGTCAGTTCCAAAAAACGCTTCGATCTATGCACTAGATCTAAGTCGCCTGGGCATCCATTGGCGTCGCGCGTCGGCAAGGAAAAGAGGAATTTGGTGTGGCCTACGATGCGTTCATGCGAGAAAGGCCCCAGTTCTTTGACCATGGGTTTCCGGCTGGTACTCTGAAGTTCGTGTCAGTTTGCGCCCAGCTGGAACACCCGGATGCTAAGCCAACTGGGTTGCTTTATCTATGACACTCTGGACTACGGCGGTATCGGCGTTGGCCATAAAGGATTTGAGAGCTGGGTCGACAGCCTTGACGAGCCTCTTTCACCCGACGGAGTTAAGGAGCCTACCTTGATCAAGTTCGTCATCCCTCACGCAGAGGCACGCAACGTCTTCGCTCGTCTCGAGATAATGAACATCACTGGCACCAAACTGCTCGATCAGGAAGGGCGCGCTTCAGACGTAAGGAATTCGTACGATTACGTCAGAAAGACAGGCATCCCATGGACTTGGCGATCGATCCCGCCAAGGGATAAGGCGATCGTAAGATGTCGAAACCATCCACCAATGCCGTTTTGCCCGCATTTTTACTGAACCGTTTCAAATACGCGCCCGTTGAGTGCTGTACTCGCCAACAGGGAGAGAAATCATGGAAATAGTTCTAGCCGTTGTTGCATTCTGATTTGCGTCGGCCTGGCGAACATCGTCTTCTCGCTGTTTGGAGACGCGAGAGAAGATGCCCGGAGCCGCCCACGCCTAAAGCCTATCGAGAAGCGAAACGCGCAGCATCAACGCGCGCCGCGCGGATCCTGAAGCGTCTGCCCAATTTCGAAGAGCGTCCGTAGCCCGGCCTCCGGATAGCTGACAGTCGGCCGCCGATCGCGTGCCGCACGAGTCCTTTGCACAGCATCTGGTCCCGTCAGGATATCGGCCAAATCGCCAAGATTACCGCGCAATTGCGCTCGCTTCGCTGCGGCGCCAGCTTGCGTCACAAAGCTGGTGCCGAGCGACTTGGTTAGGTCGATAACCGCCCCCAAAGGTGATCTCGAGCCCAAGTCGCCATGTATCAACTGGTTTGCCGCCGTGGCGCTGCCCGGAGCGTCGCGGCGCATCGTTGCTTGCAAGACGTCCAGCAATTCCGGCATGGCTGCAGCGGCTTGTCCGCCTGGCAAACTGCGCAACACTGCATCGAGCACTTCACGTCGCTGATCATTCCCGGCGACGCTCTTGTGGAACTTTGCGCCAACCGATTCGCGGCTACCGCTTTGCGTTTCCATCTGCGCTGCCGAATACCGATCGGCAAGGTTCTGGCGCACGAGCGCAGCCGTCGTCTCAGGGTCTTGCCGGGTGAGACGCTGCACGGCGTCTGCGGCCTCCGGCGCCGAGCCCGCAAGCGGGTTCTGCGGCAAAATGGCGTTGCCGGCCCCAACTGTGTCCTGGGCCGTGGCCACGCGCCCGACCGGTCCCTGCACGAGCGGGTTCAACTCGTGCGGCGCAGCCGCTCCTGTTCTGCCAGCGCCTGTTCGAGCGCGCGAAAAACCGGGTGAGCGACTGCGGTTAGCTGGAAAGTTTTCCTCGTAGCGCAACGTCGTCTCCCCGTTGTACGATTCAGGGAGACTCGCGATCCAGGTCTGAGCACAGCGTTTGCGAGCATTTATGACGACCGAGCGTGAGCCGGGGGTGTGCCGTGCTGGAGGAGCTTTATTGACGAGCGTTTTCGGGTCAGGACCAAGCCTCGATGCACCAAAGGGTGATGTCGCGCGCCAGGCAACCGCTGCGCTGCGCGGTTATGGCTATCAGCTCTACGCATCAGGCTTGGCCTGGTTGGGTTTGGAAGACGGCGAGATCCTCCACCTCGAAGTGGCCGAAGACTATGCAGTCGCAACACGTGACGCGCTCGCAGGAACCCAAGTCAAAGACACGGGCGGAAGCGTGAACATCACCCTCCAGTCGGCAGGTGTTCGCGCCGCAATCGATTCCTTCTTCGATGTCGTGCACCGCAATCCCAAGCGCGCTGTTTCGTTCCACTATCTGACCACGTCCGAAATCGGCGTGGAGCGAAGCAAGGCGCATCGCATCGCAGGAGGTGCCGCACTCCATTATTGGCGCCGGGCCGCGGCGGGAGCCGATGTCGGGCCCTTACGCACGCTGGTGGCAGCGCTCGATCTGGAGCCGTCCACGAAAGCCCATCTCGAAGCACTGACGGACGACGATGCGTTCCGGAGCGATTTCCTCCGGCGCATACACTGGGATTGTGGCGCACCGGGCATTGCGGGCATGCGCGACGAGCTTGAGGCTGGGCTTATCGAATATGTTGCATCCGCAAGACGGCTCTCGAGCCATACGGCGAGGGCTGTTTTGCCGGCGGTTGTCGAGCGCCTGCTGATGACGGCGGTTACCGGCAATGCGCGACAATTGCGTCGTGCCGATCTCCTCGTGCTAATCGACGAGACAGCCATTGTTGCAGTTCCTCTGCAGCAACTATCGGCGGCGTTCCAGGGCGGCGGCACAGGCGCGACCTTCACGCGGCCGGCCTTGCTGGTACCGGCGAGCGACTTACCTCTTCCCGCGATCCGGGCTCCGCGAATAGACTTGGTCGCGGCGCTCGACACCGCACGCCGCACAGCAGGGGTTGCGATCGCGAGCGGCGCGACGGGATTGGGCAAGTCGCTCGCCGCGCGCGTCGTGGCAGACTGCTGTGAAGGGCGGTGGTCGATCGTCGACTTCCGCAACTTATCTCCCGCCGAGACCGCCGCACGGTTGTCGCTTCTGCGGGGGGAACTGGCTGCCACGTCCGCAACGCACCTTATTCTGGATGACGTGAACGAGATCGACGATCCAGCCGTACGTGATGCGCTGCTGCGCGTCGTCACCAGCCTTCGGCGACGTGATTGTAATGCGGTAATCACAAGCTATCGCGCACCGACCAAGGCTACCCATTACCAACTGGCACCCGAGGCGCCCTCATCAGTCGAGGTCGCGTATCTGGCGGAGGAGGAAGTTACCGAACTCGTCGCGTTGGCCGGCGGCGATACCAACTACGCCGGTGCGGTCTATCGCGCTGCGGCACGCGGCCATCCTCAGCTCACCTGGCCGCGCTGCTCCATCTCAAGTCAGCAAATTGGTCAAGGGCATCGATTGGCGCGGTCCTGGGCGGGCAGATCCCCGACGAATTGGGCGCGGAACGGCGCGCAGCGCGACAACGCCTGATCGCGGCGTTTCCGACCGACGCACAGACGCTGCTGCTGCGCGCCAGCCTGATCCGCGGTGGGTTCGACCGCGGCCTTGCCCTAGAGATCGCGGGGCTGGAACCGATCTTACCGCTTCCCGGCCTTCTGCTCGACCAACTCGTTGGTCCTTGGATCGAGCCCTATCGGACAAAGCGACTGCGGGTTTCGCCATTGCTCGAAGATGCCGCTGAGGATGTGCTCACCTCCGCAGAATGCCGCGCCGTTCATCGCCGCATTGCCGACGCGATGTTCCGGGCCAGGAGCATCTCCGTACTTGATGCGCCCGCAGCGATGCATCACGCGCTCAGGAGCGAGGAGGGTGGCTTCGTCTTCGCCTTCGCGCATAGTGTGATCACCTGCCCGGTCGAGGTGCTGGATTTTCTCGCTCCCTTCCTGGGCGAGCTTATGGCCTTCGCAACCGACACGCCGATCTTCCCGCAAGACCTCGCAGTGTCGGCGATGCTGCGATTGGCCCAATTGCTCGTCCTTCTTCCTTATGGCACTCCCGGGAATGCTCGGGCTGCCTGGGACGCCTTCGAACGCGAGCGTTTTCATGTGACGGGACCGGAACTCATCGAGGGCTTCACGCTTTCCAAGCTCCTACTTCATCCGCGCACCGGCGAGCTCTTTTCCGATTGGTTGGAGATACTACTTCGGTTCGACCGGCTGCTTGGGATCTCGCCCCAACTCGCCACGGCCAACAGCAACTTCAAGTCCGTTGCCGGCGATCCGCATGTGAGCGGCGTGTTGTTTGGGGCGCAACTTGGCAACGTCCGAACGGTCGCTCGTTTCAAGGAAATCCTGGAGCGACTTGATAATGAAGAGCCCGCGACGCGCGACCGGGTCCTCTCATCCTTCCAGCCTGGGCGAGGCGATATTTCGATCCTCGTCAACCATGGCTGGCTCAAGGAATCACGAATCGACACGTTTGATTGGGAGGCCGCTGCCCGCGATTATGCCGCCTGCGCAGACCTCGCGATCAACTGGGGCAATGCCATGCTCGCGACGCGCTGCGCGATAGCGCAGGCCATCTGCCTTGACGAGAATGGCGACGATGCCGAACGGGGCACTTGCCTGCCTCGCGCAAGCCGAGGACAAATTCGGCTTCGACATCGCAATTTCGCGCGCCCGGGCCAAGATCCATTGGCTCAGGCGCGATCATGCCGCGGCGCTCCCGCTGCTGACAGCGGCTGCAGAAGCCGGCGGCCAGGACACTATCGAACGGGCCTATATCGCTCGCGAGGCTGGCATAAGCGCCGCGACGCTCGGCGACTGGGCAGCCGCCCAGCAATGGTTCGAACGTGCTCAGGGGGAGGCTTCGACGCTCGACAAGATGCCTTCGGTGCGCGCGATGGCGATCGGGCTGCTCGCCGATACCGCCCATGCCGCTTATTGCGCGGGCCGGCCTGAAATCGCGATCGTCAAGATGCGCGACGCCCTGTCGGCCCTGCCTGGCATCGACCCGGCCCATTGCCACCGTGTCGTGCGCCATGGCCTGCTCTGGCTTTACCGCGAAATCACGGGGACCAAGGCCGGCGGTCAGGAAGAAGTGATCTATTCGCCTGGCTGCGCCAGCAACACCGAGCCGCTTGAAGCTATCCGCGAACATCCAGTCGTCGCCCTCGACGTCGCCTTCTACCTACTCGCCGATGCGGACGAAGCACTCGCGGCACCCACCGGCTTCTATCGCGATTTTCGTGACTAGCTCTTAGAGGGCCCGATCGTCTCGTCGAAGCTTTCAGCCGCGGTCGCCGAGGATCGAAGGACTATCGCAACCCACGATCCTACCAATTTCGTCCAGCGAGTGCGGCGCCATGCCTCGGTCGCCCAAATGGTCGCCTCCGGTGAGTGGCTCGAAACCGACGCTGCGCTCAAGAACCCCAGACGCGGCACGATACCGTTGGCGACCATTGGTGAAGACGCCGATGAGGACCTGCGCCGTGCGGCTGAAGACTATCTGTTGAGCTTCGCCACGGCCGCGGCGCTCGCCGGCGCGTTCGACGCGATCGACGCAGTTGTTCATGAGGGATTGGCCTCGTCCGAGATCGGAGCACTTCATTCCTTGCTTCGCCGCATGCGTGGCGACCTTACGATAATCGCGACCGATCGAGATGGCGCCGCCAACACGATCTGGCTGCTGCGCGAGGACCTAACGGCGCGCCCCGCCGAATTCTGCTGGGCAAGCGCATGGCTACTGTTCCATGTCAATGCCTCGCGGCTCCGTCTGGGTGTTGAAGAGCCGCTCGTGGCGTGGATTTTCGCTGGGTGCGCCTATCTGGTCAGCAACGGCCGCTTCCGCCTTTCGCTTCCGGCGACCACGGTGCCGCCGGTCGAGGCTGTGCTTGCGCGACCCGAGCGAACGATCGCGTCCGCCGCCGAGCTGCTTCTCACGCTCGCACCCGCAGTGGCGACACGGTTCATTCCACAGGCGCGGTCTACGCTGGAGAAGATCGCCGGAACCTCGCCGAAGTGAACGCTGCGATGAACTCCACTGCAATTCTGCAGGCGGTGTTGCTGCTGTCAGCCTCGTCCTCCGGCTCCATCACGGTGCCGCAATTAACGCTAGAGGGTCGAGATGCTGTTCGCCCACCTCAACACAACGATGCGGTTCGAACGAATGCGGTGACTGAGGATCGCGATCCGACGCTTTGTGTCGCCATTGTCGGGTCCGCTACACGGCTTGTTCCGACGATCCTTTCTTTGGCCTCGAGCTAAATCCCTGAAAAGCAACCACGAAATTATTCTTCGGTTCGATCAGCCAAGTTGGCACGACTCTTGAGATCCTTGGGTGCGAGGCGGCGACAGCTGCCCGACCGGCATTCATGTCGCGGCAGCCGCGATGAATGGAACGAAGGAAGGAAAGCTACATGTCAGGTTTGCGTCAGATCGCCTTTTACGGCAAGGGCGGCATCGGCAAGTCCACCACCTCCCAAAATACGCTCGCCGCCCTTGTCGACCTCGGGCAGAGAATCCTCATCGTCGGGTGCGACCCCAAAGCCGACTCCACCCGCCTGATCCTGAACGCGAAGGCGCAGGATACGGTCCTGCACCTCGCGGCAGAGGAAGGTTCGGTGGAAGACCTGGAACTCGCGGACGTGCTCAAGGTCGGCTACAAAGGCATCAAATGCGTGGAGTCGGGCGGCCCTGAGCCGGGTGTCGGCTGCGCCGGCCGCGGTGTGATCACCTCGATCAACTTCCTCGAGGAGAACGGTGCCTACGACGATGTCGACTATGTCTCCTACGACGTGCTCGGGGATGTGGTGTGCGGCGGTTTCGCGATGCCGATCCGCGAGAACAAGGCCCAGGAAATCTATATCGTCATGTCCGGCGAGATGATGGCGCTCTATGCCGCCAACAACATCGCCAAGGGCATCCTGAAATACGCCCATTCGGGCGGCGTGCGGCTCGGCGGCCTGATCTGCAACGAGCGCCAAACGGACCGCGAGCTCGACCTCGCCGAAGCGCTGGCTTCCAGGCTCAATTCCAAGCTCATCCACTTCGTGCCGCGCGACAACATCGTCCAGCACGCCGAACTCAGGAAGATGTCTGTCATCCAGTATGCGCCGGACTCCAAGCAGGCCGGGGAATACCGGGCGCTGGCCGAGAAGATCCATGCCAATTCGGGCCAGGGCACCATCCCCACCCCCATCACCATGGAGGAGCTCGAGGACATGCTGCTCGACTTCGGCATCATGAAGACGGATGAGCAGATGCTTGCCGAGCTTCAGGTCAAGGAAGCGGCGAAGGCGGCCGCACAGTAACCACCGCTACTGACTGGGGGCGCGGCCTTGACCTGGCGCGCCTTTCAAAGAACGGCGCCTCGTTGGTGAGGCGTCACCCTGAACCTTGAAAGGGGTCCCATGAGCCTGGAATACGAGAATGACGGCGCCCTCCATGCGAAGCTTATCGAGGAGGTGCTGTCGCAATATCCTGACAAGGCGGCGAAGCGCCGCAAAAAGCACCTGAGCGTCGCAAAGAGCGGCGACGAGGCTGGCGAGGAAAGCGAGGTCCTTTCCGAATGCGAGGTCAAATCGAACATCAAGTCCATCCCCGGAGTGATGACGATTCGCGGCTGCGCCTATGCCGGCTCGAAAGGCGTGGTCTGGGGTCCTGTCAAGGATATGGTCCATATCTCGCACGGCCCGGTCGGCTGCGGGCAATATTCCTGGTCGCAACGCCGCAACTACTACGTCGGCACGACCGGCATCGACACGTTCGTCACGATGCAGTTCACCTCCGATTTCCAGGAGAAGGACATTGTTTTCGGCGGCGACAAGAAGCTGGAACGGATCATCGACGAGATCGAGGAACTGTTTCCGCTGAACAAGGGCATGACTGTACAATCCGAATGCCCGATCGGCCTGATTGGCGACGACACTGAAGCTGTGTCCCGCAACAAGGCAAAGGAGCACGAAAAGACGATCGTGCCGGTGCGCTGCGAGGGCTTCCGCGGCGTCTCGCAATCCCTCGGCCACCACATCGCCAACGACGCGATCCGCGACTGGGTGTTCGAGAAGAAGGACGTCGAGTTCGAGGCCAGCCCGTACGATGTCAATGTGATCGGCGACTACAATATCGGCGGCGACGCCTGGGCTTCGCGCATCCTGCTCGAGGAGATGGGCCTGCGCGTGGTCGGCAACTGGTCGGGCGACGCTACGCTGGCCGAAATAGAGCGCGCGCCGAAGGCCAAGCTCAATCTGATCCATTGCTACAGGTCGATGAACTACATCTGCCGGCACATGGAGGAAAAGTATGGCATCGACTGGATGGAGTATAATTTCTTCGGCCCCTCCCAGACCGAAGCCTCTCTGCGCAAGATAGCCAAGCATTTCGGGCCGGAAATCGAGGCCAAGGCCGAGGCGGTCATCGCCAAATACCGGCCCCTGGTCGATGCCGTCATCGCCAAGTACCGGCCGCGCCTCGAAGGCAGGACGGTGATGCTCTATGTCGGCGGGCTGCGCCCCCGTCACGTGGTCACGGCATATGAGGATCTGGGCATGGTGATCGTCGGCACTGGCTATGAATTTGGCCATAACGACGACTATCAGCGTACCGGCCATTACGTGAAGAAGGGCACGCTGATCTATGACGACGTGACTGGTTACGAGCTGGAGAAGTTCATCGAGGGGATCCGTCCTGATCTCGTTGGCTCCGGCATCAAAGAAAAGTACCCGGTCCAGAAGATGGGCATACCGTTCCGTCAAATGCATTCCTGGGATTATTCCGGCCCGTATCACGGCTACGACGGCTTCGCCATCTTCGCCCGCGACATGGATCTGGCCATCAACAACCCGGTCTGGAACCTCTACGACGCCCCCTGGAAGAAAAAAGCCGAGTCGTCGGCGGCGATCGCAGCCGAATGAAAACCTGGCCTCCCGTAAGCCGGGAGGCCGTTAAACGCCTGTGGCCCTTTGTCCGCGGGAGACCTGAAACGTTTCGACGTCCCTGTGCCGCCGTATGGCGGGCCAGATGGAAAGAGGTAACCACCCATGCCGCAGTCGGCTGAAAAAGTTCTCGACCACGCTCCCCTGTTCCGCGAGCCGGAATACAGGCAGATGCTCGCCGAGAAGAGGCTGAATTTCGAATGTCCGCACCCGGACCAGGTCGTTACCGACCAACGCGAATTCACCAAGACGTGGGAATACCGCGAAAAGAACCTTGCTCGCGAAGCGCTTGTCGTGAACCCCGCCAAGGCCTGCCAGCCGCTCGGCGCGGTATTCGCGGCCGCGGGCTTCGAGCGAACCATGTCCTTCGTCCACGGCAGCCAGGGCTGCGTGGCCTATTACCGCTCGCACCTGTCGCGCCATTTCAAGGAGCCTGCTTCGGCAGTTTCCTCCTCGATGACCGAGGACGCGGCAGTGTTCGGCGGTCTGAAGAACATGGTCGACGGGCTAGCCAACACGTATCAACTCTACGACCCGAAGATGATCGCCGTCTCGACCACTTGTATGGCCGAGGTCATTGGCGACGACCTGCACAGCTTCATCGAGAACGCCAAGGACGAAGGCTCGGTCCCGCGCGACTTCGACGTGCCCTTCGCCCACACGCCGGCCTTCGTCGGTAGTCATGTCGACGGCTATGACGTAACGGTCAAGGGCATTTTGGAGCACTTCTGGAAAGGCGAGGAGCGAACCGAAGCCGAGGGAACCATCAACATCATTCCGGGTTTCGACGGCTTTTGCGTTGGCAACAACCGGGAGCTCAAGCGCCTGCTCGATCTGATAGGCGTGTCCTATACCTTCATCCAAGACGCCTCTGACCAGTTCGACACGCCGTCGGACGGCGAATACCGCATGTACGACGGCGGCACGAAGATCGAAGACGTGAGGAAGGCACTCAACGCGGAGGCGACACTCTCGCTACAGCATTACAACACCCGAAAAACACTGGAGTATTGCGAGGGGGTAGGGCAGGCGACTGCCTCGTTCCATTACCCGCTCGGAGTCCAGGCGACCGACGAGTTCCTGATGGAGGTCTCCGCGATTTCCGGCAAGCAAATCCCCGAGGCAATCCGCCTGGAGCGCGGCCGACTTGTTGACGCCATGGCGGACAGCCAATCCTGGCTGCACGGTAAGAAATACGCCATCTACGGGGATCCGGACTTTGTCTACGGCATGGCCCGCTTCATCATGGAGACGGGCGGCGAGCCGACCCATTGCCTCGCCACCAACGGCACCTCGGCATGGGAAGCGGACTTGAAGGAACTGCTTGCATCATCACCCTTCGGCAAGGATGCTCAAGTCTGGGCGGGCAAGGACCTCTGGGCGATGCGCTCGCTGCTCTTCACCGAGCCGGTGGACCTGCTGATCGGCAACTCCTATGGCAAGTATCTGGAGCGCGACACCGGGACGCCGCTGATCCGGCTGACGTTTCCGATCTTCGACCGCCACCATCACCATCGGTTTGCGCTTATGGGCTACCAAGGCGGGTTGCGCGTCCTGACGACGATCCTCGACAAGATCTTCGACAAGCTCGATCGCGAGACAAGCGAGACGGGCGTGACGGACTATTCGTATGACCTCACCCGCTAAGCGTGGCAGCCGGCTCTTCGGTGAGGCCGGTCGTCTTCCCGAGGGACTTTGGAGACCGACGCAATGTCCTCGCTCAGAGCCAAAATCCAGGATGTCTTCAACGAGCCCGCCTGCGAGCAGAACCGCGGCAAGGATGCCAAGGCGCGCAAGGAGGGCTGTTCGAAGCCACTGACCCCCGGGGCGGCGGCCGGCGGCTGTGCCTTCGATGGCGCCAAGATCGTGCTGCAGCCGATCACCGACGTCGCGCACCTGATCCATGCGCCGCTCGCCTGCGAGGGCAATTCCTGGGACAACCGCGGTGCGGCTTCGTCCGGGCCAACGCTGTGGCGCACGAGCTTCACGACCGACCTCACCGAACTCGATGTTGTGATGGGACAGGGCGAGCGGAAGCTTTTCAAAGCGATCCGCGAAATCAAGGAAGCGTATGGGCCGCCGGCTATCTTCGTCTATCCGACCTGTGTGACGGCGCTGATCGGCGACGACATCGAGGCCGTCTGTACGCGCGCGGCGGAAAAGTTCGGCCTACCGGTGGTGCCGGTCAATGCGCCGGGCTTCGTAGGCTCCAAGAATCTCGGCAACAAGCTTGCCGGCGAGGCGTTGCTCGAGCATGTCATCGGCACGGTGGAGCCCGACGATGCCGGCCCTTACGACATCAACATTCTTGGCGAATTCAACCTCTCGGGGGAATTTTGGCTGGTGAAGCCGCTGCTGGATCGGCTCGGCATCCGGGTGCGCGCCTGCATTCCGGGCGACGCGCGTTACCTCGACATTGCCTGCGCGCACCGCGCCCGGGCGGCTATGATGGTGTGCTCGACCGCGCTCATCAATCTCGCCCGCAAGATGGAGCAGCGCTGGGATATTCCGTTCTTCGAGGGCTCCTTCTACGGCATCACCGACACCTCGGAAGCGCTCCGACAGATCTCTCAGCTGCTCGTGAAGAAGGGTGCCGATCCGGAGATCCTCGGCCGCACCGAGGCATTGATTGCAGATGAGGAGGCGATCGCCTGGAAGAAGCTCACGGCCTACCGGCCGAGGCTCGAAGGCAAGCGCGTGCTGCTCAACACCGGCGGTGTGAAGTCCTGGTCCGTCGTTCATGCGCTGATGGAGATCGGCATCGAGATCGTCGGCACCTCGGTCAAGAAGTCGACGGTCGAAGACAAGGAGCGAATCAAGCAGATACTCAAGGACGACAACCACATATTCGAGCAGATGGCAGCGCGCGAGCTTTACGCGATGCTCTCAGAACACAAGGCCGATATCATGCTGTCGGGCGGGCGCACGCAGTTCATCGCGCTAAAGGCCAAGACACCCTGGCTCGATATCAACCAGGAGCGCCAACACCCTTACGCCGGCTATGACGGCATGGTGGAACTCGTACGCCAGATCGACCTCGCCATTCATAACCCGATCTGGCGCCAGGTGCGGGAGCCGGCACCATGGGATTGCCAGCCTGCGGTGAGGGAGGAACTGCCGAGCACAAGGAGCGAGACCGCGACCGTCCAGGCTTTCAAGAAATTCGCCGGCACGATGGCCGACGATCTCGGCGAGTCTTGAGGAAAGCCGATGGTCCACATCCTTCCCCAGACGAAAGCGGCGGCGGTCAATCCGCTGAAGTCATCGCAGCCGCTGGGTGCCGCCTTGGCCTTTCTTGGCGTCGACGGTGCGATGCCGTTGTTCCACGGCAGCCAGGGGTGCACCAGCTTCGCCCTCGTGCTCTTCGTGCGGCATTTCAAGGAAGCCATCCCCTTGCAGACAACGGCGATGGACGAGGTGGCGACGATCCTCGGCGGGGCAGACCATCTGGAAGAGGCGATCCTCAACCTCAAGGCCCGCACAAAGCCAACGCTGATCGGGGTCTGCACGACGGCGCTGGTGGAAACCCGGGGCGAAGACTGCGCAGGAGATATCGCCAATATCAGGCTCAAGCGCACGGAAGAACTCGCGGGTACGGAGGTGGTGCTAGCCAACACACCGGATTTCGACGGCGCGATCGAAGAGGGCTGGGCCAAGGCTGTCACCGCGATGATCGAAAGGATTACGCGGCCCGGCGAGCAGGCGCGGCAATCGAAGAAGATCGTGATCCTGCCTGGCTGGAACCTCACTGTGGCTGATATCGAGCATTTGCGTGAGATGATTGAAAGCTTTGGACTTAAGCCGGTGATTCTGCCGGACGTCTCCGGCTCGCTCGACGGTACGGTGCCCGACCGCTGGATCACGACCACCTACGGCGGCACCAGCGTCGAGGATATCCGCGAGCTTGGCACGGCCGAGCAATGCGTCGTCATCGGTGAGCATATGCGCCGCCCGGCCGAGCTGCTTCAGAGGTTGACCGGCGTGCCTTACGTGCTGTTCCGGTCGCTGACTGGATTGAAGGACGCCGACCGGTTCGTCTCTCTGCTATCTGCGGTTTCGGGCGCGGCGGCGCCGGCTGGGGTGCGCCGTCGCCGGGCGCAGTTGCAGGACGCGTTGCTCGACGGACATTTCCATTTTGGAGGCAAGAAAATTGCGATCGCTGCTGAACCAGACCAACTCTACCAACTCGCGAGCTTCTTCATCGGCATGGGCTCCGAAATCGCGGCGGCGGTCACCACGACCGACATGTCGAAAATTTTGGAGGAAGTACCGGCGCAGTCGGTTCAAATCGGCGATCTCGGTGATTTGGAAGCTCTTGGCGCCGGCGCTGATCTTCTCGTCACTCATTCCCACGGCCGCCAGGCGGCGCAGCGCCTCGGCATTCCGCTCATGCGGGTCGGCTTCCCGATCTTCGACCGGCTCGGCAGCCAGCACAAGCTCACAATCCTCTACCAGGGGACCCGCGACCTGATCTTCGAGGTTGCCAACATTTTTGAAGCCGACCGGCACGCGCCGACGCCTGAGGCGCTTGATCCACTCCGTAAGCGAGAAATGCCAGATGAGCTCCGTTCGTCGCCTCTCGCTCGTCACTGACGAGGTTCACGCACCGACGCCGGAACGCCAAGCCGGCGCATTGCGCGTGGCGATCGCCACGCAGGACATGAAGAACCTCAACGCCCATTTCGGGTCGGCCAAGCGCTTTGCTGTCTACGACGTGACGCGCGAGGAGTGGCACCTGGTCGAAGCCGTGGCCTTCGATGACGTTTCCGACGAAACCGGGAAGCACCGAACTGAGGGCGATGACCGCATCACCCCGAAGGTGGAGGCACTGAAGGGCTGTCATCTGCTGTTTTGTCTGGCGATCGGCGGACCTTCGGCAGCCAAGGTTGTTTCGGCAAAAATTCATCCGATCAAAGTGCCGCACCCCCAAAGCATCCAGGAGGTGCTGTTGCGCACGCAGATGATGCTCAGGACGTGTCCTCCCCCTTGGCTGCGCAAGGTGCTGGCGCAGGCAGGTGTCGCCGAACAGAAACCGTCCTTCGAGGACGAGGACTGAAATGAGGAGTGGGCGAAATGTCTGACGCCGTGGTTAGCCCTGCTGTCGCCGAAGACGAGGCGGCCCTTGCCACCCCGTTCGTCAAATGTCTCGTGCGGCTGGTCCGGGCTCATGATTCCCACGGGTCTTGGGAAGGCAAATCGGACGCCGAGCTGCTGGGCGACTTCATCATCACCAGGGAACAGCGCCGTGCGATCCCGATCATCGGCGATCCCGATCCGGACGTGCTGTGGAGGCTCGAGATGTTTTACACCGCCGTCGGGCATGCGATCGAGGAGCGCTCCGGCCTGATGGCATCGCCGATGATGGAGATGAGCCATGAGGGCTTCGGGCGCGTGCTTTTCACGGCCGGGCGGTTGGTCGTTCTGTCGAAGACCCTGCGCGACGTCCACCGGTTCGGCTTCGAGACGTTCCGGAAACTCGCCGCGGCCGGTACCAAACTGGCCGGCGATGCGACCGCAGCCATTGAGGCTCATCCCGAGGTGGCGCGGGCGTGATGGAACCGATTTTCGATCAAGGGGACCATGTCAGGCCTTGAGCACATGCGATGGCCAGCCCTCTCAATGGAGGCGGTCGAGGCCGATGTGGTTCTTGGGGTAGCGCTGATGAAGCCACTGGTCCTGATCTGTTCGCAAGATGCTGAGTTGTATCTGTTCCTCAGCCACATTCTGGGAGTGGACGGCTTCACGAGTGAGCCGGCAGGCGGCGTGAAGGAAGCACTTGCATTGGCCGATGAACGGGAGCTCCAGGCGGTAGTGCTGGACTGCGGGCCAGCAAGCGCGACAGGCTCCACAATCTGCGCCCGGTTCAAGGGCGAGCCCCGGACCGGCGGCCTGCCCGTAATTGCGCTGATCGCGCCCGGCGCCGAGAACCAGCACCTCGATCTCTTGAAGGCAGGTATTGACGAGAGCTTTGTGCGGCCCTTCGCGCCGGCCAAGCTGCTCGACTGTCTACGGACGAAGCTGGCGCTGCCGAAGCCGGGTTCAAACGGGATCGAAAACGGCGGCTGGATCTCCTGTGGCGACCTTGAGATAAGGCTCGATGCCCACCGCGTTCGGGGTAATGGCCACGAAGTCCACCTTGGGCCGATCGAGTTCAACCTGCTGCGGCTTTTGCTTGAGACTCCCGGCAAGGTCTTCACCAGAGACGAGCTGATCAGCGCGGCCTGGCCGGCCAATATCCATGTCGGTGTACGCACCGTGGATGTCCATATCAGCCGGCTCAGAAGGGCTCTGAATGCGGCCTCCCCCTCCAGCGTCATTCGTACCGTCAGGTCGGCCGGCTACTCGCTCGAGTGGCCGGACGGCTGAATAGATAACCGATGTGGTGCCACTCCGCATTTCCGCCGTGCTGAGGGCAACCCTTGCGGCTTCGAAAAGGCGCCGGCAGGTACGACATATTCAGAAAGTAGCAGTCAAATGGCTTTCAGAAGCGTACTCAGTGTGACGGGAGCTGACCACTCCGATCAGGATGTCAGAACAGCTGCCAGCTTGTGTGCCGAAGTCGGCGCGTATCTTTCCGTACTGGTGATGTCGCCTCAGCCGCTCATTATGCCGTCTCCGCTGCTCGGCGATGGCATCCCCGAGTGGCCTGGACAACGCGCACAGGCCATCGCCAGACTGGACAAACGGTTTAGGCAGATCGAAAGATTTTCACAGGACATAGCCAAGCTGGAAAAGATATCCAGGGAAATTCACAAACTGCTGAGAGCCACGTGGCGGTGCTATGATGTCGATATTGCGAACTGCGATCAGGCCAGCGTCGGTGACGCGGTGCGACAGCGGGCGCTCTGCAACGACCTGACAATCGTCGGCCCCGCACTTCTCAACGACATTAACCTCGGACCCCTTGTTGTCAACGGCAGCCTGTTCGATACCGGAAAGCCGGTGCTTGTCGTGCCGGAGGGCGCTGAGGCGACTCTGTCGCCACGGCGAGTGCTGGTCGGCTGGGATTCGCGAGTCGAGGCGTCTCGTTCGGTTCGGGAAGCGCTGGATCTGCTAGCCGGTGCTGAGGAAGTTCGTGTCGCACTAGTCGATCCGGAGGCGACCTGCACCGGAAACGGCGCCGAGCCGGGAGCCGACATCGCTGCCTATCTCACTCGGCACGGTGCTCGGGTGTCGGTTGACCGGCTGGCGAGCGCCGGCAAACCGGTGGCTATGGTGCTCGCGCAGCACGCAATCGACACGTCTGCCGACATGATAGTCATGGGCGCTTATGGCAACCGCAGGCTACGTGAGCGACTCTTCGGCGGCGTGACGAGATGGATAGTTGGGAAGCCGTCATTGCCCTTGTTTTTGGCTCGCTGACGCGTTCCAAAGTAGCACCGACGCTGTCCGAAGCTCTACTCCCCTGGGTCACCTATCCCGATGCCAAGTTAGAGAAAGGTCGCGGCAAACGCGCCCAGTTTCGCGCGCCTCCTCGAGCCAATCTGCAATCGCCGTCGCCGAGAAAATCGCGGACGTCTCGCGTTCGGGGTTCTGCTCGCCCGAGATGATCCATAACGCGGAGACCAACACCGGGCAGAGATATGGGCAGTCCTCAATGCAGTGAAGATCACGGCTCGCAGGTCGGCGTCAGGTTAAAGAGAGTCGTTCAGCGCGGCTGGCCGAGTTCCGATCCGTAGCGGCATCGTACGGGCGGTATCATGATCTCTCCTGACTACTGGCCGGGAGCTGAACAACGCGATGACCGGGCCGAGGCCGACGCCCCTCAATTTCGAGTCGGGACGGTCGGGCTCTTGCCGGGTTCGGCAGGAATCGATCGTATCAATCACATTGTCATCATGTGGGATGGTAGCCGGGTTAGCGGCGAGGACGGCCGCGTCCTCAGTGTTTCAGTCGGTCCGGCCGGACCCGCGTGACGACCGAGCGGTCTTTGGGGCTGGTCAAATTCCGACAACGCTCAAATTCGAACCAGGCGGTCCCTGTAGCGCCTGAGCACAGGGAATACAGAAAATATCGGCACAAAGCAGGAATGCCGGAGAGTTCAACGGCCGGCACATGCCGGCACTCGGCTTGGCGTTTTTCGCCACGATATCATCGCGATCTGACGATGGCGGTATTGGCGAGCTACAGCTGGACCGGCTTCGGTCGTGAAGAACTCCCATGAAGCCAGCTAGGAATTCAATCGCAACGCGCAAGGGGGCAGGGCGCAGGCGGCGCTCGGTCGGGATGGAGCGCCTCCCTGCAATCGCAAATGACGAGATCCGCTACCGCCCGAAGGACTGGAACGGCAAAACGCTCAAGCCGGTGGCGTGAAGCGGACGATGGTGACGGGCCTGACGATAGCCAACGCTGTCATGATGTCCATCAGCCTCGTCCCTCGGCCCGAATGCATATTGAGTCGTCCGGGCCACGCTTTTCTGCCGCCGCGAAGCGCGTGATGGTTGTCGAAAACCTGACAGCGGCAGAAAACATGTCGGCTTCAATACAACCGGCCATCTTGCCTTTTGGAGGTTTTTCTAGCGATTCATGCGCTTACTGCCCGCTGAGCGCGGTGGCACGGCCTTTGCGAATTGAGATTCAGCAACACTGAGTGAAGGCTGACTGCACGCAGATGCGCAAGACGAGCGATGCTCTCCCTTCGTTGAACCCTAGTGCCCCGTCTCAAAGGGGGAACAAGCTTGCGCATAAGGTCACGCAACCTTTGGCAACAGCTTTGGAGAGCAAAATGATGTTGCGGATGGGGTCACCGGCTCCTTCGATCAAAGTGGAGGACTGGCTGCGTGGCGAGCCCCTTGCGAACTTCCAGCCCGGCAAAGTCTATATTGTCGAATTTTGGGCAACTTGGTGCGAACTATGTGCGGCGGAGATGCTCGATCTGATGCGGCTACAGGAGAAATACAGGGACAGCGGACTTGAGGTCGTCGCAGTCGCGGCTAATGAAGACGCTCCAACGGCCGTTGAGGCTCGCACCAAGTTAAAAGCTTGGTTGACCGAAAAGTGCTCGCATCTGAACTATCGGATCGCGTTCGACCACACAGGTGAAATGAACAAGCTTTGGAGGGACCCCAGCTTTTCCGTCGGGATTCCGACCTCGTTCGTGGTCGACCGAGACGGCCACATCGCCTTTATCGGTCATCCCAGCCAACTCGATAAGGTTTTGCCGAAAGTGCTCAACGGCAGCTGGCGCATCAGAGATAAAGCTAAAGCCGCCGATACGGAGCGGATCGCCACAAGCGAACCCATAGCGCGCGAACAAGCGTTGAAGCAGCCGATCGATGAGAGATTCTGGGCGGCGGTGAAGTTAGAAGATTGGAAGACGGCGCTCTGGGCGATCGAAGAGGGCATCGCCTTAATGCCCGACGACATCAATTTCCGCCTGGCTCATGCGCATCTGTTGCTTCACAAAATTCAAGACATGTGGACCGGCTTGCCCGTGATGCGCCAATTGGTTCGCGACGCGATCGACAAAAACTCCGAGGACTGGATGGTTTCGGCGCTAGACCAACTTTTCCATCCGGCCAATGACCATTCGCGCCTTCCCTCTGCTGAGCGCTTCGCGATGGGCAAGGAGCTGTCCGAACACATCCTGACGCTGAATCCCCCGCAAGGCGACAGCCCTAAGTTCCGGTCCTATCCCGCGGTCGCCCGGTACTATCACGAGAACGGCAACAATGATCGCGCGATCGAGTTGGTCGAACTGGCACTGACGTCGCTGGACGGTCCGGAGCCTATCCCGGCCGAATTGAAAGAGCAGCATCTGCCGGATTTGCTGCAGGCCCTCGCCAAGTACAGGGGTGGGAAGGTTTGTTGCGGCGCAATCTGTGCGGCTCCGCAAAACCATTTCCCGAAGGTGCCAAAGCGCGGTCGGCCGAGGAGGAAAGATAAAAAAGGTTAATTGGTCGAAATGGCTTACTGGGCAATTCGTCCATTTCCCTGGCGTGACCGCAGCAGGAGGGTCCATGCAGCACTTGGTCGATCGTCTGCAGCAGGATCGAGGCTCGAAACTTCATGGCCTCCGGCCGCATTGCGGCGGAAGTGATGTTCGACGCGAATTCACGTTGAAGACTTCGCAGTCAAGGACGTGTTCAAGGTCGGCCAGAGGGATATCAATTGCGTGGCATCAGCCGCGCCGAGCCGGGCGTCGGCTGCGCAAGTGTGCCCGAAGTAGGCATCCCAGGAAAACAGACGTCGTGCTTCGACGAAGAGGACTGAAATTGAGGAGAAGGCGAAATGTCTGATACCGCGATCGGCCCTGCCGAGGACGAGGCGGCGCTTGCCACGCCTTTTGTCAGATGCCTCGTGCGGCTGATCCGTGCTCAAGACTCCTACGGCTCGTGGGAAGGCAAATCGGACGCCACGTTGCTGGCCGACTTCATCGTCACCAGAAAACAGCGCCCTGGGATGCCTGTCATCGACGATCCCGATCCTGACGTGCTGTGGAGGCTCGACATGTTCTAAACGGCCGTCGGGCTCGCGATCGAGGAGCGCTCCGGCCTGATAACATCGGCAATGATGGAGATGAAACCTTGGGGGCTTCGGGCGATTGCTTTTCACGGCCGGGCGCTTGCTCTGTCGAGACATCCACCGGTTCGGCTTGAGACGTTCAGGAAGCTCGCGGAGGCCGGTACGAACTTGGTCGACGATGCGACTGCAGCCAATGAAGCCTATCCCGACGTGGCGCGGGCGTGATGAAACAGATTTCGAGGAAGGATTTATGTCAAAGTTAGATGAGATGCGGAAGAAAGTTCGAAACCTTCAGCTGCGCGCGGCAGTTGCCAAGATAAGATTGCGCGGCCTTGCAGAGGATCTCCCGAGAAAATGGAGGGAGATAGAGGAAGTTGCCGAGGAAACGTCCGCCGTTTTTGCCGAGTTGGATGGTGCCAAGAGAGAGCTCGCTGCAATGAAGAAGTTACGATGAAGAACACATTCACCACCCGCGACGGCTCCGGATGGATGCCGGAATATCTCACCGCTATAGACTGCACGACCTGCATCGGCTGCGGCCGGTGTTTCAAAGTCTGCTCGCGCGAGGTCATGCATCTTTACGGCGTCGATGACGCGGGTGAGATCCTCGGCGCCTGCGACGGCGAAGACGACGATTTCGACGGCGAGCTCAATCGCATGATCATGGTCGTCGACCATGCCGGCCGCTGCATTGGCTGCGGAGCCTGCGGCCGCGTCTGCCCAAAGAACTGCCAGACCCATGTTGCGGCCGACCTGGTCGCAGCATGATCTGAGGAGACAAAACCAGGAGAACGGCGTTGCCCTTTAGAATCTTTTGTCGCGTCCTGGGGCTGGTGCTGTGCAGCACCGCACTGACTGTCTACTTCGCTTCTCACTCCATCGGCACAGTATTCGTCACGACGCTGACTTGTTCGCTGCTCCTTCAGCTGGCGTATTTCGCAAGCGTGCTCTTTCTGATCTGGCGGTCTGGCTGCGTTAGCCGAGCTGGCCAAAGGGCTGAGCATTCCGACAGTTGCAAGGAAGTTGGATCCGAGCCAGACCATTATGAGGTGACGAATGAATGCGCAGAGTTGCTCCAGCGGGATCAAATGCTCGCCATATCGCTGCTGCTGCCTTGAGGCTCCACAACAAGGTCAGTGCTCAAGCCGGCGCAGACTTTGGACCAAATAAACATTGAACGAGTATCATAAGGGACCCTGTGCTTGAGAATGGCGACGCAATCCGGGTCATTCTATTTAATCGAGGAGATACAGTTCTTGAATGCCATACGCATTGGGGTGGTCTCTCGCATGCCGGCGTGCGGTTGCAACTCTCAATGACGAACGAGGCGCTGGAAATAGGTAATGGGACTCTTCTCGCGCCGAAAAATGCAGATGAGGTCAAATCAAAGACGCCTCTAGTATGAATTGTGAATGGCTCAGTCAGCTCCATCGCGTGTTGCCGGAGAGAAAATGCTGGAAAAGTTCGAACGCTATCTGGAGTGCGCCCCTCAGACCGGACAGGGTCAAGCCGCAGTTTTGACCATCTGCCGGGCGTGTTGGTCCTCGAACTGTTGCGGGCTGAGATAGCCGAGCGCTGAGTGCAATCGGCGGGTGTTGTAAACCTCATCAATGAAGCGGGGAAGGTCCTCAGCGACGTCGGCGAAGGTTTCGTAGGCCATCGGACAGACGGCTTCGACCTTCATCGTCTTCATGAAGCCTTCCGCTTTCGCATTATCGTAGGGATTGCCGCGCCGGCCCATCGATCCAATAAGATCGTGCTCGGCGAGAACGTTGCGGTAGAGAAGTGCGGCATATTGGGCGGATTCAAGCGATCGTCGCAACACCGATTGTGTTCACTCACGACAGCAACTCGTCAAGCGCCTCTGCGGGCGTTTTCCAGCCCAGGGTCTTTCTCGGTCTGGCATTGAGGGCCGCAGCCACGGCGGCGATCTCGTCAGCGCTATGGATGCTCAGGTCGGTGCCTTTCGGGAAGTACTGACGTAGCAGCCCATTGGTGTTCTCGTTGGTGCCCCGCTGCCATGGGCTTTGCGGATCGCAGAAGTAGACTTGGACGCCCGCGTCGATCTTGAGACGATCGTGCTGAGCCATTTCGGCTCCCTGATCCTAGGTCAGCGAACGGCGCAGTTCTTCGGGCAAGGTGATGATGGTCCGCGTAATTGCGTCGCGCACGGCTTCGGCCCCGTGTCCCGCGAGAGCGGGTCCATTTTTCATGCGCGGAGCTTCGCCATGCCCCGCAAGCCGGGGAAGATGGAGTAGCATCGTGAAGCGTGTCGTACGTTCAACCAGCGTGCCGATCGCCGAGCTGCCAAGACCAAGGATGAGGTCTCCCTCCCAGTGACCCGGCACCGCGCGATCGGCCGCTTCGGCGGGGCGTTGACTGATCATGATCTCCGGCGAGACAAAGCTCTTGCCTCGCCTGAGTACGCGCGCCCTGGGGACCCGCAGCACGCGCCCCGTTCGCAAGCAGGCCGACAGTTCGCGGCGTAGCGCTCCCCGACCCTGAACGAAGAGGGCTTGATAGATGGCTTCGTGGCTGATGCGCATCGTCTTGTCGTCCGGGAAGTCGATCGGCAAGCGTCGGGCAATCTGCTCCGGGCTCCAGGCCCTGGCCCAGCGCCGATCCTTTCGCGGGCCATGCCGGCGGCCCTTCCACGGAACGGCGGGACCAGGAACGGCGGCGCCGCTCGGGGTCATGACGATGCCGGCCAGTCGCTGCTCCACATAAGTGCGCAAGGTCGTGTTGAGCGCAAGCTTGGTCGGTTTGGGCCGACGGGCCGATCGCTCGGCGTGCCATTGGGCTGTCGATGCACGATACTCCAGGCCGCCGCTGCGCGTCGCGGCATTGCGTCGTAGCTCGCGGGAGATGGTCGAGGCGGATCGGCCAAGTCGGAGTCCGATCTCGCGTCTCGAACGGCCCTGAACGCGAAGAAGTGCGATCTCCTCGCGTTCCGCAAACGAGAGGTACCGCCCGGACGGCGGTCTGGCCGAGGAACTGAACATCGCTGGTGGCATGCCGCCTGCCTCTCGAAACAATCTGGTTCCGACAGGCTGCGACATGCCAGCCGTCAGCGCAGCATCCTCGCTGGTCATTCCCTGCGCAATCCCCAACCAGAATCGCTGGAGTTCAAATCGCCCCGCCACTGGCGGCCGTCCCGGCGACGGCAACGGCGCTCGTCCAGAACGGTGTGATCTTCGTTTTCGAATGACCATCGCAACCTCCTTCGCTCAGGTGTTGCGACGACCGCTTGAATCCGCCTTGCGACCCTCGGTCCGAGTGATGGACGCAGCCCGGCGGGGGTTTTCGTCGTTCGATTGCCGCCTTCAATGCTGCAACGGTCAAGCGCGCGTCGATCGACCGACCGATGGCGTAACCAACGACCTTGCGCGACCAGGCATCCAAAATGACCGCGACGTAGACGAAGCCCGCCGCAATCGTCACGTATGTTATGTCGCTCACCCAGAGCTGGTTCGGGCCGTCGGGTGTCACGTTCTTCCCCAAGTTCGGGAAGATCGGCAACTCGTGATCGCTGTCCGTAGTGGCGATGAAGCGCCGCCTGATCCTGGGCTGCAGATCGTGCTCGCGCATCAACCGTCTGACCTTCTTGTGGTTGACGACGATGCCGCGCTGCCGCAGCGCCGCCTGCATGCGGCGATAGCCGTAAGCTTCGAAGCTGTCGGAGATCTCACCCATCGTCTCGACGAGCGCTGTGTCATTCACGGCGGTTTCGGGCTGATCGTAGTAGGTTGATCGCGCGATCCCCATCAGCCGGCATCCTTCAGCGATGGAGACACCGCCGGGCCGGTGATCACGGATGTAGTCCCGCTTCTCGGACGTGGTGCGCTTTTCAGAGCCCCCTTTAGAAACTCAATTTCCAAGGCTTGCCGGCCTACCAGCCGCTCCAGCGCTGCGATCCGCGCCTCATAGGTCTGCATCGTGTCGGCCGCCGCCACGTCTTCGTCGAAGGAGCCGGCCTCGTATTTCTGAACCCAGATGCGGATCAGGTTACGCGGCAGTTCGTGCCGCTTGGCGAGACCATGCAGCGTCTCGCCGGACAGGAACTCCTGCACTACCTGACGTTTGAACTCGATGCTGTGCGTGCGATAAGTCACCATGGGCTTCCATCCTTCGAAAGCCCGGCTTCCAAGTCAATTCTGCTTGTTCATCCTGTCCGGTCCGAGGGGCGCACTCCAATCCGCTCACATTTTGACCCACGCCCATCGAGAAGCTCGACCGCCTCTCCAAGCATCTGGGGGGCAAGGTGGAAATCTACGCCAAACGCGAGGACTGCAACTCCGGTCTCGCGTTTGGCGGAAACAAGCTGCGCAAGCTCCAATACATCATCCCCGATGCGATCGTGTCAAATGCCGATACGTCTGTCTCCATCGGCGGCGTGCAGTCCAACCACACGCAGATGGTCGCCGCGGTCGCCGCCAAGATCGGCATGAAATGTCTCCTGGTTCAGGAGAGCTGGGCACCACATGAGGACGCCGTCTACGACCGCAACATTCTCTTGAGCCGGATCATGGGAGCAGAAGTGCGCCTTGTCGACAAGGGCTTCGATATCGGCATCCGCTGCAGTTGGGAACAGGCGCTCGATGAAGTCAAGTCAAGGGGCGGCAGGCCCTACGCGATACCGGCCGGGGCCTCAGTTCACAAATATGGCGGGCTTGGGTACATCGGGTTCGCGGAGGAGGTGCGTGCCCAGGAGAAACAGCTTGCGTTTGGCTTCGACTACATCGTCGTTTGCACGGTCACGGGGTCGACGCATGCAAGCATGCTCGTTGGATTTGCCAAGGACAGTCGACAGCGCAATGTCATCGGTATCGATGCTTCTGCCACCCCCCAGACCAAGGCGCAGGTGCTAAACATTGCCCGCGATACTGCGAAGCTCGTCAAGCTTGGCGTGGAAATCGTGGACGATCACGTGGTGCTGCTCGAGGGGTACGCGTCTCCCGGTTAGCTTTTCGAGACCCTGATCGCTCGTTCAGACATAACTGGTCGAGACGCTTCAGAAGCGGTCCGAAAGCGGCCCGACATCGAAGAACGCCGATCATCGCCGCTAACGCCGCTCGCTCGCTACAGCGCTGTTGAGGGCGCGCTCGCGAGCGGCTTCGCTATCGCCGAGCTACACCCACGAGCCGGGGCACGATGTGGTTCGTATCGCTGCCGAAGCGGCCTGCAACCTGCAACACCTTAGCAGTCTGCTGCATGGCAGAAGCGCCTGTCACACATGAGCCGGTGCTAGCGCTGAGCTTGATAAGATTGGCAGGGCGTTTCGCCGGGTACAAGCAGGTGCGTCAACTACCAAATGCCGTAGTATCGACGCTTCCCCGAAAACTCTAGAACTGAGTTCGTTCCAACGCATAGACGAGAGATATCGCCGTGCAGAGCAACGTGACTACGGTAGAGGTTCCGAAGTGCGTCAGTGCAGCAGTTGAGCTGCCGCGCGAGTCCGGTCTCCCTTTTGTCGCTGACGTTTTTGAGGAGCGTGTCGGCATCCCGAACATGGGAAGTCACGACCGTCCAAAGTTCCGCCCGGAATCGTTCCGATCTTCAAGTGAAGCTGAAAGCAACCGCAACAAACCAAACGCATGTAATCACTTGCTCGTTGAACGCGACGCGACACGCAGAGGGACCCTGAAATGAACACTGAAATCTTTACGGCTCATGAGTCCAACGTTCGTCGCTACGCGCGGTCGTTTCCTGCAGTCTTTACAAAGGCCCTTGGGGCGACAATCTGGGATGAGGCCGGTAACCCTTATATCGATTTCCTTGTTGGGTCCGGCGCACTCAACTACGGACACAACAATCCAGAAATTATTGCACCAGGAATTGAATATATGGTAGGCGAGAACATTCTCCTATCCCTAGACATGTATACAGCGGCAAAGCGTGACTTCATTGAAGCGTTTGTGGATTCGATCCTGAAGCCCAGGGGGCTTTCTTACAAGATACAATTTCCTGGGCCGACCGGCACAAACGCTAACGAAGCAGCGCTGGCACTGGCGCGAAAATATACCGGCCGCTCGAGCATCATGGCATTCTCGAACGCGTTCCATGGCATGTCGCTTGGCTCTCTGGCGGTGTCGGGGTCGGCGTCAACCAGGGAACTGGGCGGCGTTGCTCGCCACGATGTGATCCGTGTCCCTTACGATGGATATCCGAGCAAAGCTTTCGATTCCGCTAGCTACATCGATTTCGTTTTGGGCGACCCAGGGAGCGGCATAGAAAAGCCGGCTGCAATCATTCTGGAGACCATTCAGGCAGAAGGCGGCTTGAACACTGCATCTGCTGCTTGGCTAACAGAAATTCAGCGCATTTGCCGTGAGCACGGCGTTCTTTTGATTGTCGACGACATTCAGGCAGGTTCGGGACGAACGGGCGATTTCTTCTCATTTGAATTCGCGAAAATCGAACCCGATATCGTATGCCTTTCGAAATCCCTAAGCGGTTCAGGAAGTCCGTTCTCCATTGTTCTGATTCGCCCCGACTTGGACATATGGAAACCCGGAGAACATAGCGGGACTTTCAGAGGCAACAATCTTGCCTTTGTGACTTCAGGGGCCATGTGCAAAATGTGGTCAGACAGGCAGTTTACTGCTGGCGTCGAGCGGACGGCCGCCAAACTGCAAAGACATCTTGATAACCTCGTTGCAAAATTCCCAAATTGCATCGAACAAAAGCGCGGCCGCGGTCTAATGGCGGGTCTCAAGTGTCGATCACAGGCTGTTGTCGGCCGTGTGCACGATGTCGCCTTCGAAAATGGCCTACTGATCGAATCTTCAGGGCCGAATCGCGACGTTGTCAAAGTCCTCCCACCGATAACCATTACCGATGACGATCTCGAACACGGCATCGCCATCCTTGATCACGCGCTACAGGAGCAAGACAATGAAGACCAACCAAGTATCTAAAGCGGCAGCCATCTCGCCTCTTGCGATCAGAGAACGAACCGGCTCGATCAGCACTGCGGAGATCATATCAGTCCTGCACGGTGAGATCACCGGTCTGCACATCAAACAAGCATTCAGCACCGAAGTCGCCGAGGAGATCACCGCGAAGTTTGTTGGCAGTCCCGGTCTCCAGGAGCGTAAAGATGGCGTCCCTGGACAGTATGTCGGCGCATCCCACTATAGGAAGGATGCAGCCACCTATTTCGCAGCATCGGAAACTGCGCGACCGTACGTCGACGCCCTTTTCGAGAATTTGGTTGATCCGGTCCGAGCATTATTCGACGCGTTAAAGCGCGAGCTTCACAGGCAAGGGATTGATTTGCGGCTGGCCCGCTCGCAAGACGGCCACGCTAACATTTGTCGCGCTCTTAGCTGGTCTGGCGTGGGCGCGTATGCCTTGGAGCCCCACGACGATGTTGCTCAAGTCATATGTGCCGGGAACGATTACGAGTTTTCTGCGGTGGCGCACAACACCGTCGCAGCGCTCAACTTCTACCCCAGCTTGGCCGACGAGGGCGGGAATCTGCGCCTCTGGAGCCATAAGCCGACAGTCACTGACCGAAAGTCGCAGGGTGTTGAGACCACGGGCTATCCCTATTCGAAAGCTTATCTCGAGCCCGTTCCCTGTCGCGACCTCCAGCTCAAGGCCGGCGATATTGCCCTAATTGATGGCGGTTTCGTTCACGGCGTCACCTGTCAATCAGGCAGCGGAAAGCGTCGCCTGGTGCTGAACAGCTTTTTCGGCTTTGCGCAGCCGGACCTTGTTCTCTGGTGGACCTGAAGTTGGATGTCGCAGCGACTGACCGGCGGCACTAAAACGTCAACATTCTTCCTCACGGCGGAAAACACTAAGCCGAACGGTGCAGTTTGGCTATCAGATCACGTCCCAGTGGTGGCGCTGCTGCCCGATTTCGGTAGCGACGGCTCGTCGCTTTTGAAGATCTGGCATGGAAGCACCATCATGGCGGTCGATGCAGAGAGAGTGGCGAGACCATCGCGCGGATGCTGCTCGCCGGTTTAGCAGCGCCCAGCAAGGGAGACATCCTCATTGATGGAAACTCAGCGGCCGTCCTACCAGCGCGTCCAAGGCATCGTTTTCCAGAACTGTGCCCTCTTTCCACACCTAACAGTGCGCCGGAATATGGAATTTCCGCTCGAAATGCCGATATGCAAGTAGCCGACAGGGCAATGCGGGCGATACGACTGCTCCGCCAGTCTGTGCCGACTGCCGCCGTCAGGTCTTCGTTGCATGCACGCGATCAAGCACGGCGCTGGCCTTCGCCGACAACGCCCATCAACGCAACATGGCCGAGGCGGCTGGTAGCGCCGTCGACAACTATCGCATCTGGTAGCTTCGTCTTGCAGCCGCATCGCATTCAAGCTGTGGAGCGATCCGTCGGACCGCGGGTGCTGTGGTTGGATTAGAAGTCGCGATCCAAGCATTGGACCGGACACAGCCGTTGTTGCCGACCCGGAGGGGACAGGTCGAGCGCCGCGGGTTTCGAAGGTTTGCCTCGGCGTGGCGGCCTATGGCGGCACCCTTTTGGTGGGATATCCAGTCTAGAGCGGTTCCGTTTTTGACATCGGAATTGACCTGGGTCATACAGCGTAGCCGCGCTCATCGCGTGCTTGCGCGCAAGATCGCCCGCCTTCGCACCCGCCACGTGCTCGCGCAGAACCGCAATGATCTGTTCCTCCGTGAACCGCTTCCGCTTCATCTGTGGAGGAAAACTCAGTGGCAAGTCAGAATCCGCCGCAGTTGGGAACAGCGCTCTGAGGCCAACGGGCGGCAGACCATATGCGACACGGAGCGTCTGCTCACCCGAACGGCGGCCTCGGCTATATCGGGTTCGCGGAGGAGGTGCGTGCCCAGGAGAAACAGCTTGGGTTCGCATTCGACTACATTGTTGCCTGCACGCTGACAGGTTCAATACATGCCGGCATGCTCGTCGGATTCGCCAAGGACGGTCGACCGCGCAACGTGATCGGTATCGATGCCGCTGCCACCGAGCTATGACGGCTTTTGGTGACGGGGTTGATCAAGCGGTGCTTTGCGGCTTCGATGCCTCGATCCCGTCTTGGAACCTGGCACCTGCGAGCAGTTTCGGCAACTGATTTTGTCCTTTCAATCGACGCCAGGATTTGGCGGCGGCCATGACGAGAAGACCATCCACATGGCGGTCTTCGACGATAGGGAGCCCTTCGTGCGCACTGTTCGGTGGCGAACGGTGGCAAAGACGCCCTCTATCGGGTTCCACGGTCGCAGTTGATCCCACTGTTCGGCGGAGAAGTTGTAGAACGCCAGCAACGTCTTGCGATCCTTCGTCAGCCAGTCGACCACCTTGTTGTACTTCGCGCTCCGTATTTTTCGGCGAACACCTCGATCGCCGTTTCGGCTGCTGAGCGTGTCGGCGGCCGTAAATCTCGCGCAAGTCCGTCTTCATGTTGGCCTGCACCGAGAGCGGCACCTTGTTCAGGACGTTGGCCGGTCTTGTGCACCCAGCAGCGTTGGTGCCTGGTGCAGGGAAAGCCTCGTCGAGCGCCTTCCAGAAGCCAAGCGCGCCACTGCCGCGGCAATATCGGGCGGGATCTTCTGGCTACGCCGCTCCACGTCGGCCAGCAGCTCGCACCAGCTTTGCGCGCTTTCGCGAATGCCGGTCTGGAAACCGAGAGTTCTTTTGCCTTCGGACGTGGCGCCGATCAGGACCAGCATGACATTCGGCTTGGTCTTCCACCCGCGCCTGCAGGTAGATCCCGTCCGCCGGGCACATAGACATAGCGGGCGCCGAAAGTCGCGCTTTTGCCACGCTCGTAATCGGCGCTCCACTCCGCCGTCAGCCGCGTCATCACCGAGGGGTGAAAGGTTCGGCGCGTCATTGCCCCACAAGCGCCCTCAGCGCTTCCTGAAAATCGCCCGTCGAAACGCCGAGCAGGTAGAGAACGGGAAGCGGCGCAACCCAGACTTCGCGTCCGACGCGCCCCATTGCGGCAGGATCGACGAGGCGAACCGGACCCGCTCAACCTCGCCATTGCGCTGCGATCCGGGTCTTCGCCGGCTGACTGGCACCGGCCCGATGACGTCTACATACTCCGCTCCACTTCCAGAAATCGCTTTCTCTTGATCAGCCATCCTTCAACCAAGGCCCGGACTATCTTCCCAGATGGAATCTCAGTGCCAGGTCATCCCGACGATTGTTTCGTTTGTCGGGTCCGAGACACGGTAATGTCCCGCTGGCGTCCTGCCACACTATCATTGAAGCCGTTGAATCGTATGCAAGACAGTTCTGCTGCGGCTCTAGTGCGGAGCTGGCGCGACTTTTGCTGCTCCTGGTCGCGAGGAGGCGGAGATACCAACCAATATGACGTCACTCAAGGGACTAGCGGAAACCAATATGTCAGGTCTGCAAGAGATCCGCCATCTAGGGAAGGAGGTGATAGGTAGGTCCGGCAACTCCCAGATACGCTCGCCGCCTCCTCGACCTCAAGCATTCCCTCATCATAGGCTGCGGCCCGAAACCGACCTAGCAGCCTGCTCCTGAAGGAAAAGACGAAGGACACCACGCAGCATCCATCAGCAAATGAGGGTTGGTGAAACACCTCGAAAAAGATGCGCTCCTTGCGCAAATCAATTTCGAATTAACTTTGGGATGAACGGAATGAGCAGACACCTCGGCCTTTATGTTGATCACAAAATGACTTCGCCATTTGCAATGGCGCGTCATTCTGCGAAGACAAAAACAATTGCAAAAGATATCTCAAGAAGAGGAGTTCTGCTTGTTGCTACATGTTTACGAGTTGAGGTATACGGATCTGCGACATCGCTTATAAATATCGACAGAAAAGTATTTTCAACATTTAGCTATGAACAGGTTAACGGTACAGTAGCTATTACTAAAAGACTTGCAGAGATTGCCTGTGGCGCTCATTCCCAGATCCTTGGCGAGAATTATATTGGAGATCAGCTCGCGAAAGCTATCGATATGCTCGATCCAAATCTTCCGATTTTTCAGATTGGACGGCTGGCAATTGATATAGGTCGTGCATCGCGCCAGCGACACGGGTTCATCGCGTCGTTCAACTACGATCAGATCGTTAGAGACATCATAGCTGATCGATTTCAGAATGGAGAGCTGCCCGACCGGCTTTACATGATCGGGGCGGGTATGCTGGGTCGCGAGTTGATCAGGAGTGGTCTGGGAGAGCGATTTCGTTCAACAATAATTGTTACGCGGAACCCCAAAAATCTTCGCAGACGTCTGCGCTCTTGGGCCGACATAGAAGTTTCGCTCATTCGCCCGGCGGAGATGGGGCCCGTACGTGAACCTCGGTCGATCGTTGTCATCGCTACCGCCGATGTCAATGATGAATACGAAGCAATTCTTCGCGATGCGCTTCTGCGGTTGGAACCGCGCGCCATAGTGGATCTCTCATCAATCCCAGTTCTATCTCGCGAAGTTGCAAGAAGTATTGATTATGTAACAATGTATGATGCAGAATTTCTTCGATTTGTGGCTATTAACAATAGGCGTATCGCTTCGAAGTTGTCGATACTTAGTTCAGACATAGAGGAGACACTCAATTATAGACTAGAACACATGTCGAAGATTTAGTACATGCTCCAAGGAGGAAACATCCGTTAGCCAAATAGATGTCGCGGGAAAAGGAGAGTACGTTCGGTATACCCGTACTATGAATTAGTTTAGTGGATGGTCTGGAACAGAAAACGCTGCGCCAACTCGCGAAACCAGCCGTAGACCGTCTGCCAAGGCCCGAAATGGATCGGCAGCATTCGCCAACCGCAACCGGAGCGGATCGGGTAACGCACCGCGTTGACCACCTCGCGAAAATCAACCTCGCGCGGACGGCCGCGACGTCAAGGCTTGGCATCAGCGGCGCGAACTGCTCCCACTCATCCGTCAAATCACACGGGTAGCGCTGTCTTCTTGGCAATCTGGGCCATCCGGCCATGGCTCTGCTCTGTCCACATCCACAGCTGGCCGCCTTAGGCAAACTGCCGGGGCTGTCTTCTCTATTCGGCGCCGGTAAGGTCAAGCTTTGTTACGACGAAGCGGACGTCGAGGCGTCGGGAATTGAGGGCCGCTGCCACGTCGGTGATCGGTGGTGTTCTCCGTTGGTGGCCACGCTGCCATGGCCTTTGCGAGTCATAGAAGTAGACTTGAACGCGCGCATCGATCTCGAGACGATTGTGCTGGGGAGATCTGCTCTCTTCCTGAACCGCGCTTTCCAATGAAAGTACCGCCCGGAGGGTGGCTTTGGCAGAGGATCTGAACATCGCTGGTGGCACAGCCTGCGCCATCAGGAAGCTTGGTCCTTACAGGCGGCGACACTCCGGCTTAGAATGCAGCATCGTCGCTGCTCAGCCGATGCTGATCACGCTTTCGAATGCACATCGCAACCCAACTTGGTGGGGGCGTCTCCGACATGGCCTTCCACAAGAAAGCCGGCCTCAAGATCGAGGACATGGTCAGAAGCAACTCGGTCTATCGCAAGCTGCGCAACTTTCGCGCCGGCATCGAAGCTGGCATCTCGTGCCTCAAACGCGCTTACGGCCTGGCGCGCTGCACTTGGCGCGGCCTTGATCACTTCAAAACCTACGTCTGGTCCTCGGTCGCGGCCTACAACCTCGTCCTCTTCGCCCGCCTCAGGCCGATCTGATATCAGCTCGGCATCGCACCGTCCCGCCGGCAAAGCCGCCGACAATGGGCGTGCGTGCGATCGTTGCCAAGCACGGCATTTTGTCAATCATCAACTATTCCTGACCTGTCCACGCCCGTTAACGGCGCTTCCGGTCGGATCCAAGTCATTTAAATGCCGCAAAATGCCGGCGTTTATGGACGGACACTAGCTTAGCCTAGCAAGGCCAAAGGTCCGACGGGACGAACTGCGCAGGCTGAACGAGTAGCCCCTGCTGCGGATGCGTACCCATCCGGTGTGGCTTTCGATTATCGTTTGCTGGCCTATTGCCCCGTACGAGTCTGCCGTGATTCTGTCCGTGACGCCGAATGAGGGAGGTGTCACGGATGCGAGACAAGACCAGCAGCAGCAAGCCGCTTGGCAGAAAGAGCTTTGCGCGGCGACCCTTCCCGACAAGCGCCTGGTCCGCCGCCTGCAGCGGTTGCTCAGCTGTCAGCAGCGCCGGGCATGCCGATCCTGGCGGCCTGTGGCGACTGGGCAGCGGCGAAGGCGGCCTGCCGATGCTGCCCCACACGATCCTGCTCATCGCGTCTTTGCCCAACTTGCGACGGCGCCCTGGGCGGGACGTCATCGCATACGTCGATCAGGACGAGACGAGACGACCTGGCTGCAGGTGAAGTTCGCGCCATCAACACATTGCCGCCCGTGGGCAGCAGAAGCGCTACAGTCCGCAGGTTCTGACCTACATCCATGCTCTCGAAGAGAACCCGCCGGCCGGTCGCGAGCCGATCGACTGGAAGCTGGTAACCAACCTGCCGGTCGAAGATCTCTCCGTGAGGTCGAGAAGCTCGGCTGGTACGCCCTGCGCTGGAAGGCGGAGGTGTTCCACAAGGTCATGAAGTCCGGCTGCCGTGCCGAGGAGGCGAGGCTCGAGACCGCAGAGAGGCTGGCGAAGTTCCTCGCTCTCATCGCGGTGGTCAGCTGGCGAATATTCTTCGTCACTATGTCGGCGCGCGCCAAGCCAGACGCCGCGCCAGACAGCATTCTCACCTTCGCCGAGATCACTGCGCTCGACCAGATCGACGCCCTCCCGAACGCGACCGTGCCTCCAACGGCCCACGCTCGCCGCCTACCTGCTGCAAATCGCCATGCTTGGCGGCTATCTCGCCCACAACCATGATTCGCCTCCCGGCAACATGGTCGTCTGGCGCGGCATGACCCGCTTGCACGACATCGCCTTCGGCATCTCCATTGGATCAAGCCGACGATGTGGGTAATCGAAAGCCTCACCGGAGGCGTACGCGGATGCAGAATTCGCGCCCGGAATAGTACCGATCGCTCGTGCCTGTAGAATGGCTGGCTCCGGCACGTCTAATCTTCTTGTTTGAGAGACGGAGCGATTACTGCAACTCGCGCGCACGACCGGCGCCATTGCCGGTTTCGATTGACTCGGACAAGCGCAACATCATTTCCGCGACACTGAAGGAATGCCGCCCTTGCGGCGACGTCAAGTGAGCGTCAACATCAGGATAGATGAAAAAAGGCAGCGAGATTCGCTCAGTCGGACCGTTGTGCTCGACCCGGTGGGGGGTACTCCTAAAGCGATTGTCGCTTAAGGCCTGTAGCATATCGCCGAGATTGACCACGAGGCTGTCGGGCAAACTCGGAACCGGGGTCCAACGTTCATGGAACCACACTTGCAAGGACCGTGTAGGTAGTTCCTCCTGCAGCAGCAGGGTGAAAAAGCCCCCGTCGGTGTGCTTGGCGGCGACGCCGCCGCTGGATGGGTACCGGATCACGCGTTGCCCCAGCGTTGGTGGGCTGAAATGCCGCCGAAACCAGCCCTGTTCCATACCGATTAGGTCGGCAAGCGCATCCCCGAGCTGCGGGACAACCCCATTGACTACCGAAGCCTGCAACGCCAGAAGGCTTCGCGCGAAGCCAGGAGCCAAGGCGTCATCCGGCAAAAGCGTGCGTCCGGCATAGGGACGCCGATCGTACTCGTTCTCAATTCCGAGATCAAATACCTCCTTTGGATCGGGACCAGCCTGCGGATGTAGCACCTCGCCTTGCAATGGACTGTATCCACGAGCGATTGTGGGGTACACCTCTTGGAAGGCATGGCTGTAGCGTTCCTTGACCGACAGCGGCAATGCGAAGAACTTCCGAGAGTTCTGGATCGCTTGTGCGATCTGTTCTCTCGGTATGCTGTGTTCGACAAGATAAAAAAACCCATATTCTTCGCAGGCCGCGCGCAAGTGTGCTCGCTCTTCATTTCGCGTGGCATCGGCTGCCAGTTTCGCCAGGGAGATTTGCGGTAGCATGGTCATAGCATAAATCCTATTTGTTCGTTGTTGCGGAAATGAGTAGCGCACACGGGCGCGTCCTCCTCTAAAGCAGAATTATGGCTATGTTTACGAGTAAGTTCATCATGGACTGACTTCAGCCTTGTTCTGCCATGCTAAGATATAGAACATTTAGAGTCAGTGAAGAGGTATATATTCTAATTCTGTTAATTGTCGTTGCATTGCCATGACGACGTTTAATATTCTGAGAAGGTAATTTTAAAACCGGTGGAATAAGAGGTGTTCGGTCGTACCCACGCGTGGGGTAGCTCCGTTGTCACGAAGCCGCTCTCGATAGCGCTGTAGATGCTATGGGCGGCGAGCATGTGGCACCCTCGGCGCTGTTGAGCAGCTACCCAAGGAGTGTCCCATGTCGCCATCCTTTGATGCTGGCAAATCCCTTAACCGCCCTTGATCAGAACAGCACGTTGGTCGCAGTGATTGAGATGAGCCTGATAAGTGGCTCATTGCTGGGACGGTCCCTGGCTTTAAACATAACCCTCTCAAGAAGCTCGATGCCGACCCGGATTCGGTGTTCAGGCTGTCGCGCCGCTGGCGCAGAAAGCCATCCAAGCCGGGCGTGAAGTCCGGCGCATCGTTGTCGCCTATGAGGCTGGACGCGACGCCTTTTGGTTGGCGCGCTGGCTCCAGGCGCGCGCTGTCGAAGCTTATGTCATACATCCATCGAGCGTCCCGGTTTCTCGTGAACATCGGCGTGCCAAAACCGATGGCCTGGATACCGAACTGCTGATGCGCGCCTTTCTTGGCTGCGGGACGAGAAACGTCACTGCAGCATGGCAAGCCATCCCAACCATCAATTAGGAGGAGGCCCGCCGTCCGAATCGTGAACGAGACAATCTCGTCCGCGAACGTACGCGGATCGTCAACCGCATCAAGGCAATGCTCGCTCGCCTCGGCATTTCGCGCCTTCAAACCCAATCTGCGACAAAGCTGCCAAGAAACTGGAGGCTCTGCATACGGCGGAAGGTATGCCCGCTACCGGAACGAAGCCGAGCCGAGTTGCACCGTAATCTCGGACGGCGGGTGACCGCCTCCGGTGGGACCCGGTTAAAAGCCGAATGGCTGAGCTACTTGACCACCATCGGGCTGTCGCGGAACACCATCCGCAAATACCTGCGCTGCGGCGAGTTCGAGCCGCGCCAAGTGCGGAGCGGGCCGAAGCAAGCTTGATGACCATGCCGAGCGGCGGCAGGATGCTTTCGAAGGTGACGAGCGGATACGTCAACTACCAGATCCCATAGTATCCGTCCCGGACCCCTGACTATAGAAGACTTAGCATTCCCGAATGAAAAGCTCATACAGATTGCACTCACAATAGCGCACCGACTGCAGGGAAAGGTCAATAGCCGATGCCAAGACGAGCTCTCATCCTGCTTGAAGGTCATAGGGGCAATGGGCTGCTATACGTTCAAGCGGCCCAGCGTCTAGGACTTCATCCCATCACCCTGGCGGCTGATCCAAATCAATACGACTATATTGCGGCGGAAGGCATTGAGGCCATTCGCGTCGACACCGAAAAATTCGATTCGCTGATGCAGGTATGCTCTCGGCTGCGTGCGGCCTATGATATTGTTGGCATCACTGGTTTTGCGGGTCGAGATGAATCGCTTAACGTGACAGTTGCCAAGCTGTGCCAGCATTTCGATCTACCGGGGCCCAGCCCCGCATCTATTGTACGATGTAGCGATAAATTTACTCAACGTCAGCTCCTAGCGCAGGCAGGTGTTTCTGTACCTGCTTACCGATTGGCAGCAAGTGCGATCGAAGCAAGAAGATCCGCCGCGGCCATAGGCTTCCCGGTGATTCTTAAACCAACTGAAGGCAGTGGCAGCAGTGGCGTCAGATTGTGCCACGATGTTGATGAGTTAGCTGAGCATACAACATTTCTGTTGGGAGGCGCGCACACTTGGCGGTCTGCGCCGAAAATATTGGTCGAAGAATTCGCACAAGGCGCTTTCTATGACGTTGCTACTATGGGAGACGCGGTCATTGCAGTCGGCACCGCCCGCTTCGACCGGTCACCGTATTTCGTCCCCCGCGAAAGCGTGTTTCCAGCCGCGCTAACTCATGAGGAGCATGAGCGTATCACCGATGTTTCGCGGAGTTGCTTGCAAGCTCTCGATCTTGGCTGGGGGCCAGCGAACATTGAATTCCGATGGACGAACCGGGGTCCAGTAATAGTGGAAGTCAATGCGCGTCTTCCGGGTTGGACCACTCCTCTGCTGGTTCAGCTGGCTTACGGTGTCGATATGATCAACGAGCACATCAAGCTTATCATCGGTGACAAATGCGATCTGCGCGCAAGCCATTCACACACTTCGGCCGCCCGGTTCTTACTTCCTGATCGCGACGGCATCCTCGATCGTATCGAGGGCGCCAGTCTTGCGGCGGCTGTACCGGGAGTCGTCGACGTCAGATTTTATGTTGAACCCAGGGCCTCGATCGTCCGCAAGGGCGATTACAGAGACATGATGGGGCATGTCATCGCTGCTTCGCCTGATTGTACTCGCACCGAGGCGATACTTCAGCGTGCCGTCGACCTACTCGATTGGCCAATCATACCACTTCTGCCCTCTGGTGAACAGAAATAGTCTGGGATCGCTTGCCGCGCGATTCCACCCCATCGCCCTGACGTTTGTGCCACATTAATTTCCAGGAAAACTAAGGATTCCGCCGTGGGCTGCCGGGCTGATAAAGCCTATGAAGACGCGCAACGGGACGACTTCCGGTGCTGGCGGAAGTCGCTGACGTGGCGGGAATATTGGGGCTGGCAATGGGAGCGCTGGCGGGACTGTTTCCTCGGCACGGCGCCGGTCCTCGGGGGCTTCCTGCTGCATAGCTACTGCCGTAGCCTAGGCCTTTTTAGGCTCCTCATGCCTCGGCCCGGCATTCGGAACTCCTCGGCAAGGGCGCTGCGGAGGCGCACGTCGGCGCCGTAGGCTTCCTGTGCGCGGAAGCGGGCTAGGACGGCTAGGCGCCAATCCCGGAGAGCTTGGCGGCGGTTGCGGGCGCCGCGACGACCGCTCCGTTCTCTATCCGCGCCTGCCGCGCCTGTTCCGGGGTTCGCTCGCGGCGACGCTACGCGCGGTTCACGCGCAAGCTCGGCAGCGTTCAGTTGCTGATCCCTCGGCAACCCGACCTATGCCGACGCCATCTTGGACCGCATCGCGCACAACGCCCATCGCATCAACCTCACCGGCAAAAGCCTTCCCTCTGTAGCAGGACGTTATCGGTCATGACGCGCGCTATCGCGACGACGAGGCTGCCGCAGTAGGCGACCGCCGCCTTGAGGAAGGCGATGGCGCTCTCCTTTTCTCGTCGGGCAGGATCTGCGAGAAGGCGATGCGGGAAGCATCGTCGATGCAGACATGGACGAACTCCCAGCCGGCGCCCCGAGACTTGCCCTTTTGCGGATCGCCGGTGATGCGATGGCCGACTTGGCTGAAGCGGCCGAGCTTCTTGATGTCGATATGGATCATTTCGCCGGGGTTCTCGCGCTCGTAGCGTCGGATCGGTTCGGCCGGCACGATATCCCTGAGCCGCGACAGCCCGGCACGCTTGAGAACCCGCTGACGGTGGCGGGCGATACGCCGACCTCGTGAGCGATGTGCTTGCCGGTCCAACGTTGCCGCCGCAACGCCACGATGCGCTTGGCGATCGATGCAGCGGCAGCCTGTGGCATATGAGCGGGCCGCGAGGAACGGTCGACCATGCCGGACCGCCCTTCGGCCTTATAGCCCTCGACCCAGCGCGCCACGATCTTGGCCGACACGCCGTAGACGCGCGCCGCATGGGGCCTTGGAAAAATGCGCCTTCTATCACCGACAGCGACATCTCCTCCCGACGCAGCGGCGTGAGGCGGGCATTCTTGAGGATGTTCATTCGGACCCTCCGATGGATGCTGAAGCCTGGTAACTCCAGTCTCCTTGGTCTGGTCCGAATGGACAACCTCCCGAAAGCTCACATTTAGCGCGCATCCAACCTGTCTTATGACGCTCGCCACCCAGCAAACGGTCTAGGAAAGAATCCCTCCTCCGGAAACAGTCCAAGCATACGGGCTTCACGTCACGCAGCGACTATGCCCACAGTTCTCAGCCCGGTTTCAATTGATGCACCCGTCATCCATGACCTCCGAATCATGGAGGCCAATAGGTGAATACCCAACTGTAGTACTTCTGTAATGGGCCTTCGATCGTCAAGTCCCCTCTGAACGAATCTCATCGCCAGGATCATTCTTCTGTCGGTGGTCAGCGCGAAGGCCGCCACACCATGCCATCAGATCCAGAGCTGACAGGTCAATCTAGGAAGCGTGGTCTGCCGAAGCATCACAGCACTACACACGACCTTGCCAAGCCCTCGTCCCGGCGACGTGACCTCAGGCGAGCCCTGCCGTCTCGGCTCGCTCCGAACGCTCTATCTCCTGCCATCGCTGCGGCTTTGCTTCAGCGGAACTCGATCGCATTCACCCACACGCGATGGAGCACGACGTTCAACTTGCGGGCAAGGGCCACCTTGGCGCGCTTCATGCCTGACGTTTCGCCACATGTGCGCCGCTTCAAAGAGCGCTGTTCGCACCATGGCGTCGCCGACCTTGCTGACACCACCGTCCCGATCGGTCTCACCAGATTGATATATTTGGGCGTAAGCCCGAAGTAGGCTCCGACCGTACTGGATTTCCCAAACCGCATCGGGTCGTCCACCGCCGAGCGATAGGTGAGCGCAACCAAGGCCCCGACCCCAGGTGTGCTCATCAAATCGGCAAACCTTGTCAGCGCGCGCGATCTTCAGCATCTCGCGATGGAGCTTAGTGAACTCGCACCACAACGCCGTCCACGCCGCCAGCATCGCACCAATCACCGTCTCCACAGTGACGTGCCCTGCTGTCAGCTCCCGGATGCGCGCCTCAAACCTTCCACGACTGACTTCTCCGACCTTCAGCCCATAGACGCGCAACATCCCGCGGATGCTCAGTTCAACGTCGAGAAGCTTGCCTTGCAGAAGCTTGCGTCCAACAAGAAGGGCTCGGCTATCCTTGCAACCGGGCAGTACCATCCCATCCGCAGCAGTTGGGCGATCCCGCCTGCATCTTTCCGGTCGGTCTTCACCGGCATCGCCGAGAGCGCCGCCTTCACGTGCCGCGTCTCGAGAAAACCGCATCGCGTCCGGCGGCCACAAGCCCGGCATGCAGCCATTGCGACAATGGCCCGGCCTCGAGCCCAATGCGGCCGACAGACAATTCCAGTTCGTCGAAATAGCGGACCAGTGCCTCGGGCTCGCTGGCGACCTTGAACTCGCGCACCATCGTTCCGGGCGCGTCCACAATGCACACGCTGCTCTCTTCCAGAGAGACATCGGTTCCCACATCGTGTTCCATGGCTGTTCCTCTCATGATGCTTGGACCCGATCGCTCGGACTCCGTTTCAACACCATCATTCTGAGGGACAGCCACCCAACCTGGCTATGCTCGCAAACACGGCGTGCGGACCAAGCCACAGCATGGAGAACGAGTTGATTCCGCTGATATCTAGATCGTGTCCCGGAGTGGTGTAGCTGACGGCTTGGTCGCCGCGCTCTCCGGCATGGGGGCCGGGCTGATCAGCGTGCCACGGCTGGCAAGTTGATGAGCGGATCATCGCTCATTTGGCTGATGGTTTCCAGCGTCATGTATCTGGCGCGCTGCACGGCCCATTCGTCGTTCTGTTCGAGCAGGATTGCGCCAACCAGGCGGACGATGGCGTCATCATTTGGGAAGATGCCGACGACCTTGGTGCGCTTGATCTCGCCGTTGAGGCGCTCGATCGGGTGGGTCGAGTGCAGCTTGGCGCGGTGCTCCTTGGGGAAAGTCATGTAGGCAAGCACGTCGGGCTCGGCGTCGTACATGATTGTCGCCAGCTTCGGCACCTTCGGCCGGATCTGGTCGGCGACGGCGAGCCATTGCGCGCTTGCGGCCCCGGGCGTTTCCTGGGCGAAGGCGGTGGCGATGAAAGCGGAGACGACGCGGCGCCCGCTCTTGCCGGCATGGGCCAGCACGTTCCTCATGAAGTGGACGCGGCACCTCCGCCATGACGGCACAGCAGCTTGGTGACGGCCGCCTTGATGCCTTCATGGGCATCGAGACGACGAGCTTGACGCCGCGCAGGCCGCGGCGGGTCAGCTCGCGCAAGAACTCCGTCCAGATCGGCTCGGCCTCAGACGTGCCGACCTCCATGCCCAGCACCTCGCGCCGGCCCTCCGCGTTGACACCGACAGCGATGATGACGGCGACCGAGACGATGCGGCCGCCGCGGCGCACCTTCAGGTAGGTGGCGTCGATCCACAGATATGGCCAGTCGCCCTCGATGGGTCTTTCAAGGAAACGCTTTGACCTTGCCGTCGTCTACTTCGCACAGCCGGCTGACCTGGCTCTTGGAGATGCCGCTCATGCCCATGGCCTTGACCAGGTCGTCGACCGAGCGGGTCGAGATACCCTGGACGTAGGCCTCCTGGATGACGGCGGTCAGCGCCTTGCCGGCCCGCGTCTCCCAGTCGCGCTCGCGATAGCCGTTGCGCTGGGCCGTGCGCAACGGGCTTTCTCGCCATAGGCGGCGCCGAGTGGCGGCCCCAACCTCCAGTTCCATCAGCCGCTCGGCGGCAAAGCCAATCATCTCGCGCAAGAGATCGGAATCCGGAGTCTTCTCCACGAGCGCGCGCAGGTTCATCATGTCGTCGGTCTGCGAATGGTTCCTTCGAATCAGGTTGGTGTCAGCAACCCGACCTTACTGGCGAACTGTCGATGACCACCGCAAAGCCGCTCGCTCGCTACAGCGCTATCGAGAGCGCGCTCGAGAGCGGCTTCGATACCGCAGAGCTACACCACCTGTGGGGACGCGACCGATATCTAAGCCGACAGGTAACTTCATGGGATCCCAGATATTTTGTTCTTCCTGAAGATGCAGACATTGTCCTTGCCCACATTTAGCTCGATCTCCGTCCAGCCGTTGCCGCTGTAGAATGGCCGAAGCGCAGAAGTACAATATAGATAAAGTGCTCGCTGACCTGCGTTGAACGCACGCATCTCGGCAGCCTCAAGGAGGCGTGACCCTATACGATGTTTGCGAAACTCAGGTTCGACCCAGACTTCAGCAATCCAAGGACTTAAGTTTGGCCGGTCAGGCATATCCGATGTTACGACCGATGCTGTCCCTAAAAATTGGCCATCTCGGTGCCCAACCAACGTAAACTCGGCTTCAGATATCAAGATGCCAACGAACTTTTGCACAACATCCTCAAAGCGCAAGCCTTCCCGCATCCTCCACGCTTTCCAAATTCGATCGGCTATTGTTTCTAGAAAATCTGGTCTCTGCGCTAAATCTACTATATCAATTTGGAAGTTCATCGCTCTCGCCTCCGTAGTCTTGTTCTAAATGTCAAAACCCCTCCTCATTGCGGCTAGCCGGCACGGTTGCTACCATTTCGAAACAAGCACCGATACTACGGCATCTGGTAGTTGGCTCATTTCGTTCATAGCTACGAAAGCGGCTGGCGAGTAATTGAAGTGGGGGTGCTGTCATGACAGGGCGAAGCCCAGGCGACTGAGCAGGGAGCGCGCGGCGATGGTGGTGCCACTAATCGAGTCGGTTTGGCAGGACAGGATTCGCGCGTCGGCTACTTTCAGCCTAGGCCAGTTGACTCTGCCGGTGACTGGCCATTCTGAGCCAAGTCAAATCCATGCGCGAACCCCAACCGGCAGTGCGCTTTCAGCACTTCGCAGCACCTTTTATGGTGAGAATAGTAAACAGATATTGGCGCAGAACATGCGAAAGACCTTTTTTCAATCCGCCAGATGGGCCTCAATCCGGTGGGACGCCGGGAAAGGTGCTAATTTTTATGACCTCCGAAAAGGCAAAAGCTTTAGCAGTCTCCCCGGCGTGCTAGTGTTTGCCAAACAATTAAGAGGCGAGACGATGGCTAAAAGGCGAATTCTTACGGGGGGCATTGCACAGGAGTCCCACAGTTTCAACCCAATCCTGACTCCCCGCGAGCGCTTCACCATCATCGAAGGTCAAGATGCGATTGAGCGCAATCGCGGGGCCAATTCTACATTCGGCGGAATAGTCGACTCAGCCTATGCGGCAGCTGTTGACCTCGTCGTGCCTACTGTGTTTCGGGCGCAGTCAGGGGGAGTTGTGGATGATAGGGTTTTTGTGGAAGTGAGCGACATCATGATCGATGCGGCTAGGCGAGGTGACTTCGATGCAATCGTGCTCCCCCTGCACGGCGGCATGCTCACACAGACCTTGGCTGATCCAGAGGGCGTTCTGATCGCTCAGTTAAGGGCCGTGGTTGGCAACGATATTCCGATTACGGCCGCATTCGATCTTCATGCCCACGTGAAGGAAACCACCTTGGAGCCCTTGGATTTTCTTGCCGGCTATCTGACTAATCCGCATGAAGATCAGTCCGCCACAGCAAAAAGAGCGTTCCGTGCGGCGATGGGTATGCTTGAGGGCACCTTCGAGCCTGTTGTGGCCGCAACGTTCCTCCCGATGCTGACCTTAGGTAACGACACGACGCTAAGCGGGCCCCTCGATGAAATCCACGCCTATGCTAAAGAGGCGGTGAAACAGGGGCGGGCTTGGGACGTATCGATTTTCAACTCCCAGCAATTCCTCGACGTTCCTGCGATAGGGCAGGCGGTCCTCGTCTATGGCAATGATGAATTTGATGAGGCTCGCAAGCTCGCGAACGAGATCATGAGGATGATCTGGGATTTTCGCGACGATTTTATCATCACGTATCCTACGGTCGAACAAGAGTTGCAAAATCTTGCTAGCTTTGCTGGCCCCATCGTCATTGGTGATCAAGGAGATCGCGTTATCGCCGGAGCACCGGGCGATAGCACCTACATCCTGAATTATTTGTTGCAGCATAAGATCGATGTGGTGACTTACTTCCCTGTGTACGATCCAGAGGCAGTCGCCGTCTGCGCTCAAGCGGGCATTGGCAGTGAAATAAACCTGACCTTTGGCGGAAAATATTCCACGGTCAGTCCAAGTGTACGTGCCTACGGCAAGATAGTTGGCGTTGGCGACAATGTCCCGGTTGTGTACGACGGTCCGTCCGACGAAGGCACCAAGACGTATCTCGAGAAGTACGCGGTCTTTAGAATGGGGAACATCAACGTCGTGCTCACAAACCAACCGTACGGTTATATCGACCCAGCCTATTTCAGAGCGGTAGGTCTTGACCCCAGTATGGCGAAGCTGATCGTCACTCGCTCCGGTTATCACTTCAAGCTCAATTTCGCGAAGATCGGCCGCGTGGCTACCGTAGATACACCTGGAATGAGCTCATATTACTTGGATCAATTTCAGTGGCAGCATGCGCGCCCGTTCTATCCGCTCGACGCAATTGAATATGAGCCGCGCCAGTATAGTCGCCGTCGCGCCCGAGGTGCGGCGTCGGTCGTTGTCCAGGGGAATGTGCGCGCGTAAATGGGTGCGCGAGCTATCGTGAGTAGATGATATCCGGTCCAGCAGGAGATTGACCGGCTGCGTAAGGACGCCGCGAAACTGAAGGCGTACCGCGGCATCTAAAAAGATCACAGCCTGTTCACAGAGGTCGCTTTGACCGCGAGGCTGGCCGGCGGCATTATTAAGCGACGCCGAGGTCGACGGCCCCTTCACCAACTTAGCGAGCGACCGCAAGATTTATTGGTGACGGTCTGCTCGCAGGCGTGTTGATTGGGAGGATGAGATCAGTCCACAGCGAGCTGCCTGGGGCTGAGACGCAATGCAGCGGCGCGGCGGTGGCCTTCTAGCTTTTCGGTCGCACTCTGGCGCACGGCGGCTGGGGCCACGGCAGCAACGCCGCGCTCATCGAGCCACTGGTGGGTGGCGATCTTCACGTAAGAGCCGACCCAAAGGCCGCCGGTGTAACGAGCTGCAGCCATGGTCGGCAGCGTATGGTTCGTCCCGCAGCACTTGTCCGAATAGACGACGCTGGCCAGTTCACCTATGAACAGCGAGCCATAGTTGCGAAGTTTCTTCGCTGTTGCCTGCGGGTCGCGAGTATGAACCTGCAGATGCTCGGTTGCTATGTAGTCCGAGTAGGCGATCATGGCATCTTCATCCTCAACGAGGGTGATTTCGCCGTAATCCCTCCATGCAACGCCTGCTACCGGAGCCGTTGACAGGCTTTCTAGCTGTCTTTCGACCTGCTTTAACACGTCTTCAGCCAGCTTGCGGTCAGTCGTTACGAGGCCAACCCGGGTGCAGACGTCGTGCTCGGCCTGGGCCAGCAGATCGGTCGCGATGGTTGCTGCATTGCCGGTTTCGTCGGCGACGACAAAGATTTCGCTCGGTCCAGCGAGCTGGTCGATGCCGACCTGACCAAAGACTTGGCGTTTTGCTTCATTGACGAAAGCGTTACCGGGACCAACGATCTTGTCAACTCCAGCAATGGTCTCGGTACCGTATGCCATAGCGGCAATTGCTTGAGCTCCGCCAACGCGAAAGATCCGGTCCGCACCGGCAAGGTGGCAGCCTGCGATCATCGCTGGATGGGCATTTGGAGGAAGGCAGGCGATCACCTGGTCACAGCCTGCGACCCTGGCCGGTACAATGGTCATGACCGGCGCCGATAGAAGAGGGTAGCGCCCTCCGGGAACATAACAGCCGACGGTTTCAATTGGGATGACCCGGTGACCCAGGTGAACGCCGGGGAGGCTCTCGATTTCGAGCGGTAGAATGGTGCCCAGCTGCGCTTCGGCGAAGCGCTTGACGTTCGCGATTGCAAATTCGGTATCTTCGCGGGTCTGCTGATCAAGATTGGCGACCGCCCTCCGCTTCTCTTCCGTAGTGACCTCAAAGTTGGCCAAGTCGGCCTTGTCGAAGGCAAGTGAATATTCACGAACAGCGGCGTCCCCACGCGCGCGGACGTTGGCAATGATCTCCTTTACAGTGTTCTCGACTGGAGCTGTGTCGGAGACGGCGTTCCGTGAAGGTTGCTTGATTTGGACAAATTTGTCCTTTAGCGCAGCAAGACGCGACGTCATAAAAATCTCCTAGGTGGGATTGTTTCGATCGAGCATCTTGCAACTACCGCGCTCCGGCAATTGCTTGCCAGCAGCCTGTTCACTAATCTCACCACTCGGTTAGCCATCCTACTTCCATGGGTTGTGGTAACCCCTAGGTGTCTTGGTATCAAATCGCTCATGCAAGGAATTGAGGAATGCCAAAAATTGGCAGCAAGTTGCGTGAACTGCGTCGCCGACGTGACCTTAGTGGCCGGGAGTTGGCGGCTCGTTCAGGAATTTCACACTCAACCATATCCCTCATCGAGCGTGATCGAATGAGCCCGTCTATTGACACCCTTGGCGCTGTCCTAGATGCCTTGGGTACGACGCTTCCCGGCTTCTTTGCTGACCTACAGTCCGGCCTTCCATATTCTCCATTCTACCCGTCAGCTGACCTCGCAGAGATTGGGAAGATTAGCTCAATCTCATATCGTGTCATCGGACTCGATCACCCCAACCGCCAGTTACTCGTGTTGCACGAACGATACGCGCCGGGCGCCGATAGCGGCGAGGAATTCTCTCACGCGGCGCAAGAGGGGGGAATGATACTGACCGGTATGGTGGAGGTCACAGTGGGAGATCAGAAGAAAATCTTGAAGGCAGGCGACGGATATTATTTCGATAGTCGGCTGCCGCACCGCTTTCGCAACGTTCACGAAGGCCACAGTGAGATTTTGAGCGCGATTACGCCGCCGACCTACTGACCGGCGAAGTGGCTCTAGATGGTGACTATACTCACCAGCGGTGATCCACGGCCTTCTAAAACTGTTTAAATCTGCTTTCCTATCAACAGTCGCGACAGCCCTCAATTACCGACTTGTGCCCAGGGTGTGCCGTAGAAAGGCTGCGCGTGGGCAAGTGTGCAGGGGGCACAAGGGGAATGGCCACTGCGTTGCGTAGAGCTGGTCTAAAAGACAATAAAAAAATGGAGGAACTACCAGATGAATATTTGGAGACACGACGAAAACAGGAATAGTCCGTTGAGCCGAAAAATCCTAGTGGGATTGGCTGCATTCGGCATTGCGATGCTGGCGGTCGGCTCGAGCGCCAGCTCCGCATCGGCCAAGTCCTTACTAGAGAGGATCAAGGACGGAGATACAATCCGCTTGGGCTTTACCAACGGGCCTCCGGGGGCCTATCCCGGTAAGAACAATGAGCCCCTCGGCGGGGTCAACGCCATAACGATCGACATCCTCAAGAAAATGGGCACCACCAAAGTTGAGTCGGTCGTGACTGACTGGGAATCACTCATCCCTGGTCTGCAGGCGGGCCGCTTTGACCTGATAACAGGCGGCATGTACATCAAGCCGGAGCGCTGCCGCAACGTGCTGTTCAGCGAGCCCTTCGCCATGGCCGAAGACGTACTGCTCGTCCCGAAAGGCAATCCTCAAGGTCTGCATCGCTGGGAGGACGTACGTGACAAGGGCCTCACCCTCGTCACCGGCTCCGGCTACACTGCTGTCAAAGTCGCCCAAGAAATGGGCTTCGCAGATGACAAGCTCATGCAGGTTGCTGGACCTCCGGAAATCGCGCAGGCTGTGAAGACAGGCCGCGCTGCCGCTGGCGTTGTTGACTCCCTGGACGCAAAGCCTGTTGTTGCGAAGGACCAGAGCGTTGAGTTGGCCGCTCCGTACACCTCGCCAGTGCCAAAGGACTATGCCGCCATCGCTTTCCCGCTCGGCGAGCAGGCGGCGGTTGATGCCTTCAACGCGGTGTTGAAAGACTATCTGGGCTCTAAGGAGATGATAGCGTCGGCCGGTAAATTCGGATACGGCACGGACAATCTGCCCGACGCCACCAAGACCGCTGAGATTTGCAAACGGTAGTCGCAGGTGTGGAGCTGCCAAATATTAGCTTGAGTGCTTCCCGGCCTTGGCCGGGGAGCATTCAGTTGAGGCAAGGGACATGACCGAGGTTGAATTCGATTTGGCGGTTACGGTGCTCACTAGGGGCATCATCACGACCTTAATCATAACCGTCGCAGCATCTATCGTTACGGTCCTTCTTGGGCTATTCGTCGGGCTGATCCGTGTGTCCCGCCATCGGCCGCTACGCTGGCTCGGCATCGCTTACATTGAATTTTTCCGCGGTACGTCGATGCTTGTCCAGTTCTATTGGTGGTTTTTTGTATTGCCACTGTTCGGCGTTTTCCTGTCGCCATGGAATGTTGCAATCTTTGGTATTGGGATGAATGGCGCCGGCTATGGTGCCGAATACGTGCGCGCCGCCATCCAGGGCGTCGATCAAGGACAGTATGAGGCATGTACGGCTCTAAACTTTTCGCGGCTCACAATGATGCGCCGCATCGTGCTTCCGCAGGCGATCCGTGCCATGCTGCCGGCTTGGGGTAATATGTTCATCGATGTCCTCAAGGGCAGCTCTCTCGTCTTTTTTATCACCATTTCCGAGTTTACCAGCGCCGCCAAGCAGGCTGCCGACGCCTCCGGCAACTACCTGCTGTTTTTCGCAGTGGCGCTGTTTGGCTATTACCTCATCGCGCGCGCCCTCATCACGCCGTTTGTGCGCTGGCTGGAGCGTCGCTACTCGCGCGGTTTCGTACGGGAGGCCTCTGCATGAGCATTTGGGAATGGTCTTACGTATGGGAGGCGCTCCCATATCTATATCGGGGCGCGATCATCACCATTGAGGCAACCGTACTCGGCTTCGCGATCGCGCTCGTTTTGGGTCTGATTTTCGCACTGATCCGCCAGTCTCCCAACCGTTATGTGTCCACGGCCATGGCGGAAATAGTGGAATTCATCCGCTCGACCCCGCTGCTGCTGCAAGTGTTCTTCGTCTATTTCGTAGGCCCGCAAGTCGGCATTGTCATTCCTGCCTGGACAGCAGGCATTGGTATGCTCGGCATCCACTACGCAGCTTATATTTCGGAGGTCTACCGCGGGGGCATCGAGAACATGGATGGCGGCCAGTGGGAGGCCTGCACAGCTCTCAACCTGTCCCAAGTGCGGACTTGGCGCGCCATCATCCTGCCGCAAGCCATTCCACCGATCGTGCCAAGCCTGGGCAACTACCTGGTTGGCATGTTCAAGGACACGCCGATCCTGGCGGCGATCGCCATCCTGGAAATGCTTCAGCAGGCCAGGAGTTTTGGTGCGGCCCATTACCGGTTTACCGAGGTAATCACCATGGCCGGCTTTTTCTATCTCGTGTTCAGCCTGGTCGCGTCAGCAATTGTGCAGTGGGTGAGCTTGTGGCTTCGCCGCCGTTACCATCTGCAGTAGGAGGCCTTCCGCGATGAACGAATTTGTGCTTCGCTTTGAGAAGGGCACGAAGCGCTATCGCGCCCAGACGGGACTAGACGAGCTCGATGTCGATATCACTCGCAAAGAGAGAGTCATGAATGAACCCATGGTCCGCTTTGAAAACGTCACCAAACGCTACGGGGCGTTGACCGTTCTGGATGGGCTCAACCTAGACATCGCGCGTAACGAAAAAGTGTGCATCATCGGGCCGTCCGGCTCGGGGAAGACCACCGTGCTTCGCATGCTAATGACGCTAGAGCGCATCAACGGTGGAGTGATCTGGGTAGACGGTGAGCCGCTGACGCAAATGCAGAAGAAAGGCCAGATGGTGCCGGCGAGCAACCAGCATCTCAGGCGCGTACGCGGCAAGATCGGCATGGTATTTCAGCACTTCAACCTGTTCCCGCACATGACAGCGCTGCAGAACTGCATCGAAGCGCCGGTCTCCGTGCTTGGGCTATCCAAACAGGAGGCCGAAACCAGAGCGGCAGAATTGCTCGACCTGGTTGGGCTCAGCGAGAAGAAGAACCATTTCCCGATCCAGCTGTCCGGCGGCCAGAAGCAGCGCGTGGCCATCGCTCGTGCGCTGGCTATGCGACCGAAGGTCATGCTGTTCGACGAGGTGACCTCGGCGCTCGACCCGGAGCTGGTCGGGGAAGTGCTCAACGTGATCCGCAAACTCGGTGCTGAGCATGATCTCACCATGCTGATGGTCACTCACCAGATGGGCTTCGCGAGAGAGTTCTCTGACCGCGTCTGTTTCTTTGACGGCGGCAAGATTGTTGAACAGGGCCCGCCAGATCAGCTCTTGGGCAATCCGCAAAACGAGCGGACGCGACAGTTCCTTAATGCGGTGCTGGAGGCGAGGTAGGCATCCGCATAGAGCCGCTCGGCGACACGTGGACGAGGAAACTGCTCTGGACAATGCCGCGAAGATGCGATCCATCGGGGCTCCCAGATTAACCTCGAAAGTAGCCGGCGTTCGTCACGGTTATGTTGCGGCTATGATGCAAACATTTTCCGTCGGAGCTCCCTCCGATCGTCTCCAACGTGTTCATGATGCGGAGGTGCTCGGTTTAGAGACAGCGCTCGCTACAGTGCAGCCTGGCGCAACATGTAGCGATGTTGCTAACGCGTTTTAGATTATCCGCAAAGCCGGCCTCCAAAAAGACTCGCGATGCGGATATGCGATCGGCATCGATTGGACTGAGCCGACTGCTAGCCTGAAGGATGGAGATTTAACGGAGTTGAAGCCGAATATGACCTTCCATCTGATGCTCGGAAACTGGATTGAAGAAGATTTCGGCTACGTGATCAGCGAAACGTTCCGTGTCACGGAGACGGGGGTGTGAAGTGCTGACGAAATCGCCTCGCGAGATATTCGAGATCTAGGTGGGCCGCATACCCGTGCGCCGTCATACTTTCGTGCGAGAACAACCCTGTATGGCATCCCGGAGCGGATCTGACCCAGGTCGAGGTGCATTGCCTCGACTGAACATGACCGAAGGACACGGTAACGGACTGGAGGCATGTTCGAGTGCAAAGCAGTTCAACCCGAGTCACGACACCAGGCCAGAATATGTTCGCGTGTGCCTTAACTGGGTCACAGCGTGCTATGCCAATTCAACCTCGCGAGCTAACAAATGGCAGCCTGCAAAATCAGCAGACTACGGCAATGTCGCTGGCGCATCAGCAAATGCGGGTGCCGCCGGTTTAGGTGATCAACCATCTGGCTGCGAGATGGCGCTAATATGCAAACTGAATTTGATTTACAGCCGCGCGATCGGTCCTATAGGCGGTTAGCTAGTCAGGAGCCTACTGTGCACAGCGTTCAATCGTTCCGGGACTTACAAGACGAGGCGACGGTCTGGCGCCGCTACCTCCACCAAAACCCTGAGCTCGACTACAAGGTCCACCAAACGGCGGCATTTGTGACAGAAAAACTTGCCTCGTTCGGGATCAATCATATCGAAACCGGAATTGCTGAAACTGGAGTCGTTGCACTGATTCAGGGCGAGGCCGGAGATGGACCTACCATCGGGCTAAGGGCTGATATGGATGCGTTGCCCATTGTCGAGAGGTCCGACAAACCGTGGTCCTCGAAGATACCGGGCAAAATGCATGGCTGCGGTCATGACGGCCACACGGCCATGCTGCTGGGTGCCGCGAAGTACTTATCGAACACGCGCAACTTCAAAGGCACCGTCGCCCTGATCTTTCAACCAGCGGAAGAAGATGGCCGGGGTGCTGAAAGGATGGTGCAAGAGCGTATTATGGAACGTTTTGGCATCTCCAAAGTCTTTGGAATGCACAACATGCCCGGAATGGAAATCGGGACATTCGCCATCTGCGACGGCCCTATGATGGGTGCGCTTGACGAATTCGACATTCTCGTGAAGGGACGTGGAGGTCACGCTGCAACTCCGCACAAAAACGTCGATCCGATCGTTATCGCGGCGCAGATTGTCATTGGACTTCAAACTTTGGTTTCTCGTGGTACGGATCCCATGGCGTCCCTCGTCATTTCAGTCACAAAGCTAAACGCGGGCGAGGCCTACAACATCATGCCAGAACAGGCTCAGATAGCCGGCACCGTCAGGGCCTTGGAGCCAGCCTTACGAGATTTCGCCGAGGCGCAAATTTATGCATCTTCCCAAGCCATTGCCTGCGGATTTGGCGCAGACGTTGAGTTCAAATACCGGCGACTAGAGCCAGCCACCATCAATCAATCGGCTGAGACCAGCTTGGCAGTCGAGGCTGCACGCAAGCTTGTTGGGACAGCCTCAGTGAACGACAGGGTTAGGCCTCTGCTAGGATCAGAGGATTTTGCATACATGCTTAATGCCCGCCCCGGTGCTTATATTTTCATTGGCAACGGCTCTACCGCCTCGGTGCACAATCCGGAATATGACTTCAACGATGAAGCTCTGCCTTATGGCATCGGGTATTGGGTGAACTTGGTGGAGACGGCATTAGGTCGTTAGTACAGTTGTGGAGTTCGCACACTGTAGCTGAGCGGCGTTGACCGCCTTCGAGCATTCATGCGCAGATAACGCTAACATTTCAAGCAAAGAACGAGCAACCTATGGCCATGACACAGTCAGCAATTCCGCTAACCGGCGTCCCCTTTCCCCTTTCGGAGTATGAGCGCCGGCGGCAGAAAGTGCTTGAGGCCGTGGCCCGCGCCGGCCTTGACGGTCTCTTGGTTACTGCTCATGGGCATCTCCGGTACCTGACTGGTTATGATGGAAGTGGCGGCTACTTCGCACCGTTTCCTCTGGTTATGGTGCCAGGACAGGAACCGACCTATGTTGTACGAGAATACGACGCCCAGGCGGTTGAAGCGAATAGTTGCATCCAAGATATCGTGACATATCGGCAGCAACACGATTTTTCCGTGGTTTGTGCAGACGTTCTCCGCCGGTTTGGACTGGAAAGCAAAAAGATCGGTTTCGAGGTTGGCTGCTGGAATCTCGCTCCTGCCGACGTGACCACGCTGCAGGCGCAGATGCCGAACATGAAAGTGGCCGACGCCACACGTCTGGTAGCCTCAGTTGCTGCAGTCAAAAGCGAGCTCGAGCTTGAGTTCATGCGCGATGCAATGGCCATGACAGATGTTGCCGTTCGTGCATTTCAGAACTCTCTTCGAGAGGGCGTTACCGAGACAGAAGTGGCTGCTGCATTACACGCCGACGTCAGGCGCGCCGGCGGCGAGGAACTGCTGATGGGCTCCTTGAGCTTCGGTGAGCGGACTAAGCTGCCACATGGTGCACCAGCTTCTCATCCGATCCGAGTCAACGAACCCGCGATGGTTGAGCTCGGCGGAACGAAGCATGGATACCCTGCGGGACTGCTGCGAAGTGCGGTGCTCGGACGACATGCTGAAACGGAGTATTTGCACGCACTAGCCGTGGAGGCGCTTGAAGCCGCGATAGATGTAATCAAGCCAGGCGTCACAGCAGGTGAGGTGAATTACGCTGCGAGCAGGGTGATCGAGCAGTCCGGGCGCCCCGACATTCTTCGGCAGCGAACCGGATATCAAACTGGTGCCCCTTGGACAGAACGCGGCAATATCAGCTTGGAGCCGGGGTCGACCGACGTTCTTCAAGAGGGAATGACATTCCACATCCCAATTATTCTTTTCGGAGAGAGCGGCTATCTTTTTGGGACGGGGGAGCATTTGCGAGTTACCGAGCGCAGCGCGGAGACGCTTAGCAGCACCCCCCATACACTTTATTGGGCGTGACTCTTATGGCCGTGCCCCTCGGTCTCACGACAGCCTCGCGCACCGCTGTTCGCCAGCGTCCAAAATGCGCACGCAGTTGTCCTTGCAGAGAGACATCGAAATTGACAGCGTGCGTGTTGTCTCTGTTCTTCTGGTGCCCGAAGCCGATCCATGAATTTTAGCGCCGCTTTCTGGCTTCCTGAATCGCGCATAGTGCTCGTCAATCCTTGAGAGTTGCCGGCAGAGTGAATCAAGTTTAGAGCACCAAAGTCTGAGTTCTGTAGCTTCTCAGTTTACTTCGACATTCCGCTCGTATAAGGATATTACCTGGGGCGCCAAACAGATTGCCTCATGGCTCCTCTGGCAGTCTGTTCTTCCTGAAGATGCAGAGGTTGTTTTCGCCGGCGCCTAGCTGTTCGATCTCTGTCCAGCCGTTACCCTTGTAGAATGGCCGTAGTGCAGGGATACAATAGAGATAAAGTGCTTGCTGACCACCGTTGAACGCACGGTCCTCTGCAGCTTCGAGTAGGCGCGATCCCACACGATTTGTGCGATACTCCGGTTCGACCCAGACGTCAGCAATCCACGGAGTTAGGTTTGGCCTTTCAGCCAAATCCGATTTTACAACCGATGTTGTGCCGACAAATTGACCACCCCGAGCGCAACTAGGGTGAATTCGACTTCAGACGTAGATAAATCCCGAAATTTCTCAATGATGTCAGCAAAGCTTAATCCTTCCCGCTTCCTCCATGCATGCCAGATTCGATCAGCTATTGTTTTCAATAGATCTGGTTTCTGCGTCAAATTACTATTTCAGTTGAGGAAATCATGTGTGTAGTCGCTGCCTTCATAAAGTGATTTCAGATCTGGGCAGGGGGCACTTCGCTGCCGCAATGATTGCCGGATCTAAACAACGCAAATGATCGGCACGGTTCAGTTGCCGGACAACGGGACTTCTCCGTTCACCAGTTCGCGGCCTTAGCAGGATGGTCACGTCTGCGTGTTTCGGTAATTCCCGGATACCCTTTTCGCTAAATCCCGGACAGTGATGGAGTGCACCCCTCGACCGAGACAAATAAATAGCGGACAGTTTCTGGATTGCAGGGACTGGAAATGGTTGGAAGAAAGCCGAGATTTAGCGAAGAAGAGAAACTCTCCATGCTCCTGCGGATGCAAAGCGGGGAGAACGTCAGCCGGCTGGCGGATGAACTGGGTATTCACCGCCAACGCTTATATGCTTGGCGTGAACAGTTGCGGGTGTGTGGCAATCTAACGCCCAGCCGACAGGGGCGTCCAAAGAAGCGGCCTCCCGAGGCATCACCAGATCGGCAAGCCTTGACGGCAGGTTTTGCACTGTCGGCTGAACAGCGTCGTGCCGATGGGTTGACAAAAGCCCGTCGCCGCATTGTCGAACTTGAACGCAAGATTGGGCAGCAACAGGTTGAACTTGATTTTTTTCAAGAAGCCTTGCGGCATGTCAGGGGCAGTCAACAGCAGAAAGACGCACCTGGCGGTGCAGCGTCTTCGAAGTCATTCAAAAAATGACAGCCCATGTGCCGCAAGGCTCTCCAGGAATTGAACAGATGTGCCGTCTCGCCGGTGTCAGCAGGGCCGGATACTACCGGCATTGGCGACAGTCGGCGCCGCGTCAGGAAGAAACTGGTCTGCGAGATGTTATTCAAAGGCTGGCCTTGGCCAACCGGCACTATGGCTATCGCCGGATCGGCGCCTTCTTCGTCGCGAGGGTTGGCAGGTAAACCCCAAACGTGTGTTGCGGGTAATGGGGGAGGATAATCTCTTATGTTTGCGCACTCGGCCATTTGTGCCGCGCACTATGGATTCCCGGCACAGCTGGCGGGTCGTGCCGAACCTTGCCAGAGGCATGGAACTGACAGGCGTCAACCAGCTTTGGGTCGCGGACATCACGTATTTGCACCTTGCCGAGCAGTTCGCCTATCTGGCGGTTGTGCTCGATGCATTCAGTCGCAAGGTCATCGGATGGGCGCTCGAACTCCACTTGCGGGCCAGCCTTGCTGTCGATGCCCTAAAAATGGCGATCTCCGCACGTGTTCCGGTTCCCGGCAGTTTGATCCATCATTCGGACAGAGGAGTTCAATACGCTTGCACCAGCTATTCTGATATCCTCCATCGGCATGGGATCCAGCCGAGCATGAGCCGGGTGGGGAACCCTTATGATAACGCACGCGCGGAAAGCTTCATGAAAACCTTGAAGCAGGAAGAAGTCGCAGGATTGGCCTATCGCGATGCACCAGATGCGCGGCGACGTATCGCGAGCTTCATTGAAGATGTCTACAATCGGCAACGGCTGCATTCAGCACTCGACTATCTCACCCGGAAGAATACGAAAAGACCTTATGACACCATCGGAAAATGCCGCATTTGAACAATTGTCTCGCAATTTCTCTGTCTCACAATAGGGGTGCACTCCAGTGATTTCAGTAATTCGCGGACAGCGATTCCGCTAAATCCCGGACAGTTTTCGGGAGCGGATTTAGTGGTCGGTTCTCGGCTGCGCCGTTTTGGCAGTTTGGCCTCTCACGATGATGTTGAGAGGGACCATGGCGAGACGGAAGCAAGTGAGACGAACGAGCGTGAGGGATATCCAAGCGATCTTGCGCCTGACCCATGAGCAGGGTCTTTCGGTGCGTGAGGTGTCGGAACGGCTCAAGATCAGTAAGACGACAGTATCGACCTATTTGCTGCGGGCGCGGGAGTCCGGGCTGTCATGCTGGCCGCTGCCGCCCGGCCATGACGACGCGACGCTTGAGCGGCTGCTGTTTGGCCGTGCCAGTCGTCCGCCGCAAGACCTGAGCGAACCGGACTTTGCGCTGATCGCCCGGGAGTTGAAGCGCAAGGGGGTGACGCTGGCGCTGTTGTGGCAGGAGTATCGCGCCGCCCATCCCGACGGCTACGGCTACACCTGGTTCTGCGAGCACTTCGCCGCTTTCGAGCGCCGGACGAGCGCGACATTCCGCAATCGGCATGCGGCGGGCGCGGTGATGCAGACGGACTATGCCGGGCAGACGGTGCCGCTGATCGATCCGGCGACCGGCGCCATTTATCGGGCGCAGATTTTTGTCGCGGTGCTGGGCGCCTCCAATCTGACCTTCGCCTTTGCCAGCTCCAGCCAAAAGCAGCCGGACTGGATCGAGGGCCAGGTGCGAGCGCTCGCCTTCTTCGGCGGCGTCACCAGAGCGATCGTGTGCGACAACCTGAAGGCCGGGGTCGTCAAGGCGCTGTGGTTCGAGCCGACGCTGAACGCGACCTTTGCCGCCATGGCCGAGCATTACGACACCACCATCCTGCCGACCCGCAGCCGAAAGCTTGCGCTGTTTCAGAGGCTTTTGGCGAGCGCTGTTTTCGCATGCTTTCTCCGGTGAGATCGATGCGATAGGCGTTGTGAACGAGGCGGTCCAGGATGGCATCGGCCAGAGTTGGGTTTGCAATGATCTCGTACCAGCGATCCAGGGGCAGCTGACTGGTGACGATTGTCGATCGGCGTTTGTAGCGGTCTTCAATGATCTCAAGCACATCACGCCGCTGGTCATCATTGAGTTTTTCCGGCCCCCGGTCATCGAGAATGAGAAGGTCGGTTTTGGCGAGTTGTTTGAGGATCCGGCCATAGCGTCCGTCGCCTCTCGCGAGGGCAAGTGCTGCAAACAGCCGAGGAACGCGGTGATAGGCGACGGAGAAATCCTCTCGGCAAGCTTTGTGGCCAAGCGCACAGGCCAGCCAGCTCTTGCCGACGCCCGCCGGCCCGGTGATGAGAAGACTGTGATACTTGCGAATCCAGTCGCAGCCGGCGAGCGCCATGAACAGATTGCGGTCAAGACCGCGTGCGGCACGAAAGTCGGCATTCATCTGTGCGTCATGGCGAAGCTTTGCAGCCCTGGCGCGGGCTTCGAAACGCTTCTGGCGGCGCATGGTCGCCTCGCGCTCGAGCAGCATAGCAAGCCATTCGCCGTGCTCGAGGCCGCGCGCTTCGGACTGTGCGTCGAGTTCTAGGAAAGCGGTTGCCATGCCATGAAGGCCGAGTTCGCGCAGCATGTCGATGGTGGGATTGATCAGCATGGGTGTATCTCCTCAATGAAAGTAATCAGGGCCACGCAGATTGGCGTGATCGACGATGGCGGTTGGTTCGGTGGACTGCCTTGCGGCCTTGTGATTGGCGATGAGCGAGACGATGCTCTTGCAGTTCAGCCCACCGATCTCGACAGCGCGGGCTGACACGGCTTCGGCGCGATCGCGTGTGACATCGCGAAACAGGCGCAGAACACCCAGGCATGTTCGAAAGCCTTGTTCAGGATGTGGGCGGCTGGCGAGGATTGCGACAACCAAGCCTTCCGTCTCGGGCCCGACGGATGCGGCCCAGCGACGGAAACAAGGGATCGGGCGCGATGTGCCAGAGCGTCGATCCCGGAGATGGTCGAGTTTGCGACCAAGCCAAAGATGGCGCGCGCCATGGTCGAGGCGGCGCTCGATGCCGGCGTCCCGTGCGCTTACGTTCTGGGCGACGCTGTCTACGGGGCGGACAGCAGCCTTCGCCGGATGCTGGAAGCTCGCGAGCAGCCCTATGTCTTGGCGGTTCGAGGCGCTCACTTCATGCGCCGGGGAGGGGATCGTCTGTTTGAGGAAACCTCGCCCGAGGAACTGGCCAGCGAGTTCGAGCCCGACGACTGGGCCTGTCATGCGGCAGGTGAAGGCGCCAAAGGCCCTCGGCTCTACGACTGGGCACGCATCCGCCGCCCTTGGACGTCAAAAGGCGGCTTCGAGCATTGGCTTCTCGTCCGCCGCAAGCAATCGACATCCGGAGAAAAAGCCTACTACCTGGTCTTCGCCCCGCCCGGTTCCTCCTTGGCCGAATTGGCGGCAGTGGCCGGCCTGCGCTGGGCGATCGAGGAGTGCTTTGAGCGCGCCAAGGATGATCTCGGACTTGATCATTGCGAGGCTCGGTCCTGGCACGGATGGCATCGCCACATGAGCCTGTGCATGGCCGCCCTGGCATTCCTCTCGAAGCTATCGGTTGATCTTCGCCGCAGCGCATGGAGCAAACCGAACGAAACGAGTCCAAAGAGCCAATCGCCGCCTGATCCGAATGGCTGCGCTCGTCCCGAGCGTCCCCGAGATCCGCTATCTCCTCGCCCGGATCCTCATCTTCCCACCGACACAAAAGCCCTTCATCATCGCCTGGTCGCTATGGCGACGACGACATCAGGCCGCGGCCACCATCTGTCACTACAAACGGCATCGACATCCGCAACTGTAGTACTAGATCAGAGCCTGTTCTTCGGCCTCGACCACGCAAGCAGCGCCATCGCCGAATTCTTGTCGAGCCGGGAGCGATTACTGCAGCCGTCGAGGCCGAAGCACCAGCGGCAGCCGCCAAGTTCGTGATGCGCTGCTGCGCGATCTTGAGGCGGCGCGCTACAGCGCTGATCGGGCATTCCGGCAGTACGACGCCATCGATCCGCAGAACCGGCTGTTTGCAACGGAACTGGAGTTGCGATGGAAACTCGCGATCGCTTCATTGCTTCATTGGACGTCCTCATCCGGATAACAGGCTGCCCTCAAAGGGAGGACATTTCAGCGGAGCACGTCAACGCCGTTAGCGAGAACACCGCGCTGAAGCCGTGCGCGAACTCGTTCGTGCCTTCCTGGCTGGGCTCTCCCCGGCTATGCCGGGGAGGTGGGTCAGGTGGAGGATTGCAGTTTCCAGCATCACCGTTTGCAAATTTCGGCGGTCGTTGGGCCATCCGGCAGAGTGGTTTTGTCGTAGCCGTATTTGCCGACCAATGCCATCATTTCATCAGAACCAAGATAGTCTTTCAATACGGCATTGAAGGCGTCGACCGCAGTTTGTTCATTGGGCGGAAAGGCGATGGCGGCATAGTCCTTTGGCCCCGACGAGGTATAGGGATCGGCGAGCTCAATACTCGGATCTGTTTTGACAATAGTCTTCCCGTCCAAGTAGTTAACCGACCCCCCAGCAGCGCGGCCAGCCTTAATTGCCTGCGCAATCTCCGAATTTCCGGCGACCTGCATGAGCTTTTCATCGGCAAAGCCCATGTCTTGCGCAACCTTGACCGTAGCGTAGCCGGAGCCGGTGACGAGGGTGAGTCCCTTGTCACGTATATCCGCCAAACTATGCAGGCCTTTAGGGTTGCCCTTGGGTACGATCAGCGCGTCTTCGTCTGTGGCGAACGGCTCGCTGAACAGCACATTGCGGCAGCGCTCCGGCTTGATGTACATGCCCCCCGTGATCAAGTCTAAGCGACCAGCCTGAAGGCCGGGAATAAGTGCTCCCCATTCGGATATGACCGCCTCGCCTTTGGTCGTGCCCATCTTCTTCAGAATGTCTAAGGTTATCGCATTGCCAAAGCCGAGCAGCTCGTTGTTTTCACCGAGATAGGCAAAGGGAGGCCCGTTGGAGAAGCCGAGTCGGATCGTGTCTCCATCCCTGATCCTCTCTAGTAAGGGTTTGGCCGAGGCGGAGCCGGCTGTCAAGCCGACTGCCATCATCGCAATCCCGAGTGCGGTCAATCCCATCAGGATTTTGCACCTTAGCGGACGATTCCTATTTTCGTCCTGTCCCCGCTCATTCATCCGGCAGTTCCTCCTTCTTTGCGTTCATGTGTTGCCGCTGCTCTATGCGCGTAGTGCGGTCATCCCCTTGCGATGCGGGCCTTGGGCGTAACCCTGTTCGGCACCTGGCCGCCGAGTCCCGCTTTAGGAATGTAGCAATACTAAATGCGCCAATTTGCGCGTATCAGCCCCCAACCATGCAGGATACCAGCGTTTTCGCGATGGGAGTTGGCCGCGACGCCCATTCTTTTGGCCCGCTGCCGAGCGACGCCTGCACCTAGCCGACACGCTGGCCGTTGCGATCCACGATCCGTGCGACACCGGGTGACGCACGCGCTGGCCGACATTCCGCGCGCCCGGATCTTTGCGATCGCATGCGGCTACGAGAACGCCAACGAGCGTCTGCGCCCGCATCGAGGCACCACCCGCAGCCTCGACATCCGCTTCGTGGTCACCAATCTCGACAAAGGCTCCGCCGCGCATGTCTACGTCGTGCTCTACTGCTCTACTGCGCCCGCGGCCAGGCCGAAACCTGATCAAGATGCACAGAGCCAGCTTGCATCCGACCGCACCAGCTGCCGCTCACCGATTGCCAACCATGTGCGGCTCATCCTGCACACCGCTGCATACTGGCTCATGCTCACCCTGCGCGAAGCGGTGCCCAGAACGATCGTCTCAGCAACGCCGCAGGCTCCTCAAGCTTGGTGCCCGCGTCATCGAAACCGTCTCTCGCATCCGCCTGGCCTTCGCCGCCGCCTGTCCCGAGCCCAGCCTGTTCCGACAGATCGCTCTCACGCTGCAGCCCGCAGGAATATGAGCGCCGGGGCATCAAAGGCCCGCCGAACCCGACAACTTGACCCTCCAGCGCATTCCAAAGACCAGTCTCAGTGGCGGTGAAAAAGACGCCTGACACCCCCATGACCGAACGCTCAGCGGCGCTCGAACAACAAGGCTCATAAATAGGACGGGCTAAAAACTTCCTAGAAGCCTGAGCTGTTGCTCCTCAATTGTGAGCCGTGTCGCGCGCATGTTTTCTGTCAACTGCGCCACCGAACTCGCGGCTAAGATCGGTATGGTGGCCGGTGGCACTTGGAGAAGCCAGGCGAGCACCACTTGGTTGGGAGTCACGCCAAGCTCCTCCGCCACTTTGCGCAGCGATGTCATGCGCTGCTCGTTCTCTGCCGTCCGGTATTCTGAGTTCAGCTCGCGACCGGCGTATGCGCCTCGGAGCAGTGGGGAATACGCTAGGATCACCATGTCGCTGCGCGAATGGCAGCGGTCGATAAACTCGGTCGATGCGCTGAACTCGATGCCGAACTCTGAGACGGAGCCTAGCTGACTCTGGGTGCCGAAATCGGCATTTTCGCGTGGCCGCAGATAGCTGAAGCGTTGCTGCGTGGCGCAATAGGGAGTAAGCCCACGCGATGCTGCAGCTGTCTGCGCCTCTGCAATCCGCCAGGTAACTATGTTGGAGCAGCCGAGCGCCCGCACCTTGCCGGCTCGCACGAGCCTGTCGAACGCTTCCAGCGTCTCCTCGATGGGTACGCGTCGGTCATCCACATGAGCGTAGTAGAGATCGATGGTCTCGATACCGAGGCGTCGCAAGCTACCCTCAACCGCTGCCTCAATTGCTTGTGACGAAAGCCCTTCGACATTCGACAGGCCGCTGCCGGGTGTGAGCGGCTGCGCTCCCACTTTGGTCGCAATCGTCAACCGCTCGCGGTTGCCGCGTTCGCGCATCCAACGACCAATCACCAACTCGCTCTCACCACCCTGTCCGCCTTCTGCCCAGAACGCATAGTTGTTCGAGGTGTCGAGAAAGTTACCGCCGGCAGCAACATAGGTGTCTAGCAGGTTGAATGAAGTCTCTTCGTCAGTGCGGGTGCCAAAATTCATCGTTCCGAGACAAAGGGCTGACACGTCGATGCCACTGTGTCCCATGCGTACTGTCTTCATGCCGGCGTCCTCTTCGACTGAGTGTTTCCTCAAAAATCAACGTCATCTCGGCCTACTGCTGACGGAGCCGCATTCGGCTTGCGAGATCTGGATGCCGATGTTTCGCGTCTGGACGTAGCCGTCCAGCGCCTCCTGGCCCTTTTCTCGTCCGTATCCTGACTGCTTCACTCCACCGAACGGCGTTTCTACACCGCCGACATACCATCCATTCACGTACACTTGGCCAGCCCAAAGGCGATCGGCGGTCCAAAGGGCCTGGTTGATATTTCTCGTGAATACACCTGCTGCCAAGCCTTGATCGGTATCGTTCGCGAGTTCGACCGCCATTAACGGATCATCGAACGTGGTGACCGAGAGAACAGGGCCGAATACTTCCTTCTGGAAGAGACTGCTCTGCCGCGCCACATCTGCAAATACTGTTGCCGCCATGAAATAGCCGCTCCGTTCCGAAAGTACAGTCCCGCCGGTCACGAGCCGTGCACCCTGCGAGAGGGCCTCCTGGCAAGCCCGTTCGACTCCCTGTCGCTGTTTTTGGGAGATCATCGGGGTGATGTCGCAGTTCTGGCGACCTGGACCGATCGACAGCCCTTCGACGCGGACTTTCACCCGTTCGACCAGCTCGTCCGCAATAGAATCCTCCACAATCAGACGCGTAAGGTTGTTGCAATTCTGGCCTGCATTTAAGAAGGTCCCGATGCGAACCGCTTCCACAACGCAATCGAGATCGGCATCGGAATAGACGACTGCAGCCGACTTGCCGCCGAGCTCCATTATGCAAGGCACGACGCGCTCTGAAGCGCTCCTGAGGACCGTTCGTCCGGTGGCTAGCGAGCCCGTGAAAACGATGTGGCGAACATCGGGGTGTTCGATCAGCGCCTGGCCTGCCGTTTGGCCGTATCCAGTGAGCACGTTGACGGCTCCGGCAGGAACCCCGGCAGCCTCGCAGGCCCTTGCAAGTTCAACTCCGGATAGCGGAGCCAGTTCTGGCGACTTCACCACAACTGAGTTGCCGGTTGCGATGGCGCAGGCTAGCGAGCGGGCCGTCAGTTCAAGGGGACCATTCCACGGAACGATTTGAGCAGACACACCAAAGGGACTTCTGACAGTGTAGTCGACCAGGTTGGCCCCGCGTGGTATCGAGCGCCCTTCGAGCTTGTCGGCCAGGCCGCCATAGTAGCGCAGGTATCTGATCGCGGTCCGAACTTCGTCGCGGGCGAGATCTAGACCCTTCCCCGTCTCGGCGCAGTTGACGCTCGCTATCTCCTCGTGGCGCGCTTCAAGGGCGTCGGCAACTCGAAACAGCATGCGCCCGCGATCATAGGGATGCATGTCTATCAGAACGCGGTCGCGAAAAACGCGGTGGGCGGCAGCAACGGCGAGTTCGACGTCTCTGGGTCCTGCTTCTGCTATAACCGCAATAGTCTCGCCGGTCGCGGGGTCATCGACCTCGATCCGTGCACCGGATACACAATCCTGCCACATCCCATCGATGTAATTTTTGATCACTGCGGTATTCGCCATTCAGCCCTCCCTCGCGCTGGATCCGCAATCGCGGTGTCCTGCCGTATTCGCGGTGGTGCAGACAGGCCGCACCACCGGTACTTTGTCGATTATCAAGCCAAAGCCGACCCTTGAGGATCGGTATGGACTGAATACTGGTCTCTACTTGCGAAGGCTTGGTGGCAGACTGCCTTGCACCGCCTCGATGCTGTCGCGAATGATGGACAGACCACGACGCAGGTCGGCATCGGCGATAGTAAGCGCAGTCATGAACTTCAGCACTTCACCGTAGGAACCGGCAGTCTCGATAACCAAACCGCGACGGAAGGCTTCCTGCGAAACAAGGGCCGGTAACGCGTGGTGCTTTGGCGAGACGAGCCCATACATCAATCCGCGGCCTCGTAAGCTCAGTTCAAGGGCAGGGAAGTCGGCCGTGATCGACTTGAGCTCTGTAGCCAAGATCGCAGACTTGCGCGCGATCTCCGCCTCGAATTTCGAGTCGGACCAGTAGGTCTCAAGAGCCGCACGAGCGGTAACGAAAGCATAATTGTTACCTCTGAACGTGCCGGTGTGCGCGGCAGGCGCCCAAAGGTCAAGTTCAGGCTTGATGAGAACAAGGGCCATCGGCGTTCCGATCGCCGACAACGACTTGGACAGGGTAACGATGTCCGGCACAATCGCGGCTGCTTCGAAACTGAAGAATTTGCCCGCGCGACCGACGCCGGCCTGAATGTCGTCCAGGATCATGAGAATTCCGTGACGCGAAGTCAGCTCGCGGAGCCGTTGCAGCCAATCAACGCTGGCAGCGTTGATGCCGCCTTCACCTTGGACTGCTTCCAATATGACTGCAGCCGGTTTGTCGAGGCCGCTGTTCGGATCATCGAGAAGCTTCTCAAAGTACCTGATCGTGTCAACGGAAGCTCCGAGATACCCCTCATACGGCAACGTTGTGACGTGGGCGAGGGGAAAGCCGGCAGCAGTTCGGTGTTCCTTGTTTGAGGTTGCCGCCAGGGCTCCTGCGCTTTCGCCATGAAACGAGTTTGTAAAGGAGACAATGTTTGACCTGCCGGCCACTTGGCGAGCTAGTTTCAGTGCCGCTTCGACTGCATTCGTACCCGTTGGACCGGGAAACTGCAATTTGTATGAGAGACCACGCGGCTTCAGAATATACTGCTCGAAAGCTTCAATAAAGGCCTTCTTGGCAGTGGTGGCAAGATCGAGCCCGTGCACGATTCCATCGCGCTCGATATACTCCAGCAACGCCTTCTTGAAAGCAGGGTTGTTGTGCCCGTAATTCAAGGCGCCTGCACCACCAAAGAAATCGAGGTACTCCCGACCATCTGCAGCTATTAAAGTGGTCCCAACACCGCGATCGAACATGACGGGGAAGGACCTGATGTAGCTGCGCACCTCTGATTCAAGGCGATCAAAGACCGCAAGGCTTACATGGTTGATTGGGGCGACCTGCTTGTTCATGGGGCATACTCCTTCGAGTTAGCAGCCTGCAAATATATCAGGCCGGGTTCCGTGGGTGGGTTCAGGCGCATCAGTTGCCGTCCTAGCGAAGATAGCCCGCTTGCTTGGCCGGCTTGCGCAAATTTTGGTTGGCAAAATGCAGCAAAGATGCGAAGTTTTGGCTGCTGCGCATATATGCGGCAGGGAGTAACGAAACATTGGGGGTTTCCCCCGTCCTTAATTTGTGATCGTAAGATCTTATTAATACCCGGATGGCCGTTAACACGCCAATGCTCGACGCCACCTGGCGGGCTGCTTTGAGGATAATCGTACACGGGTTTAATTCATGATGGACGAACTGGGCAAAATCGGGCTTGCTAATACTTGAAGCGGGCAAAGGCATGAATGCTCTTCTTTGTGCAGCGTTGCCTTCGAAGCCGAGGGGGTACCCAGTATTTTCCATGGTCCGGGATCTCAGGTTGTCACCTCTGTCGCGCCCTGCTCAGCATGTTCGTCTGACACTTCCGTCAGTGGCGATGGCGAAGCGCATCTTTCATGCGCATGTTTGACTTTCTGCGGAGATCAACGATGGATTTGGACCGAATTGACCTGAAGATTTTGAGCGCCGTTCAGCGTAACAACCGCCAGACAACGGAAGAATTGGGGCAAATCGCCGGCATCTCGTCTACCGCTTGTCAACGGCGATTGAAGCAGCTTCGGGAAGCTAGGGTGATTGAGGCTGACGTTTCGGTAGTGTCGCCTGAAGCTGTGGGCCGGCCCTTAATGATGCTGATTTTGGTCGATCTTGAGTCCTATCGCTCCGACACGTTTGATCGATTTAAGCAGGCTATACGGCGCGCGCCTGAAGTCATGAGCGCATATACTGTGACAGGCAATGCTGATTTTGTTCTCCTCGTGTCAGTGCGTGACTTGCTCGACTATGAGGCATTTACTCGTCGGTTTTTCTTCGATAGCCCCGCTGTCAAGAACTATACAACCTTGGTGGTAATGGATCGGACTAAGGTGACTTTGGCCGTGCCAATCGACATAGACGTATAGGGAGAGGCCAGCGCCTTATGCAGCCCTGGACCGCTTGGTGTTTGGAGAGTCTCCATGTCATCGAAAGTGGGACGATGATGTGCAATATGACGAGCGGTTTTCACCTGAACGCTTCTGAAAAGTAGCTCGAGCCGGGCTGTGAGCGTGATTCAGTTTCTCCGGGGAGGAGAATGAGACATGCGCGGCGGGACGAACGGCCTGGCGAGTTGTTCAGTTGCGTTGATCTCGAGGCGCTGGTGCGGCGCGATCAGAGCTGGCTCCGCAAATTCGGACGGTGGCATAAGTGGATTTCATGCCTGACGGCGGCGAGGTTTCTCGCTGCGAATCAGGAGCAGACATGACGAAGAGAAGCCGCCGGACGCCTTCACCGGCTTTCAAGGCGAAGGTGGCTTGGCCGCCGTGATGAAGGAGGGGAGAAGTCGCTGGCCGAGCTGGCGCAACAGTTCGACGTTCACCCGAACCAGATCACGACCTGGAAGAACCATCTGCTGGAAAGCGCGGCCGGGGTGTTCGGGCCGGACAGGGCGGGGGCGACCGAAGTGCCGGTCGATTTGAAGGCGCTGCATGCCAAGATCGGCGAACTGACGCTGGTCAACGATTTTTAGAGGGAGCGCTCAGCAAAGCCGGCCTGTTGAGCGCAAAACGATGATCGACCGCGAGCACGCCTTTCCGATCGTGGAGCAAGCCAAGAAGCTCGGCCTTGCCCGCAGTAGGGTCTACTATAAGCCCCGGCCGGTCTCGGCCGAGGACCTGGCGCTGATGCGCCGGCTCGACGAGTTGCATCTCGATTACCCCCATCGTCGGGCGCGGACGCTTCGGGCGCTGCTGCGGCGAGCGGGTGTCGTGGTCGGCCGCCGCCATGTCGCGAGGCTGATGAAGCCATGGGGATTTTCTGCGATCTATCGGCGCCCGAACACGAGCAAGCCAGCTGCGGGCCACAAGATCTAGCCGTATCGGTTACGCGGCACGAAGATCGCACGGCCGAACCATGCCTTGGGCGATGAACATCAGCTATATCCCGATGCGGCGCGGCCTCGTCTTTCCGGCAGCCGTCGTCGACGTGTTCAGCCAGCGGGTGCTGGCCCATCGGGTCTCAATCACGATGGAGGCGGTGTTTTGCGTCGAAGCGCTGGAGGAGGCCTGGCCAGACTTGGCCGACGGAGATCTTCAACACGGACCAGGACAGCCAGTTCACCAGCCTCGAGTTTAGGCGTGCTGACGGCGGCGAGCATGTTCATCAGCATGGATTACGAAGGTGCCTGGCGCGACAACGTCTTGGTCGAGCGGCTGTGGCGCACGATCAAATACAACGAGGTCTATCTGCGCGCCTACGACAGCGTGTTCGAGGCCCGCGCGTCGATCGGGCGCCCGCATTCGAGCCTTGACGGGCGCACGCCGACGTGGCTTATTTATGCCGCGCGGGCTGCAGCTCTGGTCGGGCTACGCCCTCCCGACGCCGCAGCAAAATCGCAAGTCCCGCGCTCATCGTAACCCGGGAGGATGCCACTTAAATCGAGCCCGAGCTGATGGTGCAGCTCCAGGATCTTCTTGGGCACTTAATCGTCACTTCATCCGTGGATGAAACAGCAAGTCGCGTGGCTTTTGCATCGCTCCGCTGTTGCCAGCAGCCCCACACGATCTGAGGGCTGCCACGGAACTTTTAACCTCGTAGGTTCCCGCTCTCTCGTCGAATTCCGGCGTCCGCACACATGAGACGCCGATTTTCTGAGCGCAAATGGGAGTCGCTTGCATACGGTTTGCTTTGCGGTGCTGCTACACTCACCTAGGCGAGCCGGCGTGAGTGGCACTTTGCGAGCCTAGTATGAGCACTCATTAAGCAGAGCCCGGCATTGCCGTGCTTTCGTTCGGTCCAGTTTGACGGTGGGAAATAGGGGTTGGTATTGGTTTTTGATTATATCATCGTCGGTGGCGGTTCCTCGGGTTGCGTGATGGCAAATAGGCTTTCCGCGCAAGGAAGTCGGGTGCTGCTCATCGAGGCCGGCTCCGACACCCCACCGAACGCCATTCCCGAGGATATCCTCGACGCCAACCCAACGCGCGCCTACCTCAATGCCGACTATCAGTGGCCGTCATTAGAAGTGACGACTGTCGGGGATGGCCGCAAGCCAATTTACTACGAACAAGCCCGTATCCTTGGCGGCGGCTCCAGCATCAATGGCCTAGTAGCAAATCGCGGTGGTCCCGAAGACTACGATGGGTGGGCGTCGAGCGGTGCAACCGGCTGGGGCTGGGAGGAAGTCTTGCCTTATTTCCTTCGTCTCGAAAGCGATTTGGATTTCACTGACGAATTCCACGGCAGGGACGGGCCGCTACCAATCCAACGTGTGCGGCGATCGGACTGGTCCGGCTTTATCCGAGCAGTGTCAGAAGCCTACGACGCTTTAGGCATTCATTTCAGACCTGACTTCAATGGAGCATTCGGCGACGGTTACTCCGTGGTTCCGTTGACCGCCCGCAACGGCCAACGCGTCTCCGCGGCGATGGCTTACTTGTCTGAAACCGTCCGCTCTCGGTCCAACTTAGCAATCTTGTCGGGTACCACCGTTGTGCAACTGACGTCTTCGGGGACTATGGTCACGGGTGTTGAGACGGAGAGCAAGTCCGGCCGGCAGTCGTTTAGTGCGTCAACGGTGATCCTTTGTGCCGGGACGCTCCATTCACCCGCCTTACTGATGCGTTCCGGAATCGGTGCGGCGGAGCAATTGACGAAACTCGGAATTCCAATCGTTGCCGACTTGAAGGGTGTGGGGCAGAATCTCCAGGAGCACGCCGCCATCTCCCTTTCTGCCTATTTGAAGCCAGGCGATCGCATGTCACCCGATGTCAGCGGGCACATCCAAATGCATGCTCGCTACTCGTCGGGTTACGATGGCTGCCCTTCGACAGATATGGCAATATCAGCTCTTGCTAAGTCGTCTTGGCACCCGGTTGGGCAGCGCCTCGGAACCCTTTCATTGTGGGTCAATCGCAGTTATTCGACCGGAGCCATCACGCTCAAGGATCGCGCTCACACCATTGAGTCGGAGGTGAATTTTAACTGGTTGAGTGACAAGCGTGACATCGAGCGATTGAAGCAAGGGTTTCGCCTCATGGCCCGACTGCTGCAGCAGAGTTCACTGTCTTCTATGGCGATCGATGCGTTCCCCTCAGCCTGGAACACTCGAGCGAAACGGGTGAGCCGGATCACTCGAAAAAATTACGTGCTAACCTCAATACTGGCGCGGCTTATGGACAGCTCTCCGCAGCTGCGGCGTTGGCTCATCAGGCAAGTAATAACGGATGGCCAGAGCATTTCTGACCTTCTTAATAATGAAGAACAGCTAGATCAATTCGTACGTTTAAACGTCATCGGAAGTTCTCATCCGACGTCAACCTGCAAAATGGGGGCAGCCTCAGATCCTGGCGCTGTCACAGATCCGTCTGGGCGCGTTCATGGCGTTTCGGGCTTGAGAATCGCCGACGCTTCGGTAATGCCATTCTGCCCCCGGGCTAACACGAACATTCCAACGATAATGGTCGCTGAGAAGATGGCCGATGTGATTTTGAAAGCAGATCGGGCCAGTCTGGTTCAGACAGAGCTCTTGGCCGGTCCTCGACCCTAGCAGAACACTCGTCGCTCGGGTCCGATCGTGCGCACCTACACGTTCGCGTTGTTCCCTGCATATCCCGGCTGCGCGGAAGTCCGCGCACCACGACGTCGAACCTTTGACTCGTTGACTAGCGAGGCCGCGCGTCCAAGCCATCCTGTATTCGCCGAAGTGGATAGCGCTCTAATTCGATGTGACCTGACCTCCCGCAATGGTCGCCGGCTGTATTCGGATGGTGCTCCGCTAAGCAATCGCAGGAAAGGTGCGTTTTCGTCGAAAAAGCGTCGTTATTCATGCATTGACAGCCGGCGATTTCCGCGATGCGGCTATATCAGAGATGCTAAGTTTGTCTTGGTTCGACCGACGGCGGCCGTCGCTGACACATCGCGGTACGGCGGAAACAACTTGGCAGGCGGAACCCAAATGCTGAGATATGAAATGGTTGAAGCTAGGCCGGCAGACAGTTATTAAGTTCCCAAAGTCGCTGTCGGAGGTCTCAACGCGGGGTTTTTGATGACCTTGACAAAATTCCACTGTCTTGGGCTTCTCACACTGGAGGGGGGGCCTGCGGCCGGCGAAGAGCCGCTATGGTCAGCGGGGTCCTTGTTGAATCCAGTTACATTTAACTTCCCGATCATATCGGAAAGGGTTTCTGGTTCTTGGGCCGAATTCGTTTTCCGCGGAGATCGAGCGCTTGAGTCCCCTTGCATTGAAGCTGCCAAGCGTTTGGTCGAAAGAGGCGCAAAGGCGATTACGGCAGACTGCGGTTTCTTGATCAGGTACCAAGCAGCCATCGCTGCAGCAGTGGACATTCCAGTCGCGATGTCAAGCCTTTTGCTTATTCCAACTCTGCTGCGCCAGCTGCAGCCGGCTGCTAAGCTCGCTATCATCACTGCCAATGCAGCTCACTGCGATTTCGATCTCCTCGGGATAAACGATCCGGCTGATCGCGAGAGGGTGGTCATCGGGGGTGGCATCGGCAATAAACTGATGGAGCGGCTTAAGACATTCCACCCACATTCTCCGACCGAACCTACCGAAAACAAAGCCGATAAAGCCGCCGAGGTCGAAATCGCTAGCTGCGTTGCTGATCTAGAAATCGATATAGCTGCCTGTATCGCGCAGCTTCGTGCCGAGCATCCTGATATTGCAGCCATCCTATTCGAATGTACCTTGTTTCCGGTGGTCACGTCCGCAATCCGTCGTGCAGTCAAATTGCCAGTCTATGACATTACGACTCTCGTTCGGATGACCTTCGAGTCCCTTTCCTAGTCCCTTAGTCAGCCTGTCAGATCCAGTTCAAATGGATCTGAGTTGCGGCTGGCTGCCAACAGGTGACCGAAGGTTCTTGTCCGTGGATATGCCGAAATTGCGAAATCGTTATGGACACCGCAGTAATCTGATCGAAGCGATCAACGGACATTTGCGTTTGCCCTCCGCCCGAGCGGCAGCGTATGGGAGACGACCGCATCTACTATCTCGGTCATCGCAGGCAAGCTTCGACCGATGCCAGAGCTGGTCATCCGCCGAAACAGAAGCAACACGAATATCTTTCGCCGCATCGGTAAGATCCGCAAAGCGATTTGTGTGCGCAGCGAGCGACACCACAGCTGCCAAACCTCTCGGTCCCACTCGTTTTCGCTAAAGCAGTCGGTATTAACGTGGCCAGATCGGCGCGCCTAACCCCAACGCCAACGACGTCGCGGTCACCAACAGGGCGCCGGCGAGACGAAAATTCTAACTCCCGAGCGTGTTTTCTACTAGCTTGATCCAGTACGATGTGCCGTACGGGATAGCCTCATCGTTGAAATCGAAAGCGGGGTTATGCAAACCAGCGCTGTTGCCATTCCCGCACCAGATGAAAGCACCCGGACGCGCCTGCGCCATGAAGGAGAAATCTTCTCCAACCATAACTGGCGGCGTTTCGAGGACGCTGTTTTCGCCGGCCACATCCTTCGCAGCATGAAGTGCAAGTTTGGTGGGCACAGCGTGATTGAAAACAACAGCATCGCTGTCTTGGATCGTTAGATCGATCCTGGCGCCCGTTACCTGCGCGATGCCAGCTACTACCTCGCCCACGCGCTTCTTAATAAGCTGACGCACCTCCGGCGTAAGCGTCCGCATACTGCCGCGCAGCTCAGCTGTCTGGGGAATAATTCTCTGCGTGTTGCCCGAATGGAACAGATGAAACGAAAGGCCGGCCGAATCGACGGGGCTAACATTCTGCGCCAAGATTTGTTGCATCGCGACTATAAGCTGCGCTCCAACATGAATTGAATCAATGCATTCATGGGGCCTCCCGGGATGGCCGCCGTGGCCCTCGACTCGAATCTCGATCTCATCGGTTGCCGCCATCGTCGGACCCTGGCTAATTCCAAAGGTGCCGATAGGCAAGCCCGGAAAAGCATGCATCCCAAACACCTGCTCGATTCCGAACCGGTCCATCAGGCGGTCCTGTATCATCGCGACCGCCCCTACGCCAAGTTCCTCTGCTGGTTGGAAAATCAAGACGGCCGTGCCAGCAAAATTCCGGGTCTCGGAAAGGTAACGCGCTGCGCCCAACAGCATCGCTGTGTGACCGTCATGTCCGCAGGCATGCATGACGCCGTTGTTCTTGGAGGCATAAGGCAAACCAGTCACTTCCTCTATCGGCAGCGCATCCATGTCAGCGCGCAAACCGATGACCTTGGCGTTGCTCGCGGCCCTCTCGCCCCTGATGACGCCAATGACGCCGGTCTTACCGAAGTCTGTGACGATCTCGTCGCAGCCGAATTCGCGCAGGCGCTCGGCGACGAAAGCCGAAGTGCGATGTTCGTCAAAGCCCAGTTCAGGATGCGCATGGATGTCGCGGCGCCAAGCCACAATCTCAGGGAGAAGCTCGGCGACGCGATTGAGGATGGGCATAGGGTTGTCCTTTAAGGTCGAAGAAGCTTAAGCCTCTGTGGCGTTACTCGCGACTGGCGTTCAGCCGCAACGGGTCGACGTCGCCATCCCAGAACGCCGCTTACGCCGACTACAATCCAGCCTATGCATATTGGGTTCGACATTACCCCGCGGCAGTTCTGAGGTTGACTATGGTCGCTTACCGAACGTAAATCTTACGCTCGACATTGGTGAGTATTTCACATCCCGTCTCTGTCACGCGCACGGTCTCACTTGTACCCGCGTCTGCAAAGCCAAATACCTTAACCATCGACGGAATATGGAATGTCATATTGGGACGAAGCGTCCGAGTTTCTCCTCGCTTGAAAGAAAGAATATAGCCCTCGCCCCAATCGGGAGGGTAATTAACTCCGATCGAATAACCGGTCCGTTTGAAACGCCCCTCATAGCCGCCGTCGGTCACTGTCCTTGACCAAACATCCCAAACTTCTCCCATGGGGCGGTCAGGCCGGATGGCTTCAATCATTTTTTCCAAAGCCCTGCGGGATACATCTTCCATGCGCGCAAACTCAGGGTTGGCTGACTTGGCGACGGCAATTCGCATGACAGCTGCACTGTAGCGCCGGATGTTGCCTGATAGTTCCAATAGGACTGGATCACCTTCCACAATTTTTCTGCCGGACCAGGTGGCATGGCAGTAGCTGGTGCGAACGCCGGATGAAATTAGCGGCGGCCCACTCGTACAGTCGCTGCCCATGATCGTCACAACTCGCTGAATCTCCGCAGCGATATCATTCTCGCTCGCACCAACGTGAACTTGGTTAAGGCCAGCCTCCATGCCCGCGTCCGCAATTCGGGCAGCTTGACGGATATAGTCGATCTCAAGGTCTGACTTGACGACTCTAGCACTTTCGACAGTCAAGGAACCGTCTTCAAACTTCGTGCTTGGAAGTAGATATTTCAGTCGTTCATAATTGGCGACGGTCAGAAATATGCTTATTTTTTCAACGCCGATAATCGAGTTCGCGTACCCCTTGCTTTTGATGGTTTCCGCGAGAAGCTCGATGGGCGACTCGTGATCCATGTAACTAGCCCGTTGCTCTGTCCACGAGGATATTACGACATTTGTCTCCTCTATGGCGCGAGTTATAAGGAACGGATCGCCATCTAGTGGCACTAATAGGAACTGTGTAGAGGTATAGCCCAGAGTATCGAACCCAGTTAGGTAATACATGTTTTCGGGAGTTGTCACGATCAGCATATCAAGCTGCCGAGTTGACATTTCCTGTCGGACAGCTTTAAGGCGTTGCTCAAACTCGGCGATCGGAAATGCCAGATTTTTTTGGACACTGGCCGTATTCACGCCGGAGACTTTCATGATTTTATCCTGTTGATCGAGATCATCGTATATTGGATCGGACACCCTAGCCCCTCCGTATGGCAACAAATGTAACAAGTACCAAACAGCTTCTTTGCGCGAAGGGCCTAGCTTCCCCGCAGGAAAGCCGCGTTTTTTCGGCCGCTACCGCACAATATCACCACGTTAAAGTACGCCGCACCGGTACTCCCCCGACAGCCTCTCGATTCTTGTTGTTGAGTGCCTGACGATCCTCCCTCGGACTCTCTGCCCTAAGTCCGAATCAAGCGATAGCGGAACGAGACACCGGCCAGGCGACGGCCATTCGGCTCAGCGGACAACCAGGTTTGTGCTGTTTCAAGACGTCCGATCCGCCCAGATGGAATCTGAGGATCGGTGGCTGCCCACGCGCCCCGTTCACTCGGATGCGAGCAGCCACAGTAAGAGCGCTCTACCGAGGCAACATTTCGATTAGTTGGCATCGAAAATCGCCTCGTGTGATCGGCTCGACTACTCGCCGGCCGGCAAAGCAAAAGATGCTTTGATCCTATCCATCACCACGGTTGTTTTAAATCCCTTAACCTGGATGTTCGTAAAAGAATTTCCAAGTAAAAGCTTCGCACTCTACCATGTCATGTGCAGATACCGTAAGAATGAAGTCAGAGTCGCCAGTTACATAATATGCGCACATGATCTCTGGCATGCGCCGAATCGCCTGCTTAAATCGATCGATAATACCTGCTCGTTCGCGCTCGAGCGTGATCGAGACCAGCAGCAGCAACGGTCGTCCGACGGCTTCTGGACAAACTATCGAAACGTCCGCTTCAACCACACAGGCATCTCGAAGTCGCTTCAATCTCCTCTGGCAGGCGGTAGCGGATAGTCCAGCGATCTCGCCTAATTCCTCTGTTGTAAGTCGATTGTTGCACTGCACAGCATTAAGAATCTTCCGGTCAATTCGATCCAGATTCATGTACCGTCTCTGCTTGCAATTGATTGCGGATCAATGAGCCCTGCGCAGGGTTTCTGCATGGCTGGCTGTTAACAAGAGAAAACGTGTACGTTTCACCGCGTCCTTCCCCATATCGCATGAAACGGCGTTCTATCGGTTAAATGCGCATATTATCTGCATAAGGGCGGCGGGCCGCGCGTTGGCGCCCGACGCCGTCGAGGTGGCAGCTCGCAGAGTTTCCGAACCCGCTGCGCTTGGATTTCTGAGCCTATTCCGCCCGCGATCCATAGTTCACCCCGACCTGGTTATAAAGATTCGAGCGAGGTGCTGTTGAAGGTCGCTTTTCTGAGTGTACCGGGGGATCGGTGCTGCGGCTGAAATGGTAGTCAGTCCGGTCCTACGGGCGCCTTCGACATCGCCGGCGTTCCTCTAGCCCTGAAGACGACGCGCGGAGCTGTCATCAGTATCCTGTCGGTCGTGGCTTTTACTGGCGGGTTTGCGCACGTTGGCTATACCGCCTCGAGGGGCGGAGTTCGGTCGCTAACCCACATCATGTGCCGCGAGCATGCGCCCAACTTGATACGAGTCAACGCGGTGGCTCCGGGCTATATCGACATTGCAATGGCGGAAAGTGGGACGGCAAGACGGATGAGTAATTGCTGGCACTGTCCTATGCGACGGTTCGGACAGGCTCGCGAGATTGCTGAGCCGGTGGTGTTCCTGGCCTCGAAGGTAGCTCCATTAATGGGGTACCCCTCGCGGTTAATGGCGCCCATCTCACGGTTAGGTGCGCAGCAAAAAGTATTTAGGCGAAAGCGGACCTCTACCCAAGCGTTTAACCGATAAGTAGCGAGAACGGGAAAGAAGCGAGCTCTGCCGGACAGGTTCGGTTTAGCCGTGCTTGGCATTGCGTTTTAAAGGTTTGTCGCCGTAGCACGATGGGGTGGGATCCATGCGCTCACGGCATCACCATCGAACTTCGGCTACTGTCCGTCGTCAGGGAATTTGAGACAACTGGCGCTCTGATTTAGCGGAGGCTCTGGCGCATCTCGGTGTCATTTTAGGCGGCGTCTCTGCGGTGTCGCAAGCGCCGTTGTTCGATGGTCTTTCGTTTGATCTTTTCTCGTTGCAACAGAATGGTCTGGCCTCGGCCGAAGTAGACGTCGGCCGGGGTGAGATTGCCGAGGCTTTCGTGGTAGCGCCGGTGATTGTAGTGCTCGACGAAGGCGGCGATCTGCCTGTCGAGATCGCCGGGCAGGAAGTAGTTTTCGAGCAGAATGCGGTTCTTCAGCGTCTGGTGCCAGCGCTCGATCTTGCCCTGCGTCTGCGGATGGCTGGGCGCGCCGCGGGTGTGCTCCATGTTTTGATCCGAGAGCCAATCGGCCAGGCCGCCGGCGACGTAGCACGGGCCGTTGTCGGAGAGCAGCCGCGGCCGCCGATAGATAGCCCGATCGCAGCCCGATGCCGTGAGCGCCAGGTTCAGCGTGTCGGTGACGTCCTCCACCCTCATGGTCGTGCATAGCTTCCAGGCGATGATGTAGCGGGAGAAGTCGTCCAGAATGGTGGAGAGATAGAACCAGCCCCAGCCGATGACCTTCAAATGGGTAAAGTCGGTCTGCCACAGCTGGTTGGGCGCCGTTGTCTTGTCCTTGAACTCGTCGGCGGCCTTGATGACGATGAAGGCAGGGCTGGTGATCAGATCATGGGTCTTGAGCAGACGGTAGACCGAAGCCTCTGCGACAAAATAGCTTTCGGCGTCGGTGAACGTTACCGCCAGTTCGCGCGGCGACAGTTCCGGCCTGTTCAAGGCGAGGTCGATGATGCGCTCCCGCACGTTCTCGGGAGTAACCGCTGTTCTCAGGCCACGGCCTTGAGCGGCATAGGTCTGTAGGCCCAAGGCAGCAGATCGTCGATCTGGCTTTGTGGATGGCCGGCGACGATCCGGGCGATCACGTCAGCGAGATAGGTATGAGGCTCGACGCCGTTGAGCTTGCATGTCTCGATCAGCGAGGCGATCGTTGCCCAGTGCTCGGCGCCGCCGTCTGAGCCGGCGAAGAGCGCATTCTTGCGGTTCAGCGCGAAGACCGATTCATTATGCACCTCCTTTTCAAATGGCGGAAAACAGCGATTCCTGGTTGTCGTCGTGGATGCGACGCGGAGTATTGCGCGTCAAATCGGCCCGCGCCGCGCATGACCTGCTCGGCAGGCAAGAGGCCATCCCTGATGAACCGGCGGATTTTGACGTGTGAGACTCCAAGCCGGGCGGCCGCGTCCGACATGGTAAGCCACTCGCCATTCTTGTCGGAAGAGCGATAGCCGCTGATCTTGTGCACCGTGCGCAGCGATTGGACGCGACGCGCGGTCCAGGTCTTTCCCTGACCGGTCTGCATGCCCATGCGATTGAGTGTGGCAGCGATTTCGGCATCCGACCACCGGGTTGCCATGGATCGCATGATCGCCAGAGCCTCCTCAGGCGTACGCTGGCCATGCTCTCCGGATTTGGGCTTGCGAACCCGTACCTGCGAGTGCTGGCCTCCGTGCCAGTGGATGGTCAAGATCACGTCGCGCGCATCGTCATCGACATCGGCCACGATGTCCTTGATGAGCGCGCGCAGCAGTTGCTGACGACAGCGCATGTCGACACCCGGCGCGTTCCAGGTGGCCTCGAGATTCTGGGCGAAGCCCGTGAAGTCCGGAACCGCGTCGACAGGCTCCGCACGCTGGACTTCGCTCAGCCGGGCCTCGCAGGTCTCCACGCGCCTGAGCGTGGCTTCCCAACTCCTCTCGAGCTGGGCCGCAAT
>NZ_JAMYNN010000019.1:0-109641 GCF_040319055.1 Mesorhizobium sp. M0960 | reverse complement strand
GCCGACGTCAAAGTTTCTGCACCGCACCTAACCCGCCCCATACAGCATCTCGTCCTGCAGCCGGCGCAAGGCGAATAGCCTGGTCGTCGGGTCGGGCGCGGCATTGTCGGCGGTGAGCAATTCGCCTTTCCTCACCGGTTTCAGCACCTTGCCGCCTTCGAGCAGGCCGACGGGCACGGCGTGGTGGGCGCGAGCCTCCTCGACGGTCATGGTCCAGGAGCGGTAGCAGGTCTCGCCGATCGCGTCGAACGTCTCGCCTGCCGCCAGATCGCGCTTGGCCACGGCGCAGACCTCGGCCACCGGCCTCGGCAGCGGCACCATGTCGGGCTTGCCGTAAAGCGCGATACGGGCGGCCGTCAGCGGCACTTCCAGCGAGGTAAGATGGTAGGGCCTGAAGAAGCTGTAATAGGGGCCGTGGCCGATATGCAGATCGTCCATGCGCTCGATGATCCGCGGATGAGTCGCCTCGACGATGACGAAGACACCGGGCGCCACGCCCTTGCCGACGGTATAGTCGACAACGCCCTTCTTCGACAGGATGCCGCCCTGCTCGCGCGGGATCAGCACCTTGACCAGCTCGTCACGGTCGGCCTTGGGGCCGTGCATGCCGGGAACGTCGGGTACCAGCCCAGTGGCGTTGGCGATGGCGCACATCTCGACCATGGTTTTCGAGCCGTCGACGAACTCGACCAGCATGCGCGGATTCATGTTGCGGCGCAGCGCTTCCGCGCGGTAGTCGTCGGGAACGGCGTCGTGGTTGAGAGGGTTGTTCTTGCCCTTGCCGGCGGAGACGATGGTGTAGCCGAGCGCCGAGGCGAACTCGATCAGCTCCATGCAGCTCGACGGCTCGTCGCCGGCGCCGACCGAATAGACGACGCCGAGCCGGTCGGCCTGCTGCTTGAGGTAGCAGCCAATAGTGACGTCGGCCTCGACATTCATCATCACCAGATGCTTGCCGTGCTGCATCGCCATCAGGTCGAAATCGGCGGCGACGCCGGGCTTGCCGGTGGCATCGATGACAACATCGATGAGCGGATTGGTGACCAGCATCTCGTTCGAGGTGATTGCGATCTTGCCGCTCTCGATCGCCTGGCTGACCTTCGAAGCGCTGTCCGCTTCGGCTGCCATCGCCTCGTCGCCATAGGCGATGCGGATGGCGTCACGCGCTGTATGCGGCCGGCGGGTCGAAATCGCGCAAACCGAAATGCCCGGCATCAGCATGCCTTGTGTCACCAGATCGGTGCCCATCTCGCCCGAACCGATGACACCGATGCGCACCGGGCGGCCTTCCGCCGCGCGCTTGGCAAGATCCCGGGCAAGCCCAGTCAAGGCGACATTGGTCATGCTGGAAACGTCCACTGCTTTTTTGATTTGAAGCGGGAATAGCAGGGAACGGCAACCCTTTGCCAATCGAAACCGGTCGCGGCCACCTTTTCCTGTGCGCTATTGCAATTCGGCCAGCAACGCTTGTGCCTCGGCAAGGTTCTTTGCGGAGCCGGCGGCAAGGTCGTCCATCTTGCCATCCCGAAAGATGACGAGCGCATGCTGGCAGGCGGCTATCGCTTCCTCGGCCATTGCCTTCTGCTTGCGAGCAGCACCCAGATCGGTAAGCACGTCGCACAGGCTGTCCTCGGTGAACGCAATGCCCGGCACCGAACCGATCTTCTTCTGCACGGCGATGGCCTCGCGCAGGATCGGCACCGCCTCCTCGATTTTGGCGACGTCGTTTTCGGCGCGGCCGGCGAGCGTCAGCTGATAGCCGATCTCGTTTTGCAGGCTCGCCCAGCGCTCGGGGTCGCGGTCGCGGTCGACCTGGTCTGCCAACGCCCGATTGACGGCGACCGCCTCGTGGAACAAAGCCGGCGAAGGCTCTTTCGCGCCGATCATGCCAAGCACATTGGCCAGGCTTGCCTGCGTGCTGGCCCAACGTTCGGGGGCGCGGTCGCGCGTGCGCACGCTCTGGATCGAACGATAGATGCCGGCCGAACGCTTCAGCAGGGCAACGTCGTCGCGCCAGTAGCCCAGCGTCGAAAGCGCGCTGGCCAGATTGGTCTGGTTGCGCAGCCATTCGTCGGCATCCCTGTCGCGGCTTATCACCGTCAGTGCCGCCTCATAGGCCTGGACAGACTTGGCCATGGCGTCCGGGTCGGAACTGGCGTTTGCCTGCATCATGCGGGCATTGCCGAGGTCGCCTTCGACCGAAGCCCAGAGCGAGCGGTCGGGCAGCGTGGCATAGACGGCCAGTGCCTTTTCATGCGCGGCCGCCGCCTTCTGGTAGAGCGACGGGTCATTGGCGCTGCCGGCAAGGTAGTAATAGGCGCTGCCGAGTTCGTTCTGCAGCTGGGCGTGATCTTCCGGCACCGTGGCGAGGTCGTAGAAGGGCAGCGCCGCTTCAAGCGCCGTCGCCGACTGGCGGAAGGCTTCACCGTCCTGCGTGCGGTCGCCCAGCAACAGGAGCACATGGCCGAGACCCCATTGCGTTGCCGCCCAGGCGTCGGGGTCGCTGTCGCGGCTCTGCACTTCGAGCGCCGCGCGATAGGCCGCCGCCGAGCGCTGGAGCGCCTCGTCCGAGCCGCCATCGGCCTTGCCGAGCATGGAAAGTGCTGCACCCAGCCGGTACTGCGTCTTCGCCCAGTCCTTCGGGGCGCTCTCCTTGGTTCGCACGGTGAGCGCTGCATCATAGGCGGCGACCGCTTCTTCAAGGACCGCTTTGTCGCGAGCACGGTCGCCCCAGGTCGACAGCGTGTTGCCGAGACTGTGCTCTATTGAGGCGAATTCGAGCGGCGCGGCGGCGACGGTATAGACCTGCGAGGCCTCGCGATAGGCGGACGCCGACTTCCGGAGATAGTCGATGCCGGTGTCCCGATCGCCAAGCGTCGCATAGACCGAGCCCAGATTCTGGTTCAACGAAGCCCAGTCGAGCGGCAGCTTTTCGCGCGGATATTCAGAAAGTGCGGCCTCATAGGCAGCGACCGCCTTGAGCAGTGCGTCATCGCCGTCCTGCCTGGCGCCGAGGCGCTGCAAGGCATTGCCAAGCGTCAACTGGCCGTTTGCCCAGCTCGCCGGCGCGTGCTCGCGCGTCCACACCGTCAGTGCGGCCTCTGCCGCCTTCCGAGCGCGTTGCAGCGTAGCAATGTCGCCATTGATCTGGCCGATCGATTCCAGCGCCGAACTCAAATTGTTCTGGATCGTCGCCCATTGCGCCGGCGCGCGCTCGCGCGTCATTTCCTCCGTCGCCGCCTGATAGGCGGCAACGGCCTGCTCAAGCGTCGGTACGTCTTGTTCACGCTCGCCGAGGCGGAACAAGGCCGCGCCGAGATTGACCTGGCTCAACGCCCAGTCGAGCGGCACGCGCTCCCTGCGGTATTCGGTCAGCGCGGCGCGATGCGCTTCGATGGCGGCGCGAAAGCTGTCGCTGGTGGCTTGGCGCTCACCCAGTTCGGAGAGCACGATGCCGAGATTATTCTCAGTCGCCGCCCATTCGAGCGGCAGCTTTTTCGACACTTGCACCTCGAGCGCCGCGCGGAACGAAGCAACGGCATTGTCGAGCAACGTCGTGCCGTTCTCGCGCTGGCCGAGCCGCCAATAGACGGTGCCGAGATTGCCTAGCGTCGAGGCCCAGTCGTCCGGATTGGCGTCGCGCGTGTAGACGCTCAGCGCCTGATCGAAGGCGGCTGCCGCTTTGTCGAGGTCTTCGCGGCCGGCCTCGCGCTCGCCCAGCGTCGACAGTGTGGTGGCGAGATTGTTTTGCGTGGCCGCCCATTGCCGCGGGCTGTTTTCGCGCGACACATAGGTCAGCGCCTTTTCATAGGCAGCGACCGCCTGCACCAGAAAGGCGTTGTCGCCCGAGAAAGAACCATGCGCGGAGAGCGCCTGGGCCTCGGCTGCCTTGTAGAACCAGGCTTCATGGTCGTCCCATTTCTCGACCTGCTCATAGGCCTTGGCATAGTCCTGGGCTGCCGCCTGATAGCTGAAGGAGATTTCGTAGGTTTTGGCGCTGTCGCCGAAAACCTCGGCAAACTCGAAACGACGCGCCTTGAGATCGGCCTCGGCCTGGTCGACGGTTTTCGACAGTTCGCCAACGCGGGCCTTGGCCTGCTCATGGATTTTCTGCGCTGCTTCGAGCGCGCCTTCCTGCACCGCTTGTTCGGCCAGTTTTGAAAGCCGGACGATTTCCGGATCCTGGCTCTTCAGTGTCGCCTGCTCGGCCAGTACCTGTTTCAGCCGCTCGGTCTGGCCGCGCAGCAATTTGTCGAGCTCGGCCGCATCCCTGGGTGTCTCGGTGCCCAGCGTCTTCAGCATGGCGTAGAGCGCGTCCATCGGTACGCCGCCGTCGCGGGCAATCGTCTCGATCTGGCGGCGTTGCGGGTCGGGCAGCGTCGAAATCGTCAGCAGCAACCGGCGGCGCTCTGAGAGGATCTCGCCTTCCTCGCCTTTCGGCACCTCGGCGGGCGTGCCGAAATAGAGCAGCCGGCGCAGGCTCTCATTGACCCATGGCCGCTGCCGGCCGCCGGTCTTGAGATAGACCTCCTCGCCGACCATGCGCAGCACGGTGCCGAATTCCTCGCCGCCCATCGTGTCGATGTGACGCAATATGGCTGCCGCGTAGGGGCTGTTGCCGTCGGCGGGACCGTCGAGCGCCACCTTGCCGGGCTCGGCGGCAAAGCCGATGACCTGGCCCAGGCTGTCGTCGGCAGAACCGCTGTCGCCAGCCGAACCCTTGGCCGGCGCGCTGTCGTTCAGCGCCACGACGCTGCGCGTTTCGCCGAGGCCGCCGGCGCCGATCGGCTTGCCCGCTTCACCCGGCTTGAGTTTCAAAAGCGTGCCCGGCGGAAACGGGTCGTTGCGGCAGGCATCGAGCAGCACGATGGTGACCGGCACCTTGGCCTTCAGTTCGGCCACGATCGACGACAGCGGGACCAGCTTCTCGCCGGCATCCTCGAGCGCCGCAATGTCGGCATCGACGGGCACCAGGAAATTCTCGCCACCGGCTTCGATGCCGTGGCCGGAATAGTAGATAATGGCGACGTCGGCACCCTCGGCATCGTCGACGAAGCCTTCGAGGTCGCGCCGCAATTTGCGCGCGTCGCGATTGACGGCGACATCGGTTTCGAAGCCGAGCCTGTCGAACATCTCCTCGATGGCGCGGGCGTCGTTTTCCGGATTGGGCAGCTTGCCGACATGCTCATAGTCGGACTGCCCGATGACGAGCGCGACGCCTTTTAGCGCCTTCGGCTCCTCGCCCCGAGCAGGAACCAGCGCGCACAAAAGCAGCGCGGCAAACGCCACGCCTATGCGCCCTGTTGCACCTGGAAACAACATCGCCCACCCCAACCCAGCGTGCAATCTTCCACAGCGCCATGGCATCATGATGGCCGGCGCTTGGCAAGTGTTCGGGCAAGAGGTGTTCTTGTCGTGGCCTGTCGTGCCGCTCCGTTGCGATCTTCGCGCCCCTCCCTCGCCCAGCGCTGCGCCGCCGCTACTTGTTTGTTGACAGCATGCGAGGCCCACATGTGGAATTTGGCAGCAGAGAGCTGGAGGCTCCTCAAGCAGAGCGTCCTCGGCTTCATCGATGACAATGCGCTGAGCCATGGGGCGGCGATAGCTTTTTATGCCACGACCTCGCTTGCGCCGATCCTGCTGATCGTCGTCGCTATCGCCGGCATGGCCTTCGGGCACGAGGCGGCACAACTCGCCCTTTCGGCACAGATCGCCGGCCTGATGGGACCGCAAAGTGCCGAGCTGCTGCAGGCGACGATCGAAAACGCTTCGCAGAAGGAAGCGGGAACCCTTGCCAGCATTCTGGGGCTGGTCACGCTGTTCGTCGCCGCATCCGGCGTGTTCGGCGAAATGCAGCTGGCGCTGAACGAAATCTGGAAAGTCAAACCGAGGGCAGCAACGATCTCACGGCTGGTGCGGGCACGCATTGCAAGCCTGGGCCTGGTCGCCGCTCTCGGTTTCCTGCTCCTGGTGTCCTTGGTTGTAAGCGCCGCGATTTCGGCGCTCGGAGACGTCATCAACGCCTATCTGCCGTTCGGCACTATCATCCTGAGCGCGGTCAACGGGATTGTCTCGTTTGCCCTGATCGCGCTGCTGTTTGCCGCGATTTACAAGGTGCTGCCCGACCGCAGTCTGCAATGGCGCGATGTCGGCCTTGGCGCCGTCGTCACCGGGTTTCTGTTCACCATCGGCAAGTCGCTGATTGGCTGGTATATCGGAACCAGCGCTTTCGCATCGTCGTACGGCGCGGCCGGCGCCCTGCTCGTCGTGCTGTTGTGGGTCTATTATTCGGCCGAGATATTTCTGCTGGGCGCCGAATTCACGCGAGCCTATTCGGTTCGACACGGCAGCCGGTCCGATTTGAAGAACAAGGTGGAATTGCATGACAAATGAGTTCACGCCGAAATTCGACCTGGCCGGCAAGGTGGTGCTGGTCACCGGCGCCTCGCGCGGCATCGGAGGCAGCGGCAGGCGGACTGCAGTGGTCAAACCTGGTGTCCGGCTTTCTCATTCATTGCCGGCGAGCCAATGGACCATGTTCGCCGTCAGTTTTCCGTAGAACGGCCATGCGAGAAAATCCTGCGAGAGCCAATGCGGGCCGATATCGGTTGCCCAGGCAATCGTGCGGCCGCGGCCGTGGCTGCCGACGGCAAGGAGCGGCCAGTCGGTGCCGCGGTGGTGGCAGGTCGCCAGAAGCCGGGATGAACCGTCGCGCCTGAATTCCAGCTTGTTCATGCCGAGGATCGGCGGCAAAGGCCCCTCCACCCCGGAAAAAATCGGATGTGACGGCTGCAGGATGGAGGCCTGCAGGCCTTGCGGCACCTCCATGCCGTCGCAGTAGGGTAGGCAACGGACCGGCAGAACGTCCTCGACCGGGGTGTCGTGGAACCGCGCCGTCCCGAACATGCCCTGAAAGCCCATATAGCCGCCGGCTAGCATCAGCCCGCCGCCACCTTCGACATAGGCCTTGAGCAGATCGAGGCGGTTGACGCCGACACGCCCGGCGCGGGCATCCGGCGTCACCAGCAATGTCAGGGCGCCGACGTCGGAGATCACCACCGCCTGATATTGGGCGAGCCCATCGAGGTCATAGGGAAACTCCGCGCTGCAACGCTCACCGCCGATCTGCGTGACGGCGATGCCCTCAGTGGCCAGCGCGGCATTGAAGGCCGTCGCGCCATTTGTCGAGGTCGCACTTGTAAGCACATCGCTACCGACGGCGACCGACGTCGTCGCCGCAAAGGTTTCGCCCGCAAGCAATATCTTCATTGCCGCCCCCGCACTGTTTTCATTCGAGAGGTTTAGGAAGGGCGCCGGTTGGCCCGGCGCCCCCGCGGAGTTCGAACTCCAAAGGATCAGAACTTGAACTCGGCCAGATTTTCGGGGGTCACGATCTTGGCTGGACCAAGGATCAGTTCGCCGCCGGCGCCAATCGTGTATTCGCCGAGCCTGCCTGCCGTGAACTTCTCACCCTCCTTTCCGGTGATCTTGCACTGCGCAAGCGCCTGGGCCGTCTGGTAGGTAAGATAGCCAAGATCGGTGACGTTCCACCAGATATCCTGGGCCGCCCCGTCCTTGATGTATTTCGAGATCAGAGTAGCCGGCGCGAGGCCGGTCAGCTTGACCTTGCCGATCATGCCCGCCTCCTCGAGCGCACGCGCGGCCGCCGGAAGGCCGATGCCTGCCGGGACGATGATCACCTTGAGATCGGGAAACGCCTGGACCAGCGCCAGCGCCTGCTGCTGGTTGATTTGTTCGCTTTCTTCGCCATAGGCCACCTGCACCAGCTTCATTTTGGAGAACTTCGGCTCGGCAGCCATCTTCGCCTTCATGAACTCGATCCAGGCGTTCTGGTTGGTCGCCGTCGGCGTCGACGACAGGATCGCGAATTCGCCTTCACCGCCGCTGAGGGCGAATGCACTTTCCAGCATCATCTCGGCGAGACTGTCGCCCTTGACCTGATTGACAAATGCCGCGCGGGCCTCGGCGGCCACATCGGAGTCATACGAAATCACCCTGACGCCCTGCTGAACGGCGCGCTTCAGGGCCGGCGCGACGGCATTGGCGTCGTTGCCGGCAATTGCGATGACCCCGACCTTCTGCGACACGAGGCTGTTGATGAATTCGATTTGCGCCTCGGCGGTCGCCTGCGATGGGGCGACCTGGGTAGCGGTGCCGCCAATTTCCTTGGCTGCCTCTTGTGCGCCTCCAAAAGCCACTTTGAAGTAGGGGTCTGTGTCGAGCTTGGGCAGGAAACCGACCGTTACGGGTTCCTTGGCGCATTCCTGGCTGAAGGCCAGCGAGGTTGGCGCGAGCAGAACCGCGGATGCGAGCAGGGCTAATCTAAACGCTTTCATTGTGACTCCTCCGTCAAAATTCGGGCTAAAGGAAGGGGCCCGAGATCACCCCTTTGTCTCGCGCATTGCGCGGGATCTGCTGAGCAGCTCCTGTGTGGAGCGCCAGTAATTGCCGACCAGCAGCGAGCCGATCAGAAGCAGGCCAATGATCATGCCCTGCGCGTCGCCGCCGATCTGGTTCAGCGCCAGCACGTTACGGATGATGGCGATCAGGACCAACGCCAGCATGACGCCGGTCAGGCGGCCCTTGCCGCCAAAGACGCTGACGCCGCCGAGCAGCACGATGGTGATGACGTCGAGCTCCATGCCGAGCGCATTGTTGGCGCGGGCATTGGACAGGCGCGCGGTATAGACGATGCCGGCTATCGCCGCGACGACGCCCGAGACGACGAACAGGTTCAGCACCATCCGGCGCGTGTTTATGCCGGAATAGCGCGCCACCTCGGGGCTGCCGCCGAGCGCGTAGATGCGCTTGCCGGTCGGCGTCTTCTGCAGCACGACCGCAAACACCGGCGCCAGCGCCAGGAAGGGGACGATGGTCCACGGTATCTCGGTGCCCGGCAGATTGTTGATGCCGAAATCCACGACCGCGGGCGGCAGGATGTTGACCGAACCGGTGCCGAGCAGGATGTAGCCAATACCTCGATAGAGCGCCATCGTGCCGAGCGTCACCACCAGCGACTGCAGTCCAAGGCCCGAGACCAGGTAGCCGTTGAAAGCGCCGAGCAGGCCGCCGGCGACGAGCGTCAGCGGGATTACGGCAAGCGTCGGCACGCCGGCCTGGACCAGCAAGCCAAAGACGACGGACGTCAGCGCCAGCACCGAGGCGATCGACAGGTCGATTTCGCGGGTGATGATGAGCAGCGTCATCGGCAGGATCAGCAATGCCTTTTCCGAGGCGCTGGCGGCCAGTTGCGAGAGATTGAAGCCGGAAACGAAATTCGGCACGAAGATCGCCGCGTAGAGGAAGATGGCCACGCAGGAGGTCGCCAGCAGCAGATCCCAGAAGTCGATCGAACGGAGGAACTTTCTCACCGCGCCCTCGCCTGTCTTGCCTGCTCGGCACGCCGCACGATGAACGTGTCGATGCCGATGGCGACCAGGATCACCAGGCCGTAGACGCCCTGCAGCCATAGCGGGTCGACGCGCACCAGCGTCAGCCCGTTCTTGATGACGAGCAGCGTGAGCGCGCCGAGGATGATGCCGAGCAGCGTGCCCGAACCACCGCGGATGGCGACGCCGCCGACCACCGCCGACGCGATCACGGTGAGTTCGAAACCGAGCGCGACGCGGGCATCGATGGTCGCATAGCGGGATGCCCACAGCGCACCGCACAGGCCGCCGAGCAGGCCGGCCATGCCAAAGGCCAGCAGAATCCGCCGGTCGACGGGGATGCCGATAAGACGTGCGCCGTCGGGATTGGAGCCGGCGGCAAACAGTTCGCGCCCGATGGCGGTGCGATAGAGCAGCACATAACCCAGGCACAGGATGACGATCGCGATAATGACGATCAGCGGCACGCCGGCGATCTTCAGGCCGGTCATGTCGAGCCAGGCTTGCGTGACTTCGTCGGCGCTGATCTGGTCGCCGGCTGCCCAGATCGAGTTGAAGCCGCGGAAGATCGACATCGAGGCCAGCGTGACGACGATCGCCGGGATCTTTCCCCTGGTAACGACAAGGCCGTTGATCAGGCCAGCGACACCACCGACCACGCATGCGCTCATCAGGCCGATGCCGATGTCGAGCCCTGGATAGGCCTGGACCATGCTCGCCGCCATGTAAGCCGACAAGCCGATCACCGCGGCGATCGAAAGGTCGATGTTGCGGGTGATCAGCACCAGCATCTGAGCGAGCGCTGCAACCACGAGCAGGGCGGCATCCATCGACACTGCGGTCAAGTTTGCCGCGCTCACCATGCGCGGGTTGATGATGGTGACCGGGATAGCGACCGCCAGCATCGCGGCGAGCAGGCCGAACTCCCGCCGCTTCAGTATGTCGAGCGGTCCTTTTCTCTTCTCCTCGCTGGCAGGCTGTGCTGCCGGGTCGGCGCTTTCACCGGCCTTCGTCGCTGCTTCCAGCACCTTTTCCTGGGTGGCTTCGCCCCTGGTAAATTCGGCCGTCCGATGGCCTTCGCGCAGCACGATGATGCGGTCGCACATGCCGATGAGCTCGGGCATTTCGGAGGAGATCAGGATGATGGCCATGCCCTGCGCGGCAAGGTCGGCGATCATCGCATGCACTTCCGCCTTGGTGCCGACATCGATGCCTTGCGTCGGCTCGTCGAGGATGAGGACGCGCGGCTCGGTGCGCAGCCATTTGGCCAACACCACCTTCTGCTGGTTGCCGCCGGACAGTTCCTTCACCGGCTGCGCGTAGCCGGAAAAGCGAAGCTTCATGCGCTTCAGCCAGTCCGAAACCAGATCGATCGCGCGGTCCGTGCCGTAGAAGCCGGAGCGGGCTGCCTTGTCGAGGACGGGCAGCACGGCGTTGTCGAGGATGGAAAAATCCATCACCAGGCTCTGGCCCATGCGGTCTTCCGAAACATAGGCGATGCGCGCATCCATGGCGTCGCGTGCCGATGCGAAGCGCACAGCCTCGCCGTCGATCAGGATTTCGCCGGCATCGGGCTGGTCGATGCCGAACAACACGCGCGCGATCTCGGTCCGCCCGCTGCCGACCAGGCCGCCGAGCCCGAGCACCTCTCCGGCGTGGAGCTTGAGGTCGATGTTGGAAAAGCCGCCGGCGTGCGACAGCCCCCTCGCCTCCAGCACCAGCGCGCCGGTGGCGTGGTTTCGTTGCGGATAGAGGTCGGTCACCTCGCGGCCGACCATCATGCCGATGGCGGCGGCGCGGCCAAGCTCGGCCTTCGGCTTGACGCCGATGAGACGCCCGTCGCGCAGCACCGCAATGCGGTCGGCGATGCGGAAGATCTCGTCCATGCGGTGGCCGACGAACATCATCGCCACGCCATGCAGCCGCAGGTCGGCGACGACGGTGAACAGCCGCTCGACCTCGCGCTGCGACAGGGCGGCCGTCGGCTCGTCCATGATCAGCACCCGCGCGTCGAGCGACAGGGCGCGGGCGATCTCGACCAGTTGCTGTTCGGAGGTGCGCAACGTTCCGAGCCGGGTTTCGGCCGGCACGTCGAGGCCGACTGTCGCCAGCACCTTACGCGCGCCGGCAAGCATGGCGGCGTTGTCGATGCCGCCGAAGCGATCGCGCGGCATATGGCCGAGATAGATGTTTTCCGCCACCGAAAGATCCGGGAACAGACCGGGATGCTGGTGCATGACCGAGATGCCGGCAGCCTGGGCGTCGTGCGGCGAATGGAAGACCACAGGCTTGCCATCGACTTCGACATGGCCGCCGGTCGGGAGATACACGCCGGCCAGCAGCTTTACGCAAGTGCTCTTGCCGGCGCCGTTTTCGCCAAGCAGAGCCAGCACCTCGCCTGGGCGCAATTCGAAGGACGCGTCCTTGAGGGCAATGGTGCCGCCGAAGGCCTTTGTCGCCTGAACCAGGGCAACGGGGACCGCCACGTCGCTCTTCACCATGGCATCGGCTTCGCCTAATGCGCCCAAGTGCAGCACCCTTCCTCCCTGGTCCTGTTTCTTCAATTTGCTATATTAAATGGGCCGGCGCCGCAACTGGAAAATTGACTTCCGTGGCCCCGAAGGGCACTGTCGCTTCGCGCACGGGTGCAGCTGGAGCGCTCGACTGCGGCAACTTCAAAGCTGCAGGCGACTAGAGCAGTTCCGCGGCAATGAAATGGGGAGGCGCCGGTTTGTCCGGAAAAGGCAGCAATTCGGTCAAGGTTCGGCATTATAACGAGCGCTTCGTGCTCGATGCCATCCGCCGCCTGAAGGAGGCATCCAAGTCCGATCTGGCGCGCGCCGCAAATCTGACGCCGGCCGCGGTCGCCACCATTGTCGACGGGCTGGAATCGTCTGGATTCGTAAAGCAAGTGGGAAAAAGGTTCGGACAACGGGGGTCGCCGTCCACTCTCTACCGACTTGCACCGGAGCGCATCTACAGCGTCGGCATCAAGATCGGCCGGCGCGCGCTGGAAGCCGTGCTCGTCGACTTCGCCGGCGAGGTCCGCTCGCGCGAGTCGCACGAATATCGCTTTCCGGACCCCGATCTGGTGCTCAAGGCCGGCAACATGTCGCTGGCCACTTTCGACAAGCTGGTCGAGGGGCTTGGCGATGCCAGCATCGTCGGCGTCGGCATCGCTTCGCCATATTTCCTCGGCGGCTGGAGCGAGGAGCTCGGCTTTCCCGACGACCTCGGTAGCCGCTGGGAAGCAATCGATCTGACGACATTCTTCGCCACAAAACCGAAGACCCCGGTCTTCGTGGAAAACGACGCGTCATCGGCCGCACTCGCCGAGCTCATCCAGGGGACCGGCGCACGGTTCCGCGACTTCATGCATATCTCGATCGACACCTTTGTCGGCGGCGGACTGGTGCAAGGCGGCAAGGTCCACACCGGGCCGCACGGCAACAGCGCCGCGCTCGGTCCTTTGCCGGTCTCGCCTTCAAGCCTCGATTCGGTGGCGGCCAAGCCGGCGCGCTACCAGAGCCTGCTGCATCGCGCTTCGATCTATGTTCTGGTCAATCATCTCAAATCGCGCGGCGTCGAGATCAATCGTGCGCGCGAACTCGATCCCTTGCCGCCGGGGGCGCGCGAGCCGCTGTCGGAATGGATCGACGATTGTGCCAATGCGCTGGTCGAGGCGATCATCGCCATCACCTCCGTGATCGACATCGAGGCGATCGTCCTCGACAGCATCCTGCCGCGGCCGATCCATCTCGAGCTGCTGGCGAAGGTGCAGACCCAGTTCAACAGGATCAGCGCCATCGGCATCGTGGCGCCGGAAATCGTGTCGGGACAATTCGGCCCCGAGGCTTCGCCGATCGGCGCGGCGATGCTGCCGTTCTCGGCACTGTTGGCGCCCGACAGCGGCGTGCTGATGATCGGCAAGGACAGAACAATGCTGCTGGGCAGCCTTTCGAGGCTTGCCAGCCAAGGCCAACCAGCAAGAAGCTCAGCGCCTTCAACGGGATAAGATGGTGCTGCGAACGAGCATCAAGCTCTGGACATCATCAACATCAGCTCACAGTCCGGCACTGACACGGCGGGCTTTTTGCGCCGGCACCGGAACTTTTAGCGGCTGCTGATCTTCATTCGTTACCGACATCGAAATGCTCGATCGGTCCGCGCTCCGCTTTAGTGCGGGCCCCAGGAAGCAAGGAGGAACACATGAACTGGGATCAAATCAAGGGAAAATGGACGCAGTTCAAAGGCAAGGCGAAAGAGCAGTGGGGTGACCTCACCGACGATGATCTTGATCGCATCGAAGGCAACCGAGACCAGCTCTTGGGACGTATCCAGGAGCGATATGGCATCGCCAAGGAAGAGGCAGAGCGCCAGGTAGATGACTGGTCCAGAAGCATCAGCTGAGTCTTGGACGCAACGCCGTCTGCTGCCCCACCACCGGGGTGAACTCTGCGTCGCCCGCCGTGCCGACTGGTGCGGCGGGCCCTTTCGACAGCGAGGCCCGGGAGGAACCTTTAGCCGTATCTAATGTTCTACTTGCGTGGCGGGCTTCACCCCGACGTGCGCCTAGCCCGGAGGCGAAGGAGTGCAATCATGAACAACATTATCTGGCTGGTCGGCGCCATCGTGATCGTAATCGCTATTTTGAGCTTTTTGGGTCTGCGATAGCACATCTGAGCCCTCTCTTCGAGCCGGCGGCCCGGTCGGCATGGCCTCAGCACACCCAAGCTGGTCAGACTTAGGTCCCAAGCAAGACGCTCCAGGAATGGACCGAAGCCCCGGCTGAGGAACGTAGCCGGCTGGCTCACGTTGTAGTGAGCTTTGGCGCGACCAAGATGCGTCTGGGCGGAAGAGTTCAAGCCAGAGAGGAGAAGCCCGACGTTCCGAACGAGCGTCGGGTTTGGGCGCAAATGCAAACGATCAGCCGACTGTTCGATTCCCATGCCCAGGCAGCACGTGCTGTTGCCAGGCTTCAGGCCGGCGGGATTCGTCGCCGGCAGATCAGCGTGGTCGGATCTTACAATGACAACGATGAACCGATCAGCGTTGCTGGATATTACGACGATGAGATGAGCGGTCTCTGGCGGGGTGCGGGCGCAGGGGCCGCACTTGGCGCGACGGCTGGTCTGCTGGCCGGTTTTAGCGCTTTTGGAGCTCAGGGCATTGATCCCGCGGGGATGACCGGCATGGCTCTGGTCGGTGCGGCGTGGGGCGGCTTTGGCGGCGGGCTTCTCGGAACCTTCGCCAATTTTGCCCAGAAGCCGGGCAAGCCGAAGATCGCAGAGGGTGTCGTTCTGGTGATGGCCCGCGTCGATGAAAAGCAGGCCGGCGCCGCGCAGGCAGTGCTTCGGAGTTCCGTGGAGATGCCGCGGCGCATCTGCCGTTCCGGACAGATGAAGACGAGCGCTTACACAAATTCAAGCCGGCTCCGCGTCCAATCTGGTGCCCGATGAAGTTTGTTTCGCGAAACGGGAATTCAAACCGGAGGCGCCCGACGAAAGTTTGGCAAACCAACACCTTGGAGGCATGCGGGCTGCTTGCCGTCGTGCTGTCCCTTATCCTTACGGTTCTATTGGCAGGTCTCATCCTTGGCTGAAGCCGTGCCCTTGCCGCCGGCGACACGGTGCCAAGCTCGGGCAATCGGCAACTGGCGAAAGGTGTGGCCAGTTCGAAGGATTAAACCATTCGTGCTAAGCGTTCACAGCTTGTCGCCATAGGAGAGGACGCCGAGATGGACAAACGGGCTGAAGGAGACGCGGAGAGATTGGCTCGAGGCGAGTTCGAGCTCAAAGCCGAACGATATGGCGTGAACGCCTTTCTTCTCGTTGTCGAACTTATAAATCTGCTGGAAAAGCGCGGAACAATCAGCAGCGACGACGTCGCGACAATAGCCGAGGCCGCCGCACTTGCCGTTGCCGCATCCAGCGAACCCGACATGAACAGCATCAATCTGTTGCAGGCCATCGCCGCCGCACGCCGGCCCAAATAGGGCAAGTCCGGCAGCAATCGGCGCGAACCGAAAACGCTATATTGAAACTGATCTCGATCGAGCGTCCGGAGCCATTTAATGTGCAATGACTACGAGCAGCACATCGCCTGGGCCGAGTACTGCCGGATGATGGCTTTGCTGGCGCTCAATATTCCCAGCCATCAAACCGAACTGGACCTGCCGCAGGCGGATGACATCCACATCAACGACCCCGCGCCTGTAATGCGGGCTGCCGGCAACACAATCGAACTGGCGTCGATGACGTTCGGCTTTCCTCCGGCCGGACCAAAAGGCGGACCTGTATTCAACTTTCGCTCGGAGGGTCGACAATTCGGCAACAGCAAACGCTGCCTCGTCCCGGCGTCGGCATTCTTCGAATTCACGGGAACGAAATATCCGAAAGCCAAGCACAAGTTCACGCTGAATGGCCATTCGTTCATGGCGATTGCCGGGCTTTGGCGCGAGGGTGTCGGCAACAAGCCGCCGACGTTCACGATGCTGACGACCGATCCGGGGCCGGACGTGGCGCCATATCACAATCGGCAAGTGGTTGTGCTCCCGCCATCGGACTGGGCGGCATGGATCCATCTGACGAAGTCCGAGGCTGAACTCATGCGGCCGCTGCCGGAAGGGTCGATCAGAGCGGAAACAGTTCGCGCAGGTTCCGAGTAGGAACCATCGAATGAGCGTGGAAAAGATTATATGATTGCGCCAACATCGCAGGTAAACTTGTCGACCAAAACTGATGCCGATCTTCTCAGTCCAGCATACGACGGTCTATCGCTATAGCCGGCCGGTGAGGTTCGGCGAGCATCGGCTGATGTTCAGACCGCGCGACAGCTTCGATCAAAGACTCCTGGACCACGCCTTGTCTGTCGATCCCGAGCCGAAAGAGGTTTGCTGGATCCATGACGTTTTCGGAAACTGCGTGGCGGTGATCGATTTCGAGAACCCCGCGAAAGAACTGCGCTTTGCGACAGACATTCGGCTGGACCACACGCCGCAGCATGCGCCCGATTTCCGTATCGACGAAGCTGCGCTTCACTATCCGTTTTCCTACGATCCCGACGAAGCCGCAGATCTCTCCCAGACGATGGAACGTCAATACGAGGATGACAGTGACGAGGTTGGCAAGTGGGCACGACAGTTCCTCAGTGCCGCAGGGCACACCGGGACCGGCAATCTGTTGATGACGCTTTGCTATGCCATCCACGAGAGCTTTGTGTATTCCCGTCGAAGCGAGCCAGGGACGCAGCCGCCGCTGATGACGTTGCACCTGCGTCGCGGCACATGCCGGGACTTTGCGCTGTTCATGATGGAGGCGGTTCGTTCGCTCGGCTTTGCCGCCCGTTTTGTGACTGGTTACGTCTATGTGCCGAGCCGCGACAGCGCGACGGTTCTTGGCGGCGGGTCGACGCATGCCTGGTGCCAGGTCTACCTGCCGGGTGCCGGCTGGGTCGAGTTCGACCCCACCAATGGCATTGTCGGCAATCGGGATTTGATCAGGGTGGCCGTGGCCCGGCATCCTCGTCAAGCCATTCCGCTTTCCGGGAGTTATTCGGGAAGCGCGTCGAGCTTTCTTGCAATGACCGTCGAGGTGAATGTGGCGAAGGAGATCGGTGCGTAGGAAAATTAGCATCCGCTGATGTTTTCCCGGAACTGTTTGGCCGACGCGGAGTTTGCCCGGTTGCTGAATGACAACAATCGGAGCGTCGATGCGGATCCGCGCAGGTTACACCCTCACCTACGAATGTCCGCAGCCAACGCCGATGCTGTTGGCGCTCGAAATCCATCCATCGCGCCGGGTCGATCTGTTGACGGAACAGGTCATCGATTTCGATCGTCCCGTCGAAGCACGCGGCTACGTCGACGGTTTCGGCAACGCCTGCACGAGGATCGAGGCGCCCTCGGGCCTGACGACGATCTCAACCACCTTCGATATCTACGATAGCGGCGAGCCCGATGCGGTCGCCGAGCAGGCTGTGCAGCACAAGATCAAGGACCTGCCGGACGAAGTGCTCGTCTTTCTTCTCGGCAGCCGCTACTGCGATACCGATCGTCTTGGAGATTTTGCCTGGGCGAAATTCGGCAATACCGCGCCTGGATGCGCGCGTGTCCAGGCGATCTGCGATTTCGTTCACAATCACATCGTCTTCGACTACCAGAAAGCCGACCCGCTGCGGACGGCTCACGACAGCTTCACCGACCAGGCCGGCGTTTGTCGGGACTTTACCCATTTGGCGATCGCGCTATGCCGTTGCATGAATATTCCCGCGCGGTACTGCACCGGCTATCTCGGTGACATCGGGGTACCGCCGGCGCCGTATCCGATGGATTTCAGCGCCTGGTTCCAGGCCTATCTCGCCGGCACCTGGTTCACATTCGATCCTCGCCACAACCGCCCGCGCATCGGGCGGATATTGATGGCAACCGGGCGCGACGCGACCGACGTCGCCATCTCAACCAGTTTCGGTTTTTCGCGGCTTACCCGCTTCGAAGTCGTGACGGAGGAGGTCCAGGCCGAACCTTCCCTGGCGTCTGTCGAAAATTCCGCGTTCTCACCTTGAGCTGCAAGGTTCGTAGAGGTGGGTCGACGATGTCCCGAGGCCCCTCTGACCTCGAGGTCAGGGCCGCGCTGCATTCAGGGCGACGCTGGCGCCATGCGAATGCATCCGCCCGCACGATATAAGCGCTTCAGCCCCGCTTGACGTTGCCGGCGGTGACCTCGTCTTTGTGGGCGGCGAAAGCTTCCAAGACTTCGGTTTTCTCAGGCTTCGGAATTTTGAAATGATCCAGGGTCCGCCCGAGTTCCGCTGCGACCTCATCGAATTCCGCGGGGGAAATCCGCAGGTCGCGATGCGCCTCCTCGAGGCCGAGCGGCGTCGTGCCGGGCTTGGTGGCGACGAACTTGAAGGGCCCGCCAGAAACGTCGCAGACCCACAGCGTGCGCATGAACTTGAGGCCGGGCAACCTTTCAAGGTTCTTGGTGTGCCATTTGCGCAATTGTGGGTTCTTCGACTTCTTGCCGACGATCGGGTTCTTCACGACGGCGTCGCTGAAATGATCGATCACCGCTGCGATGGCGAATACGCCCCCCAGCCGCTCATACAGACTTTTGTCAGCTGTGGTTTTCTTGGCCTGGGCGAGTGCGTTGTCGGCGGGCAATACCGCCGTCGACGCGGCGGCCAGCGCCAGCGCGGCAACAACACTTCGTCTTGTCAAAGAGGTTGAAACAGCCGTTTTCATCCCTGGTTCCCTTCGAGGTTAGGCCAGAGCAAGCCGCAGCCTGTCTGGCGGGCTTCATGAAGTGACATTCGGACACTTTGCTATATTTTAGCATCGTCTAAGGAACAAACGAGCCCTTCGCCCGAATTATTCCGATGGACGGCATTCTCACGGTCAACATGCGTAAAAAGGGCGAAGGCCGCGCGGATGAGGAAGGCTTAAGCACGCGTCGCTGCACGCGGCAGAGGTCGCGAAGCCACTTCGGCCGCATCGGCCCGATCGATGTTGCGGGCACCGTAGTGTTCCTGGCCTCGCTGGCGGCGGTCGCCTGCGGCCAATAGCCTGTGCTTTTCAAAAATCGCTAGCTTCTGCGGATAGGTGATCCGCACCTTTGCGTTGCACCCGTCGCATTTGAAGTGCGCGATTGTTCTGAGTGCAGAGCCCTTTCTTACCGCCGGATGCGAGCAATCCGGACATTCGAATGTGAGCGCGACATCCGATAAGTCTTTGGCTAAGCCCATTTCCATCCCCTTCGCAAGCTCGGTGGCTACACTCTGGCGATTCTCAATGGGCAATTCAGATGCCAAACGGCTGTGCCAAAGCGGGATTAGACCAATTCACCTCGGAACGCCGCAAAGCTAGTGCGCCTTCTCTCTGCCTTTTGAGCGACGAAGAGACCTAACTTCCTCCAGCAGTTCGCGCTCATTGGTAGTCAAGTTTCGGAAGATTGCGACAATCATCACCGCTAAGGCTTCGGCATCCAGGCTTAAAAGGTCAATGTGTTCATCTGCGCAAACCTGATCAAACACGCGTTCACAAATAGCCAAATCGTGAGGGCTGAGGCGAGTGCTATTGAAACGCCGGCGCGACATTTGCGAGCCTTCGACGCCCGCCGCCCTGTTGCAAAAGAAGCGGGCCCTGGCAAGAAACGCGAGTCGTTGAGTGGTTGTTCCCGGCTGCAAGCTTTGCTAAGCCGCCTGCAGCAGGGGCAGACCAGAAGCCTTTCCCCGCACGCATCATGGCGCATGCGAGCGGAGCTGTGCGCCGACCTTGGCATCTCAGACATTTTCGAGCGCCCGCCTGAACGGCTCTGGCTACCATGCGCGGACCGATTTTGGACGGCTGGACCGTTGGACTCACGTCAGACACAGTAGCCTGGGGGCAAGACCGCTTCGAACCATAAACGGGGCCGGCTACCCATTTGACGACGCGGAGGAGCCACGCGTTTCGCTGCTGGCACTCGTCATCGCAGCCAATGCCACCGCGACGACCTAGTTCCAATACTTGAAAACTCTCCCGAGACGGTTTGGCATCATGAACAGTCTTCTTTGGCGGCAGGCGCACTAGGGTGGCCCGAAATTGGTCCGCGCCGTAAGGCGGTACATATGCTAATAGCTAATATTGGGTCGAGGGGGCGACCATGAAAAGGGAGGACCAACCATGAAGCCGCATTCCCTCAGCGCCCGCCGTATTAGCCTGCTTATATTCTCGGTGTGTGCTTTCGGGCTGATGACGTCAGTCTCAATGCCCGCAGACAGCAAATTCGCCGTCGAGCCGGTGGTTGAGAAAAAGGTGACGGAACTGCCCTCCGGACCGTTGTACTGGCGGCTGGATAATCTGCCAACGCTGGCGCAGGCCCAAAGCGCGGCGGGCCCGACCTCGCTTGCGGCGGAGATCGCAGGCAAGGTCTGGCTGTTCACGCTTGGACCGAAGGATGGCTCGACAACCGGCGGAACCAAGGTCATCGAGATCGGACCGATCCCTCCGATCAGTGCAAGCGAGTATTTGCTGCGCGTCAACCGCGCCGGTGGAGCGCCCGGCGTCAAGACGAAGATCCATACGCATCCGGGACCGGAGGCCTTCTATGTGCTGGCCGGCAAGGTCGGCCAGAGGACGCCCCACGGAGTGACCTATGCTGAAGCTGGCACAGCCATGATCGGACACGGGGCCAACACGCCGATGGAGGTGTTCAGCGCCGGCACAACCGATCTCGATGAGCTGGCCATCTTCGTGGTCGACCCCAAGCAGCCGTTCTCGTCGCCGGCCAGCCTCGACTGAGGCGACATTTCCCGGGGTGGTACTTCCGCTCTCCACCTGTTGCAGACAGTCGGTCAACGAGCTGTGAATGTCTGCCCTGGGTCGAACTCGGGTCGTTCAGCGTGGTGGGTTTTGACCCCAACGCCATCGGATTGGGTTCGCCTGACCTGCATAGCCGTCCATTTCCCGCTCGGGGCTCATATTTCCAGCGAGGCCTGACAACGACGGTCCAGGCCTTCATGGGGCGGGAAGTTTCACGATCTTGTCTCTTCTGTAGTCATAGCCGGTCTTCGGAGTTCCGTTGCGATAGTCGTTATAGGTCCAGCGGCCGGTGGCCCAAGCATTGACAAAGTCGGTGCACCACTTCACGCCTCCGGGAGGAGGTCGTCCTCGAACCCATCTCTTTTTCGATGTTACGCCTTTGAGGCAGTGCTGAATTGCAGCGCGCCTCTGTTCCGGACTCTGCAGTTTCGCTCTGCCTGCTTCAAACTGGGTTCTACCATCGCTTTGACAGCCAGCAATCAGCAGTGCTGTTGCGACGATCAATTTGCCGGCGCATTTCAAATGAGGCTCTCCAAATCGGGCACGTCAGTGTACCGCAATTAATTGGCACATGGACCGTCCCGCCACAATCGCTTGGAACGATCAACCGTGCGTCTTCGGCACGCCTGCATCAATTGTGTCGAGCCCCGGCATCTATACACGCCACCGCGAGGTCATCGCGGATGCGATGATGCGGCATGAACGGAACTTGAGAGGTGAAACGGCGAGAGGCGCTCACTTCGGTGGTGGCATCGGCGGCTTAATGTCGGTCCGGTAGAACCAATATCTTGTCCACTCAAAGGGTCCTTTACACACCATCTTTAGGGGTCTGTATTTTGGAGTTTCAAGCCAAGTGGTGCAGCGGTACGACTGGTGTTGGTCGTTGATCATTTTATCATATCTGATGACCACGGTATTTATGCCGTCCAACTTCTCTTCACCGACGCGGCTGCAAGTTCGGTTTATCGGCGTCCCGTCCGGATTCAAGTCGCTGCCCGGAGGACGTGCCGTCGCGATCCAGCGCCCAAAAGGCTGGCGTCGTGAGTATACCATATCGCCTATGTAGATCTCTTCTTGATGCAGAAACCCAGGTTGGTCACCATACCTAATTAAGTGGTCCGTAACCTGAATGGCGGGCGTCCTTAATACTCTTTCGTTGGCTTTGTTTAGAGGACTGCACGCCTCGGCCTCCTGCACATCGCGGGATGCTGTGGAGCCTGGAGCCGCTTTGGATTCCAAAGGCAGACAGATCAAGCAGACTGAAAGGGCGAGGATGAATCGAGCAAAAAGGCTCATCGTCCTTGTAAAGCACGTCCCATCGAGCACCGTGAGATAGACCCCGACTGAATTTACTCCATATCCGGCACGTCACCGCTGGTGAATAGCACGGTCGGCGGGCCGTAGTCACCAAGCGCCGGGTTCGCGTCACGGCTCCATGCGATTACGCCAACGTGCTTCCCTGCGAGCGTCTTAGCGGTGCGGATGGCGCGTTCCTCGCTTTGCTGATCAGCCGGACCAAAGGTGGGAAACAGTTCGCCGTCCTCGCCACGATCGAACGCCACGACGACGATCAGCTTGGGCTGCTTCTGGCCAGGCAGAATATGATCCGACATGGCGGTAAGCTATCACATCACAGAGGATTGAGTCGCGTTCGAGACTCGGGAGGTGAGCGTGCAAGACGATCATTTTTGACAAGCCTGCGCGCGTGGCACTCGGCAGGTCGCGGGGCGCCTATTTTTCGGCAACCTCGCCAACCGTGCACAATCATCATCGAGCAGGTCAAGCGGCCTTGGAAGGTGCGCTAGCGAAAACGATCTGGTGCTGCGAGAGAGGATTGAACTCTCGACCTCTCCCTTACCAAGGGAGTGCTCTACCACTGAGCTACCGCAGCCGCCGATGGCGGGGCTTCTGCCATATCGAACCGGCAAGCGCAAGGCCAAGACAAAGACGGGTTGAAAGGCCGCACTAGGCGATCGTTGCGGACATGGCCGTGCCACAATGTTGGCTATCCCTTGATACGCACCGGCGGGTCGCCGGCCGGGGACGGGACGATGAACGATAAGACAATTTCTCCGAACAAGGATGGTCTACCAAAAAAGGCTGGCCGCAAGGACCGGCTGGCCGAGCAGTTGCGTGCCAATCTGCAGAAGCGCAAGGCGCAATTGCGCTCACGGCGAACCGGCGGGGCCGACCAGCGGCCGGACGGGCTGCAGGCGGCAAAGCAGAAGGATTAACGCGAATCGGCTATGTTGGTCGCCGGTATTTTGGCCAAGGTGTCGTGGGCCAACGCGGGGAAATAGCCTGTTTCTTGAACCAAGCCGGCCAATGGTCTAGATGGGCCGCAACTGACTCAACCGATTTAAACCGGCTTTTCGGCCGAGGGGACGCTCTTTCATGGATCGCATCAGAATTGTCGGCGGCAACAAGCTTGCCGGAAGCATCCCGATCTCGGGCGCGAAAAACGCCGCGCTGCCGCTGATGATCGCCGCGCTTTTGACCGACGACACGCTGACGCTGGAAAACGTGCCGCATCTGGCCGACGTCGAGCAGCTCATCCGCATCCTCGGCAATCACGGCGTCGACTATTCGGTCAATGGCCGCCGCGAAAAGCAGCATGAGGGCTATTCGCGCACCATCAATTTCTCCGCCCGCAACATCGTCGACACGACGGCGCCTTACGAACTGGTGTCGAAGATGCGGGCGTCGTTCTGGGTGATCGGGCCGCTGCTGGCCCGCATGGGCGAGGCCAAGGTATCGCTGCCCGGCGGCTGCGCCATCGGCACGCGCCCGGTCGACCTCTTCCTCGAAGGCCTGCAGGCATTGGGCGCCGATATCGACGTCGACACCGGCTATGTCATCGCCAAGACCAGGAACGGCCGGCTGGTCGGCAACCGCTATGTGTTCCCGAAAGTCTCGGTCGGCGCCACCCATGTGTTGATGATGGCGGCCTCGCTGGCAAAGGGCGAAACGGTGCTCGAAAACGCCGCCCGCGAGCCCGAGATCGTCAACCTTGCCGAATGCCTCAACGCCATGGGTGCGAAGATCTCCGGCGCTGGCACCGCGACCATCACCATCGACGGCGTCGAGGCGCTGTCGGGCGCCCGCGTCAGGGTGATCCCCGACCGTATCGAGACCGGCACCTATGCGATGGCGGTGGCGATGACCGGCGGCGACGTCGTGCTGGAAGGCGCGCGGCCCGACTTGTTGCAGACGGCGCTGGACATCATTTCGCAGACCGGTGCTGAGATCACGCAGACCAATTCCGGCATCCGCGTCAGGCGCAACGGCGCCGGCATTTCGCCGGTCGACGTGACGACGGCGCCGTTCCCGGCGTTCCCGACCGATCTGCAGGCGCAGTTCATGGGCCTGATGACGATCGCCAAGGGTAAGTCGCGCATCACCGAGACGATCTTCGAAAACCGCTTCATGCACGTCCAGGAGCTCGCCCGGCTCGGCGCCCACATCACGCTGTCCGGCCAGACGGCGATCGTCGACGGCGTGGCGAAGCTGAAGGGCGCGCCTGTCATGGCAACCGACCTTCGCGCCTCGGTGTCGCTGGTCATCGCCGGCCTTGCGGCAGAAGGCGAGACCACGGTCAACCGCGTCTATCATCTCGACCGCGGCTTCGAGCGGCTGGAAGAAAAGCTGTCCGGCTGCGGCGCGGAGATCGAGCGCATTTCGGGCTAAAGCCTTTCCGCAAGGCTTGCGGTCCGGTTGCGCGGATCGCCAAGACCGCCTAACAGAAGGCCAAATGTAAACCTTCGCAGGTGCGAATTCCGCATGAATGGCCTTAAGCTTGTCGCGCTCGACGATCAGGATCTGAGCATCATCTCGGCGCATGTCCAGGATGCCGTGATGAAGGTCAGCGATCTCGAATACCTGCCTTCGGTCAAGCGCTTCGTGCTGACCATGAACCGCTTCGTCTGGGAGGCGAAATCGGGCTTCTTGCGCCAGCACAATGAGCGGCGGCAAGCGGTGCTGCATTTCGACCGGGTGCTCGCCGCCAAGACCAGCGGCATTGCCCGCGACAAACCGGACGAGGTGCTGTCGCTGCTGGCGATCAGCTTTCTCGCGCTAGACAAGCCGGCCGGCATCGTCGAGCTGATCTTTGCGGGAGGCGGCGCCATCATGCTCGATGTCGAATGCATCGAGGCGCGGCTTGCCGATGTCGGCGGTGCCTGGGAAGCGACGTCGCGCCCGGTCCACAGGGTCTGAGCCGATGGCCATCACGCTTCGCCAGTCCGACGCCGATTTCGAGCAGCGCTTTGCCGCGTTCCTGCTGACCAAGCGGGAAGTCTCGGCCGACGTCGACGCCGTGGTGCGCGAGATCATCGCCAAGGTGCGCGCCGACGGCGACGCGGCGCTCGTCGCCTACACGCAGAAATTCGGCGGCGGCGACCTGACAAGGCTCGGCATTGCGGTGTCCAAGGATGACATTGCCAAGGCTTACGATGCAGCCGATCCGCAGACGGTCGAGGCGCTGAAATTCGCCCGCGAGCGCATCCGCTCCCATCACCAGCGGCAGCTGCCTAAAGACGATCGCTATACCGACGCCGCCGGCGTCGAGCTCGGCTCGCGCTGGACGGCGATCGAGGCCGTCGGGCTCTATGTGCCGGGCGGCACGGCGAGCTATCCGAGCTCGGTGCTGATGAACGCCGTGCCGGCCAAGGTCGCCGGCGTCGAGCGCATTGCCATGGTGGTGCCAGCCTCCGGCGGCGACGTGCCGCCGCTGGTGCTGGTCGCGGCCGACCTTGCCGGCGTTTCCGAAATCTACCGCGTCGGCGGCGCCCAGGCGATCGCAGCCCTTGCCTATGGCACCGAGACGATAAAGCCCGTCGCCAAGATCGTCGGCCCCGGCAATGCCTATGTCGCGGCGGCCAAACGCCAGGTGTTCGGCACGGTCGGCATCGACATGATCGCCGGGCCTTCGGAAGTGCTGGTCGTCGCCGACGGCAGCAACGACCCCGACTGGATCGCAGCCGACCTGCTGGCCCAGGCCGAGCACGACGTGTCGTCGCAATCGATCCTGATCACCAACGACCCTGCCTTCGGCGACGCGGTCGAACAGGCGGTTGAACGCCAATTGCAGAACCTGCCGCGCGCCGCGACGGCGGCGGCGAGTTGGCGCGATTTCGGCGCCATAGTCCTGGTGCCGACGATCGAGGCAGCACTGCCGCTGGTCGACCGCATCGCGGCCGAACATGTCGAGCTTGCCATCGACGACCCAGAGCCTTTCCTGGCGCGGATGCGCAATGCCGGTGCGGTGTTTCTCGGCCGGCATACGCCGGAGGCCATCGGCGACTATGTCGCCGGCTCCAACCACGTGCTGCCGACGGCGCGCTCGGCGCGCTTTTCGTCCGGGCTTTCGGTGCTCGATTTCGTCAAGCGTACCTCGATCCTGAAGCTCGGGCCGGAACAGTTGCGGGCGCTGGCGCCGGCGGCGATCACGCTGGCCAAGGCGGAAGGACTCGATGCGCATGGACGCTCCGTCGCCATCCGGCTGAACATGTAGAAATGTCCGACTACGACGAAACCCGCGCCAGGCTGATCGATGTCGAGCTCGACGAGACGATCGGCCGATCGACGCCCGATGTCGAGCATGAGCGGGCGGTGGCGATCTTCGACCTGATCGAGGAGAACCGTTTCCAGCCGGTCAATGACGACGGTGCCGGGCCATACCGACTGAAACTGTCGCTGGCCGAATCCCGGCTGGTGTTCGCGGTGGCGCGCGAGGACGGCGCAGCCGTGGTCACCCATATCCTGTCGCTGACGCCGCTTAGGCGCATCGTCAAGGATTACTACATGATCTGTGAAAGCTATTACGACGCCATCCGCACCGCGACGCCCAGCCATATCGAGGCGATCGACATGGGCCGGCGCGGCCTGCACAATGAAGGCTCGCAGACGCTGATGGACCGGCTTGCCGGCAAGATCGACATCGATTTCGACACGGCGCGCCGGCTGTTCACGCTGGTTTGCGTGCTGCACTGGCGAGGTTAAACTGGCCGCCCCGCTGCCCCGCTCGATCCTGCCCCGCTCGATCCTGTTTGTTTGCGGCATGAACGCCGTGCGCTCGCCGATGGCCGAATTGCTGGCGCGCAAGGTGCTCCCGCCTACCACTTTCGTCGCCTCGGCCGGGGTGCGCGGCGGCGAACGCGATCCGTTCGTCGATGCCGTGCTGGCCGAAGAGGGGCTGTCGCTCGGCGAACGGCACCCGAGAACGATGGACGACCTCGAAGACGATTATTTCGATCTGATCGTGACGCTGGCGCCGGAAGCCCACCACACCGCGCTCGAACTCACCCGCTCGCTGGCCGTCGAAGTCGAATATTGGCCGATGCCCGACCCGACCGGCGTCAGCGGCACGCGCGAACAGATCATGGCTGCCTATCGCGACGTGCGCGAGCGGCTGAAGGCGCGGATCGGCCGCCGTTTTCTCGGCAACGAGGCTGAAAACGCCGCGGATTAAGCGTGTTCACAAGCGGACGTTTATCATATAGGTTCCGCGCAACTTTCCGGCCGGGGCGCTGGAAGTACCCATCCAAGCAAAGGTATCGAATGCCGAAGGAAGAAGTCCTCGAGTTTCCGGGTGTCGTGACGGAATTGCTGCCCAACGCGATGTTCAGGGTCAAGCTCGAAAACGAACATGAAATCATCGCCCATACGGCCGGCCGCATGCGCAAGAATCGCATCCGCGTTTTGACCGGCGACAAGGTCCTGGTCGAGATGACGCCCTACGACCTGACCAAGGGCCGCATCACCTACCGCTTCAAGTAAGTTCAAGGACCCGGCCGGGATCGCGATGGGCATTTTGCAGAAGCTCGTGCTTGCCTCGGGTTCGCCGCGCCGGATCGAGCTGTTGCAGCAGGCCGGCATCGAGCCGGATCGCGTGCTGCCGGCCGATGTCGACGAGACGCCGCTGCGTGCCGAGCATCCGCGGTCGCTGGCCAAGCGGCTAGCGACGCAGAAGGCCGAGAAGGCGCTGGTCTCGCTGAAAACCGAGACGGACTACCTGCCGAGCTTCGTGCTGGCCGCCGACACGGTGGTTGCCGTCGGGCGGCGCATCCTGCCCAAGGCCGAGACGCTCGACGATGCCGCCAACTGCCTCGGGCTGCTGTCCGGCCGTTCGCACCGGGTCTATTCCGGCATCTGCCTGATCACGCCGGGCGGCAAGCAGCGCTTGCGGCTGGTCGAGACCAGGGTGCGCTTCAAGCGGCTGCCGCGCGAGGAGATCGACGCCTATATCGCGTCGGGAGAATGGCGCGGCAAGGCCGGCGGCTATGCCGTCCAGGGGCTTGCCGGCGCCTTCGTCGTCAAGCTCGTCGGCTCCTACACCAACGTCGTCGGCCTGCCGCTCTACGAGACAGTGGCGCTGCTGAGCGGCGAAGGCTTCAAGGTGCACGTCAACTGGCTGGCGGGTGCGCGGATATGAGCCCGGACGACAAGGTCACGCCGCTGCGACCCAAGCGGCCCTGCCCCGAATGCGGCAAGCCATCGGCGCGCGAAACCTACCCGTTCTGCTCGAAGCGCTGCAAGGACATCGACCTCAACCGCTGGCTGAAGGGCGTCTACGTCATCCCGGGCCGCGACGACGAGGACGACGACGACCACCAGAAATAGCGCCGTCCGCCTGCAGTTTTCCACAAGCTCGGGACGGTTTCGCGGCCGCGATTGTGACCGATGATCGGCCTTGCCGACTGCCTGTCGCTTCCCGCCTGAACTCAATGTCCAGAAGCTGTTCCATCCGGGTAGAGTCGGATGGAACAGGTTCTGGCGTTTTGCCTGAGCATGATCTTTTCCGAAAACCGGATTCCACTTTTCGGGATCATGCTTTTTGTTTGAGCATGATCTTTTCCGAAAACCGGATTCCACTTTTCGGGATCATGCTCTAAGCGCTGGACAGGCCGAATTCCCGTGCTATAACCCACGCGCTTTCAAGGGGTGCCGACGGCGCTTTCATGAACCCGGTGTGCAGATTGCCGCCCGCCGGAGCAGGCCCAGATAGCTCAGTTGGTAGAGCAGCGGACTGAAAATCCGCGTGTCGGTGGTTCGAATCCGCCTCTGGGCACCACTACTTCCTCATATAAAGTCAATGGCTTGCGGTGTCGCCAGCTTGGCGACTTACGGCATTTCATGTCGCGCCGTGTTGCGAACTGTTACCGTTGAGTTTCAAGGGTTTCCTGCGACTGTCGGCAACTCCACGCGACATGAACGCGACATGAGCTTCAACAAAGACCAGCCTCATGGCAAATGCTCGGTTTCAAATTTCATGTGCCCGCCGGCTTTACCGCTTTCTGGCAACCACCAGGAAATTCTGCGCAAGCTCCGCCGGAATCCTGGCACTTGCGCAGATCCTTTCAAACGGCACCATCAATATTTCGCACAGTCTTGGCAGCAATTTCCCGGGTCGCGGCAAAAAACCGTACCCAACTATCCGCTCGACAATAAAGCCATTTGCAATGAGCGTCTGCTCGTATCCTTTAATGCTCAAAGTGTGGCGGACTGTCCCTCCTGCATAACGGTTCAGAATGCGGCAGACCAGCCCTATTGGGGAGGTCGCATTCATGTGGATATTCGAGATTAGCAATCCACCTTCGTTCAAATGCGCGCTGATGGCCGACAGTGCATCCTTCCTGAGCTCATCTTCAGCATTGAGGAAGAATCTGAATGCCGTGACCACGTCGAACCTTTCGGCAAGCGGAGAGAACGTAAGATCAGCGCGGACCAATTTCACGTTCTTCGGAACCCGTGCGCTAGCCAGCATAGATTGGGAGATGTCAACGCCGACGACTTCACCAAAAAATGGAGCTGCGATATTTGCTATGCGGCCTGTGCCGCATGCGAAGTCCAGGCATTTCCGGTTCGGCCCGCCGACAGGCAGGAGAATACGTTCGACCAAAGGCTTTTCGATACCCGACCACAGAGCTGCATAGTAGCCGGACCGGTACGTGTCGGAGTAATGGGCACCGTACCCAGCCGTCTGGTGGCTTGCTCGGTAATCCCGACGAGCGGGTGCAGGGTTCTCATGGACGCTCCCGAACGGTCGCCGCTGCGCCCGCAGAAATCTGCGAATGCCAACGAACGATCTCACCGTGAACACCATGCAACTCGCGCCTCTAGTCTGGCCCGACGCATGCCGTCGCGGGCAATCCGTGCCCCACGATGCGCGCGACGACCTGTTCGAAATTGCGTGGGTCGAGGCCGTCGACACGCATCAGCGGCCATTTGTCTTGCAGGCATTGGCCGATCTCCCTCGCGATATCCGCTTGCTTCAGGCCCCTGACCACTCCGACTTCGAGAAGGCGCTCGAGGTACGGCTGCCGCGCATACCGCTCAATGAGGCGGTGGCGCAGCGTTTCCCCGGGCGCGTCGACTTGAATGAGGAGATCCGGTCGCGGCAGGAACGTCAGGCAATTACGAACCATGTCGATACTTGGATTTCGTCCCAACAGGACGAGCGCACACAACGCCTGAACGATGCCCTCTTCGAAAATGAAGTACCCTTCTGAGGCCTTCGCCGTATTCCAGGCTTCGAAGAGCAAAACGACGTCGATCTTCAGACGCAACGCCCATATTCGGCTTTTTGGAGGGATCGATGCCAAAAGCCGCGCAGCGGCCCCCTCGCTCGGCGGGGTCGAGAACAAGACCGGACTCGCGGTGGCGAGCTTGTGCACCAGACGCTGGATACCATGGCGTGTCTCCGGGCTTTCATCCTCGACCGAATCGACTTCGCTGCCGACAGACACAAAATCAATCCGGCGATAGCCATTGACTGTCTTCACACGGATGTCGTGTTTCGCCAGCTCACGGCAAAGGGCGCGGAGAAGGGTCGTCTTGCCTGCACCAGGCGGACCGAACAACTCGATAATCATGTAGGGATCTCCCGAACAGGAAGCAGAAAGATCGGATGAAGCGAGCTCGCCCGCTCCGGCGGTGTGGCGAGCGTAAACACTCTGGCATCCGCCTGGCCGAGTTGACCCCGCTCGCTGGCATCCTGCTGACGCCGCAAAAAGCTTTGGAGGAGATGCGATGCGGTGGAAGACTGCCTTTCCATGGCGTGCAGTCCCGCCTGTTGAGCCGCGACAGCGTTGCCGGTTGACTTGAGAACTTGCAATTGCTTCTCGATCGCCTGCGCTTGCGGCTGGTTGACACGCCTGTCGCTGTCGAACTGGCTCGTCGCCCGTGCCATCTCCTGATCGATCGAGCGCCCCACGGTTGCCCGTTGGTCGACGTCGGTCGTCGTGGCTTCCAGGCGTGCGAGCCTCGACGACGCCGACCCCGCCGCCTGCGCCAACACCTCCGTCGTCGCGCCGCTTGCGCCCATAGGGAACATGGACCTCAGAAAGTCTCTAAATTGCCTGGGGATCAGTGCTTACTATGAGTGCCGAACCATACCATCATCCATCTGAATGACTGTCGGCACCACGGCACGCGCGTTTGGGCGCTGAACAGGGCAACGAGTTCAGGCCGAGCGGGCGGTTTTGGCTTGACGCGACACAAACGCGACATTCGGCCTAAAATCTGAACAATATCAATCACCGACAGCGGACTGAAAATCCGCGTGTCGGTGGTTCGAATCCGCCTCTGGGCACCATTTTTTCCCTGTACGGCCGGGAGACATAGGTAACAGTTTATACCTAGACATGGGCGACAATCTCGCGCCGAGCGGATTGTCGATGGCGTGCAAGAATTATCTGGACCATGGCGCCAGAGGCTCCTGCTCGCCGGCCAAATGGCGATGAAGAACGCCTTCAGCATCTTGGATTCCGCTCCGGCCACAACCGCTCTAAAGACCGAGGGCGCAGCCGTCCTTGCGCGGTTCAGAACCACCCAGCAGCGTCCCGTTTGCCCAATCGATGCGGATGGCCTGCGCACCGCCGATCGGGTCCGTCGCAGGGATAATTTCGAAACCGCGCCGGCTAAGTTCAGCTACGGTTTCGCGAGCGAGCCCGTGTTCGGCCTGGACCTTCATCGTGCCGCTGACGGGGGCGACCCGCGGCAGATCGATCGCCTCCTGCAGGTCCATCCCGAAGTCGAGCACCTTCGTCAGCAGGTGCGCGTGGGCGCGGGTGTGTGAGCCTCCACGAGATCTCACGCGGGGGGTTCTGCACCACAAACGGTCGCTGAATTGTCGCTATGCCGCGCCGCCGCCGTCTACGGTGATAGCCCGCAACTCTGCCCTAGCGTCTTCATACACTTTGAAACGTTCGTCCATCCACGCCTTCTTACGCGGCAACTCTGCTCGGTACGGATCAAGCGAAGGGGCTCTCATGGCCCTCTGAAGGAAGTCGATCCACTCGCCCTCTGCCAATGAAAGTGCCGTCCCTGCCTTCATAAAGGATGACGCTTTCTGCGCTAGATCGAAGTCTGAGAACGTGCCCGCCTCCGCTTGAGCAATCATGTCATCCAGCGATTTGTCCATTTGAGATAGCGTGTCATCGAGTTCATCCTTGCGAACCTTTGCATGGTCGAGGAGCATTTTGAGAGTCGCGCGGTCTTTCTCCAGTTCTGGGGAAATATCGCCTACGACATCGAGCAATTGCCGGCATACGCCCGCTAGCCGATCAATATTGGCATCAGTGCGTTCAAGGGCCTGCTCGGCCTCGATCGCTTCTCTCTCAAAGCCGGGACTTGGGCGCCCATTGTTGAACTCAAGCGCACGGTGCATCGCCTTGATGAGTTCCTCCGCACCTGTGAGGTCGTCAATAAGCGCATTTGTGAAGTAGCCGTGTTTCCCTTGAGCAAGTTTGAACGATGTGGCCTCCGATGAACCCTCGTCGATGCCAGACACCGCGAATGCCTTGTTCGTCCTTGTGAACAGTTCAAGGCCGGCTTGGATCGCCAACAGACGACGGTTCAGTCCATCCTGAAGTGCGTCAACTGCCTTTTGCGCCTTGGATCGAAACAAGCGAGAAAAAAGAGACATGGTTGGCGATCCCCTTCCCGCGAAGCTATACCAAAAGGGACCCTTGACGGTATGGGTAAATAGCAAGGGTCCTTCATCTCGAATGCCTCTCGCCGGGAAGGCTTGACCGCCAAATCCCGTGTCACGGTGATAAGCGGGTCACCCATGTTCCGATCTTTTTCACAGGCCCCATCCCGTTCCACTGGATGAACGCCACTTCCTTCCCAGTGACTTCCCGCACCGTCCTCAAAAGCGCCTCATGGAGGCTCTGCATGGACCTGCAGTGATCGCACTGCGGCGATATCAGCGGCTGCGCGATGCTCTTATGTAGCCCTTCGGCTGCCTCTAGGAACCGCTGCAAATCTGCCTGCGGTAGCTGTTTAGGATGTTTGTATCTGACCACTGCGACCTCCTTTGAGAATCGCCCCACCTAGGAGTATGTTCCTACACCGCCAGGCACATCACAAGCCCGGCAGGAAGGTCGATAGGTCGAGTTTGTGGATTGTGATATCGTCCCGTTGTACGGCGGGGAATCATCGTGGACATCGAGACTGCATTAGAAAACGCCAAATATGACGACTACCTTAAGCACCGCGAGGGTCTCGATAAACTTCGGATTGAGCAACTTGGGACGCTGGACAGGGCCGTCCTAACACTTAGCAGCAGCGCCATCGGATTTTCGATTGTTCTATTCACCACGTTTGTAAAGGCTCACAATCCTGTTGGTATCGTGCCGCTATGGATCGCGTGGGCCTTTTTCGTGGTTGCGATTGTTCAAAACTTGCTTTCGTATTGGGTGGCTGCCAAGTCAATCGAGATTGATATGGACGACCTAGACGCCCAAATGGAAGGAAAAAGTGTACCGGGTTTGAACTGGGTAAGGGCGTGGGCATTTCGTCTAACGGGCGGCGGTGTGCTTGCGTTCATCTGCGGCGTGGTATTCCTTCTCATTTTTGCTTTTGAGGACGCGATAGGGGCTTCTCAAGCCGAACTGCCCGCCAACTCCTCGGCTAGCTCCGGCGGGTCCGTGCCGGCCGCCGCTATCGAGGCGGTAGCCAAGCCGGCCGATTCCAGCGGCCCCATGCAGCCCGTCCCGGCTACGCCGAACTCGCCGGCGCCTTTGGACCCAGCCGGAGCAACAGGGTCGAAGCCGCCGGCGACTCGCCCCGGCAGCCCCCCTCCCACAGTTGTTGATCCAGTCGACCCCTCTAAACCGAAGTGAGCAACGCAATGAAAAAGCCCATCATCTCCACAACTCGTCCTGCCCAGGTCATCGTCCAGAACGGCGCAACGGGGGCCAAGCAGCCAGTAGCAAGACCGACCACGGCGAGCGGCGGCTCGAAGAAATAGCGCCCCCGGCATTGGGGTCTGGTCATATGAAAACGAAAATTCGGCTATCGCCGATGACGCGGCTCTATGCCACGTTCGACCTCGAACTAGAGATCGACAAGCAGGGCACTCTAAACAACCTGCGAGGAAAATTCATTGAGAGACTGGTTGTCGCCGAGCAGAAGCGCGATGCAACGATTCGGTCTTTGTTTTATATTGATGCTGCGCTTGCGATATTGGTTTCCGGTAAATCGCTAAAGGTGCCATTTTTTGACATAGCGACCTCCGATCTTCCGGCCATATTAGAAATAGTCACTGCGACAGGCGCAATCGCCGCAGTATTTGTGGTCATAGCGTTCATTAACTGGGCTTCTTATGATACAATTCTAAACCAATTTGCAATTCGGGACGCCCAGCCAACATTTATAGATCCTGATTTTATACAGGCCGCTGAAAAGCAGACAGAATTGACTATGAAACTACTTAGGAAGAAATTTAATATTTGGGGAGTGGATTTTCATGAGCCCGGACGAGCATTTTCCACATACGCGTGGATAACGGCCATACTGTTCAATGCGTTGTGCATCCTTTTTCCGATTCTTCATTTCATTCTGACAGCAATGTCCTTGAACCAAACCTACGTGCACAGTGATATGGGCGCCGTTTACATAATCTATTTCGGCGTCGTCTCCCTAGCCAACTTTCTGGCTGTTTGGATTTTCGTGGGCGCCTATAGGGACTTTACGTTCTTTGTCGATTTGACGGGCGATACCCCCGCCGTCGTCCCGAGGCCGAGTGAACCGCCTAATTGATCGTTTTCGTCATGGCACCCATCGCCACCCTAAGCCGCGCCTCGTCGCTCCCATAGGTCTCCCCCACACCCCCGCTTGCATGCCCGAGGATCATGTCTTGGGTGGCCTTCGGCACTCCCGCAATGCGGAGGCGGTCCTTCATGTTGTGCCGAAGGGAGTGCACCGTGGCCTTGCGGTCTTTCACGACGGAGCCCAAGGCCTATCACGACGGGAGGGGCACAGGGGAATCTCGCCGCTCAACTTGTCGAGGTCGAGGGCTCATATTTTTTGGTATATTTTAGTCGTCTCGCTTTGCCCGCGTCGTTACCCGGAGATGGGCTGGCTATTTGGCCAGGGCTTTCACAATCGGAAAAGCGCGATCCCAAGGTTGGCCGGAATCCCGCCCAAACCAGACGCGGGAGCCGACTTTTACCAACGACGCCCCATAGAAGCACTTAGGATGCCACATCAGGGTCTTGCCTTTGTCGTCTTGGATGCGTCCCGTGATGCCGGGCAGGTCCGTCACTGTTCCATAGCTGTAATGTGATGTCCCGTAGCAGAGCGCCTCACATAACTTGACTAGCTGCTCGGCAGTTGGACGTTTGGCAACCTCCTTATCCAAGCACTGCAAAATAATCTCATATATCTGGCCACCAAGAGTTTTGAACTGCGCCGCGTTCACCAAGCTGGGCTTCTTTGGGGGAGCTGCTTCAACAATCTTTGGTATCGACTTAAGTCCTGTTCCGAAAGGAAGCTCGCCGGACATCAGCTCGTAGATAATGGCAGCGATCGCCCATACGTCAGACGACTTCTTGGCGACCCTAAAATCGTGGATGGCCTCTGGCGACATGTAAGGTATCGCGCCGAGAACGGTCTTGGATGAGGTTGCACCGCCAACCTCCGCCCACTGTCCGATTTCGTCTTCAGCCATTTTCGCGATGCCGAAGTCGGTGATCTTCACATCGTGAAACTCCGGCCCTCCGACAACCATAATATTGCTGGGCTTCAAATCTCGATGGACAACATCGGCCGCATGGGAAGCAGCCAAGCCTTTAGCCAGTTGATGGAAAATTCGTGCACAGGTGGAGGGTGGCAGATATGGTAGCTTACCATTCATTACCGAAAATAGATCAGTATCGGGGACCAGTTCTTCAACGAGATATGGCCTACCGCCCTCTTCAAAGTAATCAAGTGTCTTCGCCACGTTTTGATGATTGACCTTGGCGCTAACAGCCGCCGACTGTTTGAATCGCTTGGCACCGGCATCATCTTTGGGCGTCTTCAAAGCCACATTGCGTTCAAACAAAATGTCGAATGCAAGATATACGTGTTGCATGCCCCCTGCACCGATCCAGCCCTTCGGTGCATAACGTCCGGCCAATGGAGGTATCCCTGTCGAAATTGGGCCTTTCAATTCATCACCTCCGGATGGGATATATCGGCTGTAATCGATGTCCGTCCGCGCGATGACGGATCACCCAGTACGATAACGGATGATCCACGCAGAATATAGCCGACGACTACCTGTTTATTGTTGTGCCGGACATGTCCGGAGAAATTAGTAACAACAAAATCGAGGCCATTGTAACTTATTGTCACTGTATCTGAACCGGAGCTTAGCTTTACCTGCTTCTTCGTGGCGTCCACCACATGGTCGGCACCGGCATGGGTTAGAAGCATACGATGCTTGCCAAAAAGGAGCTGTTTCCCTATCGCCAGTTTCAACTCTTCGGAAGACGGCCGGGCAGGCGGATCGCAGCTTAGACAACGGTTAAGCAAAGCAGTTATGCTGGCGGATACCTTCAGCGGTATCGTGTCAAAGGCCGTCGGCAGGGCAGGAACGGCGGGCGGTACGTAGCCCAGTTCGGGGGGAAGATTACCCCCGTTGAGCAGCCATAGCGCCGTCGCACCAAATGCGTACACGTCAACTGCAGTGGTAAAATTATGATTTCCGTCTTTGTCCGGCTTAAATACTTCAGGCGCGGTATAAAACTGTGTGAAATACAGCTGCTTTGTTTTAGCGTTCTTCTGAATCTTAGCTAACCCGAAGTCGAATATCTTCAATACTCCGGCCATATCGAGCTTCATATTGTCCGGCTTTATGTCGCGGTGCACTCGGCCGGCGGCATGAATGTCGCGAATTCCGGAAATAATCGAATACAGGCTCCCCAGACATCTCACCTCATCTGACGAAGCTTCCAAGGGCTTCAAATCACTGCCTTCGATAAATTCCTCAACGAACCCAACAATATCTGTTCCATCCCGTAACACGTCCAACACCTGCACAACGTACTTGGACCTTATATCTGCAAGCGCAGATAGCTCATCCATCAGGCGGTGCTTTTCGATACCTGCTTTGAGCGACTTGACGACTACCTTGCGCTGAAGATTTGCGTCGCGACAAACCAATGTATCCGACATTCCACCGCCGGACAGAGTCTGCAAGACGGTGGCGTACCGACTTGGAAGCTTGATCATGATTCTTCGCTGTCCTGGCTTCCAAATTCAATGTTTAGCTGCGGCTTAACTCCTACGTCGCCATCGTTCTTTTTCGCGACACTGCTGTCGGCCTTTTTGCCTGCTTTTGGGCGGACACGGGGTGGTCTCTTCGGCTTTTCTGCTGTGACGGCGAACTTGCTGTCTTTGGGCGTTTTTGGTACCACCGGCTGGCGTGATTGATGTCCCTCCAACCACATCACAAGCTTGTCGCCCAGCCCCCATAGCGTCAGTTCGATCCCGTCACCAAAAGGGGGCGCCCAAATCACATCAGACCCCGTTACCGAAACTGCTGTTGAGTTGTCTTCTACGCCAATCGCTTCTGCCACATAGATAATTTTACGCACCAACTCCGCCGGATTGCGGGATCGTTTGGCTATCCCATCCAGCGCCTTCTTCCCGATGCTGTGTGCGCCATCGGATGTTAGGAGATAGGTTGGTCTCACGCCTTTCGGGAGGCGAAAAATATGCGGCTCGATGGGCGCCCCGATCCCGACGAACTGGAGCAATCGGTTGTCAAGGGTATCCTCGTCAACATTACTAGGTGGGCTTAACTGCCCTCCAATTGTATCGTCTCGAGTGAGAAGGTTAAGCCCTTCCGAAATCCCACATTCATAAAGGCGGCTGTCTCCCACGTGAACCGCCCAAGCGTCTTTCATGCCTGTCGCGACGATAGCCGTGAGAGTGGTTCCGCCGCCGCCCCGGAAGCGGCGAAAGACCTCCCCGTTCGCGGCGGAAACCGCCTCAAATATAGTCCGTTCTATGGGGCCCCCGCGCGGGCCGGAGACGAATTGGCCAAGAAAGTGACTAGCGGCACAGGCCGCCGCCTCACCTCCCGCCGTCATCCCGCCCATTCCGTCGCAGAGCAGAGCAATAAGAAATGTTTCACCGGATGGCATTGAGAGAGTCGCTACCACTCCGCGATCTTGGTTATCTTCCCGGACCGGCCCCTTCAATGTCCCAAGAGCCAATCCGGGGCTCGTTTGGGTGCTTCGTCCTGGGAACTCTCCAGAAAGGAAGAGCTCTATGCGCTTGATAAGTCCTGTTGTCACAAGTGCTCCAATGGCGCGGGATGATAGCCCTTAGGTAGTAGCCACAATTGCGGCTTGCTACAACCAGCGGAATCTACCCGTTCTTCCGGAGTGCATTATTCAATATGAGCCCGGACCTCCCGAACCAATCGGTCGCGTGTATCCACTGTCTCTTGGCAACACGTACTCACTGTCCTATCGTCAATTTCGCGGTACACATTCGCGCCGCGAGAGGTCCACAACAGCGGAATTTGGCCGCAACATAGGTTCAGGCTAATCGCCTGTAAATCCAAGAGAAATTCGGGCTTTCGCCTACGGTTCGATTTTGGTCCCCTAAGCCGCCTCTGGGCACCATTTTTTCCCTGTACGGCCGGGAGACATAGGTAACAGTTTATACCTAGACATGGGCGACAATCTCGCGCCGAGCGGATTGTCGATGGCGTGCAAGAATTATCTGGACCATGGCGCCAGAGGCTCCTGCTCGCCGGCCAAATGGCGATGAAGAACGCCTTCAGCATCTTGGATTCCGCTCCGGCCACAACCGCTCTAAAGACCGAGGGCGCAGCCGTCCTTGCGCGGTTCAGAACCACCCAGCAGCGTCCCGTTTGCCCAATCGATGCGGATGGCCTGCGCACCGCCGATCGGGTCCGTCGCAGGGATAATTTCGAAACCGCGCCGGCTAAGTTCAGCTACGGTTTCGCGAGCGAGCCCGTGTTCGGCCTGGACCTTCATCGTGCCGCTGACGGGGGCGACCCGCGGCAGATCGATCGCCTCCTGCAGGTCCATCCCGAAGTCGAGCACCTTCGTCAGCAGGTGCGCGTGGCCCATTGCCTGGTAGTAGCCACCCATAACGCCGAAAGGCATCTCTGCCCGGCCGCCTCTCGCAAGCATCCCGGGTATGATGGTATGCAGAGGTCGCTTGTTCGGCGCCACTGCATTGGGGTGCCTGGGGTCAAGGGAAAAGCTTTGCCCGCGATTGTGCAAGACGACACCGGAGCGTGGCGAGACCAGGCCCGAGCCAAAGCTGTCGAAGACCGAGTTGATGAAACTGACCGCATTGCGATCCTTGTCGACAACGGAAATATAGACCGTGTCGCTGTGCAGCGGCATATCGAACGCCGGCAGGTCCGCGCGGGCGCGCTTTAGGTCAATCATGCCGGCCAGACGATCGGCCCAAGCATTCGACAACATGTCGGCCACCGGGACCTCGGACGCATCAGGATCGGCGACGAGCAGGTCACGCGCGGCGTAAGCGAGGCGTGTCGCTTCGATTTCCAGGTGAAGCCGGTCCGCGGATTGCGGGTCGCCGTTGGCTTCGAAGCGCGAGAGGATGTTTAGAATCAGCAACGCGATCACACCCTGGCCATTCGGCGGACATTCGAACACATCGCAGCCTCGAAACGCCGTGCTGATCGGGGTCACGTACTCGCCTGTTGCCGAGGCGAAATCTTCGAGTGTGTGCAATCCGCCGAGCCCACGAAGATAGGCGACCATGTCTTCGGCCACAGGGCCAGCGTAGAAAGCCTCTCGTCCTTTTCTTGCGATCAGCCGCAGCGTTGCAGCCAACTCAGGCTGGCGATGCACTTCGCCAACGCCTGGCGCGCGACCGTTTGGCAGGAAAATCCGTTTCGCCGTAACATCGGAGGCCAGAAGTTCTTCCTCCAACGCCCAGTCACGATGGACCCGCGGTGAAATGGCGTAGCCTTCCTCGGCGAAGCGTATAGCAGGGGCTAGGATTTGATCGAAGGGCATGTGCCCGTGATCAGCGTGCAATCTGGTCCAGGCATCGATCGCTCCCGGGATGGTGACGGAGCCAGGAGAATTGCGAACTACCTCCGCCATGCCACGTTCGAGGAACCAGTCAATTGTGAGGGCGGCGGGTGTCCTACCCGATCCGTTGTAGGCGATGACCTCGCCGGATCCGTTTCGGGACAGAAGAGCGAAGCAATCGCCTCCAATGCCGGTCGAGGCTGGCTCGACGACGCATTGCACCGCGCAGGCTGCGATGGCGGCATCCATGGCGTTGCCGCCGGCGGCCATGATCTCTACCGCCGTCAGGGTCGCAGACGGATGAGAGGTGGCGGCCATGGCCTCGCGTGAAACGACGACCGAGCGCGTTGGTTTCTCAAAATTTCGCATGCTATGCCCTTCTGATCGTGCTCAAGAGGCGGCGTCCCTCATCGTCGAGGGACGGTGCCGCAGATGCCGCGACATCCAGTATTCGAGTGCCGCCAAGGCACGGATGATCGCGAAATTCAAAGTGAGATAAATGGCGCCCGCGCAGATGAAGACTTCAAAGGCGCGGTAAGTCTGGGAGATCAATCCCTGGGCAATTCCAGTCACCTCCATCAAGGTCACGATGGAGGCCAGAGACGTGCCCTTGATCATCAGGACGATTTCATTGCCGTAACTCGGCAGGGCCTGGCGAAAGGCCAGCGGCAGGATAACATGCCGATAGGTCAGATAGGTGGACAGGCCGACAGACCGGGCCGCCTCGACAAGGCCGCGCGGCACCGACTGAACCGCGCCGCGGAGGATTTCGCTGCCGTAGGCGGTGGTGTTGAGTGTCAGCGCGATGATTGCGCACCAGTAAGGTTCGCGGAAAACGGCCCATAATCCAATTGCCGACAGTTGGTGCCGGAACTGACCGAGGCCATAATAGGTCAGAAAAATCTGCACCAGCAGGGGCGTGCCCCTGAAGACGGCAACGAAGCCACGGATCGGCAAAACGACGAAGGGCGATTCCGATTGCTGGGCAAGCGCCAATGTGACGGCAAGAACGAAGCCGGCAACAATGGAAGTCAGGGCCAGTTCTATCGTAAGCGGCAGGCCGGCGAGGAGCTTCGGCAGGATTTCGAGGAAAAAACTGAAATCTATCATGCCGACCGGACGCGCCACGGCGCCTTTCGTTCCAGACGGTAAAAGGCATGGCCGGTGACGGAAGCGATAGCCAGATAGAGCAAGGCTGCAGCAATGTAGAAGATGAATGGTTCACGGGTCGAACCGGCAGCGATCTGTGCCTGGCGCATCAGTTCAACGAGGCCGATTACCGATATCAGCGACGAGTCCTTCAGAACCAACTGCCACACATTGCCGAGACCTGGCAGCGCGTAGCTCAGGAGCTGGGGGAAAATAACCTGTCGCAGCCGCTGCAGCCGGTTGAGACCAAGCGCGCAAGCGGCATCGTGCTGTCCCTGGTCGATGGCGAGGTAAGCCCCCCGATAGACCTCGGCTTGATAGGCGCCCGAGATGATGGCGATGGCCAGGGTTCCAGTGGCAAAGGCCGGAACGCCGACGAATCCGGATCCGCCCAGGCTATGACCAAGCGAGGTCAGGGCGACACTTCCTCCATAGTAAAGCAGATAAATGGTCAGAAGGTCGGGCACGCCTCGGAAAACCGTGCAATAGCCAAGGGCCAAGAACCTCAACACCTTGGAGTTGCGGAGACGGCCGGCCGCTGCCAGCCCACCGAATACAGCGCCAAGCGCAAAGCCCAGCACAGACAGAAGCACTGTAACCGAGGCCGCCATGAGAAGAGCAGCCCCCCAACCTCCGTGCTGGAAACCAAGTAGCCGGAATGCGTCAACCATCGATACCCCCGGCAGGGCGAACGGCTCAGCTCCGGAACGGGTCAGGAATGGCCGTTCGCCGACAAGCGCCTACTTGACTGGAGTGACGTCGCTCTTGAGCCATTTAAGCGACAGGGTTTTGATCGTGCCATCGGCGATCGCGGCGTCGATGGCCCCGTTGAGCATATCTTTCAGCTTGATGTCCTCTTTGCGGATACCGGCACCGGAGCCAAGACCGAAGAGCCCCCCGACAAATCCCGGCCCGGCAAGCGTATAGTCGCTGAACTCCGGCTTGCTCAGCGTGGCGGCCAGCGCTGTCTGCTGTGCGAAGAGCGCGTCGATGCGACCCGCGGCAAGATCGAGATCGTGTTGCTCGGTGGTCTTGTATTCGCGAATCTCGGCGACGTCCGAGAAGTATTTTTTCACAAATTCCAGGTTCGCCGTTGCAGCCTGAACTCCAATGATCTTTCCCTTCAGCAATGGCTTGAGCTTGTCGATTGCCGCCTGCGCAGAGGCTTCATTCTCCAGCTTGAACCGCTCGTTGGAAATGCCGACCTTGCCCAGTTCGCTATCCTTTGCGACCGCGAAACCTGAGGGATCCACCGCATATGGCTGGGTAAAGTCAATGATCTTCAGACGTTTTTCAGTGATGAACATGCTCGCCATGATCACGTCGAACTTGCCGACGGTCAGCGCGGGGATCATGCCGTCCCAGTCCTGTGCGACGATCTTGCACTCGATCTTCATTCGCCCGCACAGATCATTGGCGAGATCGACTTCGAAGCCGTCCAGTTTGCCGTCGGCTGTTGTGAAATTCCAGGGCGCGTAGGCTCCTTCGGTGGCAATGGTAATTGCCTTTGGTGTTTCTTGTGCGACGGCGGCCTGGACCAGGCCGAACAGGACCGACGCAATGGCTGCGATGCGGCTAATTTTCATGTCATTCTCCTCTTTTTTGCCGGTATGGCAGTTCCCTTTCGTCGTGCCGGATTATCTTCCGGCTTCAACGAGTTAGATGGCGTTTTCTAGCGGCGGCCGGGACTTGCGAAGTTGGCCAGAAGGGGCGCTGTCTCGACGATATGATCCCGCATGACGATCTCTGCCTTGCCGGCATCACCTGACCGCAACACCTCAATCAGGATCTCGTGCTCGGCGCGCGCGCTGGCGGGCTTGTCGACATAGTCGAACCAGATGCGCAGGTAGGGTTCGATCACGACGTGCAGGCTGGCAATCTGCCGGACCAGCTTGGGTCGGTTGCTCAATTGGCAAATCTGCAAATGGAAGGCCTGATGGCGCACGACCCAGTCGCTGCTGCCGGTCTGGCTGGCGCGCTCCATGCGGTCGAGCTGGCGTTCCAGTTCTTCAAGCACTTCGATATCGATGTGCGGCATGGCAAGCCTCACCGCCAGCCCTTCGAGCACCGAGCGCATTTCAAACGTTTCGTATATCTCATCGAGGGTAAGGCCGGCGACGATGCAGCCACGGTTCGGGCGAATGACCACAAGACCTTCCGCGGCCAGCTGGCGGAATGCTTCGCGAACCGGCATGCGGCTCATGCCGATTTCGGTCGCGATCTCTTCCGGGATAAGCCGGTCCCCGGCGCGGTAGCGCCCCATCCTCAAGGCACGCTGAATGTGGCGATAAGCCTCCTCCTCGGCGGTCGTGATGCCCAGCGGCTCGATTGCGTCTGCTGCCATGTCCTTGGTCCAATCAGAGCGTATCTGTGTATCCACTTATCCAGTTGTCGCGACCTGTGTCAAGCATCGAAGCTTGTGCGCGTTAGAATTTCTCTTGTGAGAATAACCACTTGGACGGGAAAATGGGCAAGCACACCGTGATCAGCTAAGCCGCTGATCGGCCGCTTTCAACGTCCGGCAAAAAGGCCCGCCGCTCCATTTGCGAAGCGGCGAGGCCCATATTCGGGGACGATCGCCGGAGTGTTCCCCGGCATTGCTTACAGCGCAATTCAGGTGCCAGAATTATTGACCCAAAACGGGTCACCGCATCGGAGGCAAGAAGGCGGACCTTCCGCGATCACGCTACTGCCGCGCTTTGCCATTGCTGCTACATTACTTTGCGGCGGACCTGATTTTTCCGCCTGGCCGGCGTCCGTCAGGCAACTTACCCCAACGCGCCCCCCCAAGTGACGCCGGCCATTTTCCCCATATTGCAGCACGGGCGCGCCGATTCCGTTATGCGCTTTCGAGCTATGGCAATCCGCCGGCGAGCCGCTTTGTCCAGCCTGCAATTGTCAGCCCGAAGGCCATTCCGGCGCAGTCGGCCACCCAGTCGAATAGATCCGGGTGGCGCCCTATCAGCTGCACGGCCTGAAGGCCCTCGATCGCCGCGCCCGTGAGCACGAGGAGGACGATCAGCTTCGCCTTGTGTTCCGGCCAGCCGAGACTTCCGAGAGCCGCCAGCACGACGAAGGCGGCGGCGTGATTGAGCTTGTCGTGACCAAACGTGAAAGCCAGGCCAAGACCCTGCAGGAGCTGCTCCGGCAAAAGGGCAAACAGCAGAACGCCGGCAAACGCGGCGGGAAAAGCAATCCTTGCCACGATCTGATAAGAATCCAGGCGCAACAAGGGTGAAATGGCCTTTCGTCCGAAATCTGCAGGGAACACCGCTGGCCGCTGAATCGAGAGCGAACGCGGCGTCCAATTTCCGCCGTCCGGGCGTCCGGTGCATCGTCAGAATGAATGAATGCTTCGGGTCAGCCGCTGCACAGGCCGGGCTCGTGGCAAGTGGCCTGCAATGGTGTGGCTTCCGCGATCACGCAATTACCCGCCGCGCCAACGCAGCTACTATCTGGCTGCGGCGGACCTGATTTCCGCTTGGCCGGCGCTGCATCAGGCACCTTACCCCACGCCTCACGAAGCAGCGCCGGCCATCTCTCCCAGCTAAAGCGCGTCGCGTTCGACCGGCCTCATGCGACGTGCTTAAAGTTCTTGTCTTGATGCATGTCGTTATCGCAAAACCGCTTCACACTTTTGCGCGACATGCATTGGATTTCCACCGGTTGCGCGATGACCCGGCCCGCATCAAAAAGCCCGCCGCCCTGTCGGACGACGGGCTCCGTTGCCTGGGCGCCAGGGCGCCGCGGTAGCGACTTCTGCTGCTTATGCTCCCGCAGGTTTCCAATATGCTGCCGCCGCATGGCGTTGCGCATCGGCTAAACAAACGAAGCCCGCGCCTCTGGCGGAGGGCGCGGGCCGACCGGGTTGCACCCCGATCTGCAGCAGAAACCCGGGAGGTTCCCGCTGCTTAAGATAACAATTAGAGACTTCTAATGTTCCCTTGGGGAAGATGCCGGCTGCTCCAGAAATCTCATGGTCGGCACGACAACGATCGGGCCGTCAACTCATGCGCATGTTGATCTGGAAAATCCGTTCGTCGAAATGCCGCGTTTCGACGGCAAAGGTCAAAGCCACTTCAAGCACCAGACCGTCATGGTCGTTCCGGACCTTGACTGTGATCCTTCGGTGAGGAAGGCCATCCCTGGCCATCTCGCCCAATGTGCGAAGGGCTTCTTTCCTGACCAGCGGGAAATCGTCACATGACGTTCCCTGATCGTCGGAATAGACGATTCCGTCTTCATCGGAATCGAAGAAATAAAGGGGCATTGGCTTGGCCGAAGCAGCGGGATCCGGGCACGTTGTCGATAGCTGACCGGAATTCTCGGCAGATTGTGATCAGTGCCTTTCCAACCGCCGGCTCCGCCGCCGTCTCACTTGCGCTCGCGCAATGCTTTCACCGCTTGCGAGAGGATCATCCGGTCGCCACCGGTCCTTTTGATCAGCTTGCTCACCTGGCTGGGCGAGACACCATTTTCCCGCGCGAAATATTCGACTTCATAATACTCATCCGCCGACACGCGGTTGCGGTCGCTGAAGTCTCGCTTGCTCTTGTCATCGGCCATTTCTCTTCTCCTCGTCTCTTCTCCTCGCCTCAGGGTCAACTTTGGTCAGAAGCACGCTGCAATTGAGGGTTCGCCCGCCACAAAAGTGACGCGCGAACCCTATCGGCGCAGGAAGGGACAGGGCTGCGCAGATGCCAGGTTCGATCGGAATGGAAACAGCCAAGATCGGTGCGAGCAACCGTCGACATTTTCCAAAGAATCCTCCCGGAACGTGCAGCCAGCAACGAGTTTGAGCGGCGGCGGTTCCGGGCTTCGCGACAAACCTACCCTTTGCCCGCGAGGATCAGACTTAGGTCCTGCGGCAACACGTCGATTGGTCCCCGCCGGGTGGGACCGAAGCCCCGTCGACGGAACGTTTTCAGCTGGCTTCCGTTCGAATGAGCCTTGGCGCGAAGAGCGGACCGAGTTCGCAAAGGAGACGACCATGAGAATGCATCTTTCCACCGCGGCGGCGGGACTTTTGCTGCTGGCAGGCGTCGGCGCCGCTGCGGCGCAAGACGTTGTCATCGAACCGCAGCAGGAAACCGTCATCAGGGAGTATGTGAAAAAGCAGCCGCTGGCCTCGGTGAAAATCCCTGGGGTGGAGCTCAACATCGGCTCGACGCTCCCCGACACCGTCGAGCTTCATGAGGTCCCGAACGTCAAATATCGTTATGTCGTCATTGACAACCGCACCGTTGTCGTGGACCCAGGCACGCGCAAGGTCATCAAGGTCATCGAGTGACGTGAAAACTCGGGCAGCCGTCGCCCGTCGCTCAGAAATGAGCGGCGGGTGACGTTTGCGTCAGGCGGTTCCTCGGCGCTCAGCTGGGACCCGCCTTACCGTCGAGGGCCGGGGGGCCTCACAGGCAGTTTCAATGCGAACAATCAGCAGACTTTTCGATTCCCATGACCAGGCGGCGCGTGCCGTCGAAACGCTTCAGGCAGCAGGAATTGCTCGCCAGGAGATCAGCGTCATCGGACCCTACGATGATGAAATCGGCGCCGTCTTGCGCGATCCAGGTACGGGTGCCGTCCTTGGCGCGGCAGCCGGTTTGTTGGCCGGCCTCGGCGCCTTTGATATGCCCGGCATCGATCCCCTCGGCGCGGGATGGCTGGCATCGGCCGTCGTCGGTGCAGTCTTGGGCGGCGTTGCCGGCGCGACATTGTCCCGTATCGGCAAGCAGCCGGGCCAGCCGGATGCCGCACAAGGTGTGATCCTGGTGCTGGCGCATGTCGATGAAAGACAGGCCGACACCGCACAGGCGGTGCTTGGAGCTTCCGTTCAGGCGACGCAGTCTTTGGCCAGGGCGGCTTGAAGATCAAGCTCGGGCAAAGCACTTTGATCAGACCGAGCAGCAGGGCGATCAAAGCACGCACCCAAAAATCTCTGGCAAGTCGCCGCCAGAAAGTGTTGAACACCGTGCCGATCACATTCGGCGAGCGGTTGCGCTCGGCGAGGCTTGATGATTTGCTGTCGGTTTGCGGAGAACGAATGATGCATGAGCCTGTCGGTCAAGACGAATATGGGTCGACCAGCCCGTTCGATCCGGACGATCTGTCGAGGTTGAACGCGATCGGCCCGAGCGCCGGCAGCAACGATTTCGAAAAATACGCGGTAGCCGTGATCATCGTATTCGGCGCCCTGATCATCGGCGGCCTGATGGCCGCCGGCTTGAGCTTCGGGCGCCGCAGCACCTTCTTTTTCGCGCTTGGCGGCGCCACCGCGGCATGGATATCCGGCAACGCGCTCCTGCTCGATCGGCCGCGCATCTACGCCCTGTTCGTCGGCGTCGCGGCGTTGATGCTGATTGCGTCGACCATCGCGCTGGTCACCTGAAGCAAGGCGAATCTTCCTATTGACCGTGACCTTATCCGAAAACCGGTTCCACCTTTTGGGACCATGGTCTAATACCCGATAGCCTCGCCGGATGCGGCGCGGCTGTCGATGGCACCGTTGTAGCGGGCGCCGCCGCCCTTCTCGATTTCCGCCAGGCTCTTGCCGCCGACCAGGATGCCGGCCGCCTGGCCCCAATTCGCCTCGGCGAGATCGAGGCGGTAGCCCATGCCGGTAAGCAGCTTTTCGGTATCCGGCGACAGGCCGAAGGGTTCGATATAGACCGTGTCGGGTAACCATTGGTGGTGGATGCGCGGAGCGTCGATCGCTTCCTGGATGTTCATGCCGTGATCGATGACGTTGACGATCGCCTCCAGCGTGATGGTGATGATGCGTGAACCGCCAGGGCTGCCGATGACCATGAACGGCTTGCCGTCTTTGGCGAGGATGGTCGGGCTCATCGACGACAGCGGCGTCTTTTTCGGCGCGATCGCATTCGCCTCGCCCTGGACGAGGCCGTAGAGATTGGGCACGCCGGGTTTCTGGGTGAAGTCGTCCATCTCGTTGTTGAGCAGGATGCCGGTGCCGTCGGCGACGACGCCGGCGCCGAAAGAGCCGTTCAGCGTGTAGGTTACCGCGACGGCGTTGCCGTCATTGTCGATGATCGAATAATGCGTCGTCTCGTTGCTCTCGCCAAAACCCTTCGGCATCAATTCCTGCGACACGCCGGCCCGGAACGGATCGATCTTTTCGCGGATTTCCCTGGCGTAATTCTTGTCGAGCAGTTTTGCGACCGGATTGTCGACGAAGCCGGGATCGCCGAGCGCCGAATTCCGGTCGACATAGGCGTGGCGCATCGCCTCGACCATGACGTGAACCGTCTCGGCCGAACCAGCGCCGAGATAGGACAGCGGATAGAACTCAAGCACGTTGAGGATCTCGCAGATGATGACGCCGCCGGAGCTCGGCGGCGGCGAGGACGTGATCTCGTAGCCGCGATAATTGCAGGTCGCCGGCTTGAGCTCGCGCACCGCGTAGTTTTCGAAATCCGCCTTGGCCAGAATGCCGCCCTTCTCGCCGCTCGCCTTGACGATGGCGTCGGCGATCGCGCCTTTGTAGAAGGCATCCGCACCGCGTTCGGAAATGGCGGCAAGCGAAGCCGCGATATCGGGCTGAACGAGGCGCTCGCCGACGGTGTAAGGCTTGCCGTCCGGCTTGAGGAAAACGGCCGCCGCCGCCGGGTCCCTCGCCAACCGCTCCGCGCCGCCCTGGAGCGAGGCCGCATCGCCCTGCTCCAGTACGAAGCCTTCCCTGGCAAAGCGGATGGCCGGCGCCAGCAAGTCCTGCCGCGTCAGCGTGCCGTATTTCTCCCGCGCCATCTCGAAGCCGGCGACCGAACCCGGCACGCCGACGGCCAGATAGCCGTCGAGACTGGCGCCCTTTACCGGCTTGCCGTCGTTGTCGAGATACATGGTTTTGGTTGCGGCGAGCGGCGCGCGCTCGCGGAAATCGAGGAAGGTCGAGCGGCCGTCCTTGAAGCGGATGGTCATGAAGCCGCCACCGCCGATATTGCCGGCGGTCGGATAGACCACGGCCAGCGCATAGCCGACGGCGACCGCGGCATCGACGGCATTGCCGCCCTTCTTCAGCACCTCGACGCCGACTTCAGACGCAAGATGCTGGGCGGTCACCACCATGCCGTGCTCGCCCTTCGCCGGCTGCGGCGAAGCGGCGAAGGCGAGGAACGGCACGAAGGTCAGGGTGAGGGAAAGGCTGACGGCGATTAGGGTTCGGCGGTGCATGGCCGTTCTCCGTGGCTTGAGGTGAGCCTAGGAAACGCGCTTGGAGCGGTTGAGTCTACTGACAATAATGGGATCGGCGAGGCTTGCACCTTCTATCAACACCTGAGGTTCCTCGCCGCGAAGCGGCCGGAGAGGGGGCCTTCGTAGAGCGCGGCTCCCCCTCTCCGTCTCGGCTTCGCCGAGCCACCTCTCCCCCACTTTCGTGGGGGCGAGGAATCCAAGCTGAAATGAAGGCGCGATTCAACGCTGGCGAGCAACTTTGTTCTTGCTTTGTGCCGGCAGCTATGCTACTAATCTGGGTGTGGTGCTAATTGGCTCCAACGACCCGCCTCTGGCGGGTTTTTCATTTTCACCCCGACATCAAACAATCCCGCCGCCGACGCTCGCCACCGCCGGCCGTTCGGCTGCGACCTTCGCCCGGTAGCCGGCGGCGCGGTAGGCTGCGACCGGATCGATGGCGCCGCCGGTCTTTAGTCGTGCCATGGCGAGGATCGGCTCGACATCGGTGCGATAGGCTATCTTCAGCGTCTGCGTTGCCATCAGCGCATCATTGGCGTCCTGGAAGCCTTCGAGCGCCTTGCGATCGACCAGCAGCGCCTGGGCATAGGCGCGCTGCACTTCAACCGCCGACAGCATCAGGCTTTCGATCGGATCGGTGACGTTGTGGCTCTGGTCGAGCATGTGGGCCGGATCGAACCCTTCGGCACCGGAAAGCTCGGCATCGACCAGTTCGTTGAAGACCAGGAACAGCCGGTAGGGATCGATCGAGCCGGCGTCGAGGTCGTCGTCGCCATATTTCGAATCGTTGAAATGGAAGCCGCCGAGCTTCTTGAACTGGATCAGCCGCGACACGATCATCTCGATGTTGACGTTGGGGGCGTGATGGCCGAGGTCGACCAGGCAGAACGCCTTGTCGCCAAGCTCTTTGGCGATGATGTAGTTGGTGCCCCAATCCTGCACGACGGTCGAATAAAAGGCCGGCTCGTACATCTTGTGCTCGGTGAACAGCTTCCAGTCGTCCGGCAGTCCGGCATAAATCTCCTTCATCGCGTCGAGATAACGCTCGAACGCCTTGGCGAAATTAACCTGGCCGGGAAAATTCGAGCCGTCGCCGATCCACACCGTCAGCGCTTTCGAGCCCAGCGTCCTGCCGATCTCGATGCATTCGAGATTATGCTCGACCGCCTGCCGGCGTGTTGCGGCATCGGCATGCGACAACGAGCCGAACTTGTACGAAAGTTTTTGGTCCCTGGCGTCGGAGAAGGTATTGGAGTTGATGGCGTCGAAGCCGAGGCCGAAGCGGGATGCCGCCTGCTTCAGCCGGTTCGGATCGGCCTTGTCCCAGGGAATATGCAGCGAGACGGTCGGCGTCGCCTGCGTCAGCTGGCGGATGACGGCGCAGTCCTCGATCTTGTCGAAAATGTCGCGCGGCTCGCCAGCGCCGGGAAAGCGGGCAAAGCGGGTGCCGCCGGTGCCGACGCCCCAGGACGGGATGGCGACGGCGAATTTCTCGACCTTGTCGCGGATGGCATCGATGGCGATGCCGCGGCGGTCGAGGCGCTCGCCGAGGGACTCGTAGTCGCGCTTGAGGTCGGCATTGCGCGCGGCATTGTGCCTGTCGACGAGGTCGGCGGAGATGATGGTTTCGGACATGGTGGTTTCCTCCCAATTTGCGTTGGTCGGCGCTGCCCCTCACCCTTACCCCTCTCCCCGTAAAGAACGGGGAGATCACCGGCGTTGGAGCGCTTCCCTTCTCGGCGTCACTATTACGGGGAGAAGGTGCCGGCAGGCGGATGAGGGGCAGCGCAACCCTCAAAGACGGTCGCTTATCGCGTAAAACTCTGCGCGTTGCCGGCATCGACGTTGATGATGTTGCCGGTCGATTTTGCCGACATGTCGGAGGCGAAAAAATAGATCGCTTCGGCGATGTCCTCGGGGAATACCGACCGCTTCAGCATCGAGCGCGAGCGGTAATGCTCTTCGAGATCGTCGGTCGACATCTTGTAAGCGGCGGCGCGCTGTTCCTTCCATTCGCCGGTCCAGATCTTCGAGCCGCGCAGCACGGCGTCGGGGTTGACGACATTGACCCTGATCTGCGCTTCCGCGCCTTCCAGTGCCAGGCAGCGTGCCAGATGGATTTCGGCGGCCTTGGCTGTGCAATAGGCGGCGGCGTTGGGCGATGCGGCAAGACCGTTCTTGGAAGCGACGAAGACGACATTGCCGCCGATCTTCTGCGCCCGAAACAGCCGGAACGCCTCCCGCGAAACCAGGAAATATCCCGTCGACAGGATGTCCATGTTCTTGTTCCACAGCGCCAGCGTGGTGTCCTCGATCGGCGCCGAGGAGGCCAGGCCAGCGTTGGACACGAGGATGTCGATGCCGCCAAATTCGACCGCCGTCTCGGCGAAGCCGGAGACCACCTGATCCTCGGATGTGACGTTGATAACGACGGGCCGCACGAAATCCTTGCCATAGGCTTTCGCAAGCTCGTCATTGGCGCTGGCAAGAGCTGCCTCGTCGATGTCGGCCACCACGACGCAGGCGCCCTCGCGCAGCAGCCGGTTGGCGGTCGCGCGGCCAATGCCGCCGGCGCCGCCGGTGACCAGCGCGATCTGGCCGGCAAGGGCTTTTGGCTTCGGCAGGCGCCGCAGCTTTGCCTCTTCGAGCAGCCAGTATTCGATATCGAAGGCTTCCTGGTCGGGCAGGCCGACATAGGTCGACACCGTCGAGGCGCCGTGCATGACGTTGATGGCGTTGACGTAGAATTCGCCTGAAATGCGCGCCGTCGCCTTGTCGCCGGCGAAGGTGAACATGCCGACGCCGGGCATCAGATAGACGACGGCGTTCGGATCGCGCACGGGCGGCGAATCCGCGTGCTTGCAGCGATCATAATAAGCCTGATAGCCGACGCGATACTCAGCCACGTCGTCGGCTAGACGGGCAATGACGGCATCGACGTCGGGATTTTTGGGGTCGAACTCGATAACCAGCGGCCGGATCTTGGTGCGCAGGAAGTGGTCCGGGCAGGACGTGCCGAGTGCCGCCAGCGGCCGCAAATCCCTGGAATTGACGAATTCGAGCACGGCAGGAGAATCGTCGAAATGGCCGAGCTTGTGGCTGTTCTCCGAGATCAGGCCACGGATCCTCGGCATCAGTTTTGCGGCGACGGCGCGACGCGCCGGCGCATCGAGCGATTTGACGACTTCGCCGCCGAAGATCGGCTTGCCCTGGCTCTTGCGCTCGAACCAGTCGATCGCCTGGTTGATCACCGAGATCGTCGTCTCGTAGCATTCCTTCGGCGTGTCGCCCCAGCTGAACAGGCCATGGCTGGCCAGCACGACACCCTTGGCGTCGGGGTTCTCGAGGCAGAATTTCTCCAGCCACAGGCCGAGCTCGAAGCCCGGACGTTTCCATGGCAGCCAGCCGATCGTGTCGCCGAAGATCTCCTTGGTCAGCGCCTGCGAATCCTTGGCGGCGGCAATGGCGATGATGGCATCGGGATGCATATGGTCGACATAAGGCTTCGGCACGAAGGCATGCAGCGGCGTGTCGATCGAGGCCGCTCGCGGATTGAGATTGAAGGTGCAGTGAGGCAGATAGCCGACCATCTCGTCTTCATATTCGAGGCCGCGATAAAGACCTTTCAGCGCACGCAATTTGTCCATGTAGAGCGTGGCGAAGCCGTCTGTTTTAATCGAGGCGCTGTCGCCGCCCGAGCCCTTGACCCACAGCACTTCCACGCTCTCGCCGGTGAGCGGATCCTTTTGCCAGATCTTGGAGGAGGTGTTGCCGCCGCCATAATTGGTGACGCGCTTGTCGGAGCCAAGAACATTCGAGCGATAGACCAGACGTTCGGGCTCGCTCATCGCTTGCGCTTTTGCGTCATCCCAAAGATTGGCGAGGCGCGTGCCGGAGCACTTGTCGAGCATAGGTAATCCTCCCTTTGGGACACGCAAACGGCGCGGGTCCCTTTTGTCCGAATTTCTACGCAAGCGGCCGTCTTGTCAATCACAAACGATCAATATCAATCATATTGCACTGCACAATGAAATTATCTGATCGGAAATGATTGACACTGCGCGCTTGGGGTGCCTAGATGCTCAAGCAGGGAGGAACCATGCACGAGAAAGAGCGCCACAGGATCATTCTGTCCGCCGTCCAGGAAAAGCCTGTGGTGACGGTGCAGGAGATGGTCGACCTGACGGAGTCGTCGGAGGCGACGATCCGGCGCGACATCGCGGCATTGCATGTGCAAAAGCGCCTGCGCCGGGTGCGCGGCGGCGCCGAGGCGCTCTCGCCTCCGCAGTTCATCGGCCTTGCCGGCCGGCCGTTTTCCGTCAACGAGACGATCAACGCTTCGCAGAAGCGGGCGATCGCACGAGAGGCCGTGGAACTCTGCAAGGACGGCGAGCCGATCATCATCAATGGCGGCACCACCACGTTCCAGATGGTGCATTTCCTGAGCGGCCGCCGCATGCCGATCTTCACCAATTCCTTTCCGATCGCCGAGCACCTGCTCAGGCATTCCAAGAACACGGTGATGCTGTCGGGCGGCACCATCTACCGCGAGCAGAACATCATCCTGTCGCCCTTCGACAATGACGTGACGCGCAATTTCTACGCGCGCCGCATGTTCATGGGCGCGCAGGGACTGGGGCCGCTGGGTCTTATGGAAGGCGACCCGCTGCTGATCCAGGCCGAGCAGAAGCTTATCGACCAGGCGGACGAATTGGTGGTGCTGGTCGACTCCTCGAAATTCCGCAAGCGCTCGAGCCTGATCCTGTGCGGCCTGTCGCGCATCGCCACGGTGATCACCGACGACGGCATCGAGGATCGCGAAGCCAAGATGCTGGAGACCGCCGGCGTGACGCTGATCGTCGCCCGCACAACGGCAAGCAACAAGGAAGAATCTTCGCTGCAGGCCTGAGAAAACTCACGCCCGCAGCGGCGATGGAATGCAACGCTCAAGGGAGGATATTCGATGAGCTTTCTGAAGAAACTGATGGTTACGGCGGCGTTTTCCGCCGCCATGTTCGTGAATGCCGCCTATGCCGAAAACGTCAAGATCGCGCTGGTGGTGAAGTCGCTCGGCAACGGCTTCTTCGACGCCGCCAACAAGGGCGCCGAAGAGGCGGCCAAGGAACTCGGCGACGTCGAGATCATCTACACCGGCCCGACCAAGGCGACCGCCGAAGCGCAGATCGAAGTGGTCAATTCGCTGATCGCCCAGAAGGTCAACGCCATCGCCATTTCGGCCAATGACGCCGACGCGCTGGTTCCGGCGCTGAAGAAGGCGATGGAACGCGGCATCACCGTCATCTCGTGGGATTCAGGCGTCGCGCCGGAAGGCCGCCAGCTTCACCTCAACCCTTCCGACACCAACCTGATCGGCGAGACCATCATCAAGCTTGCCGCCGACTACCTGCCGGAAGGCGGCGATGTCGCCATCCTGTCGGCTTCGTCCACCGCGACCAACCAGAACGCCTGGATCGACGCGGCCAAGAAGGTGCTGCCGGAGAAGTTCCCCAAGATCAAGCTCGTCGCCACCGTCTATGGCGACGACGACTCGGCCAAGAGCACGGACGAGGCCAAGGGCTTGCTGAAGTCCTACCCGAACCTCAAGGCGATCGTCGCACCGACCACGGTCGGCGTCGTTGCCGCCGCGCAGGTGGTGACCGATGAAGGCCTGATCGGCAAGGTCAACGTCACCGGCCTGGCGCTGCCGTCGGAGTTCAAGAAGTTCATCGACAACGGCGCCAGCCAAGCGGTTGCGCTGTGGAACCCGATCGACCTCGGCTATTCGGCCGTCTACCTCGCCCACGACCTGGCGGTGAAGAAGGAAGAGGCGAAGCCCGGTGCTACGCTGTCGATCGGCCGCGTCGGCAAGGTCACGCTCGACGACACCAACTCGGCTGCGATGGCTCCGCCCTTCCAGTTCGACAAGTCGAACATCGAAAAGTTCTCCAAGATCTATTGATCCTGGAGCCTTCGAACTGGTGCGGCGGGACCTTGGCCCCGCCGCGGCCTCAACCGGACCTAGTTTCAGGGCTTGATACGATTATGGACACGACAGCCCAACACGAAGTGGCGAAGGAAGCGCCTTTGTCTCCCGGGCCGCGGCTGACGCTGTCCGGCATCTCGAAAAGCTTTCCCGGCGTGCGCGCGCTGCACGATGTCAGCCTGTCGCTCTATCCCGGCCAGGTGACCGCGCTGATCGGCGAGAACGGCGCCGGCAAGTCGACGCTGGTCAAGATCATGACCGGCATCTATCAGCCCGATTCAGGCACAATCAACATCGACGGCCAGCCCGTCGCTTTGCCCAGCGCCCATGCCGCCTTCGGGCATGGCATCACCGCCATCCATCAGGAAACCGTGCTGTTCGACGATCTGACGGTGGCCGAAAACATCTTCCTCGGCCATGCGCCGCGCACCCGCTTCAAGACCATCGACTGGCGCACCATGCGCAAGAATGCCCGCGAGGTGCTGGACACGATGGGCGCCGGCCATATCGACGCCGATGCCAGGCTGAAGGATCTCGGCATCGCCAACAAGCATCTCGTCGCCGTTGCCCGCGCCATGTCGATCGACGCGCGGATCGTCATCATGGACGAGCCGACGGCAGCACTTTCGATGAAGGAGATCGAAGAGCTTTTCCTGCTGATCGAATTCCTCAAGAGCGACGGCAAGGCGATCCTGTTCATCAGCCACAAATTCGATGAGATCTACCGCATCGCCGACCGCTATACCGTGTTCCGTGACGGCGAGATGGTTGGCGAAGGCCTGATCAAGGATGCCGGCCAGAGCCAGATCGTGCGCATGATGGTCGGCCGCGCGGTCGACCATATCTTTCCGCAGCGCAAGGCCGAGATCGGCGCGCCGGTGCTGGCCGTCTCCGGCCTGTCGCATCCGACCGAGTTCGATGATATCGGCTTCGAGCTGCACAGGGGCGAGATCCTCGGCTTCTACGGTCTTGTCGGCGCCGGGCGCAGCGAGGTGATGCAGGCGATATCAGGCATCACCCGCACCAGCGGCGGCACGATCACGCTGGAAGGCAAAGCGATCGCGCCGAAATCGGCGGCGGATTCGATCGATGCCGGCATCGTCTATGTGCCGGAGGAACGCGGCAAGCAAGGCGTGGTGATCGGCCTGCCTATCTTCCAGAATGTCTCGCTGCCTTCGCTCAAGCGAACCTCCAAATCCGGCATATTGCGGCTGGCGGAAGAGTTTGCGCTAGCCCGCTCCTACACAGAGCGGCTCGACCTGCGCGCCTCCTCGCTCAGCCAGGACGTCGGCACGCTGTCGGGCGGCAACCAGCAGAAGATCGTCATCGCCAAATGGCTGGCGACCGCGCCCAAGGTGATCATACTGGACGAGCCGACCAAGGGCATCGACATCGGCTCGAAGGCCGCCGTGCACGGCTTCATGGCCGAGCTCGTCGCGCAAGGCCTGTCGGTTATCATGGTGTCGTCCGAACTGCCGGAAATTCTCGGCATGTCCGACCGTGTCGTCGTTATGCGCGAGGGCCGCATTGCCGCGGTCTACGACAATAAGGGGCTCGACGCCGAAACGCTGGTCAGGACGGCAGCGGGGATCGCGGCATGAAGGCTCTTCTCAAATACCGCGAAGTCTGGCTGCTGGCGGCAATCGCCGTGCTGATCGGGCTGATCTCGATGCGTTTTCCGGGCTTTGCCGCTCCCGGCAATGTGCGCCAGGTGTTCAACGACACGTCGATCCTGATGATCCTGGCGCTCGGCCAGATGGTGGTTATCCTGACCCGCTCGATCGACCTGTCGATGGCAGCCAATCTCTGCTTCACCGGCATGGTGGTGGCGATGCTGAACGCCGCGCATCCGGCAATCCCGATCCCGCTGCTGATCGTCATCGCACTTCTGGTCGGCCTGGTGCTCGGCGCCATCAATGGCCTGTTGGTGTGGCGGCTGAACATTCCCTCGATCGTGGTAACGCTCGGCACTCTCACCATCTACCGCGGCGCCACCTTCGTTATTTCAGGCGGCGCCTGGGTCAACGCCGACCAGATGAGCCCCGATTTCATCGGCCTGCAGCGCGCGACGTTCCTCGGCATACCGGTGCTGTCATGGATTGCCCTGCTGGTCATCGCCTTGTTCTTCCTTGTGATGACGCGCACGGCGCTCGGCCGCTCGATCTACGCCATCGGTGTCAACCCGACCGCATCGGTCTATGCCGGCATCGACGTCGGCCGGACGAAATTCATCGTCTTCTGCATTTCGGGGATGATCGGCGGCCTCTGCGGCTATCTCTGGATCTCGCGCTACGTCATCGCCTCGGTCGAGGTCGCCAACGGCTATGAGCTCAACATCATCGCCGCCTGCGTCATCGGCGGCATCTCCATCGCCGGCGGCATCGGCTCGGTCGGCGGCGCGGTGCTCGGCGCGCTGTTCCTCGGTATCATCTCCAACGCGCTGCCGGTGATCAATATCTCGCCCTTCTGGCAAATGGCGATTTCGGGCAGCGCCATCATCCTGGCCGTGGTGCTCAACGCGCGCGGCGAACGCCGGCAAGGCCGCATCATCCTCAAAAAGGCGGAAGTGGCATGACCGATACCCCTGCCCCGCGCCATGTTCCGAACCGACTCGACAAGCCGTTCACTGCGGCGATCTTCTCATGGGAGGCGCTGCTGGTCGTCGTGGCGGTCGCCATCTTTGCCGTCAACAGTTTTGCCTCGCCCTATTTCCTCGACGCGTGGTCGCTGTCGGACCTGACTTTCAACTTCACCGAAAAGGCGCTGATCGCGCTGGCCATGGCACTGCTGATCATCTCCGGCGAAATCGACCTGTCGGTCGCCGCTATCATCGCACTCGCCTCGACGATGATGGGCATGGCGGTGCAGGCCGGCGCCGGCACGCCTGTCCTGGTGGCAATCGGCATCGTCGTCGGGCTCGGCTGCGGCGCCTTCAACGGGCTGCTCGTCACCAGGCTGGGGCTGCCGTCGATCGTCGTCACCATCGGCACGATGAGCCTGTTTCGCGGCGTTGCCTTCATCATCCTCGGCGACCAGGCCTACAAGGGCTATCCCGCGAGCTTCGCCTTCTTCGGCCAAGGTTATGTCTGGTGGGTGGTGTCGTTCGAACTGACGCTTTTCCTGGTCGCGGCCGTCGTCTACTGGTTCCTTCTGCACCGGACGAGCTTCGGCCGCCGGGTCTTTGCCATCGGCAACAACCCGGTTGCGGCGCAGTTTTCCGGCGTGCGTGTCGGCCGCATCAAGTTCATCCTGTTTTGCCTGACCGGCCTGATGGCGGGCATCGCCTCGGTGCTGATTACGTCACGGCTCGGCTCGACCCGGCCGTCGATCGCGCAGGGCTACGAACTCGAAGTCATCACCATGGTGGTGCTCGGCGGCGTCAGCATTCTCGGCGGCGCCGGCAGCATTCTGGGCGTCGTGCTGGCGGCCTTCATCATGGGGCTGGTGACCTTCGGTCTTGGCCTGCTCAACGTGCCGGGGATCGTCATGTCGATCTTCATCGGCCTGCTGCTGATCATCGTCATCGCGCTGCCGATCCTGTGGCAGCGCGTGCGGCGGGAGCGCTTTGCCTGATGCCCGAAAAATATGCGTTCAAGATGAAGCTCAATCCCGGCATGAAGGCCGAATACAAGAGGCGCCACGACGACATCTGGCCGTCACTCGTCGCGTTGCTAAAACAGGCTGGTATCTCCGATTACTCGATCCATCTCGACGAGGAGACCAACACCTTGTTCGGCGTGCTGTGGCGCCGTGACGACCATGGCATGGACGAATTGCCTAAGCATCCGGCGATGCAGCGCTGGTGGGCCGAGATGGCAGACATCATGGAAACCAAGCCGAACAACGAGCCGGTGGCGGTGCCGCTGGAAACAATGTTCCATATGGAATGACCCGCCACGTCGCCGTCATCGATATCGGCAAGACCAACGCCAAGGTGGCGCTGGTCGATCTCGCCGCAGCAAGCGAAGTGGCGCTGCGCAGGATGGTCAACGAGCCGGTTCGGCAACGCCCGTATCCGCACCACGACGTCGAGCGGTTATGGGCGTTCATCCTCGGCAGCCTGGCCGAGATCGATCGCGAGCAGCGCATCGACGCGATATCGATCACCACCCATGGCGCAACGGCGGTGCTGGCCGACGCATCAGGCGAACTGGCGCTGCCGGTGCTCGATTACGAGTTCGACGGTCCGGATGCCTTCGCCAAGGACTACGACGCGATCCGCCCGCCTTTCACCGAGACCGGCACGCCGCGCCTGCCGGCCGGCCTCAATCTCGGCGCGCAGTTGTTCTGGCAGCAGAAGCGCTTTCCAGCGGATTTCGCCAGGGCCGCCGCGATGCTGATGTATCCGCAATACTGGGCCTTGCGCCTGACCGGCGTCGCCGCCAGCGAGGTGACTTCGCTCGGCTGCCACACCGATCTGTGGAACCCGTGGAAAGCGGATTTTTCCTCACTGGTCGACCGGCTGGAATGGCGCCGGCTAATGGCGCCGGTGCGGCAGGCCAAGGACCGCTTGGGCCCGATCCTGCCCGCTCTGGCGCGGCAAACCGGCCTCGATCCGCAAACGCCGGTGTATTGCGGCCTGCACGATTCCAACGCCTCGCTGCTGCCGCATCTCCTGTCCGACAAGCCGCCTTTCTCCGTCGTCTCGACCGGCACCTGGGTGGTGTCGATGGCGGTTGGCGGCAGCAAGGTCACGCTCGATCCGGCGCGCGACACGCTGGTCAATGTCAACGCGTTCGGCGATGCCGTGCCCTCGGCGCGCTTCATGGGTGGCCGCGAGTTCTCCGTGCTGACGGAAGGCCAATCGGAAGACTGGACCGAAGACGATGTCGCCGCGGTGCTCGCGCGCAAGACGTCCCTATTGCCTTCGATCCAACGGGGTTCGGGGCCGTTTCCGCACTGCGCCGCGGCATGGCTTAACGCGGACGGCATCAACAATGGCCAGCGCTTTGTCGCCATCTCGTTCTACCTGGCGCTGATGACCGCGACCTGCCTCGATCTGATCGGCGGCGGGGGGTCAACCATCGTCGAAGGACCCTTCGCCCGCAACCGGCTGTTCACCCGCATGCTGGCTGCGGCGACGGCGCGCGCCGTCATTGCCTCCGCGGCTGCGACAGGCACCAGCATCGGCGCCGCCTTGCTGGCGTCGGACCAGGGGACACCGCAAGGCAGAGGCGAAAGGACCGAACCGTCGGCCGATCCACTCTGGACAAGTTACGTGCGCTCCTGGCGTTCGGCAGTCGACGAACGAGCCTGACCGCCGAGCTCATGGCGCCCTGCGGTCAGGCCGTTGCTAGCCCGCGTAGAGCAATCCTTGTGGATCGATCTCCGGCTTGCGGCCGGCGACCACGTCGGCAAGGAATTTTCCCGAACCGCAGGCCATGGTCCAGCCGAGATGGCCGTGGCCGGTATCGAGATATAGATTGTCATACCGCGCCCGGCCGATGACCGGCACGGAGTTCGGCATCATCGGGCGAAGTCCAGCCCAGAGCTCGGCCTTGCTCTCGTCGAAGGCGCCGGGGAACAGGTCCTTGCCGGTGTTCAGGATCGAGTTGAAATCGCGCGGCTTGAACGTGCGGTCGAAACCGGTGAACTCCGCCGTCGAGGACATCCGCAGCCGATTTCCCAGCCTGGAATAGCCGATCAGCCGGTCCTCGTCGGCGCCGCCCATGATCGGCCCGTTGCTTTCATCTTCCAGCGGAACGGTCACGGTATAGCCCTTCACGGGATAGACGGGCAGGTCGATGCCGTAGCGGCGGCCGAGCAGACCGCTCTCCGGCCCCATGGAAATGACCACGGCGTCGCCGGCCACCGGGCCGGCCGAGGTCATCACCGCGCGCACCCGGTCGCCGTCGATGTCGAGGCCTTCGACCGTCGTGCCGTAGAGGAATTGGACACCGAGTTTTTCGGCGGCATAGGCAGCGAGGCGCTGCGTGAATTGACTGGAATCGCCGGTCTGGTCGATCGGCGAATAGACGCCGCCGGCAATTTTGTCCTTGGCTCCGGCAAGGCCGGGCTCGAGCTCGACCAGCCGGTCGCGGCCGACGATCTCGATCGGCAGGCCATGTTCGGCGAGATAGCGGTAATTGTCGGTGCCGGTATCAAAGCTCTGCTGCGAGCGGAAGAAATACAGAATGCCTTTCTTGCGCTCGTCATAGTGGATGCCGGTGTCGGCGGAGATGGCGTTGATGCAGTTGCGCGAATAGAGCGCCAGGCGCAGCTTGATCTCGGTGTTGGCGCGCATGCGCTTATGCGTGCACTGGCGCAGGAAGCGCAGGCTCCAGGCGACAAAATACGGATCGAAGCGCAGCCGCACCTTGATGCCGAGATCGTGGTTGTAGAGGGCTCGCAGGAACGTTTTAAGCGCGGCGGGCGAAGCCCAGGCGGTGGCATCGCCGGGAGATACCAGGCCGGCATTCGACTGGCTGGTGCCGCGCGCCGCCGCCGGATGGCGCTCGATCACCGTGACTTCATGGCCGTCGCTGGCCAGACAATAGGCCGCCGCCGTGCCAACGACGCCGGCTCCAAGCACCGATATTTTCATGCCGCCCCCAACTCGAACGCAGCCGAACGCCTGCACGCTCAGCCGTGAGGCCCTTCAATAGCGCCTCTGCCTCCTGCCGACGAGCCCTTACGGAGAGCCCGCGCTTAGCCCAGAGCCGAATTCTTGCTGGTCAGGATGCGCTCCCAGGCAAGCGCATCGGAGACGATCTGGTCGAGGTTGTCACGCTGCGGGGTCCAGCCGAGTTCGCCGCGGGCCAGCTCCGAATTGGCGACAACCGCGGCGGCGTCACCGGGGCGGCGCTCGCCCATCCGCACCTCGAAATCATGGCCGAAGACGCGGCGTACGCTGTCGATGACCTCGAGCACCGAATAGCCGTGGCTGTAGCCGCAATTGGCGACCAGGCTCGATCCGCCGGCACGCAGCCGCTGCAGGGCCAGCCGATGCGCCGCCGCCAGGTCGCTGACATGGATATAGTCGCGCATGCAGGTGCCGTCCGGCGTCGGATAGTCGGTGCCGAACACCTGCATGAAGGGGCGCTTGCCGAGCGCCGTCTCGCAGGCGACCTTGATCAGATGCGTGGCGCCGGGCGTCGACTGGCCGGTGCGGCCCTTCGGGTCGGCGCCGGCGACGTTGAAATAGCGCAGCGCCGTATAGCGCAGCCCATAGGCAATAGCCGCGTCGCGGAGCATCCATTCGCTCATCAGCTTGGACAGGCCGTAGGGCGATTCCGGCGCAAGCCTGGCGTCCTCGCGTACCGGCTCCAGGCCGGCGCCGCCATAGACGGCGGCGGTCGAGGAAAAGATGAAATTGGGCACGCCTTCGCGCACCGCGGTCTCGATCAGGGTGCGTGTCTTGCAGGTGTTATTCTCGTAATAGGCAAGCGGGTCGGCCACCGATTCGGGCACGACAATCGAGCCGGCGAAATGGATGATCGCGTCGACCTTGTTGTCGCGGATGATCGAGGCGACCAATTCCTTGTCGGCGACATCGCCGACGACGAGCTTTGCTTCCGGAGCCACCGCCCATTCAAAGCCGGTCGAAAGCCGGTCGAGGACGACGACGCTGTCGCCCGTGTCCAGCAACTCCCAGACCATATGGCTGCCGATATAGCCGGCACCGCCTGTCACCAAAACCGTCATCCGCATCCTCGCTATTCATGATTTATCGGAACTGTCTCAATCGTCGCCGTACTGGAAAACCTGCCGCCAGGCCATTACAATCTGCGGTAACCAGTCTCATCGGCGGGTGGCATTGTCCTGAAACAAGATTGATCCACATCAAGGGAATAGGCCACGTTCCGTGGTCGTTAGGAACAGGCCTGGGGCGTGGCATTTTGACCAAAACGGTGCGGTGGACGGCGAATAGGCCAATGACTATGATCCCGCGCAAAATTGGGAAGGCGACATGAATTACCAGCGGTTCTTCGAGGAAGCGATCGACCAGCTCCATGCAGAGCGTCGCTATCGCGTCTTCGCCGACCTTGAGCGTATCGTGGGAAAATTCCCGCGCGCCATCTGGCGTGCCAATGGCCGCGCCGAGGAAATCACCGTCTGGTGCTCCAACGATTATCTCGGCATGGGCCAGCATCCCGACGTCATCGCCGCGTTCCAGAAGGCGGCAGGCAAAATGGGATCGGGGGCCGGCGGCACCCGCAACATTTCGGGCACCAGCAACCCGCTGGTCGAGCTCGAACTGGAGCTTGCCGACCTGCACGACAAGGAAGCGGCACTGGTTTTCACCTCCGGCTTCGTTTCAAACGAAGCGTCGATCTCGACCATTGCAAAGCTGCTTCCCAATTGCCTGATCATCTCGGACGAGCTTAACCACGCTTCGATGATCGAGGGTGTGCGGCGCTCGGGCGCCGAGAAGAAGATCTTCCGCCATAACGACGTCGCGCATCTCGAAAGCCTGCTGCAGGCGGCCGGCCGCGAGCGTGCCAAGCTGATCGTCTTCGAGAGCGTCTATTCGATGGATGGCGACATCGCGCCGATCAAGCAGATCGTCGACCTCGCCGAGCGTTACAATGCGATGACTTATATAGACGAGGTCCATGCCGTTGGCATGTACGGGCCGCGCGGCGGCGGCATCACCGAGCGCGAAGGGCTGGCCGACCGCATCGACATCATCGAGGGCACACTGGCCAAGGCGTTCGGCACGCTTGGCGGCTACATCACCGGCACCAGCGCCGTGATCGACGCCGTGCGCTCCTATGCGCCGGGCTTCATCTTCACCACGGCGCTGCCGCCGGCGATCGCTGCCGCGGCAACCACCTCGATCCGCCATCTCAAGCGCTCGCAGGCCGAGCGCGACGCGCAGCTGCGTCAGGCGACGCGGACCAAGGAAGTGCTTGCCGCGGCCGGCCTGCCGGTAATGGAGTCACCTACCCACATCGTGCCGCTGCTGGTCGGCGATCCCGAGCTCTGCAAGATGGCCAGCGACCGCCTGCTCGGCGTGCACGGCATCTATATCCAGCCGATCAATTACCCGACAGTGCCGCGCGGCACCGAACGGCTGCGCATCACGCCGACACCGTTCCATTCTGACGCGCTGATTGCCTCCTTACAGGACGCGCTAGTCGAGACATGGGATGCGTTGGGGATTCCCTACGGTTCGGCCGGCCGGCCTTCAGTGGCCAAGAGCGACCGCGTCATTCCGTTGCTGGTGCCGAAGTCGGGCGGGTAACCTCCGCCGCTACGGGCACCATTGCGGAAGCCGCCTATCGGTGCCGCCTCATTTTTCAGTGCTGCGATGCCTGGCGCGAAGCTCAACACACCTCACACAGTCTTCATCCATTTCGCCAGCCGGTGCGCGGCTTCTTCGAGCTGGTCGAGGCGGCGGTGGAAGCATAGCCTGAGGAAAGCTTCGCCGCCGGGGCCGAAGGCGGTGCCGGGGGCCAGGCCGACATTGGCGCGGTCGACCATGTCGAAAGCGGCAGCGCGGGAATCGGTGATGCCGTCGACGGCGAAGAACAGATAGAACGCGCCCTGCGGCACGGTGAACCGCGCCCTGCCGGTTTCGGCGAGAATGCCGCAGACGAGGTCGCGCGCCGCCCTCGCCCGCTCCACCTGTTCGACGATGAAGGCATCGCCCTCGTCGAGGGCGACGACGGCGCCGCGCTGCATGAACTGCGCAACGCCGGAAGTCGAATACTGGACCAGGTTCTCGAACACCTGCTGCAAGGCGGGATGGATCTTGATCCAGCCGATGCGCCAGCCGGTCATCGCCCAGTTCTTGGAAAAGGAATTGACGAACAGGATGCGGTCCTCATCGGCCATGATGTCGATGAACGACGCCGCGCGGCCATGGCCGTAGTGGAACAGCGAATAGATCTCGTCGGCAATGATCCACAGGCCCCTTTCGCGGGCGAGATCGAGGATTGCCTGCAGCGTCTCCTTGTCGGCGGTCCAGCCGGTCGGGTTGGACGGCGTGTTGACGAACAGCGCCTTGGTCCGTGGCGTGATCGCCGCTGCGATCTTGTCGACATCGCAGGACCAGCCATTGCCGGACTGATCAAGGGTGACTGCAACCGGAACGGCGCCGGCCACGCCGGCGGCGGCGGCGAAATTCGGCCATGCCGGCGACAGGTAGACAAGTTCGTCGCCCTTGCCGGCCACCGCGTCGATGGCCATCTGGATGGCATGCATGCCGGAGCCGGTGACGATGAATTCTTCGTTGGCGAAAGTCTTGCCGAAATGCCTGGTGTAGTAGCGGGCGAGCGCCTGCCTGAGTTCGGGAATGCCCCGCTGCCAGGTGTAGAAGGTCTCGCCGGCGGCCAGCGCCTTGGCGGCGGCATCGGTGATGAAGGCAGGCGTCGGCAGGTCGCCCTCGCCGGCCCAAAGCGGGATCATACCGTCGCGGCCGCGGCCACGATTCATGACGGCGACAATGCCGCTTTCGGGCGCCGCCCGCGCTTCGGCGCGCAGAGTATCGATCAGGGTCATGGATGGGTCCGTTTTCGTTTGCTCGACTGCTAGCGTGTTTCAGGGCGGACGAAAACAGAAAACCCCGGCCGCAAGCGACCGGGGTTTTGGTCCAGAAAGTTGCCGCAGGCGCTACTTTCTGGCGAGGAGATCGCGAATTTCGGTGAGCAGCGCGACGTCGGCTGGTGGCGGAGCGGCCGGGGTAGCCGGTTTCTCGCGCTCCAGCCGCTGGCGCAGATTGTTCACCGCCTTGACCATCAGGAAGATAATGAAGGCGAGGATAAGGAAGTTCAACGCCACGGTGATGAAGCTGCCATAGGCGAAGACCGCGCCCTGTTTCTTGGCATCCGCCAGCGATGTGGCGTTAACGGCCGAGGACAAGGGCAGAAAGTAGTTGTTGAAGTCTAATCCGCCCAAAATCGCCCCGATGACCGGCATGATGATGTCGTCGACCAGCGAGGTGACGATCTTGCCGAAGGCAGCGCCGATGATGACGGCGACGGCCAGGTCCATCACATTGCCCCTGGAAATGAATTCCTGAAACTCTTTCAGCATTCGACCCTCCTTTTCCTGACCGGCCGTGCTGCCGTCCACGCCCTCGGCATCGACCGGCAGGCAGAATAGCAAAAACCTGCGGTTGCGACAGGAGCAAAGACGTGTTTCCCCGGCCTGGATTGCGCGAAGCCGCGGCCATAATGCGCCGAAAGCCGCGATGGACTCGGTGGCCAAGCTGTGATTGCGTCTGCAAGGCCGGATGAAAAAGCCGGCGCAGGGAGGAAGTTCGAGGCGTGCAGGGCTGGTTCATCGTCATCATCGCGATCGCCTATGTGACGTTGCTGTTTGCTATCGCCAGCCTGGGCGACCGGCGCTCGACTTCATCCGGGCCTGGCCGCGCCCGGCCCTTTATCTATGCGCTCAGCCTCGCCATCTACTGCACCTCCTGGACCTTCTTCGGCTCGGTCGGGCTCTCCTCCGAGCGCGGCCTCGAATTCCTCGGCATCTATATCGGACCGGTTCTGGTGTTCGTGTTCGGCTTTCCGCTGCTGCAGCGCATCGTCAGGCTGGCAAAGACCGAGAAGATCACCTCGATCGCCGACTTTCTCGGCGCCCGCTACGGCAAGAGCTTCGCTGTCGGGGCGATCGCCACGCTGATCGCAACCATAGGCGCGGTGCCTTACATGGCGCTGCAATTGAAGGCGATCTCCGGCTCGGTCAGCCTGATGGTCGAGCACTATACCGGCTCGCCGCCGTCGTTCGATCCGTTCGTCAGCGACATCTCGCTTGTCGTTGCCATGCTGCTGGCGCTGTTTGCCGTGCTGTTCGGCACGCGCCATGCCGACGCCACCGAACACCAGGACGGTCTGGTGCTGGCGGTGGCGGTCGAGACCGTGGTCAAGCTCGCCGCCTTCCTGGCGATAGGCCTGATGGTCACGTTTCTGATCTTCGGCGGGCCAGGCGATATGTTCGACCGGCTCGCCGAAAACACGCAGGTGCGCCAGGCGATGGGCTACAACACCTCGCTCGCGACCTGGCTGGTACTGACATGCCTGAGCGGCTTTGCCATCCTCATGCTGCCGCGCCAGTTCTACGTCACCATCGTCGAGAACCGCAGCGAGGCTGAGCTGCGCACGGCGACATGGGTGTTTCCGCTCTATCTCGTGGCAATCAACCTGTTCGTGCTGCCGATCGCGCTGGCCGGCCTGGAACTGGTCGGCCCCAGGACCAGCAGCGACCTCTATGTGCTGTCACTGCCGCTGTTCAGCGGCCACGACGTTCTGGCCATGGCCGCCTTTATCGGCGGCCTGTCGGCGGCGACGGCAATGGTGATCGTCGAAAGCGTCGCGCTGTCGATCATGATCTCCAACGACCTGATCATTCCGCTGTTCGTGCGCCGGCTGCTGCGGACCACGACCTCAGAGAGCGAGGACTGGTCGACGCTCATCCTCAATGTGCGGCGGGCGGCGATCTTCATCATGCTGTTCATCGCCTTCCTCTACTACCGCGAGAGCACAAACAGCGCGCGGCTATCCTCGATCGGCCTGATGTCGTTCGCCGCGATCGCGCAGTTCGCGCCGGCAATGATCGGCGGCCTGGTCTGGCGCGGCGCCAACGGAAGGGGTGCGGCACTCGGCATGGTGGCCGGCATCGTCGTCTGGAGCTACACGCTACTGCTTCCCTCGCTCGCCGCGCCCGAGACCGGCATCCTCGTCCACGGCCTGTTCGGCTTCGATGCATTGCAGCCGCAAGCCCTGTTCGGCACCGTCGCCGAGCCGCTGAACCATGGCGTGCTGTGGAGCCTGTCGATCAACACGTTGTTTTTTGTGTTCGGCTCACTGTCGCGCGCGTCGGTGCCGCTGGAACGCATCCAGGCGTCGATCTTCGTGCCGCGCGAGGCGGGGCCGCTGCCGAGCCTGCGCCGCTTCCGCACCACGATCACCGTCAACGACCTCAAGGACACGATCGCGCGCTATCTCGGTGTCGAACGCACCGAGCGCTCCTTCCAGTCATTCGAGAAGAGCAGCGGCACTTCACTGCACGGCAACGAACAGGCCAGCATGGATGTCATCCGCTTCTCCGAGCAGCTTCTGGCCAGTGCCGTCGGCTCCTCCTCGGCGCGGCTGATCCTGTCGCTGCTGCTGCGCCGCAACGACCGCGAATCCAAGGACGCCTTCCGCCTGCTCGACGACGCCACCGAGGCGCTACAGCACAATCGCGACCTGCTGCAGATCGCACTCGACCAGATGGAACAGGGCATCACCGTCTTCGACCGCGATTTCCGGTTGATCTGCTGGAACCGCCAGTACCGGGCGCTGTTCGACCTGCCCGACGAAATGGGCCAGGTCGGCGTCTCGCTCGATCGTATCCTGCGCCACCTTGCCGAGCGCGGCGATATACCGCCAGACCAGCGCGTCACCATGCTGAACCGCCTGACCAGCTTCGTCAGCCCATGGCAGATGGAGCTGAAGACCAGCGGGCGTATCCTGGAATTGCGCTCCAATCCGATGCCGGACGGCGGCATCGTCGCCACCTATGCCGACATCTCAGGGCGCGTCGAGCAGGATCTGGCGCTGAAGCGCGCCAATGAATCGCTGGAACAGCGCGTGAAGAGCCGCACCGCCGAGCTCACCCGCGTCAACGAGGAGCTGGCGCAGGCGCAGATGCTGGCCGAAGAGGCCAATCTCGGCAAGACGCGCTTCCTCGCTGCCGCCGGCCACGACATCCTGCAGCCGCTGAACGCCGCCCGCCTCTATTGCTCGTCGCTGATCGAGAAGACCGGCAAGGGGCCTGCCGGCAAGGCGGCGATGAATATCGAATCGTCGCTGGAATCGGTCGAGACCATCCTCGGCGCGGTGCTCGACATTTCGCGCCTCGATGCCGGCGCGATGAAGCCGGACGATACGAGCTTCGGCCTCGACGGGCTGCTGCGCCAGATCGGCAACGACTTCCGGCCGCTTGCCGCCGAAAAGAAGCTCGAACTCTCGATCATGCCGTCGTCGCTCAGCGTCATGACGGATCGAAATCTGCTGCGCCGGCTGATCCAGAACCTGGTCTCCAACGCCATCAAATATACGCGCCATGGCCGCATCCTGGTCGGCGTGCGGCGGCGCGGCGAACTGGCCGAGATCCAGGTTATCGACACCGGTATCGGCATTGCCGGCGACAAGCTCAACACCGTGTTCCGCGAATTCACCCGGCTCGACGAGGGCATGCGCGAGGCGGAAGGCCTCGGCTTGGGGCTCTCCATCGTCGACCGCATCGCCCGCGTCCTGCGCCTTGAAATCCGGATCTTCTCCAATCCCGGCAAGGGCACGCGCTTTTCCGTGCTGCTGCCGGTGGCGGCCGTGCAGGCACCGCGGCGCGAGGCCGAGGCGAAGCCGCCTGCCCGCGCTACGACCTCGCTTGCCGGGCTGCATGTGCTCTGCATCGACAATGACGGCCGCATCCTCGACGGCATGCGGCTGCTGCTCGAGGGCTGGGGCTGCAGCGTCGACACGCTTTCCGGCGCGGAGGATCTCGACAGGTCCGCCATGCATCGGCCGGACATTGTGCTTGCCGACTATCATCTCGACGACAAGACCGGCCTCGAATTGATCGCCCAGTTGCGTGCGATCCATGGCGAGGACCTGCCGGCCGTGCTGGTCACCGCCGACCGCTCCAGCGAGGTTCGCGCCGCCGCCGGCAGGCTCGACGTGCCTGTGATCAGCAAGCCGTTGAAACCGGCGATGCTGCGCTCGATGATGGCCAGGGTCAGGCCGCTGGCGCCGGCGGCCGAATAAGAATCAGCCGGCGGCCTGCACCGGGTCGCTGCCGATCTTGGACAAAAGGATGACCGCCTGGGTGCGGCTGTCGACGCCGAGCTTCTGCAGGATGGCCGAGACATGCGCCTTGATCGTCGCTTCGGAGACGCCGAGCTCATAGGCTATCTGCTTGTTGAGCAGTCCCTCCGCCAGCATGCCGAGCACGCGCGTCTGCTGTGGCGTCAGCGCCTGCAGCCGCTTGATCAGGTCGGAAATCTCGGGATCGCGCTCGACGCCGAGATCGACCCCGGCGGGTGCCGCGATATCACCTGCGAGCACCGACTGCACCGCATTGCGGATATCTTCCATGCTGGCCGATTTGGAGATGAACCCCGAGGCGCCCAGGTCGAGCGCGCGCCGGATCGTCACCGGATCGTCATGCGCCGAGACCACCATCATCGGCACCGCCGGATGGATGCCGCGCAACGAGATCAGGCCGGAAAGGCCGCTTGCGCCCGGCATCGAGAGGTCGAGCAGGACCAGATCGACATCCTCATTGGCCAGGACCAGCGCCTTGGCGCTTTCGAAATCGCCGGCCTCGTGAATGGCGGCAACATCTCCGATGCCGGCGAGTGCCTCCCTCAATGCACCGCGAAAAAGCGGATGATCGTCGGCGATGACGAATGTGTAGCCCAACGGTGATATCCCTCCCCGAATCCCGTTGGCGATTTTCCGCCTTGCAGGATCTGAACGATCATAACGCTACGCCGCTGTTCGGCGTGGCCGGCTTGCTATTCCCGCCCTAGGTCTTTTTGCGAATTGCCTAGGTCTTTTGCGAATTGGGCTTGGCGCCGTCTTCGTCCTTGTCCATGTCCTTGACGATATCCATGAAGCTGCGCAGGAAGCGCTCCATGTAGCCCATCGTCTTGTTGAAATCCTCCTCGCTGGGCAAAGTCGATTCGAAACGCGCGGCAAGCGAATTTTCGAGCTTGGCGACGCGTTCGTCGAGCGCCTTCACCGAATTTTGCAGCCGGTCGATCTGATCCTGGAAGGCGGCACGTTCGTCGGCCGCCGTCTTGCAGACGAGCTGACCGGAACGCTCCTCGCAGAGCGACATGGCGCCGGTCTGCGTATCCATGCGCACATAGCCATTGGCCGATTTTTCCAGCCGGTAGCGATCGGCTTCCTCGGAAAAGGCCGAAGCTGCGACAAGCGAGACCAGTGCTGCGGGGATCAAGACGTGTTTCAGACGCATGTTTTCCTCCATGAGCCAGTCGGCGCAATCTATCACAGTTTGCGCCGGAATTGGGGAAGAACCTGAAATGGGGAAGAACGCGGGCCTGCCCTTCCCCGCATGATCTGTTCGGACTATAGCGCAATGATGTCCGAGATCATCTACAAGATAGTTCCCGAGGCGCTGTGGCGCGAGGCTGAAAGAGAAGGCCGCTTCACCGGCGCGCCGATCGACGTCGCCGACGGCTTCATCCATTTTTCCACCGCCGGGCAGGTTCGGGAAACGGCGGCCAGACATTTCACCGGCCAAAGCGGGTTGCTTCTGGTCGCCGTCGACAGCGCGCGCCTCGGCGACGCGCTGAAATATGAGGTCTCGCGCGGCGGCGCCTTGTTCCCTCATCTCTACGGCGGGCTCGGCCTCAATGCGGTCGTTTCTGTGCAGGCATTGCCGCTCGGCGCCCACGGCCGGCATGAATTCCCGGCGCTGGAGGCCGAATGAGCGCGTTCGACCGGATCGGCCAAAAACTGCTGTTCACGCTCGATCCGGAAACCGCGCATGGGCTGTCGATTGCCGCGCTGAGATGCGGCCTGCCGGTCGCCGGGCGCCCTTTGCGAGACGACAGGTTGAAGACACGCATCTGCGGGCTCGATTTTCCGAACCCGCTCGGCATGGCCGCGGGTTACGACAAGAATGCCGAAGTGCCGGACGCGCTGCTCGGCCTCGGCTTCGGCTTCGCCGAGGTCGGCACGATCACGCCGCTGCCGCAGACGGGCAATCCGAAGCCGCGCATCTTCCGGCTGCCTTCGGACGGGGCAGTGATCAACCGGCTGGGCTTCAACAATGAAGGCCACGCCGCCGCGGAAAAGCGTCTTGCTGCCCGCAAGGGCCGCGCCGGCGTCGTCGGCGTCAACATCGGCGCCAACAAGGACAGCGCCGACCGCGTCGGCGACTATGAGCGCGGCGTGATCAGGTTTGCGCGATACGCCGGCTATCTGACGATCAACATCTCCTCGCCAAACACGCCGGGCCTGCGCAACATGCAGGCGCGCGAACAGCTTGGTCAACTCCTGTCGCGGGTCATGGCCGCGCGTGCGGCGGCACCGGCAAAGCCGCCCGTCTTTCTCAAGATCGCGCCGGACCTGGTCGAGGCCGAACTGGAGGACATCGCCGCCGAGATCACCGACAAGCAAATGGACGGCGTCATCGTCTCCAACACCACGATCGCGCGAGCCGGCCTGCGCAGCGCGGGCCTTGCCGGCGAGACCGGCGGGCTTTCGGGAAAACCCTTGTTCGAGCGCTCGACCATCGTGCTGGCAAGGATGCGAAAACTACTTGGCCCGGATCCCGCCATCATCGGCGTCGGCGGCGTCGATTCCGCCGAGACGGCGCTGGAAAAGATCCGTGCCGGCGCCGATCTCGTCCAGCTCTATACCGGCATGATCTATGCCGGGCCTGCGCTGCCGGGGCGTATTCTTTCCGGCATGGTCCGTTTCATGGACAGTCAAGGGCTGAAGTCGCTGCGCGAGCTTCGCGACAGCCGCCTCGATCACTGGGCGACGAAACCGCTTTAGCGATCAGTTAAAGACCGTGCGCACCCGCAGCCGCAATATAGTGAGCAGGCTGAAGCCGCGTACCAGCAGGAACACGTGCAGCGCCGCCCACAGGCCGTGATTGCCGAACGCCGGCGCCAGGATCAGCAACGCGGCGCTGAACGCCAGGAACGACACCAGCATCATGTTGCGCATGTCGCGCGACCATGTCGCGCCGATGAAAACACCGTCCATCTCGAAAGCCAGCACGCCGCTGAGTGCGGTGAATGCCGCCCATGGCAAGTAGATGTCGGCGACGGCGCGGACGTCTGTCGAGGTCGTGATCAGGGCGACCAGACCGGTGCCTTCCAGCAGGAGCACGAGCGTCGCCACGCCTGCCAGGCCGAGCCCCCAAAGCAGCGTCAGCCGCACCGCCTGGTCAAACGCCGTGGCGGCACGGGCGCCGATGGCGCGCCCGGCCAGCTGTTCGGCGGCGGTGGCGAAACCGTCGAGGAAATAGCCGGCAACCAGGAAGAGGTTCATCAGCACGGCGTTGGCGGCCAGCGTCAGCGTGCCGAATTGCGCGCCTTGGCGCGTGAACAGCGCGAAGGCGGCGAGCAGTGAGAAGGAGCGGATCATGATATCGCGATTGAGCGACATCATGCGCAGGAATGCCGGCAAATCGAGGACGCGATGGCGCGGCAGCCTGGGTGCGGCCCAGAAGCGCCGGCCGACGATGGCGAGACCAAGCAGCATGGCGACGAACTCGCCGGTGAGCGTCGCCCAGGCGACGCCGGCAACGCCCCAGCCAAGCTCCAGGGCGAGCAGGAAGCAGAGCGCGATATTGATGCCGTTCAGCACCAGCTGCAGCATCAGCCCGAGCCCGCCCTCGCCGCGCCCCAGCACATAACCAAGGATGGCGTAATTGATAAGCGAGAACGGTGCTGCGAGCATCCTGATGCGGATATAGACGTCCATCGCCGCCCCGACGCGCGGCTCGGCGCCGATGAACCATTGCCCGGCAGCCGAAACCAGGGGCGCAAGTGCGGCAAACACGATGCCGGCGACGACCGCGATCAGCACGGCGCGCCAGAACACCGCCTGCTCCTCCAGTGCATCGCCGCGCCCGAAGGCCTGGGCGACGAGGCCGGTGGTGCCGGAGCGCAGGAAGTTGAAGGTGGTGAAAACGACGTCGAAGATCAGGGCGCCGGCCGCCAGGCCGCCGAGAAGGGCGGCGTCGCCGAACTGTCCGACCACCGCCGTGTCGACAATTCCGAGCAACGGCGTCGTCAGATAGGCAAGCGTCATCGGCACGGCGATGGCGAGCACCGAACGGTTGGTGACGACGAAAGCCCTGGCTTCGGTGACGTGGGCTTCGGTGGGTAAAGCCTGTTCCAAACGTGTGTTGCTTCCTGTTGCGGCTTGATCGGCTAGCCGATGTGCCCCAGTTTGCGGATCTCGCGCAACCATCCATCCCGGCATGGTCAACCGAAACCCGCCTCTGGCGCACCGGCCGTCCCATGTCCTTGCAGATCGTTCATCATCCCGATTACGACGCCGGTTTCGCCGTCAACCACCGCTTCCCGATGAGCAAATATCCGCTGCTGATGGACGCCTTGCGGGCACGCGGCCTGGCGCGGCCCGAAGCACTCAACACACCAGCGGTGGCGCGGCCATCATGGCTGAAGCTTGCCCACGCGGCAGACTATGTCGACCAGGTGCTTGCCTGCGACGTGCCGGTGAGGATCGAGCGCGAGATCGGCTTTCCGGTGGGACCGCGGGTTTCGCTGAGGGCGCAGCTCGCAACGGCCGGCACGGTGATGGCGGCGCGGCTGGCTTTGCTGAACGGAATCGCTTGCAACACGGCCGGCGGCAGTCATCACGCGCGGCGCGCGCAAGGCGCCGGCTTCTGCACCTTCAACGACGTGGCCGTTGCCGCGCTGGTGCTGCTCGCCGAAGGTGCCGCCCAAAACATCCTGGTCGTCGACCTCGACGTGCATCAGGGCGACGGCACGGCGGATATCCTGAACGACGAGCCGCGCGTGTTTACCTTCTCCATGCATGGCGACCGCAACTACCCCGCGCGCAAGATCGCCTCCAACCTCGACGTCGCCCTGCCCGACGGCACCGGCGATGCAGCCTATCTGGAGCGGCTGGGCGCCATCCTGCCGGAGCTGTCGGCGCGAAAGCGCTGGGATCTCGTCTTCTACAATGCCGGCGTCGATGTCCATGCCGAGGACCGGCTCGGCAGGCTGGCGCTGTCGAATGACGGGCTGCGCGCCCGCGACGATATGGTGATCCGCCATTTCCGCACGCTAGGCGTCCCGGTGTGCGGCGTTATCGGCGGCGGCTATTCGACGGATGTCGCAGCACTTGCCGCACGCCACGCCATCCTGTTCGAGGTGGCTGCGGGCTACGCGTGAAAGGCTGTTTGTTTGAGCATGATCTTTTCCGAAAGCCGGTTCCCACTTTTTGGGATCATGCTCTACTTCCTGAAATTGGCGATCCTGAGCAGGATGAAGGCCGGCACGACGATCGCGGCACCGAGCAGGATGTAGCCGAGGAAGCGGTCGATGGCGTGGAAGCCCAAATTCCACAGGTCGATGAAGAATTTGCGGATGCCGTAGAGCACGTCCATCGGCGACCAGCCGAAGGCGTTCATGACCAGGCCGACGAGGAACGACACCACAAGCAGCTTCAAGATCACCCGGAGCGGCGTATCGCCGAGAAAGCGGTTCAGTGCGGACAAGGCCTGTCTCCACAGTCGGGTGCCGCGATTCGGGCACATGCCCAGAAATACGCAGTTGACCGCCCGGCATCAAGCCGAGCCCTCAAACCGGATTGCGCATCGGCGCCGGGCCATGATATCGGAGGAACCAGCGCGGGTATGATGTAATGGTAGCTTGTCAGCTTCCCAAGCTGAACGCGCGGGTTCGATTCCCGCTACCCGCTCCAGCGTTTGCCACACGGGTTGCGCCTGAGTTGGCGATGTTGAAAACTTGCGGCTTTACAGGCAGTTTTACAGCTGCTGGCCGTCCTTCATCTGTTTGGCCGATGTGCCAGTTCGTCGGGTATCTCACATTGAGGGTCGGCGGGGCCTCGAATGACCCCAACCGGAATGTCTACCCTTGGCCCGCTGGCTTCTGCTGGCGGGCTTTTTTTGAGCATCACGCAGCAGTTGTGGCCGACGTGCATCGGCGCCGCTGCTGGTGGGCCTGTCTGGTCGTCTGGCCGGCCACGGGATGCGCCCCGCTACCCGCTCCAATCCTCAGCCCACCTCCCGCAAAATAAAATCGTGCAGCATCTTGGCCGCCGGCGACAGCGCGCGGTTCTTTACCGTGATCAGGCTGTAGGGCCTGACCTCGATGTCGAACTCGGTCTGGACGACGTCGATGGCGCCGTCGAGCCCTTCGGGGTTCTGAATGAACTTCGCGACCTGGATCGACACCGGCGCGATCGCGTCGGATTGCGCGACCATGACCAGAGTCAGTAACAGCGAGCTGGTGTTGAGGATGCGATCCGGCAGCGCGATGTTGCGGTTCAAAAAGTTGCTTTCCATGGCTTGGCGCAGCGGCGAGCCGCCCGACTGGAAAACCCAGTCATAGGCGGCGGTGTCTTCCAACCGCACTGCCTTGCCCTTGGTCAGCGGGTGGCCGCGGCGCACGATCAGGCAGGCCTTCTCGACGCCGATGACGCGGGCCTCGAACAGCCGCGGATTGAGGTCGTCGGGGATGCGGGCGATGATGAAATCGTGCCGAGAGGCGATCAGCTCGCGCGCCAGCACGTTCGAGGTCTCGACCTGCATGGTGATCTCGATGCGCGGATAGAGGCGCCGGATCTCGCGGATCGCCGGCACCGCCAGCTCGATCGCCGGTGCCGTGACCGCGCCCAGGAACACCGAGCCGCCCTTGCCCGCCTTGAGCTCGAAGATCTCGCGGTCGACCTCGCGCATCTCGAGCAGGATCGACCGCGCGCGCCGTGCCAACGCCTTGCCATAGGGCGTCAGCGTGATGCCACGCGGCAGCCTTTCGCAGAGCTTGACGTCGAGCACCGCCTCCATCTCGGCGATCATGCGCGAAGCCGCCGGCTGCGAGATGTTCATGACCTGGGCCGCGGCACTCACCCGGCCGTGCTCGTCGAGGGCTGCGATCATACGCATGTGACGCAGGCTCAAGCCGCTGCGCAGCAGGGTTCCGCCATCGCGCGGAATCTCATCGTAACCGGCTGATATTCCACCAGGATTTCGCAGCGCCGCCATGATTTTTCCCTACTCCTACGCCCGGCGCGCCAGCTGGATCCGGCAGCGTCGTCACTAGCCTAAGCCATATCAGTCTCGATATAGCAACCATCAAAGATCGCATTTGACAGTTATGGCAAAGCGACACACCCTTCGCGCGTCCTGAGACTTGACGGTCGGTGACGAGGGAAAACTCGTATCGATTGAACCAGAGTTTCGGGGCCGATTGGGAGGATACCGGAGATCGATTGACGGCAGCGGCGCGTTTGGCGCTCCTGCACGATTGCGCGGCCCACGAAACCCAAGGGTACGCGTCCATCAACCAGGGAGAGTTAATGTGAAGATTATCAAGACACTGGCCGCCGTCGCGGCCCTAGGCATCGCGGCTATGACGCTGCCGGCGCAAGCGGGCGAAGGCCTGGTCGGCGTGCTGATGCCCACCAAGACCTCGCAGCGCTGGATCAACGACGGCGACGCCGTCAAGTCCCAGCTCGAGGCTCTGGGCTACACTGTCGACCTGCAATACGCGCAGGACGACATTCCGAACCAGCTCAGCCAGCTGGAAAACGAAATCACCAAAGGCCCGAAGGCGCTGATCATCGCTTCGATCGACGGCACCACGATGGGGGATGCGCTGCAGAAGGCGAATGACGCCGGCGTCGTCGTCGTCGCTTACGACCGCCTGATCAAGAAGACGCCAAATGTCGACTACTACACCACCTTCGACAATTTCGGCGTCGGCGTCATCCAGGCCAAATCGCTGCTCAAGGGCCTCGGCTATCCCGAGAAGAAAGGCCCGTTCAACATCGAGCTGTTCGGCGGTTCGCCGGACGACAACAATGCGTTCTTCTTCTATAACGGCGCCATGTCGGTTCTTCAGCCGCTGATCGACGACAAGACCCTCGTCGTGAAGTCCGGCCAGATGGGCATGGACAAGGTCGGCACGCTGCGCTGGCTGGCGGCAACCGCCCAGGCCCGCATGGACAATCTGCTCTCCGCCAACTACTCGGACGGCAGCCGCGTCGATGGCGTGCTCTCGCCCTATGACGGCCTGTCGCGCGGCATCATCGCTTCGCTGCGCGCCGTAGGCTACGGCACTGCCGATCAGCCATGGCCGATCGTCACCGGACAGGACGCCGAGACCGCTTCGGTCAAGGCGATCATCGCCGGCGAGCAGTATTCGACCGTGTTCAAGGACACCCGCGAACTCGCCAAGGCGACGGTCGAACTCGTCGACAAGGTGCTCTCGGGCGGCAAGCCGGAAGGCCTCGACACCACGACCTACAACAACGACGTCAAGGTCGTTCCCTCGATCCTGTTGACGCCGCATGACGTCGACAAGTCGAACTACCAGGCGCTGGTGGTCGACTCCGGCTACATCAAGGCCGAAGAACTGAAGTAATCGCGGTTACAAAGCCTGGGGTCCTGCGCAGGCAGGGCCCCTTTTCGTTGGCGAGCCAGCCCGGTATTGTTTGCGGACCTCGCAGGAGTGGTATTCTCAATGGCATCGACGATTTTGGAGATGCGCGACATCACCAAGACGTTTCCCGGCGTCAAGGCGCTGTCGAACGTCAAGCTCATGGTCGAGGAAGGCGAGATCCATGCCGTGGTCGGCGAGAACGGCGCCGGCAAGTCGACGCTGATGAAGGTGCTGTCGGGTGTGTATCCGTCCGGCACCTATGACGGCCAGATCATCTATCGCGGCGATGAGTGCCATTTCAAAGGCATCCATGACAGCGAGCGCAAGGGCATCGTCATCATCCACCAGGAGCTTGCGCTGGTGCCGATGCTGTCTATCGCCGAAAACATATTTCTCGGCAACGAGCAGGCCAAATACGGCGTCATCGACTGGAATGCCAACGAGACGCGCACCAGCGCCCTGCTCAAGAAGGTCGGCCTCAAGGAAGACCCCAACACGCTGATCACCAATATCGGCGTCGGCAAGCAGCAGCTGGTCGAGATCGCCAAGGCGCTCAGCAAAGAAGTGAAGCTGCTCATTCTGGACGAGCCGACGGCGAGCCTGTCCGAAAAGGACAGCCAGGCGCTGCTCGATCTGCTGCTCGAATTCAAGCGGCAGGGCATCACTTCGATCCTGATCTCCCACAAGCTCAACGAGGTGAACCGGGTCGCCGACAAGGTCACGATCATCCGTGACGGCCGGACCATCGAGACGTTGGCCAAGAAGGACATCTCGGAGGACCGCATCATCACCTCGATGGTCGGCCGTTCGCTCGACGACCGCTACCCGCCGCGAGAGCCGAAGATCGGTGAGACCGTTCTCGAAGTGAAAAACTGGTCGGTCTACCATCCCATCCATGCCGAGCGGCAGGTCATCAAGGGCATCAACCTCAACGCCCGCAAGGGCGAGGTGGTCGGCATTGCCGGGCTGATGGGCGCCGGCCGGACCGAGTTTGCCATGAGCCTGTTCGGCCGGTCCTATGGCCGTCGCATCACGGGCGAGGTGTTCCTTAACGGCAAGCCGATCGATGTCTCTTCGGTGAGCAAGGCGGTGGAACACGGCATCGCCTATGTTACGGAGGACCGCAAGACCTACGGTCTCAACTTGATCGACCATATCAAGCATAACATCACGCTGGCCAACCTGCCCGGCGTCTCGCGCCATGGCGTTATCGACGATTTGCGCGAGCTTTCCGTCGCCAACGATTATCGCGGCAGGACCAATATCCGCGCCTCAAGCGTCTACCAGATGACCGGCAACCTTTCTGGCGGCAATCAGCAGAAGGTGGTGCTGTCGAAATGGCTGTTCGCCAATCCGGAAGTGCTGATCCTCGACGAGCCGACACGCGGTATCGATGTCGGCGCCAAATATGAAATCTATACGATCATCGCGCGTCTCGCCTCCGAGGGTAAGGCAATCATCGTCATCTCGTCGGAAATGCCCGAACTGCTCGGCATCACCGACCGCATCTACGTCATGAACGAAGGACGCATCGTCGGCGAAATGGCGGCGAGCGACGCCAGCCAGGAAAAGATCATGCGCGCCATCGTCCGTGGAGAAGGGAAAGCATCATGAGCACCGAAAGCGCTCCCGGGCCGCAAACCGGCGTCGCCCAGGATATACAACAGGCACCTCGCATTGCCGTCTCGGCGCTGGTCACCAATCTGCGCGAATACGGGTTGGTGCTGGCGTTGATCGCAATCATGGTGTTCTTCCAGTTCACCACGTCCGGAACGCTGTTCAAGCCGGTGAACCTCAGCAATCTCGTGCAGCAGAACAGCTTCATCATCGTGATGGCGCTGGGCATGCTTCTGGTGATCGTTTCGGGCCATATCGATCTCAGCGTCGGCTCAGTCGCCGGCTTCATCGGCGCACTGGCGGCGATGATGATGGTTATCTGGCCGCTTGGCCCATTGAGCAATCCGCTGGTGGTGTCGATCATCTGCCTGATCGTGGGTGGCGCGATCGGCGCGGCACAAGGCTACTGGATTGCCTATCACCGAATACCGAGCTTTATCGTCACGTTGGCGGGCATGCTGATCTTCCGCGGCATCTGTCAGGCGCTGCTGGGTGGCGGGTCTTCCGTGGGGCCGCTTCCAGTCGGCTTCAAGGCGCTGAGTTCCGGCTTCATTCCGGACCTGATCGGCCCATTGACGCTGATACCACCGACCGTGAACGCCGCCGGCAAAACCATTGTCGGCAGCGGCCTGACGCTGCACCTGACGACTATCGTGATCGGCCTCGCCGCCGTGCTCGCCTATGCCTATTTCGGGCTCAGGGCGCGGCGCACCCGCGAGCGGCATGGCTACGAAGCCGAGCCTTTCTCGCTGTTCGTCGTCAAGAGCCTGGTGATCAGCGGGCTGGCACTGTTTCTGGTCTACCAATTCGCCACCTATAGGGGCCTGCCCATCGTTCTCATGGTGATGGGCGTGCTGATAGCGTTGTTCGTCTTCGTTACCAAACGCATGACGATCGGACGCCGCATCTATGCGATGGGCGGCAATGCCAAGGCAGCCCAGCTATCGGGCATCAAGACCGAACGGCTGACGTTGATGGTGTTCATCAACATGGGCGTGCTGTCGGCACTCGGCGGCCTGATTATCGCGGCGCGCCTGGGGCAGGCGGTGCCTGCGGCGGGCCTCGGCAGCGAACTCGACGTCATCGCCGCGGTGTTCATTGGTGGCGCTTCGGCGATGGGCGGCGTCGGCCAGGTCATCGGCGCGGTGGTCGGCGGTTTCATCATGGGCGTCATGAACAACGGCATGTCGATCATGGGCGTCAATGTCGATTGGCAGCAGGTGGTCAAAGGCCTGGTGCTGCTCGGCGCCGTCGTCTTCGACGTCTACAACAAGAACAAGGGTTGAGAGGCAACCAGGAGGCATACAGGTCACATCGCGGCGCTGCCGGGCGGCGCGAAGAAGTCCCCCGAGGGACCTGACCCGCGAGCGCAATCCGGACGAAGAATTTCAACCGCGGCGTGGACAGGGTCCGAGCCGCGCCGGGCAGGGTTTGCCAAGAAGGCAGGCCGCAATTCAGAGAGGGTTACCATGCTGATCTCACAGATCCTCGACGACGCCGAGACGATCCGCGTCGTTGCCCGCAACGGCGGCAAGACCCGCGTCATCAACGGCGCTCGCAGCGTCTATTCGCTGGCGATGGAAGCCGCGCGCACCGGCACCGGGCTTGTCGCCCTGATCGAGCGCAAGGGCTTCGGCGAAACCGTCGATCTCGACGCAGCCTACAAGAAGGGACGGCTGCTGTCGCCGATCAACCATCCCGATCCGGCGCATCTCCATCTCACCGGCACCGGGCTGACGCATCTCGGCTCCGCCGCGACCCGCGATTCCATGCACAAGAAGCTCAGCGATGGCGGCGAGGAACAGCTGACCGATTCCATGAAGATGTTCCGCATGGGGCTGGAGGGCGGCAAGCCGGCGAAGGGCCAGATCGGCGTGCAGCCCGAATGGTTCTACAAGGGCAACGGTACCATGGCAGTGGCGCCCGGCGCGGCGCTCATGTCGCCCGCCTTCGCCCAGGATGCCGGCGAGGAGCCGGAAATCGCCGGAATCTATGTGATCGGCGACGACGGCGCCCCGTTCCGCGTCGGCTTCACGCTGTCGAACGAGTTTTCCGACCACGTCACCGAGCGCGTGAATTATCTCTTCCTCGCCCATTCGAAACTGCGCAACGCCTCGTTCGGGCCGGAGATCCTGATCGGCGACCTGCCGTCCGACATTCGCGGCGCTTCACGCATCCTGCGCCACGGCAAGCTGCTTTGGGAAAAGCCGTTCCTGTCGGGCGAGGCGAACATGTCGCACACCATTGGCAATCTCGAGCATCACCACTTCAAATACTCGGCCTTCCGCCAGCCGGGCGACGTGCATGTGCACATGTTCGGCACGGCGACGCTGTCCTTCGCCGACGGCATCAGGACGGAGGCCGGCGACGTGTTCGAAATCGAGGCGCAGGATTTCGGCCTGCCGCTGCGCAACCCGCTCGAAATCGAGCAGCCGGTGAAGGTGGCGGTGAAGGCGCTTTGAGCCGGCATAGCCGCAAGTAAGGGGAAGCTCAGCGCGCCGCGCGGAAATGCTTGGACAGTTTTAGGCCCTGCGCCTGATAGTTGGAGCCGAGATCGGTGCCGTAGAGTGCCTGCGGCCGTTTCAGCATGTGCTCGTAGACCAGCCGCCCGACGATCTGGCCATGGTCGAGAATGAACGGCACTTCGTGGCTACGCACCTCGAGCACCGCCCGGCTGCCGGTGCCGCCCGACGCCGAATGGCCGAAACCGGGGTCGAAGAAACCGGCATAATGGACGCGAAACTCGCCGACCAACGGATCGAAGGGCGTCATTTCGGCGGCGTAGAGCGGCGGCACATGCACCGCCTCGCGTGACACCAGGATATAGAATTCGTCCGGATCGAGCACCAGCTCGCCGGCACCGCTCTTGTAGAGCGGCTCCCAGAAATCGACGACATCCTGCGCGGCGCGCTTGTCGACGTCGACCAGGCCGGTGTGGTGCTTGCCGCGATAGCCGACCAGCCCGTCCTTGTCACCGTCGAGGTCGATCGACAACGCGATGCCGCCGCCTGAGATGTTGGGCGGCTCGGTGGCGACCAGCATCTCGGCGCGATGCAGGTCGTGCAGTTCGCTTTCCGACAAAAGCGCATTGCCGGTGCGGAACCTGATCTGCGACAGCCGCGAGCCGGTGCGCACGACGATCGGGAAGGTGCGCGGGCTGACCTCCAGATAGAGCGGGCCTTCATAGCCGGCGGCGATCTTGTCGAACTCGTGGCCGCGGTCGGTCATTACCCGAGTGAAGATGTCGAGCCGCCCGGTCGAGCTCTTCGGGTTGGCCGAAGCCGAAATATGCGCGGGCAGCGCCAGGCTTTCGAGCAGTGGCACGATGTAGACGCAGCCGGTTTCGAGCACGGCACCTTCGGCGAGGTTGATCTCGTGCAACTTCAGCCGGTCGAGCTTGTCGACAACTCTGTGGTCGGGGCCGGGCAAGAAGGAAGCACGCACGCGCCAGGCCTTGTCGCCGAGCCTGAGGTCAAGGCTGGCCGGCTGGATCTGGTCGGCATCGAGCGCGCGCGGCGATTTCAGCGCGCCCGTCTGGAACAGCGCGGAAATATCCCGATCGGGAAGAATGCCTGTCTGCCGCAAGGGTCTGGCTCCGTTCGAACACCGGGCGAGGTCTTGTTTCGTCACAGGTCCTTGCCACAAACCGTGGACGCCTTTGGCACCTGCTTGGTACAACCGTCTTAATCATGCCGGCAATTGACGCAAGCGTGGTGCGGGTCTAAAGCTCGTTATCCCGTGGTGATTTGGCCGGTCGGCTTGCAGCCACGTTAAACAAGTCGCTAAAGGACCGTCGGGCCGCAAGGCCATATGGACCGGTTGCGACTTTCGCGACCGGTTTTTTGTTGTTTGGACCATTTTTGGTGTTTGGATAGAATGATGACCAAGAAGCGCGACTGGAAGCCTCAGACCGCACTCGTGCATGCCGGGACGCTGCGTTCCGGCTTCGGCGAGACCTCCGAGGCGATGTATCTCACCCAAGGCTATGTCTACGAGACGGCGCAAGCGGCGGAAGCCCGCTTCAAGGGGGAGGAGCCGGGCTTCATCTATTCGCGCTATGCCAATCCGACGGTCGACATGTTCGAAAAGCGTATGTGCGCGCTGGAAGGCGCCGAGGACGCGCGCGCTACGGCGTCCGGCATGGCGGCGGTGACGGCAGCGCTGCTGTGCAGCGCCAGGGCGGGCGACCATATCGTGGCGGCGCGCGCACTGTTCGGCTCCTGCCGCTGGGTGGTCGAGACGCTGGCGCCGAAATACGGCATCGGGGCAACGCTGGTCGACGGCACCGACGTCGCCAACTGGGAACAGGCGGTCAAGCCGAACACCAAACTGTTCTTCCTGGAAAGCCCGACCAATCCGATGCTGGAGGTGGTAGACATCGCCGCCGTCGCGGCACTTGCCAACTCGATCGGCGCCAGGCTGATCGTTGACAATGTCTTCGCCACGCCCTTGCAGCAAAAACCCTTGCAGCTCGGCGCCCACATCGTCGTCTATTCGGCAACGAAGCATATTGACGGCCAAGGGCGCTGCCTTGGAGGCGTTATCTTGTCGGACAAAAAATGGATCGACGAGAACCTGCATGACTATTTCCGCCACACCGGCCCCAGCCTCTCGCCCTTCAATGCCTGGACCCTGCTGAAAGGCCTGGAGACGCTGCCGCTACGCGTCCGCCAGCAGACGGAAAGTGCCGGCCGCATAGCGGATTTCCTCGCCGAGCGCCCGCAAATCGCCCGTGTCATCTATCCCGGCCGTGCCGACCACCCGCAAGCGGCCGTGGTCAAGAAGCAGATGTCGGGCGGCTCAACGCTGATCTGCCTGGATGTGAAGGGCGGCAAGCAGGCGGCCTTTGCTTTCCAGAACGCGCTCGACATCGTGCTGATTTCCAACAATCTCGGCGACGCCAAGAGCCTGATCACCCATCCGGCGACGACCACACACAAGAACTTGACCGATGAGGCCCGCGCCGAGCTCGGCATCGGGCCGGGCACGCTCAGGCTTTCCGTCGGCCTGGAAGATACCGACGATCTGCTCGAAGATATCGAGCAAGCGCTGAGAGCCGCCGGATAGGGCTGACCGAACAGAGGTGAGCGGGGGGCGCCGATCAGGCGCCGGACGGGGTCTCTTCCAGCTCCGCGACGGCCTTGGTCTGGATGGTCATAACGTTGCCGCGCCAGTCGACGGCGCCGCTCAGCCAGCCGCGCGCCCATATCGCCGGCAGCATGCAGTCGCGAACCATCATCGCCAGGATGGTGCGCAGCGACAGGTGCCATCCTTTGACCCAGGCCAAGGCACATTCCGGCAGGTAGGCCGCGACCAGCACGGCGATGGCGGTTGCCGGCAGGCTGACGCCGGCGTCAGCCGCCGCGATCAGCGCAAGCAGCAGCGGCGGCGCCGCGCCGATCAGGATCTCGGGGGCGAAGAACAGCGCGAAGGTGACGCGGCGCAGCCGCGCCCAACGCGCCTGCCGAGACCAGATCTCGCCAAGCGTGCGCCGGCCGAGCGGCTGTTCGAAGGGCGAAGCGACAAGATTGACGCGAAGTCCGAGCCGGTTGACCAGCTTGGTCGCGGCGGCGTCCTCGGCGATCTCGGCGGCCAGTGCGCGGATGCCGCCATTGGCGTCAAGCATCGGCTTGTTCCACAACATGCTCTTGCCCTGGGCGAAGCCAAGGCCGAGCGCCTCTCCAGCGTACTGCCAGCGTGCCTGCAGTGTGTTGAGAAAGGCGCATTCGACCTCCCCCCAAAACCCTTCAGGCCGCGAGCCGATCGGCGTCGAGCAGACGAGGCCGGTGTCGGGCCGCCATGCCGCCATCAGCTGCTGGACATAATCGCTCGGCATAAGCACGTTGGAATCGGCAAGGATGACCCAGCGATAAAGCGCCGCTTCCCAACCCTTCACGCAATTGTTGAGTTTCGGATTGCCGCTGATGCGGTCGTCGCCGACGAGCAGCCGGGCGCGTATAGCCGGAAAACGCGCCATTGCAGTGGTGATCGACTTGACCACGGGGTCGTCGGCATGGGCGACGCAGAAGATGAGTTCGTAGCGCGGCCAGTCGAGTGAGAAGGCGCGCTCCAGCGTCTCCTCGGTAAACGGCTCGACGCCGCGCGCCGGGACGACGATCGATACCGGTGGCACGGTGGCGGCCGGCGATGCGATCCTAGCTGCTCGCTTCAGCTTCAGCGAAGCTAACAGGATGCTGGCGAGATTTGAAAGAAGGAGAGCTATGGAAAAGAGGGCGGCTGCGAATGTCGGTTCCATCGAGATCTGGTCACTCCAGAAATGCTGGCCGCATGACGGCCGTTTTCAACAATTCGACAGAACACCGAGTCGCCCGGCACAAGCCTGCACACCATCATTGTCATGTGTCACTTAAATGACATTGTTTTTCGGCACCTGCGCTTGAGTCGGGCAAGGAGATGACGCGCATCGTTGATCAAACTGCGCTGAGCGTCGAAAGTTCCGTCTACATTGCTTTGGAGCAGTTCATGTACAGCGCCGTCACCCGCAACATCGAAGTGCAGGTCAGGCCGTTCTATCTGGAGGATCATTCCGACCCGCCGCAAAACCGCTATGTCTGGGGCTACCAGGTGACCATCGACAATCGGTCGGACGAGTTCGTGCAGCTTCTGTCGCGCTACTGGCACATTACCGACGGCACCGGCAAGGTCGAGGAAGTGCGCGGCCCCGGGGTCGTCGGCGAGCAACCCGGACTCAACCCCGGCGACAGCTATCAGTATACGTCTGGATGCCCGCTCTCGACCCCGTCCGGCATCATGGTCGGGCACTACACAATGCGCAACAAGCGGGGCGAGACCTTCGACGTCGCCATCCCCGCCTTCTCACTCGATTTGCCAGGCACGCGGCGCACCGTCAATTGACGTTCACTTTGATTCCTCTTCCCGCCTTGCGGGGCGAGGAACCCAAGTTCTGCGAAGGCAGCCGCACTGACGCTCGTTATTGAGCCGCTGCAAATTCCGCCGGGTCGAAGTCATATTGCTTCGAGCAGAATTCGCAGGCGACGTGAATGCTACCATCCTCGGTGCTGTCTCTGATCTCCTCGGCGGAAAAACCCTCGAGGATGCCGCGGATCTTCTCCCTCGAGCATGAGCACTGGTCGGCGACCGGCACGCCGCCGAAGACGCGGACACCATGCTCGTGGAACAGCCGGTAAAGCAGCCGCTCGGCGCCGATAGTCGGATCGATCAGCTCGGTCGGTTCAATAGTACCAAGCAGCGCCAGCAGTTCCTGCCAGGAATTGTCGGTCGGGTCGTGGATTTCCTCACGCGGATCGCCGTCGCCCCCGGGAAGGTCGGGTACGCGCATGCGTTCCGGCGACTGCGGCAGGAATTGTGCCAGCAGGCCACCGGCGCGCCATTGCTCGCGGGCACCGCCGACGCCGGGCGTCAGAAGCTTGGCCACCGAAAGCCGTAGGTCGGTCGGAATCTGCTCCGATTGGCGGAAATAGGTGCGTGCGGCTTCTTCCAGCGTGACGCCGTCGAGCTGGACGATGCCCTGGTAGCGTTGCGTGTGGGCGCCCTGGTCGATTGTCAGCGCCAGGACGCCGCTGCCGAGCAGCGTCTGCGGCGACGTCTCGCCGGCAGCCGTCAAAGCCTCCAGCCGGTCGGCATCGAAGCGGGCATAGGCGCGCAGCGCGTGCGGCGTGGAGAAATCCGCGACCAGCATATCGACCGGCCCGTCGGTGCGGGTCTGCAGAATGAACTTGCCCTCGAACTTCAACGAAGTTCCGAGCAGGACGGTCAGCACACAGGCTTCGGCCAGTAGTCGTGCCACCGGCTCGGGATACTCGTGGCGGCTGAGAATAGCGTCGAGCATCGGCCCGAGCTGGACGGTACGGCCGCGCACGTCGAGCGGGCCGACCTCAAACGGCACGACATGGTCGTCGCCGGCGTAGCCGAACTCGCCGAGCTTGGGTTGATGTTCAGCCAATTGACGAGTTTCCAACATGACAAAGCTCCGGGGCGCGGCGATGCCGCCCTCCGGGGCGCATGCGACGAGACGCGCTCGATTTGCGTGATGCGCCTGAGATAGGCACCACGAACTCCCGGATCAAGGCGGCCCGGATCAAGCGCCCAGGCACCAGGCCAAAACCGCCTTCTGGGCGTGGAGCCGGTTCTCGGCCTCGTCGAACACCACCGAATGCGGCCCATCGATGACCTCGTCGGTAACCTCCTCACCGCGATGCGCCGGCAGACAGTGCATGAACAGCGCGTCCGGCTTGGCTTTCGCCATCAGGGCCGCGTTGACCTGATAGGGCAAGAAGACATTGTGGCCGCGCGCACGGTGCTCCTGACCCATCGAGACCCAGCAGTCGGTGACGATGCAGTCGGCCTCGTGAACGGCCTCCTCGGGCGAACGAGTGAATTTCAGCTTGCCGCCATTGGCCTTCGACCAGTCGACATGCCTCTGAGCCGGTTCGCTGCCTTCGGGCACGGCGACGTTCAGCTTGAAGCGGAACCGCGCAGAGGCCTCCAGTAAAGAATGCAGGACATTATTGCCGTCGCCGGTCCAGGCGATCGTCTTGCCGGCCACCGGACCGCGGTGCTCTTCGAAGGTCATGATGTCGGCCATCAACTGGCAGGGATGGGTTTCGTCGGTCAGCCCGTTGATGACGGGCACCGTAGCGTTTTCCGTCAGTTCCAGCAGCCGGTCATGCGAGGTGGTGCGGATCATGATGGCATCGACATAGCGCGACAGCACCTTGGCCGTGTCTGCAATAGTCTCGGAACGGCCAAGTTGCATCTCGGTGCCAGTCAGCATGATCGTCTCGCCACCCAACTGCCGCATGCCGACGTCGAACGACACGCGCGTGCGCGTCGAGGGCTTGTCGAAGATCATCGCCAGCACCTTGCCTTCGAGCGGCTTGGTGCGTTCGCCGGCCTTGAGCCTCGCCTTTCGCACAGCTGCGTCGTCGAGCATGAAGCGCAGATCGCCTTCGGAAACGGCGGAAAGATCGGTGAAGTGGCGAAGGGACATCAGGAATTCCAGGATTACTTCGCGGCGGCAGCGACGATGGCATCCGCCAGGCTCTTGGCGCCGGCACGAATGCGCTCGAGCCCCTCGTGGATCTCGGCATCGGTGACGGTGAGAGGCGGCAACAGACGGATAACGTTGTCGCCGGCCGGAACCGTCAAGAGATGCTGGTCGCGCAGTGCCACCGTAACCTTGGTGTTGGGCATCGCGCATTTAAGGCCGAGCATCAGGCCGGTGCCCCTGATGCTTTCGATAACGTCCGGAAATTCGTCGGCGACACCGGCCAGCCCCTGTTTCAAGAGCAGCGCCTTGCGCCGGACGTCATCGAGAAAGCCGTCTTCCAGCACCACGTCGAGCACGGCGTTGCCGACCGCCATGGCCAGCGGATTGCCGCCGAAGGTGGTGCCGTGCACGCCGGCGGTCATGCCGGCCGCTGCCTCGTCGGTGGCGAGGCAGGCGCCCATCGGGAAGCCGCCGCCGATGCCCTTGGCCACCGCCATGAGGTCGGGTGTGACACCCGCCCACTCATGCGCGAACAGCTTTCCGGTGCGGCCGACGCCGCATTGGACCTCGTCGAAAATCAAGAGCAGTCCGTGCTGATCGCAGAGCTGCCTGAGCCGCTTCAGCGATTGCGACGGCACTTGCCTGATGCCGCCCTCACCTTGCACCGGCTCGATCAGGATCGCCGCGGTTTCAGGCGTGATCGCCTTTTCGGCGGCGTCGATGTCGTCGAAGCCGACTTGGTCGAAGCCGTCGACCTTGGGGCCGAAACCTTCCAGATATTTGTACTGGCCGCCGGCGGCGATGGTCGCCAGGGTGCGGCCATGGAAGGCGCCTTCGAAGCTGATGGTGCGGAAGCGCTCGGGATGGCCCTTGACGAAGTGATAGCGCCGCGCCGTCTTGATGGCGCATTCAAGCGCCTCTGCGCCGGAATTGGTGAAGAACACCTTGTCGGCGAAGCTGGCGTCGGCCAGCCGCTCGCCGAGCCGGCTCTGTCCCGGAATCTCGTACAGATTGGAGACGTGCCAGAGCTTGGCGGCCTGTTCAGTGAGGGCCGCGACCAGATGCGGATGGCTGTAGCCCAATGAATTCACGGCGATGCCGCCTGCGAAATCGAGATATCGCTCGCCCTTGTCGGTGACCAGCCAGGTGCCTTCACCGTGGTCGAAAGCCAGGGGTGCGCGAACAAAGGTCTCGAAAAGCGCCGAACCGCTCATTATATGCGTCTCCGGAACCGGAAAATCAAAAAGCCGCCAAAGCGGCGGCCCTTGTGGCTTATCGTGTTTTTCGGCCGTGAAGTCAACGAAAAGGTCGCGCAAGGACGTGCGGCAAGCCCCCCAGCACAATGCCGGCTCATAAGCGACCGGGCAAGTTGGGGAAAACCGAAAAAACCGATTCGTGTTGGCCTTGGGACTCTTGTCACCGAGTCAGCGCATAAGGTAATTGTAGTAGAGAAATAACTAGATTTCGTGCGGCGGACCTAATCACCCGATATATGTGGTGTCTGCCCGGCAGAAGCCGGGTCGGGAATGGATTCCGATTGCCGCACTTTTCAGCAGGAGCGCGGTCTCATGAACTGGACTGACGAGCGAGTCGAACTTCTCAGAAAATTGTGGTCGGAGGGTCTCAGCGCCAGCCAGATCGCCGCACAGCTTGGTGGGGTCAGCCGCAATGCGGTCATCGGCAAAGTGCACCGGCTGAAACTGTCCGGCCGCGGACGCACAACCGCATCACCGGCACGCCAGAAGAAGACGGTACAGGGATCGACGATCCAGAAATCGGTGTCGCGGGCAGCAAGCGCCACGCGCCATGCCACCACGTCGATGTCGATCGGTGCGACCGCGCTCAAGGCGCAGTTCGATGCCGAACCGGTGTCGCGCCACTATATCCGCCCGGTCGAAAACGTCGTCGTGCCGATCTCCCGGCATCTGCAACTCGTCGAGCTGAACGAGCGCACCTGCAAGTGGCCGAATGGCGATCCGCTTTCGGAAGACTTCCATTTCTGCGGCAACGACGCCGCCGAAACCGGACCCTACTGCAAGTACCACGCCCGGGTGGCGTTCCAGCCGGCGTCGGAGCGGCGGCGGAGCAGGTGAATGGTGGCGGCTTGAGCCTGGCGTAAGAAGCAAGGCTCCCATTTAGCCCTATTCACTATTCACCTCTCTTCAAAGCCACCCATTCTTGCGAAACCGCCAGTAAAGAAACGTGCAGATCAGGGCGATTGCCGCCAGTACGGCCGGGTAGCCATATTCCATCCTCAGTTCCGGCATGTCGCTGAAATTCATGCCGTAGATGCCGGCGAATGCTGTCGGCACGGCCAAGATGGCGGCCCATGAGGCAAGCTTCTTGGAGATCGCCGTCTCCTGACTCTGGCCGACCAGAAGGCTCGCCTCGAAGGCGAAGGCGAGAACCTCACGCAGGCTGTCGATCTTTTCCTGGACCGTGCGGATGTGGTCGGTGACGTCGCGAAACAGCGGGTGCATGGCTGTATGGATTTGCGGCAGATCGGCGCTGGTCAGCCGCCGGCAGACCTCCACCAGCGGCAGGGCCGCATTACGCAGGCGCAAGAGATCGCGGCGCAGCATGTAAAGCCGCTCGATATCGGAGCCGGTCATCGGCTTCAGCAGAACCTTGTCCTCGATCGCCTCGACCTCGTTTTCGATCTGCTCGAGCACCGGCATGTAGTTGTCGACGATGAAATCGAGAATGGCGTAGAGGACGAAATCCTCGCCCTTGGCGAGGGAATGCGGACAGCTTTCCCAGTGCTGGCGAACGGCGGCGTAGGAGGTCGACGGGCCATGCCTGACGCTGACAATGTAGCCAGCGCCGACGAACAGATGCGTCTCGCCGAAGGTGACACGGCTGTCGATCAGCTGCGCCGTGCGGGCAACGATGAACAGGGCATCACCATATTGCTCGATCTTCGGCCGTTGGTGCGGATGCTCGGCATCCTCGATCGCCAACTCGTGCAGATGGAATTGCGCCTGGACGCGCAGCAATAAATTGCGGTCGGGCTCCAGCAGTCCGATCCAGACGACATGGCCCGGCTTCCCGGCCCATTCGCCGGCTTCCTCGATCGGTATGTCGGCGATGCGCCGCCCAGCCGTATAGACGCCGCAAGCGATTATGCCCGACATCGGCGGCGCGGGAGCAAACTCGCGGACATATTCCATCCCAGCCTCCTGAAGGCAGGCTTTCATCGCGGAACTGAGAAGTCGGCGCGTCGAAAGCTTAGCGCAATTTGCTCTCAGGTGGCGAATCCGAAATTCGCATTAGTGTCGAGCAGCAGGGGAGCTGCTTTTCGGATTTGAGAGCCACTCCACCAAGTGGCAACTCTAGCGGCCACCACGTTTTGTTTCGAGAACTCACTTCGCAGGCAGCGTTGCGGGAAGAATTATCTTATCCGTCTTGTCGCCCTTCGGGCGATCGGCCGGCATCTGATCGCCGGTGACGATATAGTAGATCGTCTCGGCGATGTTGGTGGCGTGGTCGCCGATGCGCTCGATGTTCTTGGCGCAAAACAGGAGATGCGTGCAGGGCGTGATGTTGCGTGGGTCTTCCATCATGTAGGTCAACAACTCGCGAAACAGCGAGGTGTACATGGCATCGATCTGGTCGTCGCGGTCGCGCACGAAACCGATTTTCTCCACCGACCGCGACGCGTAGACGTCGAGCACTTCCTTGAGCTGGGTCAGTGCCAGATTGGCCAAAGCCTCGAGGCCGCGGAACAGGCTGTTCGGCTGGCGCCCGTCGGCGACGGCAACCACCCGCTTGGCGATGTTCTTGCCGAGGTCGCCCACCCGTTCGAGGTCCGCCGAGATGCGGATCGCGCCGACGATCTCGCGCAGATCCGTCGCCATCGGCTGGCGCTTGGCGATGATGATGATCGCCTTGTCGTCGATCTCACGCTGCCCCTCATCCAGAACCAGGTCGTCTCGAATGACTTTCTGGGCGAGCCCCGGATTCGCATTGACCAGCGCCGCTACTGCCTGCTCGACCATGCGCTCGGCATGCCCGCCCATCGCCGCGATGCGCTTCGACAGATATTTCAGCTCCTCGTCATAGGCGCTGACGATGTGCACGGACTGCATGGACGAATGCCTTCCCGGATCTTCTGGTTGAGTCGTTCGCTCGAATCCCCGCTGATACGCTAGCCGGATGACAGAAAAAAGAAACGGCCCATCATGTGGTAGATAGTACGGCGTCAGCGAGCCGGCAAATGGACCGTGAACGCCGCGCCCTTGCCGACCTCCGACCTGATGGAGAGTCTGGCGTTGTGGCGGGTTAGGATATGCTTGACGATGGACAGGCCAAGGCCGGTGCCCTTTTGGGTCCGGCTGTTCTCGACATCGACGCGGTAGAAGCGCTCGGTGATGCGCGGGATATGTTCTTCGGGGATGCCGGGGCCGAAATCCCTGATGGTGACGTCGATGCCCGGCTCGGGATCGCTGTCGCCGCGCGTGATCGACACCACGACGCGTCCACCGGACTGACCGTATTTGCAGGCGTTTTCTAGCAGGTTTTCAAAAACCTGGAAAAGCTCGTCGCGATCGCCGGGCACGTCGAGCGGCCCTTGCGCGAAATCCCGCTCGATGACGACGCCGCTTTCCTTGGCCAGCGGCCCAAGCGAATCGATGACGCTGTCGATGGCCTGGCGCAGATCGACCTCGGTTCCCGGCTTGAGATAGGGCTTCATCTCCAGGCGTGACAGCGACAGAAGGTCGTCGATGAGGCGCGCCATGCGGCTGGTCTGGTTCTGCATGATCTGCAGGAACTGCTCGCGTGCCGCGGGGTCGTTGCGGGCCGGCCCGCGCAGCGTCTCGATGAAGCCAGCGATCGAGGCGAGAGGCGTGCGCAACTCGTGGCTGGCATTGGCAATGAAGTCGGCGCGCATTCTGTCGATCCGGCGCGCCTCGCTCTGGTCCTTGAACACCAGCACGTAGAGATCCGTGGCGTGGCCGACAGAAGACGCGCTCACCCGATAAGCTCGTTCGACCGGCAGCTTCTCGATGTAGTCGACGCTGTCCGAAGCGACGTTGCCCGACAAGATATTATCCAGCAAGGCCTGCATTTCCGGCGCGCGGAATTTCAGCGACAGCGATACGCCGGGGGCAATCCCACCAAAGGCTGCAAAGGCGGCGGCGTTGGCATGGACGATGGCGGCGGAGCGATCGAAAATGATCAGCGGATCGGCAACCGCCGCCGCGAGATATTCGCCGGAAAGCCGTTGCAGGCCGCTCGCCTCGATGGCCGCGGCATTTTCGGTCGATTGATGCGCGACGCCGGCCGGCAGCATCGCAGCGGCAACCAGCACGGCGCCTGCCAGCAGCACCACATAGCCGGATATGCCGGCAAAACCATAGACCATCAGAACTGCAACGAAGCCGGCCGCCAGCAGCCAGCGGCTGTTCCACAGCCGCATGGCGACGGCTTGCGCCCTGCCTTTCCGCTCTGTGCCGATGTCGGCCATTTGCGCTCCGTCGCCTGCGCTCCGTCTGCGGCCACCTCAAGAACTTCCTGCTGGACCGGCATGGAGGCTCCCAATAGCATGAGTCCGGAAGCTGGAAAGGTTCGTCTCGATGAAAAACGCCAAGGAAGGCCCCGCAACAGGTTCGTCGGGGCCGTTGAAGATCATGATCGACGGCAAGGAGCGGGAGTTCGACATCGAGGCCCCCACTCTTCCGGACTGGGTCGAGGACCGCAAGCTGACCGCCGGCGGCTATCCCTACGACAAGAAGATGAAGAGCGAGGGGTATGACGAGAGGCTCGAGCAGCTGCAGATCGAGCTGGTCAAGGCGCAGGCGTGGCTACAGTCGACGGGCAAGCGGGTGATGTCGCTGTTCGAGGGACGCGACGCCGCCGGCAAGGGCGGCACGATCTTCGTTTTGCGCCAGTATCTGAACCCTCGGACGGCGCGCAACGTGGCGCTGACCAAGCCAACAGCCACTGAGCTTGGACAATGGTACTTCCAGCGCTACGTCGACCACTTCCCGACGTCGGGCGAATTCGTCACCTTTGACCGCTCCTGGTACAACCGCGCCGGCGTTGAACCGGTGATGGGATTCTGCACGCCCGCGCAGCACGAGCAATTTCTGGACGAGGTTCGGCATTTCGAGCGGATGATCCGCAACGAGGGCATCTATTTCTTCAAATTCTGGCTGAACATCGGCAGGGAAACGCAGCTTGAGCGATTCCATGACCGTCGCTGGAGCCCGCTGAAGAGCTGGAAGTTTTCGCCGATCGACATCGCCGGCATCACCAAATGGGACGACTACACCAAGGCGCGCGACCTGATGGTCGAACGCACGCACAAGGAGTTCGCGCCCTGGATCATTGTGCGGGCGAACGACAAACGGCGCGCACGGCTGGCGGTCATGCAGCGCATTCTCCTGTCACTTCCCTATGACGGCCGTGACCTCGACGTCATCGGCAAGGAGGACAAGAAGATCATCGGCGAAGGGCCGACTTTCCTCGAAAAATAAGCTCACCTCATCGATTCACGGCTCTCATGCCGCCATCCGGGCAATCCGCTGCAGCCGCTTCAGCGTGGTGTCGTCCTGCAGCGCCTGCTGGAAAAGCGAGATCTCCTGATCGATGCGGTCGCAGAGCGCGCCGGTGTCCCCCCTAAGCAGGTCGCGCGTCTGCAGCAGTGCCGCGACTGGCTTCTTGGCGAGCTGCCTGGCTCTGGCCAACGTGGCTTCCTCGACACTGACGTCCGTCACGATCTCGCCGACAAGGCCGAGCTGCCTGGCATCTTCGGCGGCGAGCGTGTCGCCGAGGCAGAAGAAGCGGAACGCACCGGCATAGCCGAGCTTCTGCGGCGCCAGGATGCTGGTCGCCGCGTCCGGCACCAGGCCGAAATCGACGAACGGCACCCGGAACGTGCTCTTGCTCGAGGCGATCACCATGTCGCAGTGGAACAGAATGGTGCAGCCGACGCCGACGGCGTCGCCGTCGACACAGGCAAGCACCGGTTTCGGGAACGTCGCCAGCGTGCGGAACATATCGGTGACGGCGGCGATCAATCGCCGATGTTTGGTGGCATCGAGAAATTCGGAGAAATCAGCACCGAGGCAAAAGCACCCGGCCAGGCCGCGCAGGACCACGACGCGGACGTCGTCATCGACAGCGGCTTCATGGAATGTCCTGGCCAGGCTTTCGTAGGCCCGCCTGTCCAGCACCGGGCGGCCGTCACCCGACGATACGGTGACGATCAGCGTGTGATTGCGGAATTCTGTTTTTGAGTGAACGTTCATGGCCCTCTCCAATCTTACGAGGCGCGTCTCTGTCCGAGCATGTCCGGGTACCCTCTGGCCAGCACCGGCGCAAAGTGATTGCGGCGCGATCGCACCACGTCGAGCGTGTGCTCGTTGAAGGTGAGCAGTGTGGCAACGACCTGCTGGTTGCCATAGGTCCGCTGATAGCCGAGCGGCGTTGCCAGGAAATGCAGTTGCAGCGCGCGAAGCACCCACATCGGCTCGAATTCGATGATCACCTGGTTGACGTTGCGCTTCAGACCCCACTCGACGAAGCCGGCGATCAGTTCGCTGCCCACCGTCGACACGCCGCGCCGGCCGTCGCGGAATCCCGGCGCAACCGCATAGCGGGTCAGTTCATAGACATTCGGCCCCGACGGTGGGGTTCCCTCATAAAGGTCCGCCAGCACATCGGTTAGAAGATGTGCCCGGGTCGTCGGCAACATACGCTGGTAACCGGCGAGCTCGCCATTGCGGATGACGATCTGGTGCACTGCCTCGTCGTGGTCGAATTGATCGATCTCGAGGCCATCGGGGCGCTGCAGATCGGTCCATCCCATCTCCTCGACGAAAATCTTGTAACGCAACCGATGAACTGCCTCCCAAAGGCCTGGGCGTTCCATCAATTCCTGGGTGGTGAGGGAAAAAAGCATTTGCCGTCTCCTAGGTTCAATAGGAAAATACGGCCGTGCTCCCCCGAGAAAATTACGCGATCACGTAGGCAAGAATTTCTAGGCCGGCGCGGCCGACCTAGTTAATATAGCCGCGCCTTATCGCTTCCGCGACGGCTTGGACCCGGTTGACGGCACCGAGTTTGCTTTTGGCGTTAAGAAGGTGTTTCTCTGACGTGTGTTCCGAAATGCCGAGAATTTGGGAAATCTCCCATTCGGACTTGCCAACGGCGGCCCATTGCAGGCATTCGCGCTCACGCGGCGTCAATTCGACATGGTCGATGGTTTTGCCCGCCATGGTGTGGAGCTGCATGGCGCGGCCAATCGCATAAGTCGAGACCAACGAGACCAACCCGAACTCGGCGCCCGACAATTCGACAGCCTCGCCGCCCAGCGACACCATGACGATCTGGCCATCGAGCGTGATCAGCGGGAAGGCCAACCCGTCGCGCAGCTTGAATTCACCGGCGTCGCCCATCACCTCGCCGCCGCTCTTGCCGATGCGGATGCCCTGAGACGCTTCCCGCCACTGGAACGGCGCCTGAAGCTGCTTCATGTGGCTGACGACGGGATCGTGATCGACGTAGTTGCGCGCGACGTAGCGCTCAAGCCATTCAGCCGGCCAGTCGCAAAGCAGCACATGGTTCTTTTGCTGATTTCTCGGCGTTCCAGGTTGCGGAACCGTCCCGGCCATCAGCGCCGTCAGCCCGAACCCGCTTGTTACCCCCAGCAGCTTTTCGCAGACGGCGGCCGCTGTGCCGGCGTGCTGCAACTGATCTATCAACTCCAGGGTACGATCGAAATGACCCATCGCAACATCTACCCCATGTTGCCTTCCGCACTTGAGACCAATGGCAGTGATCAACCCGCACTACGCCATCAACCCCGGACTGCAAAGCTGCTCCCTCTGTACGCCCCACCGCTCCTCTTGAGCCGGCATCATACAGTCACTTGCAAACTCACTAAACAATATCCCTAAATTGCCATGATGAAACCAAAAACCGTTGTGCCTGAGTTATTTTCGTACAAGAACCTGTGTTATTTCGTACGAAAGCCGGGGCAAGACTGGACGGAGTCGTCGCGTGGCGTTTCGGTGCATATCCATTTCATTGATCTCGATGCTGATCGGAGTGCAATCGCTTGCGGGTGCTGCGCGCGCTGCGGAGCCGCAGGTGCCGGTGTTTTGGGACGCCAAGGTGCGGCTGCCAAAGCCGGACCTTTCGATGCTGCCGCGGCTGCGATTCCTGACCACCACCGATTTCCCGCCCTTCAACTTTCTCGACGGGGCAGGCCGACTGTCCGGCTTCCATGTGGACCTGGCGCGCGCCATCTGCGCCGAGCTCGGCATTGCCGAAAAATGCCAGATCCAGGCGCTGCCCTGGGCCGAGCTCGAAGGCGCGCTGCGGAAAGGCGAAGGCGAAGCGATCATTGCCGGAATCGCCGCCACGCCGGAATCGCGGTCGAAATACGCGTTTTCACGCTCCTACCTGCAATTTCCGGCACGCTTCGTCGTGCCGAAGACACAGGCGCTGACGGAACCAATGTTCGACAAGCTGCGCAGCAAGCGTGTCGGCGTGATCGCCGGCTCCGGGCATGAGCGGATGCTGCGCGATTATTTCGGCGACGTCCAAATCGTCCCCTTCGCAAAGCCGGAGGAGCTTTATGGCGAGCTGAAAGCCGGCAAGATCGACGCCGCCTTCGGCGATGGCATGCGTTTTGCGTTCTGGCTCGGCGGTTCGGATGCGGCGGGCTGCTGCCGCTTTGCCGGCGGCCCCTATCTGGCGCCCGAATATCTCGGCTCGGGCATGGCGATCGCCACCAGGGCCGACGATCCGGCCCTGGCCGCCGCTTTCGACTATGCGCTGCAGGAAATTTCGGTGAAAGGCACGTTCGCCGAGTTCTATCTGCGCTATTTTCCGGTCAGCTTTTTCTGAGCTTGGCTGCTGGCTCAGGTCAGCGTGCGAAGGCGGGCCTTGGCGGCTCGCGCGATGGCGGCAACCGTCAGCGCATCGAGGTCGAGTTCCCGGCGGACGAGCTGCAGCACGCGCACCTCCTCCAGTCGCATTTCGAGATCGACGGCCGCGACCTCGAAGGCAGCGGCATAGGCGGTGTCACGCAGGCGGTCGGGCAGCGCCTCGGCGACGCGCGCCAGGACGCCCTCCAGCCCGTCCTTTTCTTGCAGCATTTTCTGGCAGGCCTGGGCGACCTCGACCAGCCGCTCCTGATTGAAATCCTCAAACACCGGCCAGGATCGAACGACGTCGCCGATCCGCGCCAGTTCGACATCGGTCATGTCGCGGTCTGACGCCGAGGTGATGACCATCAGGTAGATCATGGCTTCGTGTGGCGACAATGGCATTTACAACTCCTTGAGACGGGTCCCGAAGTTAGGAACGAGGGACCGGCGCCGCAAGGAAAAAGAGCCGCGATCGTTGACGCTCCGGTCAGGCCCTGAAGCCTGATCCATACCGATTAAATGGGACGGGGCTCATATCTTCTTGCCTGATCACAGTCCTGCCCGGAAACCGGGTTCCACTTTTCGGGATCATAGTCTAGAGCATGCGGCTGCCGGCACGGATGCCGGCAAAGCTGCAGGAAATAGCATCATGGCCGGACAACAGCCGATCGATCTCAGCCCGGAAGTCCTCACCGCCGCCGCCGAAAGCAAGGCGTGGCCGTTCGAGGAAGCGAAAAAGATCGTCGCCCGCTACGCGAGCAGCGGCTACCCGGAAACGGTGCTGTTCGAGACCGGCTACGGCCCGTCGGGGCTGCCGCATATCGGCACTTTCGGCGAGGTGGCGCGCACATCTATGGTGCGCCACGCCTTCCGCGTGCTGACCGAAGACAAGGTCAAGACGCGGCTGCTGTGCTTCTCCGATGACATGGACGGATTGCGCAAGGTGCCGGACAATGTGCCTAACAAGGACATGCTGCGCGCGTATCTCGGCAAGCCGCTGACCAGGATACCGGACCCTTTCTCCAATGAGTATCCGTCCTTCGGCGCCGCCAATAACGCACGGTTGCGCGCCTTCCTCGACCGTTTCGGCTTCGATTACGAATTCGCTTCCTCGACCGACTATTATACTTCCGGCCGCTTCGACGCGACGCTGCTCAAGATGCTCGAGCGCTTCGATAAGGTGATGGCAATTATGCTGCCGTCGCTGCGTGAAGAGCGGGCGCAGAGCTATTCGCCCTTCCTGCCGATCCATCCCAAGACCGGCATCGTCATGCAAGTCGCGATCGATGAGCGCAAGCTCGACGCCGGCACCATCGTGTGGCGCGACCCGGACACCGGCGAGCGCTTCGAGACGCCGGTGACCGGCGGTCATGCCAAGCTGCAATGGAAGCCAGACTGGGCGATGCGCTGGGCAGCACTCGGCGTCGATTACGAGATGTCCGGCAAGGATCTGATCGATTCCGTCAAGCTCGCCGGGCAGATTTGCCGTGCGCTCGATGCTCCAGCGCCGGAGGGCTTCAATTATGAGCTGTTCCTCGACGAGCACGGCCAGAAGATCTCGAAGTCGAAGGGCAATGGGCTAACCATCGACGAGTGGCTGACTTATGCGCCGACCGAGAGCCTTAGCCTTTATATGTTCCAGCGCCCGCGAACCGCGAAGAAGCTTTATTTCGACGTCATCCCGAAGGCGGTAGACGAATATTACACGTTCCTCTCTGCTTATCAGAAGCAGGATTGGAAAGAACGGCTGGGCAATCCGGTCTGGCACATGCATGACGGCAATCCGCCTATCAGCGACCTGCCGGTGTCGTTCGCGCTGCTGCTCAACCTGGTCAGCGCCTCGAATGCGCAGAACAGGGACGTGCTGTGGGGCTTCATTTCGCGCCACGCACCGGGTGTGACGCCGGCAACTCACCCCGAACTCGACCGGCTGACCGAATATGCGATCCGCTATTTCGACGATTTCGTGAAGCCGGCTAAGGTGTACCGTGCCGCCGACGCGGTCGAGCGCGAGGCGCTGACCAAACTTTCGGAAGCGCTCGCCGCGCTGCCCGCTGACGCCGCCGGCGAGGCGATCCAGAACGCCGCCCTCAATGTCGCGCGCAAGATCGAGCGCTACCAGGATCGTTCCAAGCAGAGCCCTGAGGGTGGACCCGGCGTCTCCGTCGCCTTCTTCCAGATGATTTATCAGGTGCTGATAGGTCAGGAACGCGGGCCGCGCTTCGGTTCCTTCGCCGCACTCTACGGCATTGCCGAAACGCGTGAGCTCATTCGACGGGCGCTTGCTGGTCAGCTGGCGGCTTGAGGACGCCGTCCTGCTCCTCCAGGATCGAGCCCGGCGCCACAGGCGCGGATCGCGACGCAGCCGGGAGCGGCGGCAGGCCTGAGACGCTCGGCGCCGGCCCGAAGACGCCCTTTTTCGCTGCACGCGCCTTCTCGCCGGCTTCTATGTAAGCGCCGCCCTTGGCGGCGCGCGCCCAGCCGTTTTCGACCAACCATTGGCCGATATCCTGATTGCCGATCCGGCACTCGGCGGCGATCAGGTCACGGCCGCCTTCGGGCGGCACGGCACAGACCACCGCACGACCGCGCAGAAAAGCGCGGAAGGCAGTTCGCGCCCGGATGCCGCAACTCCAAGACTTGCCGCCGTCGGTGCAAGTCTCGTCCTGCTTGACGATGTCGATGCCGGAAACCGCAATCGAATAGCCCTTTGCCTCGATGACCCCGGCGGCCGGCGCGACCGGCTGGAACAGTTTCGTGCCTTTCCAGTCGTCAGGCATTTTCGTTTTTGGCGGCCTGGGCAGTCCGGCCAATGCCAGATCGCTCAACGGTGCGCGCGGCTCAATCCGTTCAAGCTCGTCGGAACCGAGCTGCGGCGGCACCACGATTTCCGGATCGATTGCCCTTGAATGCGTAGCCTGCTTGGCCGCCTCTGGTTTCGAGATGGCCGACGTAGCCGGCGCGGCGGGCTGGGGTTCAGCGCTGACCTGAATTTGCTCGCCAGGGCCGCCGCTTTGGTTCTGGACGGCGCGGCCGCCAGCGACAATTGCCGTGGCCATCGCCGGAATCGCCAGAACGGCCAAGGCAAGGTGAGGCAGACGCACCGGCCCCGCGCCTACTGGCTTGCCCAGACAATCCGTGCCACCCATTCGACATCACGCATGGGGATGTCGCGGTCCGGATGATCGGGATTGAGGGAGACCAGCGCGATCGACTTCGGTGTCTGACGGTCGAGCACCTTGGCCATCACCTCGCCGGCATTGGTCTTGACGACGACGCGATCGCCCTTTCGTATGATAGCCCCCGGCTCGACGATCAGGACATCGCCATTGCGGTAAAGCGGCAGCATGGAATCGCCCTGGACCTTCAACGCATAGGAGGTTTCGGTTGCCCGTGCCGGCAGCTCGATCAGGTCCCATCCCTGCCCCGCCGGAAACCCGGCGTCGTCGAAGAAGCCACCGGCGCCCGCCTGGGCGAAGCCGAGCAGCGGCACCGACGATTTCTGCACGGGCAGTGCGCCGGAATTACCCCGGCCTTCGACCAGCCCCGCAAATTCATCCAGCGAGGCGCCGGTCGCCTCGATGATCTTGGCCAGCGATTCGGTCGACGGCCAGCGCGGCCGCCCATCCGAGGACAGCCGCTTCGATTTGTTGAAGGCCGTCGAGTCGAGGCCAGCGCGCCTGGCCAGCCCGGAGGCCGAAAGCGAATAACGCTCGGCGAGAGCGTCGATAGCGGCCCAAACGCGGTCATGCGAGAGCACCTTGCTCTCCTTCGAAACAGGAAAAAATACCTTCCCTGTTCTACCTCTTGGCCGCCATCTTGTCCACCGCCGAAGACGGCGTCACGCTGCCTCCTTGGCCTCGTTCCTGTCATAGGGATCGAAACGCTCATAGAAGGTCTCGCCCTTCTCGGCCATGTCGAGCAGCAGCTTCGGCGCCCTGAACTCGGCGCCGTATTTCTTCTGCAGGCGCTTGGCGATCTTGACGAATTTCTTCGCGCCGATGCCGTCGATGTAGGACAGTGCACCGCCTGTGTAGGGCGCGAAGCCGAAGGCCAGGATCGAGCCGACATCGGCCTCGCGTGGATCGGTAACGATGCCCTCCTCCATCACCCGTGCCGCCTCAAGCGCGATGGTGACCAGCAGCCGCTGCTTCAGCTCCTCATAATCGACCCTCTCCGGCGCCAGTTGCGGGTAGAGGTCCCTGAGGCCTGGCCACAGCTTCTTCTTGGCAGGTTTTGCCGGATAGTCGTAGAAGCCCTTGCTGTTCTTGCGACCCAAGCGACCGTGTGTGTCGACCATCGTGCTGATCAGCGCCATCTGCTTCGGGTCGACCGCCTTGTCGCCGAGATCGCGCATCGTCTGCTTCATGATCTTCTGGGCAAGGTCGATCGCGGTCTCGTCGGTCAACGCCAGAGGACCGACCGGCATGCCGGCGGCTTTGGCCGCATTCTCGATCATCGGCGCCGGAACACCTTCGATCAGCATCTTGTAGGCTTCCGACATGTAGCGCAGTACGCAGCGATTGACATAGAAACCGCGCGAATCGTTGACGACAATCGGGGTTTTCTTGATGGCGCGGACAAAGTCGATCGCGGTGGCCAGCGCTTTGTCGCCGGTCTTCTTGCCGAGGATGATCTCGACCAGCATCATCTTGTCGACCGGCGAGAAGAAGTGGATGCCGATGAAATTCTTTGGCCGCGCCGAATTCCTGGCCAGCGATGTAATCGGTATGGTGGACGTATTCGAGGCGAAGGTCGCCGAAGGCTTGAGCACAGCCTCGGCCTGTTCGGTGGCGCCCTTCTTTACGGCCGAATCCTCGAATACCGCCTCGACGACAAGATCGCAGCCGGCGAGATCGGCGTAATCGGCCGTCGGCGTGATCAGCGTCAGCAACTGGTCCTTGTCCTGTGGCTTGGCACGGCCCTTCTTCACCTGATCCGAGATAAGGTTGTCGGAATGCGCCTTGCCCTTGGCGGCAGACTCCATGTCACGGTCGAGCAGCACCACCGGAATGCCGGCCTTAGCCGTCACATAGGCAATGCCGGCGCCCATGAAGCCGGCGCCGAGCACGCCGATCTTCTTGAACCTCATTTCCGGCACACCGGCCGGGCGGCGCGCGCCCTTGTTCAGTTCCTGGAGCGACACGAACAACGAGCGGATCATCGCTGCCGCTTCCCTGGTCTGCATGATCTCGGTGAAATAGCGCTGCTCGATCCGCAAGGCGGTGTCGAACGGCACCAGCAAGCCCTCGTAAACGCATTTCAGGATGGCGGCAGCGGCGGGATAGTTGCTATAGGTCTCGCGGCGCAGGATGGCGATGGCCGGCGGCCACAGATTGGCACCGGCCACCGAATAGATCGGAGCGCCGGGCAGCTTGAAGCCTTTTTCGTCCCAAGGCGCCACCGGTTTCAAGCCGTTCCTGATCATCGCCTTGGCGGTTTCGACCAGCTTGTCCGGCTCGGCAATCTCATGGATCAGGCCCATCGACTTGGCCCTCTGCGGCGACAACGTCTGGCCGGAGGTCAGCATTTGCAGCGCCTGCTGCTGGTCGGTCAGTCGCGGCACGCGCTGGGTTCCCCCGGCGCCGGGAAAAATGCCGATCTTCACTTCGGGAAGTGCCATCCTCACCTTGTCGGAATCGGCTGCGACACGGCCATGGCAGGCGAGCGACAATTCGAACGCGCCGCCCATGCAGGTGCCGTTGATCGCCGAAACCCAAGGCTTGCCCGAGGTTTCCAGCTTACGGAACAGGCCGTTCATATAGCCCGCATTGTCGAACAGCGCCTTGGTCGCCTTCTCTGGGTCCTTTGCCTTGTCGGCGGCGAAGGTCGCCAGCATCTTCTGCAGCATGGTGATGTCGGCGCCGCCCGAGAACGTATCCTTGCCAGAAGTGATCACCGCCCCCTTGATCGCAGCGTCGTTCGCCACCTTGTCGACGATGGCGTTCAGTTCGAGCATCACCTCTTGGGTGAAGACGTTCATCGAACGGTCCGGCATGTCCCAGGTGACCAGCGCAATGCCGTCGGCGTCGATGTCGAGGGTGAAATTGCTGTAGCTCATCATCTCTCTCCGTCAGACGCGTTCGATGATCGTTGCGGTGCCCATGCCGGCGCCGATGCAAAGCGTCACCAGCGCGGTGTTCAGGTCGCGGCGTTCCAATTCGTCCAGCACCGTACCGAAGATCATCGCACCGGTGGCGCCGAGCGGATGGCCCATGGCGATGGCGCCGCCATTGACGTTGATCCGGTCATGCGGAATCTCGAAATTCTGCATGTAGCGCAGCACCACCGAAGCGAAGGCCTCGTTGAGCTCGAACAGGTCGATGTCCGACAGCTTCATCTTCGCCCGCTTCAACAGCTTTTCGGTGACGTCGACCGGGCCGGTCAGCATCAGCACCGGTTCGGAGCCGATGTTGGCAAAGGCGCGGATACGCGCGCGCGGCTTGAGGCCGAGCGTCTTTCCGGCCTTTTTCGAGCCGAGCAGCACGGCCGCCGCGCCATCGACGATGCCGGACGAATTTCCGGCATGGTGGACGTGGTTGACCTCTTCCACCTCGGGATGCTTCTGCACCGCGACGGCGTCGAAGCCGCCCATTTCGCCGGGCATGACGAAGGACGGGTTGAGCGCGGCCAGCGACTGCATGTCGGTCGAAGGCCGCATGTGCTCGTCGTGATCGAGAATGGTCAGGCCGTTCTGGTCCTTGACCGAGATCACCGAATTCTTGAAGCGGCCCTCGCCCCACGCCTTGGCGGCACGCTTCTGGCTTTCGACCGCGTAGGCATCGACGTCGTCGCGCGAAAACCCGTATTTGGTGGCGATCAGGTCGGCCGATATGCCTTGCGGCACGAACCAGCCGGGCAGGCCGACCGAAGGATCCATGAACCAGGCGCCGCCGGAGGCGCCCATGCCGACCCGCGACATCGATTCGACGCCACCGGCAATCACGATCTCGTCGGCGCCTTGCGCGATCTTGGCGGCGCCGAAATTGATGGCGTCGAGGCCCGAGGCGCAGAAGCGCGATATCTGCATGCCAGGCGCCTTGGTGTCGTAGCCGGCCTCGAAAGCAGCGGCACGTGGAATGACTGCACCCGCCTCGCCAACCGGATCGACACAGCCGAAGATGATGTCGTCGACGGTGCCGGTGTCCAGCCCGTTGCGGTCGCGGATCGCCTCGAGCACCTTGGCGCCGAGCCGCACCGCCGGCACTTCGTGCAGCGAGCCATCCTTCTTGCCCCTGCCGCGCGGCGTGCGCACGGCATCATAGACGTAAGCTTCGGCCATTTTCCTGCTCCTTGGGTTTGCTGAAAGTCGCTCAGAGAGAGCGCCCGATCAGCAATTTCATGATCTCGTTGGTTCCGCCGTAGATGCGCTGGACGCGGGCGTCGCGGAACATGCGCGCAATCGGATATTCATTCATGTAGCCATAGCCGCCATGCAATTGAAGGCATTCGTCGACGACTTTTCCCTGCAGGTCTGACAGCCAGTATTTGGCCATCGAGGCCGTCACCGGGTCGAGGCCGCCGTTAATGTGGCGGGCAACGCAGTCATTATAGAAGACGCGCCCAATGGTCGCCTCGGTCTTCAATTCGGCCAGCCTGAACTGGGTGTTCTGGAATTCGATGATGGCCTTGCCGAAGGCCTTGCGCTCCTTGACGTAGTCGATGGTAAGAGCCAGCGCCCGCTCGACCATGGCGATAGCAGTGGTGCCGATCTGCAGCCGCTCCTGCGGCAATTGCTGCATCAGCTGGACGAAGCCCTGGCCTTCCTCGTTGCCAAGCAGGTTCGAGGTCGGCACACGCACGTCGTTGAAGAACAGTTCCGACGTGTCGTTGGCCTTGAGGCCGATCTTGTCGAGGTTGCGGCCGCGCTCGAAGCCCTCCACCTCGTCGGTCTCGACGACGATCAGCGAGATGCCCTTGGCACCTTTCTGCGGATCGGTCTTGGTGACGACGATGATGAAGTTAGCGAGCTGGCCGTTGGTGATAAAGGTCTTCGAGCCGTTGAGCTTGTACTGGTTGCCGTCCTTTTCGGCGCGCGTCTTGACGCCCTGCAGGTCGGAGCCCGCACCCGGCTCGGTCATGGCGATGGCGCCGATCAGTTCGCCGGTCGCCAGCCTCGGCAGCCATTTCTTCTTCTGCTCGTCCGAGCCGTAATGGAGGATGTAGGGGGCGACGATCGAATTGTGCAGGCCAATGCCGAACCCGTCGACGCCGATATGGGCGATCGCCTCGATGATGGCGCTCTCATGCGCGAAGCTGCCGCCCGAGCCGCCATATTCCTCCGGCATCGAGGCGCAGAGCAGGCCGGCCGCACCCGCCTTCAGCCAGCTTTCGCGGTCGACCATCTCGTTCTTCTCGAACTCGTCGTAACGCGGCGCGATCTCTTCCGACATGAAGCGGTGCGCCATGTCATAAAGCATGCCGACCTCGTCCGCCGCCCAGGCGGGTTTTGGAAGGCCAAGGATTTCGGCGGGACTGGTCATGTTTATTCTCTGATCCTCCTTCCAAGCACGCCGCCAGAATTGAGGCTGGCGCGCTGCCGTGGCGCCCTCTCCCGGCCGCTTCGCGGCCACCCTCCTCGCGAGGAAGAGGGGAGCCTAGAACGCTTCGGCCGGCAGCGCCATCAATGTGTCGGCGCCGCTGGAGATGCGGGCAAGGTGCGCCGCCGTCTCCGGCATGATCCGCTCCACGAAGAAGCGCGCCGTCACCAGCTTGTTGTCGTAGAAAGACGAAGCGCCGTCGGCGCCATTCGCCAATTTCGCTGCGGCCACCCTGGCCATCTGCGCCCACATATAGCCCAGCGCCACCAGGCCGAAGAGATGCATGTAGTCGGTCGAGGCGGCACCGGCATTGTCGGGCTTGGCCATGCCGTTCTGCATCAGCCACATCGTCGCCGCCTGCAGATCGTTGAGGCTCTTCTTCAGCGCCTTGGTGAAGGGCGCCATCTTCTCGTCGGTGCGGTTCTCCTCGCAGAACTCGCCGACTTCCCTAAAGAACGCCTGCACCGCGCGACCGCCATTCAAGGCCAGCTTGCGGCCGACGAGGTCGAGTGCCTGGATGCCGTTGGCACCCTCATAGATCATGGCGATGCGGGCATCGCGGACGAACTGGCTCATGCCGTGCTCTTCTATATAGCCGTGGCCTCCGAACACCTGCTGCGCCATTACCGCATGATCGAAACCCTTGTCGGTGAGCACGCCCTTGACCACCGGCGTCATCAGCCCGGTGTAGTCGTCGGCGGCCTGGCGGTCCTTGTCGTCACCGGAGCGGTGAGCGATGTCGGACTTGATCGCCGTCCACAGCGCCAGCGCCCGACCGGCCTCGTTGAAAGCTTTCATGGTCATCAGGCTGCGGCGGATGTCCGGATGGACGATGATCGGATCGGCCTTCCTGTCCGGTTCTTTCGGCCCCGACAGCGAGCGGCCCTGCAGGCGATCCTTGGCGTAGGAAACCGCATTCTGGTAGGCAACTTCCGACAGCGAGAGCCCCTGCAGGCCGACGCCAAGCCGCGCCTCATTCATCATGGTGAACATGGCTTTCAGCCCGCCATTGGCCTCGCCGAGCAGTGTGCCTTCAGCGTCGTCGTAATTCATGACGCAGGTCGAATTGCCATGGATACCCATCTTCTCCTCGATCGAGCCACAGGAGACGGTGTTCTTCTCGCCCGGATTGCCTGATGCATCGAGCTTGAGCTTCGGCACGATGAACAGCGAGATGCCCTTCACGCCATCCGGCGCGCCCTCGATACGGGCCAGCACGAGGTGGACGATGTTTCCCGACATGTCATGCTCGCCGGCCGAGATGAATATCTTCTGGCCGGAGATCCTATAGGTGCCGTCGCCATTTGGAACGGCCTTGGTGCGCAGCAAGCCGAGATCGGTTCCGCAGTGCGGCTCGGTCAGGTTCATGGTGCCGGTCCAGGCGCCCTCGACCAGCTTCGGCAACCATGTCGCCTTCTGCTCTTTGGTGCCATGGGTGATGATCGCAGCGATCGCACCTTGCGTCAGTCCGGCATACATCATCAGCGACATATTGGCCGACACCATATATTCGGCAACCGCAGTATGCACTGCATAGGGCAAGCCTTGCCCGCCCAACTCGACAGGTGCGGCGAGCCCCATCCAGCCACCTTCGCGATACTGGTCGAAGGCTTCCTTGAAGCCTTTTGGCGTCGTCACCGACCCGTCGACATGGCGCACACAACCTTCCACGTCGCCGACACGGTTGAGCGGCTGCATGACGTTTTCGGCGAGCTTCGCGCCCTCGGCAAGGATGGCCTCGAGCACATCCGGCGTCGCGTCGGAAAATCCGGGAAGATTGGAATAGCGCTGATAGCCCAGCACCTCGTTCAGCACGAACAGCGTGTCCCGGATCGGCGCTCTGTAGATCGGCATGCGTTTCCTCCACCATGCGGTCTTGGCCCCGAAATCAGCCTCAGCATATGAGGATGGCAGACGGACCAACGTTGCGGTCGAGATAACAAATATTGACGTTTGCGTAAACGTCAATTCTGCGATGGGGCAAATTTTCTCCCGCGCGCCAAGACGGCAAACGGCGAAGGACGGTAACGACGAAGAACCGGGGGGGGGGAGGGCGCGGGGGGGGTGTGGGGTGGGAAGGGCGGGGTGTTTTTTTAATGGGCCCCCGGGCGGGGGGGCCGGGCGGGGGGTAGGAGATTGTGGGGCGGGGGGGGGGGGGGGGCG
>NZ_JAMYNN010000018.1:0-116472 GCF_040319055.1 Mesorhizobium sp. M0960 | reverse complement strand
CTGCCTCGAACACCCGGTCCGCGGCGTTGTCGACGTGGTAGGTGTCGTTGCCGCCATAGCCGACCATCTTGTCGGCGCCGCCGAGGCCATTGATGACATTGGCGCCGGCATTGCCCTGGATAGTCTGGGCAAAGGCATTGCCAGTCAGATTGATGGCAGCCGTGCCGGACGGGTTGCTGGTGGCGAGAAGCTCGACCTCCGACCCGGCCGCAAGCGCATGACTTACGGAGGCGAGTGCTTTGTCGGCACCGCCGCCCGCCGCCTCGATCTCCTTATCGCGGACGTCATCGACATAATAGGTGTCATTGCCACCATAGCCGATCATTGTGTGGCCGCCGGCCCCGTGAAACACATCGTCGCCGCTGGTGCCATACAAGGTGTCGCTTGTGTCGACGGGAGGCGGAGTGGTCCCCGTCGTTGCAAGGTTGTGTTGCCGGAAAACGGCCTGCAGTTCCGAAGAGCTCTCCAACGCTGTGTCGCCTCGCTGCGAACCCCAGGCGTATGCGTAGTCGAAGGCAGGTGACGGAACCAGCTTGGCCCAGTGCTCCATCATGGTTTCCATCTGGGCGGCGGTGGGCACCACATATTTGCCACCCATGTCGGTGTTATACTCGCCACCTCCAAACGCCTGGTAGCCCGGAACGATCTGGCTCGTCGGGATGCCCGATGCCTGAGCGGCGGCGACGAATTTATCGATCATGTTGTAGTCGACCGGGCCATCGGTGCGGACGGGATAGACATCTATGCCGTAGTAATCGATACCCGTATTGGCGGGATTGTACGTGCCCCTAAAATCCGGATTCGCCGACGTCCCCAGGCTCATCATTGTGATGTAGGTCTTGGCGCCTGGAAAATGCTCATGGATCCAGTCGGATTCTGCCTTCAGATTTGCGGCAGAGGCGTAGGTACCCCATTGGCCGGTGGGATCCGGCTCGTCAACCAGGAAGAACCCAAATACGTTCGGATTGCCGAGGAAAGGAGTAACCTTGTCGATAAAGGATTGGGTTACGCCGTTGGCCTCGTCGAGGTAGACCAAGCCTTTCATGCCCTCCGGCAGCTCGTTGACCTGGTCAACATATTGCACGCTAGCCAGATTGAATCCGGCTTTTGCAATGTCCGTGCCGGATCCGCCCGACGTGTAATGGAGAGTCGCCATCCATAATCCCTCATTTGATTCGATAGCGCCCCGCGAAGGTCTGCCTACTAGAAGGTGTATATTAGCGCCAAATCACATACCTGCACGCCCTGATAGAATGGTTGATCGGTGGCAGGATTTTGACATTGGGGCGAAAAATATACTTCTTGGTAGGTGGAGTTTTTGATAAAAAGCAAATTAAACTTCAGCGATCTTTGGGTATTTTCTGAGAGATGTTTATTGATAGTTTTAACAATCCTATTCGTTAATGGCGGCTACATAAGAAACATGTTGAGCGATTATTAAAGTATAACTTAAATGCTATTAAAAGTTAGCCTAAACTTGCGAAGGTTGCCATAAAAGAAGCCTTCGAGGTATTTATGGATTTGAAGAAGAGAGAAAAAGCTGATATTTTGACTATGAAAGTCTTCAGGCAATAAGATAGAATGCCAGGGCACGGCCAGCAAAACAGCTTTTCTCCACAATATGCATTTGCTTGCCGGCCAATTGAGCTGACATTAAGCTAAGATGCCAGCCGGATCGCGCTCTCTGCCGGCGACACCAATTTGTTGTGGACAGATGCCGCAGGTGCCGCGACCAAGGTGTCTGCAACTGAGATTACGACTCGGGATCGTCTGAATCGGAGAATTGGCTGGGGCGCCAGGATTCGAACCTGGGAATGTCGGTACCAAAAACCGATGCCTTACCACTTGGCGACGCCCCAACAGCCGGAGCGTGCCCGCTGTGCGCGCGGCCTTATAGGACGAGCCGGGAGAAAGCTCAATGCCGACATATCGACTATGCACGACCGACCCACCAGTTTTGCAATCGTCACTTTGAACGGACCTATTCACTCCACACCGCCACTTCATTGCCGGCCGGATCGACGAAATGGAACCGCCTGCCGCCGGGGAATGAAAAGATCGGCTTGACGATGGTGCCGCCGGCATTCTCGACGGCGCTCAATGTTTCCTCCAGCCTTTCGGAATAGAGCACGGGCAGCGGCTTGGCCGGCGCATTTTGGCCATCCGCCTGAAAACCGCCGTCAAGCCCTTCGGCAAAGGCTGAATAGGTCGGTCCGTAATCGGTGAACGACCACGAGAAGGCCGCGCTGTAGAAAGCCTTCACGCTGTCCAGCGTTCCGCCTGTCGCCGGCATTTCCAGATAATCGAGCTTTCCGGTCATTCTCATCGTTCTGCCTTTTGTTCATGTTATGTTCTACAGCAAGCCTTTCCAAAAAGCAAGTCTTTTCGGCGCAGCTTTTCATTAATCGATTGTAGAGGCCGGCCGGCTTGGTCGATGCCTTGCCTTTCGCACTGCAGCATCATATCGCTCGATTTGCCGATATTTCCAATCTCCTGCAACCGGGGAGCAAGCATGACCAAGTGGGTTTACACCTTTGGCGACGGCGCCGCGGAAGGCCGTGCCGGCGACCGCAATCTGCTCGGCGGCAAGGGCGCCAATCTTGCCGAAATGTGCAGCCTGGGCCTGCCGGTGCCACCGGGGTTCACTATCACCACCGAGGTCTGCAACACCTATTACGCCAACGGCCACGCCTACCCGGCCTCGCTGGAAGCGGACGTTGCGGTCGCCCTCGACCATATCGGCCGGCTGACCGGGCGCCGTTTCGGCGATCCGTCGAAACTGCTTTTGGTGTCGGTGCGCTCCGGTGCCCGTGCTTCCATGCCCGGCATGATGGACACCGTGCTCAATCTCGGCCTCAACGACGAAACGGTGGAAGCACTGGCCGCCGATTCAGGCGATGCGCGGTTCGCCTATGACAGTTACCGCCGCTTCATCCAGATGTATTCCGATGTCGTCATGGGCCTCGACCATGAGGTCTTCGAGGAAATCCTCGAAGACCAGAAGGGCGGCCTCGGCCATGAACTCGACACCGAGCTGACAGCCATCGAATGGCAAGGCGTGATCGCGCTCTACAAGGCCAAGGTCGAGGAGGAGCTCGGCAAGCCGTTTCCGCAGGATCCGCATGAGCAGCTCTGGGGCGCCATCGGCGCGGTGTTTTCCAGCTGGATGAACAACCGCGCGATCACCTACCGGCGCCTGCACGACATTCCCGAAAGCTGGGGCACGGCGGTCAATGTCCAGGCCATGGTCTTCGGCAATATGGGCGATACCTCGGCCACCGGCGTTGCCTTCACCCGCAATCCGTCGACCGGCGAAAAGCAGCTCTATGGCGAGTTCCTGGTCAATGCGCAGGGCGAGGATGTCGTTGCCGGCATCCGCACGCCGCAGAACATCACCGAGGCGGCGCGCATTGCCGCCGGCTCCGACAAGCCGTCGCTGCAGAAACTGATGCCGGACGCCTTCCAGGCTTTCGTCAGTATCTCCGAGCGCCTGGAAAAACATTACCGCGACATGCAGGATCTCGAATTCACCATCGAGCGTGGTAAATTGTGGATGCTGCAGACCCGGTCCGGCAAGCGCACCGCCAAGGCGGCGCTGAAGATTGCCGTCGACATGGCCAGAGATGGACTGATTTCGAAAGAAGAGGCCGTCGCCCGCATCGATCCGGCCTCGCTCGACCAGTTGCTGCATCCCACAATCGATCCAAAAGCGGCGCGCGACATTATCGGCGTCGGCCTGCCGGCCTCGCCGGGCGCTGCCACCGGCGAGATCGTGTTTTCATCGAACGACGCCGAGGAGGCCAAGACGCAAGGCCGCAAGGCGATCCTGGTGCGCATCGAGACCAGCCCCGAAGACATCCATGGCATGCACGCGGCCGAAGGCATCCTGACGACGCGCGGCGGCATGACCAGCCATGCCGCCGTGGTGGCGCGGGGCATGGGCAAGCCTTGCGTTTCGGGCGCCGGCTCGCTGCGCGTCGACTACAAGGCCGGCACGCTGATGGCGATGGGCGCGACCTTCCGCAAGGGCGATATCATCACGATCGACGGCGGCAACGGCCAAGTACTGAAGGGTGCCGTACCGATGCTGCAGCCTGAACTCTCGGGCGATTTCGCCGCCATCATGGAATGGGCCGACGGCGCGCGCCGCATGAAGGTGCGCACCAACGCCGAGACGCCGCTCGATGCCCGCATGGCGCGGTCCTTCGGCGCCGAAGGGATCGGGCTTTGCCGCACCGAGCACATGTTCTTCGACGGCGACCGCATCGTTGCCATGCGCGAGATGATCCTGGCCGATACGGAAAAGGACCGACGGACGGCGCTGGCCAAGCTGTTGCCGATGCAGCGCTCGGATTTCCTCGAACTGTTCGAGATCATGGCCGGCCTGCCGGTAACGATCCGCCTGCTCGATCCGCCGCTGCATGAATTCCTGCCAAAAACGGAGGAGGAGGTGGCCGAGGTCGCCGCCGCCATGAACGTATCGCCGGACAAGCTCCGGCGGCGCACCGAAGCGCTGCACGAGTTCAATCCGATGCTCGGCCATCGCGGCTGCCGGCTTGCCGTCTCCTATCCCGAAATCGCCGAGATGCAGGCGCGCGCCATTTTCGAGGCGGCCGTCGAGGCCGGCAGGAAGGCCGGCGCGCTGGTGGTGCCGGAGATCATGGTACCGCTGGTCGGACTGGTGAAGGAGCTCGACTTCGTCAAGGCGCGCATCGATGCCGTCGCCAAAAGCGTCATGCAGGAAACCGGCGTCAAGATCGATTACCTCACCGGCACGATGATCGAACTGCCGCGCGCCGCGATCCGCGCTCACGTCATAGCCGAGGCGGCCGAATTCTTCTCCTTCGGCACCAACGATTTGACCCAGACCACCTTCGGCATCTCGCGCGACGACGCGGCCTCGTTCCTCGAGACCTACCGGCAAAAAGGCATCATCGAGCAGGATCCGTTCGTGTCGCTCGACATAGAGGGCGTCGGCGAGCTGGTGCGGATGGCGGCCGAGAAGGGCAGGGCGACGCGACCCGACATCAAGCTCGGCATTTGCGGCGAACATGGCGGCGACCCGGCCTCGATCCATTTCTGCGAGAAGGTCGGCCTCGACTACGTCTCGTGCTCGCCTTACCGGGTGCCGATCGCCAGGCTGGCCGCCGCGCAAGCGGCGGTGCAGGCTGCGAAGGAGGGTCGCGGATAGGAACCGCGCGATCCTTTCACGTACGGTTAAGGACGTGGAGCACGCATTGTGACCTCGCGCTTGCCAAAGGTCAGGCCGGCGGTCAAATTGCCGCTGCCGACGCTTTGCAGGTGCATCGTTCCGATTTCCGCCTTGATGCCGGTCTTGGGGTCGCCGCTTCAACTTTGATCTGGCCGACCCGGAAACAATCAATGCGCCTGTTCCAAAAGCATTTTTGCGCAGTTGCGATATCGCTGTGGGCTGTCTCGCCTGGCAGCGCCCGGTTGCTCGTCGAACCGACGCTGCACATCAAGCCCGAGGCAGGCAGCGGCCGCGTCGCGCTGACGCTCGATGCCTGCGGCGGAAAGACCGACACACGGATTCTCTCGGCGCTGGTGGAAAACAAGATTCCCGCCACCATTTTCGTCACCGGCATCTGGCTGAAGCACAACGCCGCCGCCGTCGAGATCATGCGGGCGCATCCCGACCTGTTTGAATTGGAAAACCATGGCGGCCGCCACCTCCCGGCCGTCGACACGCCGCAAAAGATCTACGGCATTCGCAGTGCCGGCAGCCCGCAGGCCGTGCTGGCCGAGGTCGAATCCGGTGCCGCCGCTCTCGCCGTGACCGGCGAGCCGGCGCCGAAATGGTTTCGCGGCGCGACCGCCGAATACAGCCCGTCGGCAATCGCGATGATACGCAAGCTTGGCTTCAAGATCGCCGGATTCTCGATCAACGGCGACGGCGGCTCATTGCTCGGTGCAAAAGAGACCGCCCGGCGCATCGCGGCAGCAAACGACGGCGATGTCATCATCGCTCACATCAACCAGCCGACCCATGCGGCCGGCGAAGGCGTAGTGCAGGGGCTTTTGGCGCTGAAGGCCAAGGGCCTCACCTTCGTCCGGCTCGATGATGCCGACGGTGTCGGCAATGAAGGCACCACCGACTGATCAGTCGGGCGTAGCCTCGATGGTCACCTTGCTTGGATAGAATGCGCCGTGATCGCGGATATCCGCCATCTCGTCGTAAGGCTGCTCATAGGCCCACATCGCATCCTTGCCTGCATCGCCGGCGGGCAGCACGCTCCAATAGCTGGCATCGCCCTTGTAGGGGCAATGGGTCGAGTGCTCGGTCTTGCCAAGCTGGTTGAAGTCGATGTCGTCGAACGGAATGTAGAAAACGGGGGGATAGGGCGATTCGGTCAGCACCTTGACCATTCTGGACGAGGCGATGACGACATCGCCGGCGCGCACCGTCACTGTGCCCCTGTAAGGCTCGACGGGGATGATCTTGCCCGGATTGCGCTGAAAGCCGGGTGACGGGTTTGCGATCTGGTCCATGTCGGATCTCCTTGCCTCAACCCCAAATGTGTCTGGCAAGCGCGTTGTGCAAGACCTGCCTGCCGCGACGCCAAAGAGTGGCCCGCGGGGGCAAGTCTCACCTGTTTCTTCCGCTTCGCCGAAAACTCAGGCGGCGGCCTGGAATGCGTCCATCAGCCCGGCATAGGCGGCGGCAATGCCGGCCACCGGATTGGTGCTTTTCGAGGTGGTCTCGACCTTCAGCGCACCACCGCTGGCAGGCAAGGTGAGCAGCAGGAACTGGCGACTGCCGCCATCGCCGACGCAGGCGGCAGCGACGTGCTGGCTTTCGCCCTCGTTCTCGACGCACATCTTGAACAAGAGCGTGCCGCCGACCGCTTCGAGGGCGCCACCGACGACCTCGACGAATTCATCTTCGGAAACAGTTTTGGCGTCGGGCACCAGATCGGCCTGCGCGACATCGGCCGCCACCAGATCGGCCAGACTTTCGGCAAGCGTATTTTCGAGGGCTTTGTCGTCGAGCTGCGCGTCCATGCGAACCTCTTTCATTCGCCAATCGCGCCCCGCCTGTTAATCAACGTTAACGCCGAGCATGGCCGGATTGTGGCGAATTTCGCCTCATTTGGCTCTATGCACCGCTCCAGCCCGGTTCTGGCTGGACAATCCGCCGGTTCGTCCCACAATGGCGCAAAAAAAATAACAGGAGGAACAAGATGCTCGGGCTGATGCAGGAATGGCCGCTGCTTTGCCACAAGCTGATCGACAACGCCGAGCGGCAGCACGGCAGCCGCGAGATCGTGTCGCGTTCGATCGAGGGGCCGATCGTGCGCAGCACATATGCCGAAATCCATGATCGTGCCCTGAAGGTCGCCGAGCGGCTCGAGCGTGACGGTTTCGGGCTTGGCGACCGCATCGCGACCCTGGCCTGGAACACCGCGCGCCACATCGAGGCCTGGTACGGCATCATGGGTGTCGGCGCGATTTATCACACGCTCAACCCGCGGCTCTTTCCCGAGCAGATCACCTGGATCATGAACAATGCCGAGGATAAGGCGATCTTCGTCGACCTGACCTTCCTGCCGCTGCTTGAAAAGATCGCCGGCGCGGTCAAGTCGCTGAAGCAGGTTATCGTGCTGACCGACAAGGTGCATTTGCCCGAGACTGCGCTGCCCAATGTCGTTGCCTATGAAGAATGGCTTGCTCAAGCCGACGGCAACTTCGCCTGGAAGACAGTCGATGAAAACACCGCCGCCGGCATGTGCTACACCTCGGGCACGACGGGCGACCCGAAGGGCGTCCTCTACAGCCATCGTTCGAACGTGCTGCACGCCATGATCGAAGCGATGCCCGACGCCATGGGCCTGTCGTCGCGCGATACCATATTGCCGGTCGTGCCGATGTTTCACGCCAATGCCTGGGGCCTTGCCCAGAGCGCGCCGATGATTGGCGCCAAGCTGGTCATGCCCGGCTGCAAGATGGATGGCGCTTCGATCTACGAGCTGCTCGACACCGAGAAGGTGACCTTCAGCGCCGCCGTGCCGACGGTGTGGATGATGCTTCTCCAGCATCTGGAAGAGACCGGCAAGAAACTACCTTATCTGCAGAAAGTCGTCATCGGCGGCGCGTCCTGTCCACGCGCGATCACGACGAAGTTCCAGGACAATTACGATGTCCAGGTCGTCCACGCCTGGGGCATGACCGAGATGTCGCCGGTCGGCACGCTGTGCACCCTGAAGCCGGACTATGCCGGGCTGAAGGGTGACGCCCGCCTCGCCGTCCAGCAGAAGCAGGGCTTTACGCCGTTCGGCATCGAAATGAAGGTAACGGACGACGACGATAACGAACTGCCATGGGACGGCAAGACCTTCGGCCGACTCAAGGTCCGCGGGCCGACCGTCGCGCGCGCCTATTATGGCGGCATCGGATCCGAACAGTTCGATGAACAAGGCTGGTTTGATACCGGTGATATCGCGCATATCGACCCCGGCGGCTACATGCAGATCACCGATCGCGCCAAGGACGTGATCAAGTCGGGCGGCGAATGGATCTCGACCATCGAGCTCGAGAACCTCGCGGTCGGCCATCCGGACGTGGCGGAGGCCGCCGCCATCGGCATTCCGCATTCCAAATGGGGCGAGCGGCCTTTGCTCGTGGTCGTCCGCAAGCCGGGCAGGGAGCCGACCAAGACGGACATCCTCGCCTTCATGGATGGCAAGGTGGCGAAGTGGTGGATGCCGGACGACGTCGCCTTTGTCGGCGAAATCCCACACACCGCTGCCGGCAAGATCCAGAAGATTACCTTGCGTCAGCAGTTCCGGGATTATCATCTGCCGACGGATTGACTGGAGATGCGGCGTCTTTGTGCCTTCAAGCCGCCGCTGAAAGGCACTATGCCTTTGTTCGGGTTGGGGCAGCGCGGAAAGCAATGACGGTAATTGCCGAGCGACAGACATCGAGGGCTGCCGGTTGGTCGCGGCGCACCGGCGCTTTTTCGGCGGTCCTGCTGCTGACGGTGCTCATCGGCTACCGATATGACCTCGTCGAGACGCCGACATTCCTGTGGGTGCTCGGCATTGTCGCGTTGCTGGCGGCGTTTGCGCTTCTGTTCGCCGGGTTTGCCTTTGCGCGATTGTGGAATTTCGGTGATCGCGGCGGCCACGACCTGACCGCCGGCGCCTTGCTGGCGCTTCTGGTGCTCATCCCTTACGCTGTCGCGGCCTATTGGGCAGCGACCTATCCGCCGCTGCGCGACATCTCGACGGATTTCGACGACCCGCCGGCGCTCGATATTTCTACCCGGACAATGGATATGAACGAGCTTTTGCCGCCGACACCCGGCGAGCAGCGCCTGCAAACCGAAGCTTATCCGCTTGTTACCGGACGCAGCTACACCTTGCCTTTCGACCGCGTTCTGGAGGCGGTCAAAACCGTGCTCGATCGGCGGGGCTGGCAACGCGCGGCGCCATTTCCCGACGCAGCAGGGCAAAGCGACGTGACGGTCGATGCGCTGGCCAAGAGCTTCCTGCTTGGCCTTCCCGCCGATGTCGCCATCCGCGTGACCGACGATGGCGACGCGGTCATTGTCGATATGCGCTCGGCCTCGCGTTACGGCCGCTACGACCTTGGCGACAATGCAGCGCGCATCACCGATTTCCTTGCCGAGCTCGACCAGGAAGTCGCCGGCCAGGTGGGCGTGGCGCCGGCAGAATGATATCCGAAGGCTACTACTTTGCCGGCGAATAGATGCCGTCAATAGCCGGCGCGCCGTCGGTGTGGACCAGACCGCGCGCCACCAGGTCTTCCAGATGCGCAAGCACCGACAGGCCGGCCGCGCCATGCAGGCGCGGATCGGTATCGCGATAGATCGCCTCCACCATAGTCCTGATCGTGCGGTCGCCGCTGTTGATCCGCTCCAGAATCGCCCGTTCGCGCATTTTGCGATGCCTTTTCAATCCGCGCATGAAGTTGCGCGGTTCGATCACCGGCCCGCCATGACCCGGCAGCAGCAGCCGGTCGTCGCGCTCGATCAGCCGATCGAGCGATGTCATGTAGTCGGCTATGGCGCCGTCCGGCGGCGCGACGATCGTGGTTGACCACGCCATGACGTGATCGGCCGAAAAAAGGATGCCAGTCCCCTCCAGTGCGAAGGCCGCGTGATTGGCGGTATGGCCGGGCGTCAGCACCGTCCGGATCGCCCAGCCGTCGCCATCGATCACCATATCGTCCGGCAGCGGGATGTCTGGAACGAACTCGATATCGGCGCTGGCATCGAGCGGATTGACCTCGCCGGTGTGCAACGGCCGCGCCGGGCGATGCCGGCCTTCCGCCAACGTCACGGCACCTGTGTGCTGCTTCAGTCGTGCCGCCAGCGGCGAATGGTCGCGATGCGTGTGGCTGACGAAGATATGGCTGACCGGCCTGGTCCCGATCGCTTCGAGCAGCGTTCGAAGGTGCACCTCGTCATCCGGACCCGGATCGATTACAGCCAGCGTCTCGCGCCCGACGATATAACTGTTGGTTCCGTGAAAGGTGAACGGGCTGGGGTTCTTGGCGGTGATCCGAAGTACGTCGGGTGCAATGGTCACACCCCTGCCGTAGGCAGGATCGAAGCGTGTGTCGAATTTCAGCGCCATGCGAACGTCGCGACCTTTTTTGGGGGGAGGGCAAAACCGATTGCCGCATAGCACGGAAGCCAATATAGGAAAACGCAAGGCCGCGTTCGGCGGCAATCCGGAACGGGGAAGACCATGGCAATTGCAACGACGATGCGTCCGCTTATTTCTCTCGCTCTGCCTGAAAAGGGCGCGGCCCGGCTGGCGGGCCAGCTTTTGCTGGCGATCGCCGGAACGCTGCTGCTGATCTTGTCGGCCAAGACGAAGGTTGTGCTCGGACCGGTCGATATCTCGATGCAGACGCTTGCTGTCTTGCTGATTGCCGCCGCGTTCGGCATGCGCCTCGGCGTCGCCACGCTGCTTCTCTACATGGCCGAGGGCGCACTGGGCGTTCCGGTCTTCCAGAGCACGCCGGAAAAAGGCATCGGCATTGCCTACATGCTCGGTTCGACCGGCGGTTATCTGGCCGGCTTCGTCGTCATGGCGGCGATCGTCGGCTGGGCCGCCGACCGTGGCTGGGATCGCCATCCTATCAAGCTGTTCAATGCGATGCTGGTGGCCGAGATCGTCATGATGGCGATGGGTTTTGCCTGGCTGGCGCTGTTGATCGGCCCGGAAAAGTCGTGGCAGTTCGGTGTGCTGCCCTTTATCGTCGGTGATCTGATCAAGGTCGCGCTGGCTGCGAGCCTGGTGCCGGCTGTCTGGTCGTTGCTGAAGCGTTCGTGAAGCCGATCAAGAATCGGCATCGCTGTGCCATGACTTCGGTCTCGCGGCTTGCTGGCAGTTGTGTCTCAGTGACGGCCTGTCGAAACAGCTTTTTATCGCAAACCGGAATGGCTCCGCAGGTATCCTGCCGCCGGCGGGCGCAACGACATGCTGGCGACCCGTCACATTAGCTTCAAGTCGGTCGACTAAGCACCGGGACAACCGGGGTCGCCGCGCCAATGTAACCGAAGAGCTACGCGTTACAGCGAATTGCCCGATATCGGATGTCGGGCAGCTGAAAAAGAAAGCGGCTCGATGATTATTTAGGCACAGCTAAATTCATGGACAATTCGCGAGCAATTTTTTGATGAACCGTCCTGATTCTCGCGGCATGGTTGCTTGCTGGCATCGACACACTGTCGTAACCCTTGGCGCCGGCATGGCCGCCCGCCCCGAGAGGGAGACACGTGATTAGCGCGGAAAAAACGAGGAACAAGGCGAACATCCCGTCGCCGGAGCCGACCGCCGCGCCGGCAACCCGCTGGTACGCGGCTTCGGTCTTTCCTGGAAAGGAACATGTCGCCGAACGGCATCTCCGGATCCAGGGATTTCAGCCGTTTGTGCCTCGCTACGAGAAAACCGTGCGTCACGCCCGGCGGCTCGAGACACGGTCCGCAGCTTATTTCCCGGGTTATATGTTCATCGCCCTTGACGTCGGACTGCAACGTTGGCGCTCGGTCAACGGAACGTTCGGTGTGCGCTCCCTCGTCACGCAAGGCGACCGGCCTTTGCCGGTTCCCTCGGGTCTGGTAGAGCGCTTCGTTGCGTTAACCGGCAGGCACGGCCTGCTCGATTTCAGCGGCGGCCTCGCAGCCGGTGCTTCGGTCCGGATCCTTTCCGGCCCTTTCGCGGAAATGATCGGTCGCCTTGACCGGCTCGATCCGGCGGGAAGGGCTCGGGTTCTGGTTGCCATCATGAACGGCGAGATCCCTGTCGACCTTGATGCCAGGGATCTCGTAGCAATCGCATAAATCGCAAACGTCTAGTTGCGGCGAGGCGATGCAAATTGTTGTAGGATGGGCTCTCGGGTTTTCACCCGGGAGTGCGGTAGCCGTCCTTTGGTAATAGGCTGTCCGGCGAGATCGTCTCATCGGCGCTGAATGAGAGTACGCGATATGCGAATAACAATGATTGGCGCCGGCTATGTAGGGCTCGTCTCGGGCGCCTGTTTCGCCGACTTTGGCCATCAGGTCTGCTGCGTCGATCGTGATGCGGAAAAGCTTGCCATGCTCAAGCTCGGCAAGATACCGATCTACGAGCCTGGCCTCGACGACCTCGTTACAACCAACACTGCGCAAGGTCGCCTGCGTTTCGACGACAATCTCGCGGATGCCGTTTCCCAGTCGGATGTCGTCTTCATTGCCGTGGGGACGCCGTCGCGGCGTGGCGACGGCCATGCCGATCTGTCCTTCGTCTACGACGCGGCCGCCGAAGTCGGTCGCGCACTCAAGGGGTTCACGGTCGTGGTGACGAAATCGACCGTCCCTGTCGGTACCGGCGATGAGGTGGAACGGATCATTCGCGAGCAAAATCCAGCCGCCGATTTTGCGGTGGTCTCCAATCCGGAATTTCTTCGCGAAGGATCGGCCATCGAGGATTTCAAGCGGCCCGACCGCATCATTGTCGGGACCGATGCAGAACGGGCCAAAGCCGTCATGGGCGAAATCTACCGTCCACTCTCGTTGAATGTCGCGCCGATATTCTATACGAGCCGGCGTACGGCGGAGCTTACCAAATATGCCGGCAACGCGTTTCTGGCCATGAAGATCACCTTCATCAACGAAATTGCCGATCTCTGCGAGCGGTTGGGAGCCGATGTGCAGGACGTCGCGCGCGGCATCGGCATGGACAACCGCATCGGCGCAAAGTTTCTTCATGCCGGGCCGGGCTACGGTGGCTCCTGTTTCCCGAAGGATACGCTGGCGCTGGTCAAGACCGCGCAGGACGCGGCAAGCCCCGTGCGGCTTATTGAAACGACGGTCTCGATAAACGACCAGCGCAAACGGGCGATGGCGCGCAAGGTGGTCGAGGCCTGCGGCGGATCGGTTCGCGGCAAAACCATCGGTATTCTCGGCCTTACCTTCAAGCCGAACACCGACGACATGCGCGATGCCCCCTCATTGGCCATCATTCAGGCACTCCAGGACGCAGGCGCTTCGATCAAGGCCTATGATCCGGTGGGCATGGAGCAGGCGCGCAAGATGATCGAGGGCATTGAATTCGGGGAAAGCGCCTACGCGGTAGCTGACGGCGCGCATGCTATCGTCATCGTCACCGAGTGGAACGCGTTTCGGTCACTGGATCTGAAGCGGCTCCGTGCGCTCATGGCGATGCCGGTGATGGTTGACCTGCGAAACGTCTACCGCGGCGAGGACGTCATGAAGGAAGGCATAGCCTATTCGAGCGTCGGCCGAGAGCGGCATCCTGTCCATTGAATGTCCAGCAACCTGGAGTTCGAATTGCCAGGGTTCTGCAGAGAACAATGGAAGCAGCCAGAATGCATTCCGGTAGTCCGCAAGAGAGCGTTTTAACTTGAACATAGTCATGATGAATCGGCCGAGACAGCGGCACCTTGTGCACAGGGTCAGGTTTCAACTCCTGGGCGGTCTGGCGTTCGCAATCCTGCTTCCCGCGCTGATTCGCATTCTAGTTGACCCATCCCTTGCATATTATACAAACCTGCAGATTACGATCTTTGCGGGCATTGTCGCGCATACAATAGGTTATTTTTCCTTTCGGCGTATAGGTAATTTCCCGGGCATCGCGGCGTCTGGTTACATATTTCCGACATTTGCACTGTCATATGGGTTCGTTTATTTAGTCATTTTCTTATCTCGAATTGAATATAGCGGCTTCCAGGCGGCTAGCAGCTTGACGTTGTCAATTCTCTGGTACTTTGTTCTGACCATCGTAAGCCGGCGCCTTGATCCTTACAGTCTTGCTGTGGTTCCAGGCGGCGCCGTTGGTCGTCTAGACGAGATAGGCGGGGTGAACTGGCATTGGCTTGTCTCCCCTGACATGATCATTGATCGCGTCAACGGCGTGGTTGCCGATCTGCGCGCCGATCTGTCCGACGATTGGGAGCGCTACATTGCCGACCGGGCGCTTGCGGGAGTACCGGTCTACCATGTCAAGCAAATCACCGAATCGCTGACTGGTCGCGTCGAAATCGAGCATTTGTCCGAAAACACGCTGGGCTCAATCAATCCCAACCAGGCTTATATCAAGATCAAACAGGTGATCGACTGGGTCTGTGCCCTGTTGGCGCTGATTGTGCTGGCGCCCTTGCTGTTGTTGATCGCGCTGATGATCAGGCTGGAGTCTCCCGGGCCTGCCATATTTCGCCAGGAGCGCCTCGGTTTCGGCGGAAAATCCTTCACGGTCTACAAGTTCCGGACGATGACCGTCAGTGAACCAGAGGCGGCAAACGTTCGCAGTCTCGCCGTCACCAAGCCGGGTGACAGCAGGGTGACCCGGCTCGGCCGCTTCCTTCGCCGAAGCAGAATTGACGAGCTGCCGCAGTTGATAAACATCGTTCGTTCGGAAATGAGCTGGATCGGGCCTCGCCCTGAGGCGACAGTGTTGTCATCCCACTATTCGGTGGCGTTGCCATTCTATCGCTACCGAAATATCGTCCGCCCCGGAATTTCCGGGTGGGCTCAGGTGAATCAAGGGTATGTGTCGGAAGATGACGACGAGACCGAGAAGCTGCACTATGACTTCTATTACATCAAGAATTTCTCGCCGTGGCTTGATTTCGTTATCGTGCTGAGAACGCTGAAAACTCTGCTAAGTGGGTTCGGATCTCGATAGAGACCGTTCTGAATTTTGCCTCCATCGAAATTTAGCTGTCGAACACAGGGCCGGGACAGTGCTTGGCGGTCATGTTTCTGAAGCTGCCGAAGGGTATGAAATGAGCCGAAAAACCGCGCTAATTACGGGCATTACCGGCCAAGACGGTGCTTATCTCGCCGACCTCCTGCTCGCCAAGGGATATGCAGTCCACGGCATCAAGCGGCGGTCATCGTCTTTCAATACGGGCCGTATCGATCATCTCTATCAAGACCCGCATGAAACCGGCGTCAATTTTTCACTGCACTATGGCGACATGACGGATGCGACGAACCTGATCCGCATAATCCAGGAAGTGCAGCCGGACGAGATCTACAATCTCGCCGCTCAATCGCATGTCCAGGTGAGCTTCGAGACCGCGGAATATACGGCGAATGCCGACGCGATCGGTACATTGCGCCTTCTGGAAGCCATCCGGCTGCTTGGCCTGACAAAAAAGACGCGTTTCTATCAGGCGTCGACCTCCGAGCTCTATGGCAAGGTGCAGGAAGTCCCGCAGAGCGAAACGACGCCTTTTTACCCTCGTTCGCCCTATGCGGCGGCAAAGATCTATGGCTACTGGATCACGGTGAACTACCGCGAGGCCTATGGCATTCACGCCTCCAACGGAATTCTGTTCAACCACGAAAGCCCGATGCGGGGCGAGACATTCGTGACCCGCAAGATCACCCGAGCCGCCGCTGCCATCAGCCTGGGCCTTCAGGACAAGCTCTATCTCGGCAATCTTTCCGCCGAGCGCGATTGGGGTCATGCGCGCGACTATGTCGAAGGCATGTGGAGGATCCTCCAGCAGGAAGCCCCGGACGACTACGTGCTGGCCACAGGGATCAAGAACTCCGTTCGGAAATTTGTCGAACTCGCCTTCGCCGAGGTTGGTGTTCGCATCCAGTGGAACGGTTCGGGCGTCGCCGAAAAGGGCGTCGACAGCAAGTCCGGCAAGATATTGGTCGAGGTCGATCCACGCTACTTCAGGCCGACCGAGGTCGACCTGCTGCTCGGTGACCCTTCGAAGGCGGAGCGGGTCCTCGGCTGGAAGGCGACGACGTTGCTTGATGAGATGGTGCGCGAGATGGTCCAGTCCGACCTCAAGGCGGTGGCGCGCGAATTCGAGCATCGCCGGCTTGACGAAGAGCACAACCGCAAAGCGGCCCGGTAGCTGCGAAAAGTCCCGCGAACATGAAGATTTCCGTTCTAACGGTCTGCTGGAACTCGGCGGCAACAATCCGTCATACGCTCGACAGTTTCTTTGCCCAGGATCACCAGGACAAGGAACTGATCGTCATCGACGGAGCCTCGACCGACGAAACGCTGGCGATTGTCCGCTCCTATGCCGGGCCAGGACTGCAGATCATCAGCGAGCCCGACCGCGGCATGTACGACGCGCTGAACAAGGGACTTGCGCTTTGCACCGGCGAGGCAATCGGCGCCCTTAACGCGGACGACGCGTTTCATGACGCTTCCGTGCTCGGCCGGATCAGCGAGGCGCTTGCCGAAAGCGACATTGTCCACGGTCACCTCGATTTCGTCGAAAATCACCAAAGCAAGCGGGTCGTTCGCCGGTGGCGGGCGGAGCCGAGGCCGCAAGATGGGTTCCGCTCCGGCTGGATGCCTGCCCACCCGACCTTTTATGTCCGGCGCGCCGTTGCCGAAAAGAACGGGCCATTCGATCTGACGCTGAAAGTCTCCTCCGACTACGACTGGATGCTGAGGGCCGTCGAGCTGCACGGATTCAGGATAGCAACAATCGATCAGGTCCTCGTCGACATGATGATCGGGGGAGCCAGCACAAGGAGCTTCCGTTCGCATATCGGGCACAACCTCGAAGCGTTGCGTGCCAGGCGCCGTTGGCTCGGATCCGGCCCCGTCGACTATGCGCTCATTGCGAAACCGGCGCGGAAAATCCGGCAGTTCGTTTTCGCGCGGCGAGGTTAGGCGAGGATGACCAGGCTGTACGTGCGGCCGGGCTGTTGTCCGTCGTGGTCTCGCAGATTCGACGCAATTTCAGCATGAACTCGAATCTGAAACTGCTCAGGAACACGATGACCTTGGGTCTGGGTGCCGCTTCGGCGCAGTTCCTTGGCGTTCTCGCAGTCCCCGTCCTGGCCCGCGTCTTCGACGCAAAGGACTTCGGCCTATTCGCCATGTTCTTTCTTGGCAGCCAACTGCTTGGCACATGTTTTGCGGCGCGTTACGAGCAGGCGATCATGGTCGCCGAGGAGAGACATGTTAGCGCGCTTACCGCGCTGTGCGTTAGCTTGGCAATTGCTTCGGCCCTGGCGAGCGCGCTCGTGTTGACGCTTTTCGCGCGTGATCTTGACCTCATCTTCAACACGTCGCTTGGCCTGGCTTGGCCAATGACGTCCATTACGGCCTTCTTCGTCTCTATCACCACCACTTTCACCATGGTGGCCTCACGGCGACAGAGCTACGGAGGAATCTCCGTCAGCCGATTTTCCAAGGCGATGGTCGCAATTCTCATACAGGCGGCCCTAGGGCTGACTATCTTGCCAAATGCATGGGGCTTGATAATTGGCGAGACTTTCGCGTCAGGCGTAGGCGCTGCCTTGCTCCTGTCCACGCGCAGATGGTCTTATCTGTCCGGTCTTCGTCTTAATTTTTTCGATTTACGGCAGCGAAGACCCCTTTTTTTGGTTGCCCAACGACATCAGTCCTTTCCAAAATTTAGCTTGCCGCAATTTTTGATCAATAGCCTCAGCGGCTTTGTCCTGATTGCGATTATAGTGGGTTTCTTTTCGTCTGTGGAAGCAGGTCAATACTTCATGATGCAGCGCATCGTTACGATACCTGCCGGAATTATCAGCATAGCGGTCGCCCAAATTCTTTATGTCGAAGCATACCAGCTGGTGCAAAAGACCGGCAGATTCGATGGCGCTGTCGTCAGGGTGTTGATACTTCAGATGTTGCTTGGAACTATATTATTTTGCGCATTATTGTTCTTCGGCGTGCAAATGTTTTCGCTTGTTCTTGGATCGCAATGGGCCCCGTCAGGACATTTGGCTGAGCTATTTGCGCCCTACGTTGCTGTACACCTGGTCCTATCTGCTCTTGCGCCGGTACCGGTTGTTGCCCGACAGCAGAGAATGGCATTGATTCTTTCTATTATCCAAAATGCTATTTTCGTTGGTGGTTTCTTTATACCGGCCTGGTTCGGCATGTCCTTGGAGAGAGCCGTTTCAATATCCGTATACGTTTCAATTCCCTACATGGTTTCTCTTATAGTGTTGTTTTTTGTTATATCGCGAACGCCTAGGCCGTCTTCTGTGGCGAGGGATCGCTATTCTAATGCCGAAGGGTTGGGCCGGTGAGAAAGCATCTTCTTCTTTTTACGATTAACTATCCATTCGGCCATTACGAACCCTTCGTTGGCTTGGAGCTGCCCTTTCTTAGCCAAGGTTTTGAGCGCATTACAATTTTCCCGATGAGCGGCTCCGGGCCGAAGCGGGAAGTACCCGACAACGTCACCGTTGAACCGCCCATCTGGGGCTCCCAGCGGTCGCGTTACAAATTCTACCCTTTGCAACTCGCAAAATTTCGTACCTGGTCACTCTTCTGGCCGGAGTTGGTGTCTCTGAGCTGGCGCCAAAAGCGACTTCATGTCGGCTTGATCTACCGTGTGCTTTTGTGGTCGATGTATCGCACCGCGCTCGAGCGATCTCCCGCGGTAAGAAGAGCTCTCGACGCGCCGTCGGAAGTGGTGGCCTATAGCTATTGGGGGCACGTCCCCGACTTGGCAATCCCCTTGCTGGCGAAGGCCCACGTGCCTTGCGCGGTGCGCTATCACCGAGTGGATCTCTACGAACATGCCATGGAAAGCGGGTCCTATCTGTCGCGAAATTCACAGTATTTTCCGTGGCGTGAGGAAATCGCATCGGCCGCTGCCATGAATCTTTTCATTTCAGAGCATGGCCTTGCATATTTCCAGGAGAAATGGCCTAGGGGGCTAACTTCCAATTTCGCCGTCAACCGTCTGGGCGTGCCGGATAGGGGTCAAACGCCCGCGAGGCTGGCCGGAGATACGTCGCTGACGATAGTCAGCTGCTCCAATGTTTTTCCGGTGAAGAGGGTACATCTGATCGCCGCACTGGTTCGCTCCCTGGCAAAGCACAGGAAAGTTTCGTGGCATCACTTTGGTGGCGGAGATTTTACCGAAGTCAATTCCGTGCTGGAAAAAGAGGTCCCCAACCTCGAGGTCAAGCTTTGGGGTCAGACCGACAACCTTGAGGTGATGGAGTTCTACCGACAAAACCACGTAGACTTCTTCGCCAATCTAAGCTTGTCCGAGGGGGTCCCGGTGTCGATCATGGAGGCCATGTCATTCGGGATACCGGTGATCGCAACGGCAGTCGATGGTACTCCGGAAGCGGTAATCGACGGCGAGACCGGATTGCTCGTCTCGTCCGACGAGGCGCAGGATACGGAGCGTTTGGCGGAGCGCGTTCTGCAGGCGCTTTCACCTGGAGGTGAACTGGCGCGCGCCGTACCCCGTAAGATCTGGCAGGCCCGTTATCATTCGGAATCGAATTTTGGCGAGCTGATCGACATTCTTCAATCGATGCAGGCGCGCTCTTGCTAGGCCTGTCGAAATCGTATCCGACGCTGAGCGGCTACCGCAGGGTTGCCAGCTCCGAGGCGATTGGCCCGTTCGACTGGCTGATCCTCTTTCCGCTCTTCATAGTGATCGCCACGCAGCTCGAGATCAGCGACGATCCGGGTTCGGGTGGCGTTGCATTCTTCATCCGTTCGCTGGCGGCGCTAACCTTCCTTGGTGGAATGGTAGTTCGGTTCGGAATTTCTGCGTTTCACGCGAATGTCGCGATAATCGCTGCTTTCTTGCTCTATTTCTGCGTCATCAATATCAGCGACTTTTCGCGTTTTTCTCTCATGGCGATCGCTTTCATGAGTTGGGGCTTGGCGTTCGGCGTGGTTACCCTACCTGCCTGGCGCAAGCGGCTGGAATTCCTGCTTCGAGCCTACCTCGTTTTCAACGTTGCCGGCCTTGTTCTGGCTCTCGCCATTTTTCTTTTGTCCGGAAAAATCATCGATTTGCATGGGATGGTGTTTCCATTCAGCGCTTCGCGCGCTGGCACAATGATGAACCAGGTTCGTCTTTCTGGCTTTCAGATAGAGCCCGGAAGTTACTCGAATATCGTCTATTTACTCGTATTTCTGAGGTGCCTCTTCCGGCGACGAATCGTAAATTTCTTAGACCTTTTTGCAATGCTCAGCACGGTAGCGACCTTGGCTGCGTGGGCAGTGGTTGGTGCCGCCGTCTACATCGTCTGTTTTGCAATCGAGTTCACGATACTCAATCCCAAGGTTCCGAAAATTCTGCGCTTTGCGGCAGTTCTGTTCTCGGCATCGCTGCTTGCCATTACAGTACCCCTGATTGCGCCGCAGTTTTTCGGTTCTCAGTATGTCGAGTACTTCAGCGATCGCTTCAGCGTCGATGAGGGAAAGGGGTCTGGATACTATAAAGACCAGGCATTTCGTGCATGGCAAGATTCTGCGGGCGAGGGAATGCTTCTCGGCTCTCCCCTGCCGAGGACATTTTGTGATTACTGCTTATCACCACAAGACCTCGGTCTTGTGTTCAATATGTTTTTTTACATCGGCATAATACCTTCACTGTTGATACTTCTGGCATCGTCTATTCAGCTATTCCGACTTTGGGGCCCGAGCTTCGTTCTATTATTTTGCCCATTTCTTGTGACAAAACTTTTCTTTTATGATCCGATGGTGTGGCTAACCTTCGGAATTATAGTATTTGAAAACCGCCGGCATCAATATATTGGAAGGGTCCAGTATGGATAGATTAGCGTCGAGGTCAAAGAGCGCGTGGGTGCCCACGAAATTTGAACTTCATCGCGGACGATGGCGGAGCGCCAGGAAACGCGGGGTAATGTCCCGGCTTATGGGCGACCTTCAGGTCGCCGTCTACGAATCCGCTATCCAGAAATATGCGCGGGGGCGACTTATCGATTTAGGCTGCGGCAACGCTCCATTGGCTGGAATATATCGCAGCGTCGTCGACGAATACCTATGGGCCGATTGGGCAAATTCGGCACATCAAAGATTTGATCTTGATTTTGAAGTGAACCTTAACAATCAACTTCCTTTTGAGGATCAGTCCTTTGACACAATCCTACTTACGGATGTCCTAGAGCATCTCGCCGAACCTGATCTGTTATTTTCGGAGTTGGCCAGGATGCTCAAACCAGGCGGGCACATAATAGTAGGTGTTCCATTTTTTTACTATCTTCACGAGGAACCGCACGATCATTTTCGCTACACAAAGTTCGCTTTGGCGCATTTCGGTCTCAAGCACCACGTTCCGCCTGTGGAGATTATCGAGGCGGGCGGCGCCTTTGATGTCTGGAGCGACCTTACAGGCAAGCTCTTGGGTGGTGTCTGGAAACCGCTGGCGCGGATCCCCTACCATGGTTGGATGATCGCAAAATTGCTCCCAACAATAAGGCGCCTTAACGAAAGGGCGGCGTGGCGTTTTCCGCTGGCCTACGTTGCAGTGTACGCGCGCCCTGCCGAGGCGGAGTGAATGCGTCGGCTGCGCATGTAAAGGCTGCGGGCCTATGAACAGAGTTCGCAACCGTAATCTGGCCGTCGCCGTGCTCTCGCTATGGCTGACCGCGACATACGCACCCCAGGCTCGATCAGCGCCACAGTGCCCGGCTGCGTCCGGGTGGGACCACATTCAGGCATTTAAGCTGGAAGGTGGGCTGAAGGCGTACTGGAACGTTTACGACAGCGGTGGCGGCATCCATGCGGCGGCGGCGCTCTGCCACGGATTTCTGCCGGTAACGATCCAGAACACGTTCGCCGATTATCCCGGGCAGCAGCGGAAGAGCATCGACGCATTTTTGGGGAAGCTGAATGCAAACCCCTGGCGAAAGCCTGACTTCTTCGAGCGTATCGTCAGGCGGAACATCGACATTAACCCTCCTTCTCCCGGTGGAATTTACGTTCACGACATAGAATTTGTATTTCAGCGGTCGGCATTGAAGGCCTGGATATTCAACGCTATCGACGGGCAACGTTTCCCATCATTTGCCGAGTTCAAAGACGCGTACTGGAAGGAATGGGCGACGTGGTTCGCGCTGCCGGTCAAGTGGACCCGCGAGCGTTACAAAGACGCAGTCATTGGCATCTTCGGGCCTCAGCCATTTTCCAAAGAGACGGCCAAGATTAGAGATTACACTGCCCAGGACTTCGCCGAGAAGCATAGTTTCGATCTAGAAATGTGGAAGAGCATCGATCCTTACGTTGATTTTATTGTTACCGAAGCATATCTCCCGGACGCGAAGCCGGATTCAATATTTTACATAGCGACGCACATTGAGCAAAATTATTATCGATCGGAGCAAATGAGCGGCAAACCGATTTTTGCCTATCTATGGCTGCGCTACTACGGCCCAGACTGGCGGCAAACCACGCCCTTGGTGGATCCGTACCTTGTCGAAGCCATGACGCTGGTCCCTTATTTCAGCGGGGCTCGCGCCGTTGTGTTGTGGGGCCATGAGCTTGCCGTCAAACCGGGCGATCCCTTGCCATATTCGCAACTGCCATTGTTCACCCATACTCTGTCCCGCCTGTCGTCGGTATCAGGCCTGATCGGCAGGGGACACCTCGTTCCGGGGGAGCCTGCCAACGTGCTTTGGCGGGAGAAACGTCCGCTGGTGCGTGTGTTCGATGTCGGCAAGGAGGGCTGCGTAGCGCTGGTAATCAACCCCTGGCAGGCAGAAAACGACGTTTCCACCGCCAATGTGGAATGCCAGGGGCGCACTTATCCGCTGACGGCCAACGGTCGCCACGCCACGCTGGCACAGATAAGCGGCGACGCGATCACCCTGCACTAAGGCGCATCCAGTTCGTCCTTAGGTGTTACGCATGCATATCCCAGCCGTTGCGCGGGTCGCGATGTGCCTGGGTTGCGGGGTCGCCGGTCTATCGAGGTGTGGCGCTGGCCGCTCGAATAAGTAAAAACCTCTGGTAGGAACCTCTGGTACGAAAAGGAGTGAGGTGATTCTCAAGAAGTTCATTGGCTGGAACAGGAACGCCGCCGCGTGGTTGGAACGCCGCTTTCCCAAGGTTTTCGGCGCCCCATCCTACAAAGCGGAGCTCGAACGGCGTATCGCCGACGACATTACGCGCCTCAGGCCTTCCGCGGTCCTCGAGGTCGGCGGGATCGATCGGCCACTTTTGCAGCGCGGCCACGGCTTTAGCTATATCGGCCTCGATATCGAGGAGAGGCCCGACTGCTATACCGTCTACGATCGATTTATCGTGCAGTCGATCGAGCAGCCGGTCGATGTCGAGGCAGACATGCTCGTTTCGATCACATTGATGGAGCATGTACCGGACAATAAGGCTGCGGCGGGCTCGATGTTTTCCGCATTGCGGCCAGGTGGCGCGATGCACCATTATATGCCCTCGAAGTGGCATCCTTATTCGATCGCGCTGCGGCTCGTTGGACCAGTCATACAAAAATGGCTGATCCCGCACCTTAGGCCGTCGGCGGTGGGCGTCACCGGCTATCCGGCCTTTTTCGACCATTGCTCGCCCGCGGATATGGCAAAGGTATTTCGCCAGAAAGGATTCGAGAAGATCGATGTCATGCCATTCTACCGTGCCAGCGATTACTTCGCTTTCTTCCTGCCTGCCTATGTTTCCGTCGCTCTATTCGAGAATTTTTGTGCGGCCTTGAACTGGCGCATCTTCTGTTCAGGCTTCGTAATCAGCGCCACAAGACCTGCAGACTAGCCGTCAACAAGAGCGAGGCCATGCGACTTTTCCAAAATTCCGGGATCAATTCCACCTATCAGCCTCGGCTGGACGAACTCGTCGGCGACGCCCGGGGATTCGAGCAGCAGAAGAACGTGTTTTTGAATGATCGCTATGGCGCCGCGCATATTCTTTTGCCGGTACTCGACCGTCATCCGGAGGCGTTCTTTACGAATGGCGACGACGAATCGCTGCAGCGGGCGTGGGCACGCGAAAACGGCCTTGGCGACGACACGTCGTTGGCCGACATCCTTCTTGCCCAGATTGAGCACCACAAGACGGACGTCTTTTACAATCTCGACCCATTTCGTTATGGCGCCGCTTTTGTGCGGCGCTTGCCTGGGCACGTGAAACGAAAGATTGCCTGGCGCGCTGCACCAGGCAAGATCGACTTTTCCGGTTATGACCTGGTACTTTGCAACTTTCCGTCCATGCGACAGCTCTGGGAGGAGCAGGGCGCCAGGACGGCGGACTTCTTTCCGGCTCACGACCCGGAGCTCGATAGCGTCGCTGCGAATCGGAACAGAGACATCGATGTCCTGTTCTTCGGCGGCTATAGTCGCCACCACCAGCGTCGGCGGCAGATCCTGGAAACTGTCGCGCGTCTTGCTGACCGCCGCCACGTTGTTTTTCATTTGCATTTGTCACGCTATACGCCGCTCGCTGAGACACCGCTTGGCTGGTTCGGTCCCCTGAACGCGGTGCGCCGCCCGAGTGCGATCCGCAAAGTCAGTGCGCCGCCTGTGTTCGGGCGCGCGATGTATGCGGAGCTTGGAAGGGCCAAGATCGTCGTCAATGCCTCGATTGACATGGCAGGTCCGGACCGCGGCAATATGCGTTGTTTCGAAACGATGGGAGCTGGAGCTCTGCTGGTTTCTGACTCCGGCAACTACCCCACGCCGATGCGCGATGGGGAGACCATGATTGTCTATGAACAGCCGCAAGACGTTTCGAAAAGAATCGAGCAGCAACTGGACGACGGAAGCTGGGACAGGATCGGCTGGGCCGGCAACCGTGCAATTCGTGAAGAATACAGCAAGCAGCGCCAATTTAAGCGGTTTGTCCAACTGGCGTAGCCGGGAGTTGATTTCGCGGCCAACAGCGATGTTGTGCTTGATGGCTGGAAATCCTCCGCGCTGCCGAATTTTTGGTATGCTGCTCTGAACATCTGCAGGAATTCGTTGTTATAGCCGGCCCCTTGAGGCTCCTTCGCGGGAGGCGAGCCTTTGTCAGACGATTGGTTTTGGAGAGATGCATATGTATGGAAAAATTGCCGACGAGGTCGAACGGCGCCTGGCGACCTTCGGGTTCCGTATTGCAACCTGGGAGGATGCGCGATCATGCGGCAAGCTCTACGCGGGGCGGCTGACACGCAATCTCCCCCAGTTCGATACGCATATTGGACTAACGCCTTACAGCCCATCACCGCGCAACATCAACCACGATGTGACGCAGCCGATGCCGCTAAAGGAATGCATCGATATCTATCAATCCGAGGATGTCTTTGAACACGTACCTTACGAGAAACTGCCGCAGATGTTTGCGTACATCCATACCGTGCTGAAGCCGGGCGGCTTGTTCCGGATGAGCGTGCCCGATTATCGGTTCGATGTTTACCGGGCTCGGTCGGTTAAGGATGGCGACCGGTTCGTATTCGACCCTGCCGGCGGCGGCAAATATGAAAATGGCGTGGTCAGCGGCGGCGGGCATTTGTGGTTCCCGACATACGAAAGCGTCACTGCGCTCGCGGAAGCAAGTCCATTCTCGAAATGGGAGGTCCTTGAGGGCTACGATCCGAACGGCAATGCAATCATCAGGCCTATCGATGAATCATATGGACGGGTGTTGCGAACATCTTATAGAGACCCTCGTGTCGCGAGCCGTCCACGCCCACTGTCCATGGTAATCGATCTGTGGAAATAATCCGGCGGAGCTTCCAAGGTGGCGGCCGGAGGGCGCCGTCGCTCAGATTCGGCGCACTGATCCTGCAGATGGGTTTTTCCGATGCCTGAAACAGCCATGACATGGGAAGACGCCGTTCGCTGGTGCATGAGCGAGCCGTCGATGAAGGATCTGGCCCGCGCCGCCTATTTCGATGATCCGGTTGCCGCGGCGCGGCGCTACCACGAAAGTGCGGAGTTTCAGGCGGTTCGCAGCATGATCCCGCGCAAGGCCGGCCGCGCTCTCGATCTCGGCGCCGGCAATGGCATCCTCTCTTATGCCCTGGCGCGCGAGGGTTGGTCGGTTACCGCTGTCGAGCCCGATCCCAGCGCGCTTGTCGGTGCCGCCGCAATCCGGACGCTTGCCGAAAGGACAGGCACGCACATCGATGTGCTCGAAGCCTTCGGCGAAGCTATCCCGTTGAGCGCCGCCGGCTATGATCTGGTCGTTGCCAGGCAAGTGCTGCATCATGCGCATGATCTTTCGGCGTTCTGCCGCGAAGTTGCGCGCCTCTCCCGCGACGGCGCGACGTTCCTGTCCTTGCGCGACCATGTGATATCCGGGCCGAATCAGCTCGAACCATTTTTGCGCTCTCATCCGCTGCATCAGCTCTATGGCGGAGAGAATGCTTTCACGCTGACGGCCTACCGCGCTGCGCTACAAGAGGCGGGGTTGACGATCGATCGCGAAATGAACTCTTTCCAATCGGTCATGAATTACGATCCGATGACGGCGTCCGAAATTCGCGAGAAGCTCGCCGCGGCCTTCGGCCCGCTTTCGGGGCTCGCGCGCCTGACTTTGTCTCCCGTGCCTTTCGGTGCCGTGGCCGCAGTAGCCGCGCTGCTTGACCGCCGGCCAGGGCGCCTGGTTTCCTTCCTTTGCCATAAGCAAGGGAAGGGCTGATTTGATATGGCCATTGCTGCCGCGCCAACATCCCGTCCCATTTGAGGGGTGGCCGACCACTGTTGAAGAGGCGAAGTCGCGCTTGTCGCGCCGATGTTGCTGTCCGACATTCGGCTACACCGCGAGCAGGCTCCAGACGCTGTTCTTCGAGTCGGACAATACGGACGCCCTGAGACCGAAACCGCCGCGCGTTTGCGCGCGTTGATTGTTCAATCGGGGAGTGGGAATTGTCGATCGGGAAGATAGCCGCACTTGCATTCATCGCGCTGGCATTTGCGGGCGGCTTCCTTTTTATCGTTATCAACAAGGGAACAAACATTCGCACACCCGCGCCGGCGCCGGTGGAAGTCCTCACATCGTTCGGTGGCAAGCTTGCCATCCAATCAATCGACGATCTGCGGGTCGCCGGCCGCAAGATCGTGCTGTGCGGCGTCGCATTTACCAAGCCCCAGTCACTGCGCGCCATGGTCGCCGAGGCCATGCGCCGGGACTATCAAGGGCTCGCCTTGACATGCAAACCCGTCGGCTCGGGGACGCCATGCGACGGCAACGTCGCGCCGAAATTCCGTGACGCCGTCGTCGTGCAGTGCCTCACCTCCGACGGCACGGATCTGGCCGCAAAGCTCGTCGAGGCCGGCATTCTGTGCGGGCAGCCCGCGCAGGCGGGCTCGACCTACAAGTCTTGCGCGCCAGGCTCGTAGCTCCTGCCTTCGGACGAAAGGCCCGGTGGACGACATCAGGACGTTGTCGGCCGCGGCCTGTGCAAGGCCTCGGAGCGATTGCGAGGAACGCCGGATTGCTCGTTGGCAACCCGCTCTATTGCGGCCGGCAGTAAAGATGATACATTTCGATGCACTGATGGTGTGTTCAATCAACCACACCGAAACCAAAAATTATCTCGCATCTGCGAAACGGGTTGGAATTGACGCAAAAAGCTGTTACGCGCATTTGACTATCTTGATGGTTGGGCGGGCCTCAGGTAACGTGGGACAGAAGGATTGATGCGGATGAACCTAGTTTTGAAGAGTGCGTTGGCCGGAGTTGTTGTGTTGGCCGGCTTCGCCCCGGTGTCGTCTTTCGCGCAGGATGGATCGTGCACCTGTGCAACTGCCTATACGGGCGTAAATCCGATCGGGTCGATCGGGAATGTCAATGGTGATGTGATGATCTCGCAGGTGGCTGGCTATGGTCCGGCGCAAGCGGGAGGCGCTCTTGATTTCGGCAGCCGCGTCGTGGTTGGCGGCAAGGGGTCTGCTTCGGTTAAAGTCGGCAGCTGCAATTTGAGCGTGCCGGCCAATTCGACCCTCGACATCTCCCGCGTCGACAACAAGATTTGCCTCAATGTCCTCGGTTCTGAGCACACCGCCCAAACGGGCGGCGGTAGCACCACCAACTACACGCCGGCCATTGTGTTTGGCGGCGTAGCTCTCGGCGCTCTTGGCCTGGGTCTATCGCAGGATGATGACCACGGCCAACCCGTTAGCGACTAAACTGACCGTAGATAGGGCAACAGCAGCAGAGGCGCATGGCGCTTCTGCTGTGTGTCTGTTTCTGGCGACGGAATGGCCTTGGCCTGTATGCTGGTGTCGTAGCCGGCGTATCAGTTGGATCGCATAGGCCAAGGCGACAAGCGGATGTCTGAGGCTAGCGAATGCCGGGATGAAGGGCGAAGTGCCGGTCATCCAGGCATCATGGCCGACTCGCAATCTTTGCTTCGCTGCTTCGTGTTGGTGCAAGTTTCAGATACGCCGTCCGGTAAACGCGACGATCAAAGTCAATCCTGGGGAGGGCGGCATGTGTGTAACGCTCGATACATCAGGCGCAGCTTTTGCCGCCGATCTGGCGCTGATCATCGGCCTGCATGATGACGACAACTCTGTCCGCCGGTAGCCGGGACCTGGCATCCATCGCGTCGCATGAACTTGACAAATGCGTCACTCGCTGTCTTGCGAATGACGCATTTATCTTTTTGGGGGATGCCGTCGCTACGTTGCTTCCCTGCAGTCACAAACGCCCATGATCGATCTGCATTCCCATATCTTGCCCGGTCTCGACGACGGCTCGCCCAGCCTCGCCGAATCGCTGGAAATGGCCCGGCTGGCGGTGGCCGACGGAACGACCCACATGGCGTGCACGCCGCACGTGACGCCGGGCGTTTACGAGAACGGAACATCGAACATTGTCCGGGCGGTTCAAGAGTTGCACCAGGCGCTGCGTAGCGCCGCCATACCACTTGCTCTCTACGTCGGCGCCGATGTTCACATAGCGCCGGATCTTCCGGACCAATTGGCGGCGGGCAGCGTGCCGACCTTGAACAGGTCCCGCTATTTTCTGTTCGAACCGCCGCATCATGTCTTGCCTCCACGAATGGAGGATCTTGCTCTACGCCTCATAAACGCCGGTTTCATCCCGATTCTTACTCATCCAGAGCGTTTGACCTGGATCAAAACGAATTACGACGTTATCGAGAGGTTGAATGCGGTCGGCTGCCTTATCCAGCTTACCGCAGACTCGATTGTTGGTGCTTTTGGACGCACGGCGCTTTACTATTCGGAAAAGCTGATTGACGAGGGCAGGGTGGATATCATCGCGTCGGACACTCATAGCGCCACGCGCCGGCGCCCTGGGCTTTCACAGGCGGTTGCCGCTGCTGCCAAGCGATGTGGGGAAGACGAGGCCCGCAACATGGTATTGAAACGTCCAGGCGAAATATTGGCGAACCGTCCCATCGAGCCGGTCGGCAAAGCACGTCCAAAGAACCCAACCGCCGGCAACGCCGGCCGTTTTGGAGGATTGGGCCGCCTATTCAAGGGCGGAACAGCGTGATGGGCATTTTTCATTTCACAAAAAGCCACATAGGCACAACACTCGTCTTGCTGGCTTCGCTTGCAATGTCGGCATGCACGAGCACCTCGTCGACGACATCTGCTTCCTCGAGTTCGGTCGATGCGCTGCAATTGACGTCGTCATCGACGCCACTTTCGGGCGGCGGCGCGCTGAAGGTAGTGAAGGATCTGCCTGCACCGCAAAACACGCAGAACGGCAGCGAGCAGCCTTTGTCTCCGAACGATGTGCTCGAAGTGAATGTATTCCAGGTCGACAATTTGAGCAGAACGGTTCAAGTCGACTCTAGCGGCCAGATATCGCTTCCGCTTATCGGAACCATTACCGCGGCAGGAAAAACCGTCCGTCAGCTGGAGCAAGAGATCGAGACGGCCTACGGCGCCAATTACCTGCAGTCGCCTGATGTGACGATTTTCGTCAAGGAGTCGATTGGGCAGCGCATAACCGTCGATGGCGAAGTCAACAGAGCCGGTATCTTTCCAGTGACGAGTAACTCCTCGCTTCTTGACGCGATTGCTCTGGCAGGAAATTTCAGCCCGGTTGGGGATGCAAGCAAGGTCTTCGTCTATCGCAATATCGGCCAGAATACCTTGGTCGCAAATTACAACGTGGAGGAAATTCGTGCCGGCAAGGCCCGTAACCCGCGGATCTACGGTGGTGACAAGGTTGTCGTCTTTGCCTCAAAAACGAAGATTGCGGTGAACAATCTCAAGGACGCGCTAGGCATAGCCTCCAGTGCCGCGCGAATTGCCGTCATCCCAGGGATATAGCCCGCAGCCGGTCAGTCGAATAGGATCACTTCGCACCATGCTCGATCGCAACAGGCAGCATCAAATTGCAGGTCCAGGACATGGCCAAGCCTTGTCCGCCGACCTTTATTATGACGGCGGGCAAAACTACAGCCCCTACGGTCGCGATTATTCGGAGCAGGAACAGGGCTTCAATCCGCTCAAGCTGTTCTTTTACGTCGTCCAGTATCGGTGGCTGTTCGTCATCATGGCGGCAGCCGGGCTTGTCGCCGGTGTCATCATCACGATGATGCAGACGCCGAAATACCAGGCAACGACGCAGTTGGAAGTGCTGGTCCCTTCGGCCAAGATATTTCAAGACATCGAGGTGGTTTCTGAAAACAGCGACCTACGAGCCTTTCTCACCGCACGTGAAAAGCTTAAAAGCCGTGCGCTGGCGCAGCGTGTTGCCTTCCAGCTGGGCCTGAGCGAAAAACCGGATTTCCTCTTCCCTACGCCGAACTTCTCGCTCGGCAATATCTTGTATCGAGCTTTCGGAATTTCCAAGTCACCTTCCATTCAGGAGAAAACGCCGGAGGAGCGTGAAGAGATTGCGATCAAGCGCATTCTAAACGACCTCGCGGTCAGTCTGGTCACCAACACCAGCCTGCTTTCGATCACCTTTGTTGATCAGAATCCGAAATATGCCAGCGACATCGCCAACCAGGTCGCGCAAAGCTTTATTGACCAACGCCTCGACCAGACCAGCGAAACATCCGATTTGGCACGACAGTTCATCCAGGAACAGGTCCTGCAGGTGAAGCAGAAGCTTCAGAAGTCGGAAGAAGAACTGGTCGCGTATGCGAAGGATGCCGGCATCACGATAACCGGTGACGACAAGTCGCTGATCGGATCGAACATCGAGGCGCTGAACACCGCACTTGCGACTGCGATTCAGGATCGTCTCGATGCTGGACGTGTGGTGGACCAGATAGATAAAGGCCGCGGTTCGAGCTTGGCCCCCGTCCTGGAAAGCGAAGGTCTGCAAAAGCTCAGTGAAAAGCTGGCGGATTTGACCAGCCAGTACCAGCAGAAGCTGGGCATTCTTAAGCCCGGTTTTCCCGAAATGCAGCAGCTTCAGTCACAGATCAAGGAGTTGCAACGGCTCTATAACAACGGCGTGCTTGCCATTACAGATTCACTGCGGCTGAAATATCAGGAGGCGCAGAACAAGGAGGCCGACCTCAAGTCAAAACTTGCTGAGATGGAAAAGCAGCAGGTTATTTTCAACGACAAGAACATCAAATACACAATCCTCAAGCGCGAGGTCGATTCGAACAGGTCACAATATGACAACCTTATTGCCAAGCTGAACGAGGTTGGTGTCAGCTCCGAGCTCAAGACGCAAAGTGCGGCAATCGTCGATTTCGCGGCGGTGCCGGATCGCCCATACTCGCCGCGCTTGACCATCAATCTTGCGATCGCGATGGCTCTGTTCTTGGCGCTGAGCGCATCGATCATTTATGTCATCGAGCTGCTGAACAACACCTTTACCAGTCCTGAGCAGATCGAAAAGGAGCTTGGGTTGGCGATGCTGGGTATCTTGCCCCTCGTCGACGATCGGGAGCTCTCAGCCAGCATTGCCGATCAGAAGTCCGGGCTGTCGGAGGCCTATCGCTCGCTTAGAACGTCGCTGCAATTTTCCGGTGCGGAAGGCGCGCCACGATCGCTGGTCGTCACGAGTTCGGAGCCGTCGGAAGGCAAGTCGACCACATCGTTCAAGCTTGGGCAGGATTTTGCGGCTCTTGGCGCAAGAGTTCTCATTGTCGACGGCGATCTTCGGAAGCCGAACCTTCATCGCCTGTTTGGTCTCGACAACACGATCGGGCTCAGCAATCTGCTGACAAATACCGTTCGCAAGGAAGATCTGACGAATATCTTCAGGGCAACGAAATATCCCAATGTGACCGTTTTGACCTCTGGGACGATCCCGCCAAACCCTGCGGATCTGCTCTCCTCACCGAAGATGGCTCTGATCATAACCAATCTCGGCAAGCGTTTCGATCTTGTCATTATCGATGCGCCGCCGGTCGTCGGTCTTTCCGATGCTCCTATTCTCAGCCGGCTCGCTGAGGGCACGTTGATGGTCATCTCGACCAATCAGGTGACACGCAAGTCGGCCAAGACCGCGCTGAAGCGCCTGCGATCTGCCGGCGCAAACGTAGTGGGAGCCGCGATGTCAAAGTTTGCGGTGAACAAATTCGACTACAACTACGCCTACAAATACATGAACTATCAGTACTACAACTACGGCACGGACACGAGTACTCCGAAGATTGAGGGCAAAGTCGATGATGGAGCAGGCCAGCCCGCTTATGCAAAATCTGCGGCGTTCAAGCGTTTGGTTCGTCGCATCCGTTCTGGTGTTGGTGGCTTCCTCGATCGGGCTAAGTCGATTTCTTGAAACCGAAACGCCAACCGTCTCTCTTGCGCTGGATCCGTTCAACGTCGACGCCTTGATAGCTGAAATCACCAGCGACCTGAACGATACGAACAATGCTCCCGATCTTGATGCATTGCTTGCCAGGGCCAGAGGCGCGCTCGCCTTCAATCTGGCGGATGCGCGTCTCTATAGCCTGATTGGCGAGATCAAATACCAACAGGGCGAAAAAGACGAAGCCTATATGCTTTTCGATCAAGCCCGAAAATTGTCCAAAACAGAGATCCACGCGCTGCAGAGATCCATTAGCCGCAATATCGAAGCAGGTGATTTGCCGAAGGCCGTTGGCGAGATCGACGTATTGTTGCGGCGATGGCCGGACCAATTTTCGGCAATCGCCGCAGGCATTCCGGCAATTCTTTCAAACCCTGACGGGTACCGGGCCGTGCTGACGGCCATAGAGGCAGAGGCGCCTTGGCGAGCCAGTGTGTTTGACGTCCTTGATAAAACTCCCGGTGGGCTCGACTTGGCAAATCGGCTGCTGCTCGATTTGACCGGGTCAAGCGCACCGCCGACATCAAGCGAATTGTCTGCCGTGATCAAAGGTTATATAAGCCAGAAGGAGTATCAGCCAGCATATCGACTATTTCTTTTCAGCCTTACCGATGAAGAACGGAAACTGGCAGGATATATTTTCAATAGTGCTTTCGAGCCGGTGTCCAGCCACAAACCTTTCGATTGGCAGATCAACAATCAGTCCGGGGTGGAGATCTCGTTTGCAACGTCTCGCGATGCGGTCGAGGGCGAGGGGGGCGCGACCGTCCGGTTTCTAAACACACCGGTCAAGAGTGCGGCGCTCGGGCAATATATTGAACTCCCCCCTGGTTCGTATAAAATATCGTTGATTGCTTCCGCGAGAAACCTGAAGCTTCCAAAAGAGTTATTCTGGTCGATCCGATGCGTTGATCAGGTGAACGAAATAGCTCGCTTTAATATACCGGAGGGCACGTTCAATCGTCAGACCTTTAGCCAGGATTTTTCGGTCGGACCGGTTGCCTGCCCCATGCAATTGTTGAAGCTGGATACCGCCGCCATTGCCGAGAGCTGGCGATTTCGATATGTCGGCACTCTGGTAATGCACAAATTGAACATTGAGAGACTTCCATCTTGAACGACCGGCCGTCGGAATGGGATAAATATCTCCTCGGTACGGTCCTGTTTGTATCGCTGCTGATCGGCGGTGGTACTGCAAGCGGTCTTTACACAGACACTCTGATCGAGATCGCGGCAATAGTTTCGGCCGCGGCTGTCTTCTCGCAAACCCCCGGCCAGAGAATCCCCCGGCCCGTTCTGTGGCTGCTGGTCTTCGCTGTGGCGTTGATCCTTTTGCAAATTGTCCCACTGCCCGCGGCCATATTCAACGGGTTACGGCCGGAACTGCTGCTCGGAGATCCCTGGGTCGGAGAAAGCCGATTTCGCTTTATCAGCGTTGGGGTCGGCCGCACGGTCGAAAGTCTGCTCTATCTCTTAGCCGCAGCAGCGTTTTTTTTAGCCGTATTGCGGCTGCGTGCCGAGCAGGTCAGTGCGCTTCTTCCGTTTCTCTTCATGGGGGTTATCTGCAATGGTTTGGCAGGAGCGATCCAATATTCGCTCTCAGACGACGTCGCTATCGTCGGACTGTTGCCTTTTACGATCAATGCCGGGCTTTTTGCCAATGTGAATCATTTTTCGGCGTTGCTTTTTGTGTCTATCCCCTTCGTCGTCTATTACGGTCTGTTCCGCGGACATCTTTTGTCTGGATCTTTCGGTTTGATCGCGCTTTTGCTGCTTCTTTTGGCGGCCGGTTCCCGCGCCGGTGTTCTGATCGGGCTGGCGATCACAATATTATCCGTGATCTTTCTCTCAGCTCGTTCAAGGGTGAGTGGGTTCAGCGTTCTCCTGATTTTTATCGGGCTTTCGATCTACACGATGAGCGTTTGGACCAAGCTGGATGCACAGGCGCTCGACCCGGCGTTCGGGCGAGGCGAATTTGCGCGAACCACAATCGAGGGGATCAAGGATAATTGGGCGACGGGTGTCGGATTCGGGAATTTTCAAAAATCCTACCAAATATACGAAAGAGAGGGCATGATTTTCAAGCAATACGTAAATCATGCCCACAATGAATACCTTGAACTAGCCTTCGAAGGCGGAATTCCTGCTATCTTACTTATGGTAGGCTATTTCGCACTGCTTTTTGCTGCATTGGCCAGGGTTCGCCGCGACCCGCTTCAGAAGGCGGCATTCCTCTCGGTATCGTTTCTTCTCATTCATTCTCTGGTCGACTATCCGCTGCGAACCGAGGCGTTGGCGATGACCTTTGCCTATATGAACGCCATCATCTTTCACAAAGGATTTGCGGAACGCTTGGGCCGCAAGAGCGAGATGATCGAGATCGACCACAACGGTGACAAGCTACTTGTTCCCATCGGAACTTCGTCTTAGCCATCTCGTCGCCGCTGCTGGCCGTTGGCTGAATGAGGCGGACGACTGTCAGGCGAGCACCCTGACCGCCGGCTCCTGCCTCTCAACCCTCCCAAGCCTAATGCATGTCGCGCAAAAGTGTGCAGCGGTTTTGCGATAACGACATGCATGAAAACAAGAGCCTTTAAAGCGCGTCGCATGAGGCCGATCGAACGCGACGCGCTTTAGCCAATATTTTCCGGCACCTCCCAAGCGGCATCCGTCGCTGAGCAGGAATTTCCCGATTTTGCCGGCTGTATGGAAAATTCATTCCCGAACCATTCGGCCGCAGGCTTGTCTTGCATTGGTCTGGGCAGGAACGATCTGCTAGAACGCCTGCACGAGAATAGATTATACGGAAGTGCAGCTTGAACCGGGCGGCTAAAGGTCGCCTCCGTTGACGATACAGGCCCTTCCGTAAATGGGTACGAAAGAACGCTCACAGTCCATGAACATCGCGCTTACGCACCTTCAGCGGCTCGAGGCCGAGTCTATTCATATTTTTCGCGAGGTGGCCGCGGCTTTCGCCAAGCCGGTCATGCTCTATTCGGTCGGCAAGGATTCGTCCGTGCTCATGCACCTGGCGATCAAGGCGTTTTATCCGGCCAAGCCACCCTTTCCCTTTCTCCATGTCGACACGACCTGGAAGTTCCGCGAGATGATCGCTTTTCGCGACCAGATGCAGCAAAAGCTCGGCTTCGATCTCCTGGTCCATGTCAATGAAGACGGCGTGCGTGACGACATCAATCCGTTCGACCACGGCTCCAACACCCATACGCATGTGATGAAGACGGTGGCGCTGCGGCAGGCGCTCGACAAATACGGGTTTGACGCAGCCTTCGGCGGCGCCCGTCGCGACGAGGAGAAGTCGCGCGCCAAGGAGCGGATCTTCTCGTTCCGTAACGCCCAGCACGTCTGGGATCCGAAGAACCAGCGGCCGGAGATGTGGAAGATTTTCAACACCCGCATCGCTGCCGGTGAATCGATCCGGGTGTTTCCGCTGTCGAATTGGACCGAGCTCGACATCTGGCAGTACATTCTCCAGGAAGACATCCCGATCGTACCGCTGTACTTGGCCAAGGAGCGGCCGGTCGTCGAGCGCGACGGCATGCTTATCCTGAGGGATGACGAGCGCATGCAATTGCGGCCCGGCGAGACTGTGGAGAACCGGATGGTGCGGTTCCGCACGCTCGGCTGCTATCCGCTGACCGGCGCGATCGACTCGGAAGCCGACACTCTGGAGGCGATAGTCGGCGAAATGCTCACGGCGCGCACTTCCGAGCGGCAAGGTCGCCTGATCGACCGCGACGAAGCCGGCTCGATGGAAAAGAAGAAGCGCGAGGGGTATTTCTGAGTATGCGCCACATCATGGCCAAGAGCCTCGCCCCGACCGACGGCGTCCGCGACTATCTGGCGGCGCAGGAACGAAAGTCGCTGCTGCGCTTCCTGACCTGCGGCTCGGTCGACGACGGCAAGTCGACGCTGATCGGGCGTCTGCTTTCCGATACCAAGCAGATTTTCGAGGACCAGCTGGCCACGCTCGAGCGCGATTCGCGCAAGCATGGCACGACCGGCGACGACGTCGACTTCGCGCTGCTGGTCGACGGCCTCGAGGCCGAGCGCGAGCAAGGCATTACTATCGACGTCGCCTATCGCTTCTTCGCCACGCCAAAGCGCAAGTTCATCGTCGCCGACACGCCCGGCCACGAACAGTATACCCGCAACATGGCGACAGGTGCATCGACCGCCGATCTCGCCATCGTGCTGATCGATGCCCGCCAGGGCGTACTGCGCCAGACAAGGCGGCATTCGATCATTGCCTCGCTTCTGGGCATTCGCCACATCGTGCTCGCCGTCAACAAGATCGATCTTGTCGGCTTCGACGAGGCGGTCTTTAAACGGATCGTCGCGGATTACGGGCAGTTCTCACGTGAACTCGGCTTCCAGACGATCGTGCCCATTCCGATGTCGGCCCGCTACGGCGACAACGTTACTGGCCGTTCCGATAGGACGGACTGGTATTCCGGCCCGACTCTGATCGAACATCTCGAAACTGTCTCGGTCGACGAGGCCGCGGTCGAATTGCCATTCCGGTTTCCTGTCCAATATGTGAACCGTCCCAATCTCGATTTTCGCGGTTTCGCCGGCACCATCGCCTCCGGCTCGGTTGCGCCCGGCGACGAGGTTGTCGTCGCGAAATCGGGCAAGTCCTCCCGTGTCAGGCGCATCGTTTCGCATGGCGGCGACCTTCAGCAGGCTGTCGCCGGCCAGGCCATCACCCTCGTCCTCGACGACGAGGTCGAGGTCTCGCGCGGCAATATGCTGGTGTCGCCGGCAGCGCGGCCGCAGGTCGCCGACCAGTTCGCCGCCAACATCGTGTGGTTCGACGAACATGCATTGCTGCCCGGCCGCTCCTACATCCTGCGCACCGAGACCGACCAGACCAGCGCCACCGTCACCGACCTGAAATACCGGGTCAACGTCAACGACTTTGCCCATGAGGCGGCCAAGTCGCTTGAAATGAACGAAGTCGGCATCTGCAACATCTCGACGCGGTCGCCGATCGCCTTCGATCCGTTTGCCGAAAACCGTACCACAGGCGCCTTCATCCTGATCGACCGCATCACCAATGCCACGGTCGGCGCCGGCATGATCCTGCACACGCTGCGCCGCGCCGAAAACATCCATTGGCAGTCGCTCGATGTCGGCAAGCGCGCCCGCGCCGATATGAAGAACCAGCGGCCGGCGGTGTTCTGGTTCACCGGGCTTTCGGGCTCGGGCAAGTCGACCATCGCCAACCTCTTTGAAAAGAAGCTCTTCGCCACCGGGCGCCATACCTACATTCTGGATGGCGACAACGTCCGTCACGGCCTCAACCGCGATCTCGGCTTCACCGACGCCGATCGTGTCGAAAACATTCGCCGCGTCGCCGAAGTGGCGCGTCTGATGGCCGACGCCGGGCTGATCGTCATCGTGTCGTTCATTTCGCCGTTCAGCGCCGAGCGGCGCATGGCGCGCGAATTGATGGCCGACGGCGAATTCGTCGAGGTGTTTGTCGACACCCCCTTCGAGGAATGCGCCAGGCGCGATCCGAAGGGTCTTTATGCGCGGGCATTGAATGGCGAGATCAAGAATTTCACCGGCGTCGATTCACCATATGAGGCGCCGGAAAAACCCGAAATCCACCTCAAGACACTCGGCAGATCAGCCGAGGAGATGGTGGAGGCCCTGGAACACTGGCTGATCGAGCGTGACATTGCCGAAGACCAATATGATAGCGGCGGCGGCATCTGACGACGAAGCGATGCTCGCCGTCTTCGAGCGCCTTGCCTTAGCGGCGGGGCGCGAGGTAATGCGCGTGTTTCATGCCGGCTGCGCGGTCGACAGCAAGTCGGACAGTTCGCCGGTGACGGAGGCGGATCGCGAGAGTGAAAAGATGATCCTTACCGGGCTGCGCGCCGCATTTCCGGAGATTCCATGCGTGGCCGAGGAAGAAGCTTCGGCCGGCATCATGGCGCCGGATCTCGGCGATGCCTTCTTCCTGATCGATCCGCTCGACGGCACCAAGGAATTCGTCAACCGTCGCACCGATTTCACCGTCAACATCGCGCTGGTTCGCCATGGCGTGCCGGAGATCGGCGTCGTTTTTGCGCCTTGCACCGGGCGCTTCTTTTCCGGCCGGCCGGGCAAGGCGGAAGCGATCGAGATCAATGACGACTACGAGATCGTCGATCGCCAGCCGATTTCGGCAAGGGCCGGTGTGGCGCCGCTGACCGTCGTAGCCAGCCGGTCCCACAACACGCCTGAGACCGAGGCCTATATCCGGGCCTTGGGCGCTGCCGAGATCGTCTCGGTCGGCTCATCGCTGAAATTCTGCCTCGTCGCCGGCGCCGAGGCGGACGTCTATCCACGCTTCGGCCGCACCATGGAATGGGACACTGCCGCGGGTGACGCAGTGCTACGCGCTGCCGGCGGCATGACGCGTACGCTGGACGGTAAGCCGCTCGCCTACGGCAAGCGCAACCAGAGCGATGACGAGGATTTCGCCAATCCGCATTTCATTGCCAGCGGCAAGGCTGCCACGGCCGCTTAGGCACGATGATCAACTCCGATCCCGACTCGTCGCCCCGCAAGTGACGCTGTCGCACACGCGACGCCTAAGTGAAGCACTTATTTTCAGCCGAACCCTCGCGGCAAGGAGTAACCATCCGGTGTGGCCCGTGGCAGAGACGCCTTCGCGTGTTAGACTGCTTGCATGGAGATCGACACCGACAACATTGACGATACTGTTTTGGGCCTGCTTTGGCTGACACTGCATGCGAGAGGCGCGCCTGGAAGGAGTTGGATTGGGATGCTCTGGATCGCTTGCACGGGAAGGGGCTGATCGCGAATCCAGCAAACAAGGCGAAGTCAGTGGTTCTGACAGATGAAGGGCTGCGGCGTGCGGAGGAGCTATTCCGAACCCTGTTCACCCACCCGGCGCCATGAGCCAGAGCGCTGGACGGGCGCCTAAGCTGATAGCGCACATGGCTGAATTTCGGTACCGGCGGCGCGCTGACCGCAGGCGGGACGGCCAGTGCTCTCGCCGTGCGGCCAAATTCGTCTTCGTCACCTACGCCAACGGGCGCATCCAGTCTGTTAAGGCAGTGGCAGAGAACACCGCAGCCGCGAACCTCAAATGTCGACGGCATTGGCGCGAAATCCATCCGCAAGATGCTTTCTTGAGCGCCCCTACCACGAGAGAATTGATGGCCGATACCTTTCAACCGGAATTGATGGCAGTGACGACTTAAGGCAAGGACGCGGCCTCGTCACAACCCCATCACTTTGAGTGCCGTGGGAACCGGATAGCGGTTGCCGTCGTAGCGCAGGCTGTAGGTCCGTTTCACAGGCTTGCCGGGATGGGATTGGCATTCGCCATCCTGGTCGGGGGAGGGATTGTCGGTATCTGTCCGCTCAACCGCGGTAATGTCGTGATAGCCATGATGGCTCGCCGGGCTCATAGCCAGGCTGATCCGGCTGGAATGAAAGAATCCGGCGCAACTACCATTGCTGTCGCCGCCAGAGCCGGCCACCACGAGGCCGTCGAGCACCACGTGGAGTTCACCGCGGGCGAGAGCGTAGAGCCGCAGGTCGGTTTCAGTGAAGGGAGCGGTCAGCGAATGGTGTTCCATTTCGATGCGTAGGCCGAATGCGGTGACATCGGGGGCCAGAGCATAACGGCCGGTGTCGAATTCCACCTTGCTGATGACAATTGCATCATCGGTCATCAGACCGGGCTGGAGCAGACGCTGGCGCACCCGCAGGCTCTTCCTGTCGACGACCAGAAGCTCGATATCGCCGACATGCAGGTGGTCGCCGTTACCGCTGTCGATCAGTGGCACCGCGACCAACAGCAGGTCGTCATGGGCTGGCCAGATCTTGCAGACCAGGCCAAATGGCGCTTCGCTCTCCGGGAGCGTTGAGGCGATGCTGGTATGCGGTTCAAGCGTGAACGAGGTGCCGTCGGCGCTCTTTCGAGCCTTGGGATAGGCCTGCTGCACCAGGGCGGCGGCATCGCCGCAATCGCCCGCCGCGGCCCGGGCGGAGGACAGGCCTGCGGCGGCGAGGTCGAGGAAAAGGAAGAGGGTATGCAGCAATATTCGCATGGGTTTCTCACGTCGCAGCGCTGGATGCGGGCAGGCATGTCTACGCGAGATTGGTGGCGGCGCACAGGGCTAACGGAAGCGGCGGCATGGTCGGTTGCGGCAGGGCCGTCGGCACGGCGATAAGATTGGCGCCTCCTCGGCAGCCTCACCGCAGGAGTACCGCAGCCGACGCTGCCCTTTTTTCAAGAAACTCATTAGGCTCGCTGGGCTTGCGAGACAGCGAGAGGTGCCCGATCTGAAACAGATGCCGGACGTGAAACAATTGAGATTGCTCGGCGTCCTGGCAGCGACGGCGATCGGTCTATATGTCTGCTATCTGCTGGCGTGGCCTTTTTTGCCCGCCTTGACCTGGGCGCTCGTCCTGGCAATCATCCTGTCTCCGGCTCATCGCTGGGTTGAGCGACGGGTCGGAAATCGAAACTTGGCCGCGCTAATATCGGTGACCGTCGCGGCGATTGCCGCCGGCATGCCGCTGGTACTCGTCGCACAGCAGCTCGTTCGCGAGGCGGTAAACGGAGCCACTTATCTGGAGGAGGTCGTCCGTGATTGGGACGCAGACGGCTTCATCTCTGGCTATCCCACGCTTTCGGCTATTGCCCAATGGATTGAGAACCAATTCGATCCAGCCGGCTCCGTCGCAGCATTCGTACAATGGCTGACGGGACAAAGCACATCGCTGTTGCGTGGCTCCATCTATCAGGTCGCGATGTTCGGCCTGACATTTTATCTTCTGTTCTATTTTCTGCGCGATCGCCAACATGCCCTGAACGCCGTCGCGGGCCTTTCTCCCCTGCGCGCTCCGGAGACAGCATACATCTTGTCCCGCTTTGCGGAGACCGTCCATGCGACACTGCTCGGCACCGTGTTCGTCGCCGCCGTTCAGGGAACATTGGGTGGCCTGATGTTCTGGTGGCTCGGCCTGTCCACCCCGGTCTTTTGGGGCCTTGTCATGGGGCTTCTTGCCATCGTGCCGGTGCTCGGGGCGTTTGTGATCTGGGTGCCCGCGGCGGTCTATCTCGCACTGGAGGGGGCTTGGGCCAGCGCGGCGATATTGACCGTCTGGGGCGGCGTAATTGTCGGGGGCATCGACAATCTGCTCTATCCGATGCTTGTCGGGAATCGGTTGCGCCTCCACACGGTGGTGGCCTTCATCGGCTCGGTCGGCGGCATTGTCTTGTTCGGTGCATCCGGCCTTGTCCTCGGCCCCGCGGCGATCGCCATCACCATCAGCCTCATTGATGTGCTGAAGAATCGATTGACTGACCCGCCCGACGCGGCGACGACGCGCCCTACTGAGCTACCGCATCAGTCCGTGACGGATTGAACGCGAAGACAAGGTCAATGCTGCTCACAAATACGGTGATCTGACCGTGACCCTACCCAAGATCAAGCGCCGGAAAGGGCGGCTTGGCCTTCGAGTGATAGCGGCAAACCTGAACAACCTCTGGGCAGACATTTCAATCAAGGCAAGCACATCAGCCAGGCTGCTGTATCGCGGCGAGCTTCCACTCTGCGCCGTTCTGGCGCGTAAAGGTCCACAGTTCGGTCGTCTCCGTCGGCCGATCGGCCTGGCCCTCAATGATCTTGTCGCTGATACGATCGCGGGTCACGTCGCGAGACTCATAGCGCAAAGCAGCCGTCGCGTAGTCGCGATCACCCTCCTGCCAACTTTCCGCAATATCGGCCTCCAACAGGCTGACGTCCGACACGTCGTTCCTGACGCCCTTTTTGGCATTGTCGGCAAGTTCCTCGGACAGATAGGACACCATCTCGGGCGTCGCCAACCGGCGCAAAGCAACATGATCTTCGCGCCCGAATGCGTCCTGAACTTCCGTCAGCCTTTGCTGGAACGTGTCGAGGTCGGTTTGGGTGAGTGTGATCTCATCGGCAGCATTGGCTTGGGAAGGATTGGCTTGGCTCGTTCCGCCAAATCCTGACCCAATGCCTGGCATGGCGAAAGCTGTGGCGTTGCTCGACTCGGGCCGGGCTGCAGCGCTTCGCCCAAAGGTCCCGGTGCCCCGCGAGGCACCGGCCATAGCGGGCGCCGGGCTTTGCGCCGCCTGCGAGCGGAAAAAGCGGATCGCCAGCATGATCGCGCCGCCGATCACCAGTACCTGGAGCAAAAGACCCAACATGCCGGCCAAGCCGCCGAACCCATGGCCCAGTAGAACGCCGATCAAGCCGCCGAGCAGCAGCCCCCGCATCATCGATCCACCGAGACCGTTGAAGAAGCCTGGGCGCTGGAATGCCTGCGGCTGGCGGGCCGCATTGTTCGTTGCCGCATTGGGCGTCATCGAGCGCTCGACCGGTGCGGCAGGCTGTGGCGCCGTCCTGGTCGGCGGGACCGGCTGGAAAGTGCGCATGCCGCGACTGCCGAAGCTGCCGCCACGGCGCGCATCGGCGTGATCCACAGCGACCATGGAAAATGCCAGGAACAATCCCGCAAACAAAACTGCAAACCGTCCCGAACGCGAAATCAACATAGGCAAGTCCTCAAGTGACACTCTGTCCACCCATATGGGGTGCGTCGATCGAAATATCAGTGAATCGTCCGCCGAGAAAATTCGAACGACATGGTCGGCGGCCCGCCGCTGTTCACGACGAGAATGTCGAGCGCGCCAAGCAGACGATCGCCTGCTCGACCGCGCGGGCTCCTGCACCCGGCCGACCGGCGCGTCAAGAGCATCTTTCGTGCAAGCCTCTTGCCATCGGTCTCCTGGCGACGACGCCGGCCCGCCTGATCTTGACATACATCTTTCTTGCGTACTATCAACACATCTGGAAAACCTGCCATACAGGTTGGCCCCTTAACTGGAGATCGCGTGAGCACGGCGGTATCCGCAAAACATTCGGACGCAGCGAGCCTGGTCAGCAATACGATCGGCGAGATCACGCGCCATATTCGCGCGCATGAACTCGGGCCCGGCGACCGGCTGCCCAGCGAGGCCGCGCTTTCGAGACAATTGAGCGTCTCGCGTACCGTGGTTCGCGAGGCCTTCAGCTCGCTCGCTGCCATGCGGCTTATCGACCTTAGGGCAGGCAGACGGGCTACCGTCGCCGAGCTGGATTATGGCGCCATGTCACTGGTGATCGAGCATGGCGTCCACACGGAACAGATCACGGTGCAGCAAATCTACGACGTGCGCCGCACGATTGAGACCCGCACCGCCATGCTGGCGGCCTTGCGCAGAACAGCCGACGAAGTGGAAAGGATCAGGACGCACGCGCTCGCCATGCGCGAGAATTTCCAGCAGCCCGAACAGGTCATGGAGCACGATCTCGCCTTTCACATCGAAATCGCCAAGGCTGCAAAGAATCCGGTTTTCAGCCTCATCGTCGGCGCGTTCGAGCGCGTATCGCGGCAGACCTGGCCGATCGGCTGGCGGAGCCGCCCTTCGGATGCCGAGCAGTTGGCGATGATCCAGATCCATATCGAGCTCGCCGAAGCAATCGCGACCGGTGATCCCCAGTCCGCTCGTGACCTGATGGCGAGGCATTTTGACGAGAGCGTCAAGGCCCTGCTGGCGGCCGGCATCGCCTGAGGAGCGGGGCGCGCAATGAAGATCACGAAACTGGAAACGCTGCGGCTCAAGGAGCGGCCGAACCTTCTCTGGGTTCTGGTTCACACGGACGAAGGTCTCGTCGGGCTGGGCGAGACCTTCTTCATGGCCGAAACCATCGAGACGTATTTGCACGAGTATGTCGCACCGCGCGTGATCGGGCGCGACCCCTTGCAGATCGACCTGCTTGCCGCCGATCTCGTCGGCTACCTCGGTTTCCGATCGACGGGCGCGGAAGTCAGGGGCAACTCCGCTTTCGACATCGCGCTTTGGGATCTGTTCGGAAAGGCCACGGGTCAGCCGATCGCACAACTCCTCGGCGGGTTCACCCGGCACGAGGTCAGGACCTACAACACGTGTGCTGGAACCGAATACATCAAGAAGGCCACGGGCCAGACGACGGCCAATTACGGGCTGGATAAGGCCGGCGACGCCTATGATGATCTGAACGGCTTCCTTCACCGCGCCGACGAACTGGCGCATTCGTTGTTGGAGGAAGGCATCACGGCCATGAAGATCTGGCCCTTCGACATGGCCGCCGAGAGAACGCGCGGCTTGTATATTTCGCAGCCCGATTTGAATTCCGCGCTGGCGCCATTCGAGAAAATCCGCAATGCGGTCGGCGACAAGATGGACATCATGGTTGAATTCCATTCAATGTGGCAGCTGCTGCCGGCCATGCAGATCGCCCGCGAGCTTGCCCCCTACAAGACCTTCTGGCACGAAGATCCGATCAGGATGGACAGCCTGTCCAGCCTGAAACGCTATGCCGAGGCTTCGCTGGCGCCGATATCGGCTTCGGAGACGCTCGGTTCCCGGTGGGCCTTCCGTGACCTTCTCGAGACCGGGGCGGCCGGCGTCATTATGCTCGATATCAGCTGGTGCGGCGGGCTCTCGGAGGCGCGCAAGATCGCTGCCATGGCTGAAGCATGGCACCTGCCAGTCGCGCCGCACGACTGCACCGGTCCAGTTGTGCTCGGCGCATCGACCCACCTGTCGCTGAATGCGCCGAACGCACTTGTCCAGGAGAGTGTCAGGGCCTTCTACAAGACCTGGTACCGCGATCTTGTGACCGCTTTGCCGCAGGTGAAGAACGGCATGATCACCGTGCCTCCCGGACCGGGCCTCGGCATGGAACTGAACCCGGAGATCGATCGCGCCTTCACGGCGCTTCGACGGGTGACTGACGCATCGACTCTCTGAAAATGAACCTGAAGCAGCTTTCTACGGAGGAGGAGAACCATGAAGAAGCTACTTATCTCGGCAGTCTTGGGAGCAGTACTGGCTGGAGGCTCGGCAATCGGCTCACGCGCGCAGGAGCCGATGAAAATCGTCTTCACACATCATTCGTCGGCGTCAAACCCGTTCTGGCAAGCTGTGAAGAAGGGGTTTGACGACGCCTGCGCCAAGATCCAGGCCAATTGCCAGATGGTCTTCACGCAGACCGAAGGCTCGATCGAGCAACAATCGGCCAACATGCAGGCGGCGCTCGCGGCAAACCCGGACGCGCTGATCACCTCGATCGTCGACAACAATGCCTTCGACCAGATCATCGCCGACGCCCGCGCTGCCGGCGTCACGGTCATCGCGTCCAATGTCGACGACACCGAGGGAGCAGCCGGCAATGCCCGCCAGGCTTTCATCGGCCAGGGCTTCATTCCCGCCGGCTACGAACTCGGCAAGAAGATGTCCGAGTTCTTCCCCAAGGAAGGCAAGATCAGGGCGCTCGTCGGCGTCTCCGCGCCCGGTCAGAACTGGTCGGAACAGCGCGCTGCCGGCGTCATGAAGTTCCTTGAGGAATACAAGGCCGCGAATGGCGGACGCGAAGTGGTCATTGAACGGCTCGACACCGGCACAGATGGCGCCGTCGTCGCCGATCGTGTTGGCGCCTATCTGTCTGCCCACCCCGACACCACGGTGTATTTCGACACCGGCCTTTGGCATGCCTACGTCGCCCAGGTGCTGATCGATCGCGGCATCGAGCCGGGCAAGGTGCTGATGGGCGGCTTCGATATCGTCTCGGAAGTCCTGCAACAGATGGAAGCGGGTTACATCCAGGTCCAAGTCGACCAGCAGCCCTACATGCAAGGCTTCATGCCGGTGATGGAAGCCTATCTCGCCAAGAACATCGGTCTGCTGCCGGCAGACATCGACACCGGCAAGGGCATCATCGTCAAGGAAGACGTGCCAAAGCTCAAGGAACTGGCCGCAAAGGGCGTGCGGTAGGCACGAAGCCGGCGTCCTCTCCTCGTTCTTACGGGGAGAGGTCGGCTGGACAAGGGGGAGGGCCAGCCAACACGGTCTTGGGCGTTGGCTCCGTCCCCATCCTCCAGCGGCATCTCCCCGTCAAGGGCGGTAGAAGACAGACTGCCGCCATCCCCTTTGCCGATGCGATAACCAGCGGAAACGATCCCGAGCCGGAGCGAATGATGAAGCGTTTGATGAAGATTTATCTGGAGAAGCCGGAGCTTGCGGCGGTCGTGTTCCTGCTCCTGCTCCTCATTGTCTTTCAGATTCGCTCGAACGGCGTATTTTTGAACACACAGAACCTTCGCGGAATGCTTGGGCTGCTGCCCGAAATGGGGCTGGTCGCGATCGGCGTGACCCTGCTGATGATATGCGGTGAGTTTGATCTTTCGGTGGGCTCGGTCTTTGCGCTGACCCCGATGACCATGGCGGTGATGCTCGCGGCAGGCGTTCCGTTCGCGCCGGCCTTTGCCGCCGGCCTCGCGATCGCTGCCCTCATCGGCTTCTTCAACGGGTTCATAACGATTCGTTTCGCGATACCAAGCTTCATCACCACGCTTGGTATGCTGTTCATCGCGCGTTCGCTGACGGTGGTAATCTCCGGCGGCTTCCCTCCTGTCATACCAGCTAACGCTCTGCCCAAATGGCTGTTTACGGTCTATGTGGGACCGGGCGACCTCTTTCGCATGTCGTTCTTCTGGTTTCTCGCCGTGGCAATCCTGGTGACCGTGCTCCTGTCGCACACGAATTTCGGCAACTGGGTGCGCGCCACCGGCGGCTTTCTGCCCGCCGCGCAATCGATGGGCATCCCGACGGCCCGGGTGAAGGTCGCCTGCTTCATGATCTGTTCGGTGCTCGCCGGCTTTGCCGGTACCATTCAGGTGATGCGGCTCGGCGCCCCGCTGCCGTCGATCGGCGAGGGGCTGGAGCTGCAGGCCGTGTCGGCCGCCGTCATCGGTGGCGCCTCGCTGGCTGGTGGCATCGGCACCATCTTCGGCGGCATCATCGGGGCTGCTCTTATCCGCGTCATCGACAACGGACTGGTGCTGAGCCAGGTTGACGCCAACTGGTTCAAGATGGCGATCGGCTTTCTGACTATCTTCGCGGTCGTCATGAACGCATGGCTTCGAAAGCGGGGCAGGGCAATGAAGGTGGAGACCTGATCATGGCGGCCCCCATCATCGCGATCAAGGGACTCCAGAAATGGTATTCCGGCGTCCACGCCTTGAAAAACGTTACGCTGGATATCTATCCCGACGAGGCACTGGGCCTCGTCGGCGACAATGGCGCCGGCAAATCGACGCTGATCAACATCCTCTCAGGCACCCAAAAGCCCGATGGCGGCGAGATCAGGATCGAAGGTGAACCGGTCCGCTTCTCTAACCCGCGCGATGCCATGGAACGCGGCATCGAGACGATCTACCAGTACAATTCCATGGTCCCGACCATGACCATCGCCCGCAACGTTTTCATCGGACGCGAGCCGGTGAAGGGTTCGGTTTTCGGTATCGGCATCCTGGACCAGAAGCGCATGCGTGACGAAAGCGTCAAGGCGATCGCCGACGTCGACCTGCATCTGCGGTCGCCCGACGCGCTGGTCGGCGAACTGTCGGGCGGCCAGCGCCAAGGCGTGGCGATCGCCCGGGCCATGCATTTCAAGTCGAAAGTCATGATTCTCGACGAGCCAACCAACCATCTCTCGGTGAAGGAGACGCGAAAGGTGATCGGCTTCGTTCGTGGCCTCAAGGCCCAGAACATCACTAGCGTCTTCATCAGCCACAACATGCATCATGTTTTCGAATGCTGTGACCGGGTCGTGGCGATGGCGCGCGGAGAGATCATTCTGGACAAGCCGATCGGCGAGACTTCGATCGAGGAAATCCACGAGGTGCTGTGACGTGAAGAAGCAATCACTCGCGAGCCACTCTGCTGGTGGAGATCAGTCTGCGCTACGACTTTTCCGCAAGAATAGCCTCAGCGGTTTTCTCGTCGGTGATCAGCACATCGACGACTCCCAGACGCAACACGGCGCGCAGCACCGGAACCTTGTCGAGGCCGCCGGAGGGCAGGATCACAGTGTCGACGTCGCGCAGATGTTCGGGGGCGAGGCCGATGACGCGGCTGTTTAGCGGGTGATCGACGAGTTGTCCGTCGGCGCCGATCCAATGGCCGCAAATATCGCCGACCGCTCCGGCTTCGCGGAGTGATCTGAGATCATCGTCTCCTACCAGTCCGATCCGAAAGATGGTGGCGTCCTTGTGCACCGCGCCCACCGAAACGAAAGCGGCGTCAACGTCGCGGGCATGAGTGAAGGCGTCTTCCAGAATAGACTGGCGCATAAGCAGATCGCGTGTGGCCTCGGTATCCGTGAACACCGGTGCTGCGATGTAGAAGCATTCCGCGTCGAAGAGCGCCGCGAGCCGGGAAGCGATCTCGTAGATGTTGATCGCCGATCCACGTGTGAGCCCGCCAAGCAGGGAAACGATCGACATTCCTTTGACCGGGCGCACGGTCACCGACCGCAGACTGAGCTGGAGCGTCCGCCCCCATCCCACGCCTACCGATATCCCGTCACGGATTCTAAGCGACAGGGCTTCGCCGGCGGCGGCTGCGATGACCTGTGGCACCAGAGCAGGATCCGGCGGTGTCGGGACCACGATTGGATCCGAGACACCATAGGCGTCCCGCAGCCGGTTCTCCAACTCGATGCAGTTCGCCACCTTGGAATTGATGCGAATCTGAACGATCCCCCGCTGGCGCGCATGCGCCAGCATCCGGTTGACGCGGAGGCGGGTCAGGCCAAGAGACTTGGCGATTTGCGCCTGGGTGAGGTCACCGACATAAGCAAGCCAGGCGGCGCGCACGAGCAGCCCTTCCTCGCGATCGGCCGTGACGGAACTCGTTACGGCTTGGCGGCCGTCGCGTTTCTTTCGTGCTGGTTTCTCCATCAGATCATCCTGTCCACTCCGCGGCAGCGGGTCCAGAGCGGGCTCGGCCGAGCCATGTGCTCATCGATATGAGGCATCAATCGAGTTTCCCCGGCTCCGCTAGCCTCGATGATAGCGGTCGAAGGACAAAACCAGCGGAGCATCATGGCAAATCGCGTCGATGATGGCAGTCGTCAGCGGCAGGCGATCATCGGGAAGTACACCCCGGCCCATCATATTCTTCAAAGCCTGACCAAGGTCCAGCGCCAGTTGCGCCCCCTCGACCGTGTCCGAACTCATATGTTCGCGCTTCGCCACGGAATAGGGCAGGCCGCGGCCGAGCAGGCGTCCCATGCGACCGTTACGGCCCGCCTGGCAGGTCACATAAAGATCGCCGGAGCCGGCCAGCCCCAGCACTGTTTCGATTTTTCCACCCAGAGCTTCGACCAGAATCGCCATCTCGGCGAGGGACTGCGAGAAAAGCGACGAGGCAAGGTTGTGCATGAGCGCACCGTTGGGCGCCTTGCCGTCGCGCTCAAGCAGCCCGACGGGAGCCCCAACGGCGAGTGTATAGAAGTTCTTGAAAGCGGCGCAGATCTCGACGCCAATGAGATCGGATGATGGTCGCGCATGATAGAAAGGCGCGCGCAGAATGCGTGACGCCGCGGCCACCTGGTCGGGATCGTGTCCGGCCACGATCACCGAGGTATCGCGCTGTGCGGCCAGTTCGCCGGCAATGCAAGGTCCGCCGACGGCCATTACCGGGATCGACAAGCCAGTACGTTGCTCAATCTCGCGGGCAAGCAGATGCGGCAGGATTTCGATGCCTTCGTCGCTCGCGGCGAGTCCTTTCGTAATCATCAGTATCGGCACGGGCGACTTGATGCTTTCAGCAATGCGGTCGATCGCCCAAGGAACGCCGGCCGACGAGACGCCGAGTACAAGCAGGTCGGCTCCATCGTTCATCGCCGTCCCGAATTCGGTCCAGGAACAGGCGGCCACCGCGTCAGGCAGAGTGATGTTGAGGCGAGGGTGATGACCTGTGTCGGCCACAGAGCTGACGATCTCCTCGTCGAGATGGGTGCCGACAAGAGTGATGCGGTTACCCGCGTGAGCGGCCGGAAGCGTCATGGCGGAGCCCATGACGCCAGCGCCGAGGATAATGATCTGCGCCATTCAGCTTCTTTCCTTGTCCAGCCGCTCGCCGCTGCCTTGGTCGAACAGGTGGATTCGCTCAGGCGCTGGCTCCAGGTGGATCACAGCTCCAGGAGAGAGCTCCATGCGATCATGCAGCACCGAGCAGATCGCAATGTTGCCCATGGCGGCAAAGATATGGATTTCGGGGCCAGTCGGCTCGACAACCGTAATCCTCGCCGGGATGCCGCGCCCGTCTGCCACAGGTCGAAGATGTTCGGGCCGAATGCCATAGATCACCTTTTGGCCGGGCCGGACCGCGGCCTCTGGCGGAAGCGGGAGGGATAGCTCGTCGGTCCGCACCACCCAGGCGTCGCGCTCGGAAGCCACCTCGCCATGGAACATGTTCATTGCGGGCGAGCCGATGAAGGAGGCGACGAAGAGGTTTGCCGGGCGATCGTAGACATCGAGCGGGCGCCCGATCTGCTCGATGTGGCCGTCGCGCATGATGACGATGACATCGGCCATGGTCATGGCCTCGATTTGGTCATGCGTGACATAGACTGTGGTGGTCTTCAGCCGCTGGTGGAGCTCCTTGATTTCCGTCCGCATTTGCACGCGCAGCTTGGCGTCGAGGTTGGACAGCGGCTCGTCGAACAGGAAGACAGTTGGGTCTCGCACGATGGCGCGACCCATGGCGACGCGTTGCCGTTGGCCGCCCGAAAGCTGGCGAGGGTACCGTTCCAGATAGGGCGTCAGATTGAGGATCGACGCCGCCCATCCCACCTTCTGTTTGATTTCTTCGTTGGGGCGTTTCTTCAACTGCATGGAAAACGCCATGTTGTCGAAGACGGTCATGTGCGCGTAAAGCGCGTAATTCTGGAAGACCATTGCGATGTTGCGGTCTTTGGGATGAAGCGTGTTGACGACCCTGTCTCCTATCGTGATCTCACCGGACGTGATGGGCTCGAGACCGGCTATCATGCGCAACAGTGTGGACTTGCCGCAGCCGGACGGCCCCAACAGAACGACGAACTGGCCATCCTCGATAGAGAGATCGAGTCCATGGATAATCGAGAGGGCGCCATAGTCCTTCTTTATGTTGCTGATGGTGACAGACGCCATAAATTGTTATCCTTCGATTGCTCTTGCCGGTTGGGTTCCACGTCGCCATGCGAGCCATTGGCGATCGGATGCGCTCTCACCATTCGCTCTCCAGAAACTCCTCCAGCAGCCCTGCATCGGCGGCCAGATTGACAAAGGACCATCGGCCGCGGATTTCTCGCGAATAGCGGATGGCGTCGTGCCAAAGCGCGCGCGGCAGGCCTAGTTCCGCGCCAGTGACCGGCCCCCCGGCAGCCTTGAGTGCTGCCTCCATGCGTGCAATCGGCATTGCCATGGGCCGAACCTCCTGGCGCAGGGCCGGCCAGATTTCCGCAAGCCTGCGGTTGAAGCTTTCCGTCTGGCTGGCGTCGAGTGCCGTCTTCTTCATCTCGGCAATGCAAAGTGGTCCAAGTTGTGCCCCGTAGCGGGCCAGCATCGCCGCCTCGTCGATGGCGGTCGGCTTCACCTGCGGCGGCTCTTTCCTGTCCAGCAGCCGCGCTTGCAGACGCGCCATGACCAGCGAGGCAACCCCGACCTGCTGACCGTGCGTGGTGCCGGGATGATGGTCTTGCGCGAACATGTCGACCCAATGGGAAATCTGGTGCTCTCCCATGGATCCAGGATGGGAAACGCCGGCGAAGCACACACCCATCGAGCACAGCGTCAAGACGCGCTGGAGATGCCCGACAGCGGTGACGTCATGCCTGGCAAGACCAGGCGCATGGGCCAGCATCGGTTCCTCATCGCCCGCCTGCAGCAGGTAGGGCACGGCAGAATAGTAGGTGTCGAACAGCCGATGCGAAGCCCACCAATCGATCTGGGCGGTGGGACGACAGAGGCTGTCGCCGAGCCCAGCGGCGCTGAGCCAGGCGGGTGCTGCGGCCGATACACCAAGATCCAGAAAGATGCCCCGCGGAGCGTGCGAGGGCAGCGAGATCTTGAGCCCTGAAGCCAACGTCACCGACGCTGTCGAGGCGCCGTAGCCATTCATTGAGGCGGCCGTGCCGAAGACGGCATAGGGCCGCTCGTCGAGGAAGGTTGCATGCTTGCAGCTGTCGTTGAGGACGCCGGACCCGACGGCCACGACCCCGTCGGCATGACGCGTCTTCTCTCTGACCATCTGGATCGTTGCCTCGTCGCAGTCGAGGCCGTCAGGCAGAACGATTTCACTGATGTCGGCGATGGCGCGCAGCGCCTTCGCGACGCGCCGGCCCATCACATCGACGGTGTTGACATCGGACACAACAGCGATGCGACGGCCGAGCCCCAGGGGCGCAACGAGATCCGCCTCGCGGCCCTCCGTCGTCTCCAGCAATTCGATCGTCTGGAACGGCAGGACGGCAGCCGCGCCTGTCTCAGGATCTTTCCAGCGTTCCGCGACAACGTCCTCGATCAACGCGTTCCAGTTGGTCGTTTCAGCCATGATCGGTCTCCATGAAGGCCGCGAGTCGCTGGTTCCAGGCTGAAAGCGTAGGCCAAAGATCGGCATGGATCGCAAGAAGCTCGGCGTAGAGCTCGGCCCGTTTCGCGTCCGGTTCGAAGGTTTTGGCCGGCTTGCTGGCCATTGCGAGCGACGCTTCGGCGATGGTGGAAAACCAGCCCACGCCCTTGGCCGCTGCCATCGCCGCGCCGAGGGAAGAGGCTTCCACTGTCGTCGAACGCATTACGGGACGGTCGAGTGCATCGGCCAGAATCTGCATCCACAGGTCGGACTTCGCTCCTCCGCCGATGGCTATGAACTGGTCGATGGTCTGGGCGGCAGCCGCAGCGGCCCGCTGACTTGTCGCGGCCTGATGCAGCGCTATGCCTTCCAGCACGGCGCGATAGATGTCGCCGCGGCGGCTCGACCCGGAAAGCCCGGCAATGACACCATGGGCAGCACTATCCCAGTGCGGATCCATGACGCCCTGCCAGTAGGGCAGGAGCATTATGCCGCCTGCGCCGATCCGGCTGGTAGCGGCTTCGGCCTCGAGCGCCTCCAGGGCGTCGCTTGCGCCATGCAGATCGACGCCAAGCATTTCGCGCGCCATCCAGTCGACAAGAAAAGTACCGGCGCGAAGGCACGTCTCGTAGATATAGCCATCATCGGCGACCGCCGTTTCGGTGCGGAAGGCCAAATCATGCACGTAGTCGATGCCGAAGCTGCCAGAGACGACTGCCGTACCGAGGTTGATGTAGGCGCATCGCGGCTGCAACACACCCGCGCCCGTGCCGGCGCATTGACCGTCGCCGCCGCCGGCGACGATCGGCGTGCCCTCCCGCAAGCCCGTCAGCATGGCCGCTTCCGACGTTAGTTGGCCCAGCACGGCGCCGGGCCGCGCCAGGTCCAGCATCATGCGCCGGGGGACGCCTGCCGCGTTCAGTATATCGTTCGACCAGTCCATAGCTCGCATATCGAGTATGCCCATCGGGTCGGCGGATGCGGTGGACGTCACCCACAGGCCGCTCAACCGAAACACCAGGTAGCCGTGGACTTCGGCCATTCGCTCCACCCGGGCAAAAATCTCGGGCTCTTCCTCGCGAAACCAGATCATGCGGTAAAGGCAAGGAATGACGTCCAGCGGCTTGCCGGATATTGCGTGGACGCGTGCCGCGCCGAAGCTCTCGCCGAAGCGGCGTGCCTTCCGCCGGGCGCGCTCATCGAGCCAGAGCGTTGCGGGCCCGACTGCCTGGCCCTGCTCATCGAAAAGTCCGAAGCTTTCGCGCTGGTTGGCAATGGCAAGGGCGGCAATGCGTGCCGGCGGAACCGTCGACGCCACGACCCGCAGCGCTGCGACCGTCGAGGTCCACCACTCGGCCGGATCCTGCTCGAAATAGCCCGAACGCGGGTTCGACATCGCAAGCGGTGCACGACCTTCAGCCACGGCCAGACCATTGCGGTCCCAGGCGATCGCCTTGGTTGCCGAGGTCGAGGAATCAATGCCGATGACGAGATCAGGAACCATTGCCGCCACATTGCCAAAGGGCGAGGGCGGTCGAAGCCGCCTTCGCCCAAATCACCGACTACCCGCTAAAGACCGGCATCCTTGACTTTGCCGTCGACAATGCCGGCAATGGCATCCAGGCATGCCTTGGCGTCGCCGCCATAGTCTTGGCCCGTAAGCAATTTGCCGAGTTCAACCGGGATGTCGTTGTTCGACAGATCCGCCCAGATCGGCATGTCCGGCTCCGATCCCATCTGGTTGTCGATAGTGTATTTGATCGCCTCGAAATGGCGTGTCGTTCCGGGCCCGACAACGGCCTTCGCCTTGACCCGAGGATCTGTAAAAGAGGAATTGCGCATCGGCGAGGCCCCGCCGCCGAGCGTCGACACGCGCGCCATCACATCCTTCGAGCAGACCCACTGCATGAACAGCCATGCCGCTTCCTTGTTCTTGGAATATTGCGACAACGAAATCGTTGAGCCACCCTGGTGGCCGACGGCCGGGATTTCGTTGAAGCCGCAATCGGCGGCGGCGCGACGGCCAGGAACCTCCTTGGGCGCCGGCAAGGCCTCGAACAGGCCTTTGACCTTGGAATCGTTGGCGTCGAAGCCGGGGAAATCTTCGCCCCAGGTGATTGCCATGGCGGCCTGACCCTGTGTCAGCGCCTGCCCCTGACCGTCCCAGGTCCAAGTCGTTGCAGACGGCGGTGAGTTCTTGACCAACTCCTGATAGAATTGCAGCCCGGCCACGCCGCGCTCGTCATTGCCGACAAACTTCTTGTCTTTGTTGAAGATCGAACCGCCATGGCCCCACAGAGCGAAGGTCCAGTCGCATTCCAGCGAATAATGGCCGGACTTGGCCTGGCACGCGGTGCCGAAGATGCCGTTGCTTTTTTCTGCCTCTGTGAGCGCCTGCACGGCCTTGAGATAGGCGTCGAGGTCTGTCGGCAGCGCGATATTGTGTTTGTCGAAAAGATCCTTGCGGTACATCAGGATGAAGATCGGAATATCGAATGGAATTCCGCACTGTTTGCCGTTGTACATGGCAATGCCGTCGACCAGCGGCTTGGAGAAATCGTCCCAGTCGAAGTTGGGCATCGCCAGTGCTTTGTTCTGGTCATAATACTCGCGAGGATCGACGACATCCTGTGCAAATGTCGCCATCCAGGACTGGTCGAGATAGTAGACGTCGTAGGTGCCCAACTGGCCCTGTACGTCTTGCGTAGCCTTGGCGAGAACCTGCTCCAGCGGCACGATCTCGACTTCCACCTCAATGCCGGTTGCCTTGGTGAATTCACCCGCGACAAGCTGGTTGGCCACGATCGTTGGCGGCGTCGCTTCTGAAGTGTAGCGGATTTTGGTGCCGGCATATGGCTTGCCGACATCGGCCAGCCACTTCAGCATATCGGCGTCCTGGGCGCGGGCTTCTTCAACCCCGAGCCCCAGCATACCCCGATTGGTGCGGCCGCCACCTAGCATGGCCGATCCGAAGGCGGAAAAGCCGACACCAGCGAGCGCCATCTTCCTCATGAAGTCGCGTTTGGTTATTCGGCGCGCCGTAAAGTCATTGCAGATATCGGTGACGAATGTCTTCTTGTCGTGTTCACTGAAGCTCATGATCGTTCCTCCGTTGCGTTTTTGTCGTCGTTCTTCTCGTCTGCGCCTCACTCCTTCAGGGATCCGAGGGTGAGGCCGCGGACCAGATGCCGTTGAACCAGCAGGATAAAGATGAAGCTGGGTATGATCGCGGACGTGCCGAGCGCTGTGATGTAGCCCCACTCGGTCGCGGTCGAGGTGACAAAGGTCGAGATCTTCACCGGCACAGTGCGGATCGACGTTGTCAGGAACAGTGAGAGCAGGAACTCGGTCCACGAAAAGATGAAGCACAGCACAGCCGTCGCAGCGATGCCGCCCTTGACCATGGGAAGGACCACGCGTCGGAACGTCTGCCAGCGCGTCGCTCCGTCAATCAGCGCCGCCTCATCAACCTCGCGCGGAACATCGTCGAAGAACGACTTCAAAAGCAAAACCGCCAGCGGCAGGTTAATCAAACTGTGAACGAGGATGAGCCCCGTATAGGTATCGCGCAAGCCGAGATCCCGGAACATGAAAACGATCGGAATGACGATCGCGATTGGCGGCATGAAGCGCTGCGAGAGAATCCAGAACAGGAAGGACTGCTGGCCGCTGAACTGCATTCGCGACAGGCAATAGGCGGCCAGAGTGGCCAGCAGCAGCGTCAGCGCCGTCGATCCGACGGCTATGATGGCGCTGTCGAGCAACGACTGGCGCGAATCGTAGGAGCTGGCGCCGCCCTTGATCACCCCCGCCGCCTCGCCGCCCTGTTCCATGCCGATGTCGACGCGCGAAACGCCAAGCAACGTCACGCGGTAATTGTCCGGCGTCGGCGCGAAACCGGTGTAAACCGGTCCACTGCGATCGAAGATCGCCGAATAGGGTTTGATAGACGACAGAGCCCACCACGCGATCGGGAACATGAAGATCGCCACCACCAGGATGGCGAGCACGTCACGGGCGATCGTTTGGGCGCGCGACGGTTCCATCAGAACCTCACCTTGAACAGCCTGACGAAGACGTTCGACACGACGATCAAGACGACGAGCACGATCAGCGACAGGGTCGCGGCATAGGGGAAGTCTCCGGTGAAGTAGATTCGACCCGCGTAGAATGAAAGCGTCTCGGTAGCCGTGCCTGGCCCGCCGGCGGTGATGATGTAGACGTAGTCGTAGATGCGAAAGAGATCGACGCCGCGGATCAGCACCGCGACCGCTATCACCTTGCGCAGCATCGGCAATGTGAGCCGCCAGAACGTCTGGATGCCATTGGCGCCGTCGATCGCCGCGGCTTCGAAAGGTTCCTTCGGCAGTGCCCTGAGCCCTGCCAGGATGATGAGCACCATGAACGGCGTCCATTGCCATATGTCGGCCAGCAGGATCGCCGCCAATGCGGTTCCCGGCTGCGTCAGGATCGGCTGTGCCGGCGAGATCAGATCGAGGGCATAGAGGTAGAACGACAGGACGCCGAAAGAGCCGTCCTGCATCAGCAGGAACATCATTCCGGTCACGGCAGGCGGCACCACCAGCGGCAGTGTCATCAGTGCCCGCAGCACCCCGTAGCCTTTGCGGTCGGTGTCAAGCAGAAGCGCGATAAGGATGCCGAGCGCAAGCTGAACGGCAAGCGCGACGAAGGTGTAGATCAGCGTGGTTTCCAGCGAATGCCACATCCGCGCGTCCGAGAATGCGCGCGTCCATTGGTGGAGCCCGGCAAAGTCGAGCTGCCGGGAAACGACGTTGCGTTTGTGAAACGACAGCCAGACCGAATAAGCCAGAGGATAGATGCCGAAAACGAGAAGCATCACCGTGATTGGCGCAAGCCAGGGAAACGGATGCTCGGCCGTCATGAACCGGGGCAGGGCCCACCTGGAACTCGGCCGCGTGAGGGTTGTGGTGCTCACGCGCAAATCTCCGTTCGGTGACAGAGATGCATCGGCCTTCTCCCTATCGGCCAGATTGTGCCAACTTGAACTTTTGTAAGTTTGTTGTGCCTTTTGTTAAGAACGTGTCGGACGGCCGCCGATTTGTCAAGTCGGTTCCATCAGTGCTCAAGGGATTGCTCGCGGTCCCACGGGACGCCGTCATCGCCGGATATGGAGTTCTTTTTGTAGAACGCCGCTGGCAATGCTGTGTACCAGCATAAAAAGCACCAGGGCCGCCGCCAACTTGGCGGCCCAAGAAACTACGGAACGCGTCCAGGAGCTCGGGAGGACCGCCCGGGCTTCTTGGGAACTCGCCTCAATCCGGCAGTCTGATCTGGAGCTTCACGTCCGCCGGCCGGGCTTCGACTGCGCGGTCGAAGGCAGTGATGGAGTCTTCGAAGGGGAAGGTCGCCGAAATGAGTGGCTTCAGGTCGACCCGGCCCGACGCCATCAGGGCGATCGCCCGCTCATATTGGTGGGCATATCGGAACACAGTCTCGATGCGGACTTCCTTGGTCGAGGCGGTGGCGACATCGAATGCGATCGGCGCCACCGGCAGGCCGACCACCACCACCACGCCACCGGGCCGCGGCAGATCGAGCAGGGTCTCCCATGCCTTGGACGAGCCCGAGCATTCAAATACGACGTCGGCGCCCCAGCCATCGGTCAGGCGCTTTACCTCCGCCGCCAGGTTCTTGTCGCGGACGTTGACCGGGATCACGCCTTGATAGCCGCCGGCAATGTCGAGCTTGGGTTGGGCGAGATCTGCAACAATGGCGCGGGCACAGCCGCCGGCGAGTGCAGCGATCGCCACCATCGTGCCAATCGGCCCTGCGCCAATCACCACCGCCGTGTCGCCCGGCGCGATCTTTGCTTTGGCAGCCGCCTGCATGCCGACAGCGAAAGGCTCCACCATGGCGCCTTCGGCGAAGCTGACGTTGTCGGGCAGTTTGAACGTGTAGTTGGCGGGGTGAACGACATAGGGTGTCAACACGCCGTGGATCGGCGGCGTTGCCCAGAATCTGACAGCCGGGTCAATGTTGTAGAGACCGAGCCGGCTCGCTCGCGAATTGGGATCGGGAATACCCGGCTCCATGCAGACGCGGTCGCCGACCTTTAGATGCTCGACGCCTTCGCCTGTTTCGACGACGGTGCCAGCGGCTTCGTGACCCAAGACCATCGGCGCCTCGACCACGAACGGGCCGATGCGGCCATGCGTGTAGTAGTGCACGTCAGAGCCGCAGATGCCTACCGTATGGATCTTGATGCGAACTTCGCCCGGGCCTACGGTCTGTGGCAGATCGATGTCACGCAGCTTGAGTTCGTGCTGGCGTTCAAGGACAAGGGCACGCACGTTCGTCATCGACTTAGTCTCCTCTAAAGCCGATTGTTCGAGGCCTCCTCGACCTTACTTGCATTCGGCACGCTCATCATAGCCGCTTATCCACGGCTTCAAAATCCAGTTCGGAAACGGGTGTTGCCTGATTCCGTACCGACTTCCCGGCCAAGGACTTTGAAGGCCGACCATGCCGCTGCCGAATAAGCGCGGGATCATCAAGGACGGCAAGGCCGCTGCTATTCGCGACTACCTCGATCACATGGCCCTGGGTGGCTTTGCTTGAGGCTTGTCGGGACCTGCTACAGGACGCATGATCCACGTTGGGCATTCAAGCCGAGTTCCGGTGATGGAGCGGCGATCAGGGGCGCTCGATTCAATCCCAAAGGTGTGCCCGCGCTATATTTGTCGCTGACGGTCATGACGACTGTCAAGGAAGCCAACCAGGGCTTCGCGCATCGCATCGATCCCTGCGTGCTGTGCTCTTATGAGGTGGACTGCGAGGACATCACTGATCTGTCAACCAAGCAGGGGAGAATCTTCTGGCACGCTTGCGAACATGGGCAGCGCCTGGGCCACGGCTCTCGGCAACGGAGAGCGACCTGCATCCTGGTCCATCTACGACCGGCTGCGGCCTGAAGGCATTGCTGGAATTCTGGTGCCGAGTTTTGGTCCGGGCGCGGAGACGGAAGACCGCAATTTGGTGCTGTGGGACTGGCGATCTTCCGCACAAAGTGAACGTGTTCGATCCGAGCGGTCAGCTGCCGAAAGACCAGCTGTCCTGGCGATGAAACAGGCCCGGAGGCTCCGGGGCTGCCCGATGGCAGAAAACCAGTCTCTTGACGCTCAGGGTGAAGGCGTTCGCGTGAACCTGAGTGGCGGAATAACGGCAGAGGAGGGGTTTTTGCCTCCTTAGAGGCCGGAAGCCCTGGTCAGGTTGATGCGGAAGCGATGTCTGCGGCGCTGATAGCGGCGGGTCATCTCCGAGGAGGCATGGCCGAGCTGTTTTTGCACATCGCGTTCGTCGACCTCGGCCGACGAGGCGAGGCCAGCGCGCAGCGAGTGGCCGGCGAATTTGACGATGCGGGCCATTGTCGAGAAGCCCGGACAAGGCGCAGCAATGACGATGATCGAATTTTCTCTTCAAAGGCTGGGTTGTCGAATAGGACAATAGGACCAGCAGCCCGCCAGCGCGTGTCCCGCTGGCCGCCGTGCCAGCGTTAGCGCGAGGGCCTGGCTCCCACGCCCTCCATCGTCAGCGACCGATCGGGAGCACGGGCTGCTCCGCAGACTCGACTTCATATCAGCTGGCGCTAATTATCGTCCCCTTGGGTGAAAAAACCTTAGAGGCGACATGCTGAAACCATCAAGGAAGAACAATGTTCGAGAGAGCCGACTTCTATCTCTTTTTCGCAGCTATGGTGATCGTATCACAGTGCGGCGGGTCACACGCAAACTTCATTCGTACCGAGATTGGCTCAGAGCGTTTGCCCTGACGCTCCTCCCGACGAGCAAGGCTCATCACTGCAACGCCTGCGATCGCGATGTAGCGGCTTTTTACCGTTTCGGAGCGTACACTCTTATCTGCCCGCTTTGTCATGCCGTGGATCGTGAGCGGTTTTTGATTTGTGCTCTAGACCATAGGCTTATCAAGTTGCCGGCGGGGCAGCTTGAAATTCTCCAGATTGCGCCAAGCGAAAAGGGTCTTTCAAAGAGACTCTCTCAAGCGGGCAACCTAATCAAAGCCGATTTCGAGCCGGGACGGTACGGGCCGGATACCGTGAAAATTGACCTGATGGACATGCGTCGCACCAGCGATCTCGATATCGTTGTCTTAAGTCATGTCATGGAACACGTACCTGATGATCGGCATGTGTTTCGGCAACTTTGGTCATCTCTTAAACCCCGAGGGCAGGTCTGGATCCAGGTACCGCTTATTTACCGCCAAACGATCGAAGCGGCACCATCTATGTCACTGAGCGAGCGCGACGAGCGCTTTGGTGGATCGGATCACGTGCGAGCCTACGGACCGGATATCAAGGAGCGTATCGAGGACGCCGGCTTTACGGTCACCCGAATAAATTCAGATCGTATACCCGCCGGGGATCGCGACCGGCTTGGGCTTCTCTCCGATACTCTCTTTGTCGCAGAACGGCCCGAGTAACCCAATTTGGAATGAAAGCATTGTTGCCACGCTTGTCCGCTTCGGCCTGCCCCTTCGGGCGCCGGGCCGGCTTTCCCCAGCCAACCCGGACGCGAGTGGACAGATTTGGTTCCGTGGGGCTCCATTCTCGAAACTGCGGCGACCGTTTTAAAGAAATCAAAAGGCTGCCGAAGGTATCATCTTGGCGACGAGGCCATGATCGGCGAATCCCACCCCTTCGCGACCATGACCCGAAGGGCTATCTCGCGCCTGGTGCCTCTCAAAAAGTGGTTTGTCTACCATGCGACGGAGCGTCGCGAGACACAGAAATCAATAGAAAAATAAATGCCTTAATGACTAGACCTTCGTTCCTTGATGCCTCGCAAACTTGTCTAGGTGTAGAATAGGAGCCGCGTCTGGAACTGCTCGCGGCGCCAATGGCGCCCAAAAGACATTCGTCGACGAAGCTGGTGCACGGCGAGGCATTGAGCATCCACAGCCTGCGGTGCCTCTACGCGTTGATGACCCGAAGCCGCCTTACGCATTGCCTGTTGACTCGGGCATATCTTCTCTGTCCGCACAAAAGGCATACAGTGGTATAAACAAGAGATATCGTCGGTCTCCAATCTGATAACCGGATGAAGGGAGTTGAGTGATGTTCACGAACAGCAAACGTTTTTCGCGCCGTCGGTTCCTCGGCGTCAGCGCCGGCGCCTTCGCGGCCGGCCCGTTGGGCCCGTTTGTGCGGGCGGCACGCGCGCAGGTGACGACATTCAAGGCCGGCGTTATCACCTCGCTGTCGGGCGAGAACATCCTCGGCGGCAACCTGACCAAACGCGGTTACGACCTATGGGCGGAGGCCATCAACGCCAAGGGCGGGGTTGAAGTCGCCGGCGAGCGCTTCAAGGTCGACATGTTCTACGGTGACGACCAAAGCAACCCCGCGACCGGCGCCGATGCCGCCGAGCGCCTGATCGTCCAGAATGAGGTCGACGTGCTATTCGGCCCTTACACCAGCGGTTCGACTATCGCCGTGCAGCCGATCTGCCAGAAGTACCAGGTGCCGATGATTTCCGGCTCCGCTGAATCCCCAAACGTCTGGAAGGCCAAGCCGGAATTCAACTTCGGCATCATCCCGGCTGTGGACACCACTGCGGGTAAATCGCTGGCCGTGCTGGCGAAACTGTCTAATCCCATGGCCAAGACGATTGCTGTGATCGGCGTCAACGAACCCTTCTCGAAGGAAACCGGCGAAGGTTTTCGCGACGGGGCCAAGGAGGCCGGATTGGAAGTCGTCGCCTACGAATTGGTGCCGGCCTCTGGCGACCTTACCCCCGTCATCTCTAAGATCGCAGCGCTCAATCCCGATATCCTCGCCGTCGGCGGCCATGAGGAGCCGCTGATCAATGTCGTCAAGACCTCCAAGTCGCTGAACTTCCGGCCCAAGGCGCTGATAATGCACTATGGCGTCACCGACCCGGCCTTCGCCCAGGCGCTCGCCGCGGACGCCGACGGCACCTGCGGCGTCTCCGTGTGGCTGCCGTCAGTTCCATATAAGGACGACCTCTTCGGCACCGCAAAGGAGTTTGCCGAGATGGCGCAAAAGAAGTCCGGGCACGAGCCCGACTATACCGAAGCGGCCTGCGCGGCCAGCGGTCTCGTTTTCGGCGATGCCGTCAAGCGGCTTGGCAAGAAGCCGGGGCTCACGCCTGAAGACAGGGTGGCTCTTAAGGACGCGATAGCCGCGACCGACATCCAGACCTTCTACGGACCGATCAAGTTCGAGAAGGAAGGCAACCACTACCACGACAACGTCCAGCCCGTGCCGGTGCTGATCCAGATTCAGGGTGGCAAGACCGTAGCGGTGGGGCCGAAAGAGGCCGCGGCAGCGGACCTCACCTACCCGCTGCCAGCTTGGAAATAGCCGGTTCTGGACAGGGTGGGGGCGGCCTCGTCGCCATCACCCTTGCCCGGCGCAATGACGGTGGTTGCGCGTGCTCGGAAAATGACGGACCATGCTATCGTGTGTACGGCCGCTTTGCCGCGGCACTCCGCTCTTTCGTTGGCTGACGGACGGTTCCCGCGTTGGATCTATTCCTACAGACCTTGCTGAACGGCCTTCTGATCGGCGGCGTCATCGCCACTTTTACGATCGGTTTCCAGCTCGCTTTCGGCGTGCTGCATGTCATCGATTTCGCGGTGGGCGGCTGGGTCGTGCTGGGCGGCTATCTCGGCTACTATATGGGTGCCGGACTTGGGGTCGACGGATTCCTGGCGATCCCCGTGGCCTTCATGCTGTTCGGCGCCATCGGCTATCTGATTGGGCCGATCCTCTACAATGTCCGCAACAGCCGCACGGCGCGGCCGGAATTGATGGCGCTGGCGTTGACCTTCGGCCTGTTCACACTGCTGCGCGGCGGCATGCTGACCGCGTGGGGCTTCAATACCCACAGCGTGCCGACCGTGTTGAGCGGCGAGAGCCTCGCCGTCGGGCCCGTGACGGTGCCACTGATCCGCGTGGCCGCGGCGGTCTTCGCGATCGCCATCGCCGGCGGACTGTTCCTGTTCCTCTACCGCACCCGCTATGGGTTGGCGATCAGAGCGACGGCTGAAAACCGGCAGAACGCCGCACTGATGGGCGTCAACATCCGCCGCCTCAGCGCCACTGTTTACGGGCTCTACGCAGGCATCACTGCCATGGCCGGCGTACTAATGGGTGCAATCTTTTCAGTGAACCCGGAAGTCGGCCTGCGCTATACTCTGTTCGCATTTTTCGTGGCTGTGCTTGCCGGCTTGGGCTCCGTCGGCGGTGCCCTCGTCGCCGCGCTGCTGCTCGGCGTCATCGAAGCCTTCGTCGCGACCTATGTCGGGTCGAGCTATTCGCTGCTGGCGATCTTCGGCACCCTATTCCTCGTCCTTCTCGTGTCTCCGCGCGGGATCCTGCGGCACGGCTTGTGAGGCGGGACATGAAGCCACGCTGGGCCGTCCTCCTCCTGCTGATCGCCGTAATCGTTGTGCTGGCGCTGCTGCCGATGCTGGTCAACAACTACTGGCTGCGCATTGCCACCGGCGCGCTGATGTGGGCGGGGCTGGCCTGCTCCTGGAACATGCTCGGCGGCTATGCCGGCTACATCAATTTCGGCCATTCGGCCTTCTTCGGGCTCGGCGCCTATGTTACGGCGCTGCTGATGGGCGACAGGCTCGCCTGGCCCTTCTTCGCCACCCTCCCGGCCGGTATCGTGGTGACGGCGCTGTTTGCCATCATCATCGGCGCGCCGACGCTGCGCCTGCGCGGCGCCTATTTCGCCATAGCCACCTGGGCCTTCGCCGAGGTGCTCATACAGTTCGCCTCGGTGATGGACTTCACCGGCGGCATCGGCGGCATTGGGCTGCCGCCCTTTCTTGACGAGCGCTTCTTCTACTTCGCCATGTTCGGCGCGGCTGCGCTCACCTATCTCATTACGTGGGCGCTGTTCGAGCGCTCGCGTTTCGGGCTGAAGGTCAAGGCACTGCGCGATCATGAGCCGGCGGCCGAGGCTATCGGTATCAATACTTCGCTGGTCAAGCTGCAGACCTTCGTGCTCAGTGCCGTCACCGCCTCGGTATTCGGCGCGATCTTCGCCTACTGGGTCACGTTCATCAATCCGAAAAGCGTCTTCGGCGGCGACATCACCGATCAGATGGTGGTGATGGTGCTGCTGGGCGGGCTGGGCAGCCTGTGGGGGCCGGCATTGGGCGGTGTGGCGCTCTTTGTCGTAAACCGCATCATCTGGATGTACTGGGGTGACACCGCCTTCTATATCGCCATATTGGGCGCGGCCATCGTGCTGGTGGTGCTGTTCCTGCCGAACGGCATCGCCGGCATGTTTTCGAGGCGCGTGGCCAAGTCTGGCGCCGTGCTGGACAAGGCGGTCGGCAATCTTGTCGGCGGCGGCCCGGGACGGCCCAGTTGAGCGCCGCCGAGGGCAAAACGGCTGGCACCGGCGAGCCTATTCTCGTCGTGCGCGAACTCCACTGCCATTTCGGCGGCATCAAGGCCGTCAACGGTGTCTCCCTGGACGTCGGTCGGCGCGAGATCGCCGGCCTGATCGGACCTAACGGGTCTGGCAAGTCGACTCTGTTCAACCTGATATCGGGCACGGTGACGCCGGATCGTGGCCAGATCCGCTTCGACGGTCACGAAATCGGCGGCCGAAAGGCTCACGCGATCGCGCGGCTGGGGCTTGCTCGCACCTTCCAGATTCCGGCCATGTTCGACAATATGAGCGTCACCGAAAACCTGCTGGCGGCTGCGGCCGAGGGCCACTGGCAGGGCGCGCGCGAACGGGCGGCCGATACGCTGGCGCTGCTCAAGCTGGAGCATGTCGCAGACAACCGCGCATCCGATCTTTCGGGCGGCCAGCAGAAACTGCTGGAGTTCGGGCGCGTTGTGATGCGCCAGGCCTCGCTCATTCTGCTCGACGAGGTGACAGCGGGCGTGCATCCCAACATCCGCAAGATCATCGTGGAGGCCATCGCGCGGCTGCGCGAGCGCGGCACCACTGTCCTGGTCATCGAGCACGACATGGAAATGGTGCGGAACGTGTGCGACCGCATCATCGTCATGGATGCAGGCCGTGTCGTGGCCACCGGGCCTTTCAACAACATCGTTCGCAATTCGGAGGTTATGCAGACCTATCTGGGGCGGCCGCAATGAGCACCACGCTCACCGCCGACAACATCGTTACCGGCTACGGCAAGCAGGAGATCGTCCATGGCGTCTCGCTGAGCGCGGAAGCTGGCAAGATTACCTGCATCTTCGGGCCGAACGGCAGTGGCAAGTCGACCCTGCTCAAGGCCATTGTGGGCGCGCTGCCGGTGTGGAGCGGTACGGCGCGCCTGGGCGAATCAACACTCTCTAACCTTGCCGTCCATGAGGTGGTGCGCCAGGGGCTGGTGTTGATGCCGCAGGGCGGCGGTGTGTTTCCGCGCCTGACAGTGATGGAGAATTTGCGCATGGGTGGCTACGCCATCGCGGACCGGCGGCTAGTCGAACAGCGCATCGAGGCGCTGATCGAGCAATATCCCTCTTTGGCACGGCGGCGGCGTACCGCGGCCGGTTCGCTTTCGGGCGGCGAGCAGGCAATGCTTGCGCTGGCGCGGGCACTGGTTTCGGAACCGCGCTTCATTCTGCTGGACGAGCCTTCCGCCGGATTGTCGCCGGCCATGGTCATCGAGACGCTCGAACGCATTACCACCCTCACCGCGCACGGCATCGGCATTGTGATGGTGGAGCAGAACATCCGCGAGGCGATGCCGATTGCGGACAAGCTTTACATCCTGGCGGCCGGCGAAAAGCGCTTCGAGGGGACGCGTCGTGACGTGCGCGACGACCGGCAGATCATGGAAATCTATATGGGGGGGGCGTGAGAGAAGCGGTCGACACCCCCAGCGCGAGTTGCAAGTGCCAAATGTGGCTTGGCGGTTAGTTGTAAGAAGGCGCTCATTTTCGGCAGTCAATTGGGAGAATGATCAGGCTGAGTTCGTTGTCGTACAGAAGTTCAAGCCTGCTGCTCAGAACCTGAACACTCGCCCTGTGGCCGACTTGGCGAGACCTTTGCGTCGAGCAACATTTCATATCCAACTCCCGTCGTTCGTTTCGTGGAATGCCGAAGATATCGCCGCAAAGGGGAATGTTCAGATCACCGGCCCGGCGCTTCGCCGAAGCCACCGGCAGGATCGTCCTTGCCAAAGCGAGCGTTGAAGTCCGCCATGAACTCAGGTGCATAAGCATTGGTCTCCTTTGATCGTGCTGATGACGCGCAGGCGCAGTGCCTTCACAAGCCGATCTTGGAGTGTCTGATTGGCGCGCTCAACACGTCCTTTGAGAACCGGCACGCGTCCGCCTGCAGAATAATAGAGAGATGGTCCCGAAATGGATGTTGCGTAGGAGCCCGGGATCGACGGGCGTCACTGCAGCACTTCTTGATGGATTATCATGTCCGCGGCCCGCTGGCCGATCATCATACTGGGCGCATTGGTGTTGCGGCCGATCAACTTCGGCCGCGTCCAGGAGGGCAAGGGCCGCAAGGACCGCCACTCCACGATGTCGCCGCGACTGCACGAACTGCTCCGCGTCTGGTGGCGTGAGGGCGACGACGGGGCATGAAGCTGCCGCAGCTTGCCTGTTTCCGCGCCGCAACCCCGGTCACTGACGGGAACCAGCTACGCGTAGGAGCACCGTGCCAGTTTTGGCGCTTAGGTTCTGCGAATTTGCAGAGGTGCCGGTCGATGGTCTTTCCGCTGAGGCAGAGCTCATGAGCGATCACCTTATTTGACCTGCCGGTCGCCACCAGCCGCAGCACGTGCAGCTCGCGTGGCGTCAGCCCGAAACCAATCTCCGGTGATGCAACTGATCTCTGAGAATCGATCCTCGGGATATCGGATGCGGCACCCAACGCTTCGAACGCCTCCCGAAGCGGAGCGCATGCGCCGTGGCTGTGATCGGCGAGTGCCCATCGGAATCTCGCCACACTTGTCACTCCAGTGTCGATGTCCGATCCTATTCTATCGCACGAGCAGCCAACTGGTTTATAATTGCTCCAACTGTCCCAACTATGGAGGAAGCCGATGCAAGAGGCCCTCGTCGTCCGCCGCGAGACACACATCCCGGCGCCCCCCGCTGCGCTGTTTGCCCTCCTGACCGATCCGGAGAAGATCCTGCGCTGGATGGGAACAGAGGCGCAGCTTGAGCCGCAGCCCGGCGGGCTCTATCTCGTCAATGTTACCGGGGCTCGCGTCGCTCGCGGCACCTTCCGGGAGGTGGTGCCGGTGCACCGTCTGGCATACAGCTTCGGCTGGGAAGAGAGCGATGAGGTGCCGCCGGGATCGAGCCTGATTGAGATCGATCTGATCGAGCAGCCGGACGGAACGCTGCTGCGCCTGACCCACACCGGCCTGCCCAATGCCGAGCAATGCGCCGGCCATGCGGAGGGCTGGGCTCATTACCTCGGCAGGCTGGGCGAGGTTGCAGCCGGGCGTGATCCCGGCCCGGATCCCAAATACGGCCACACGGGCAGGGGGTGACGGCCTTCCGCGCGCGATATCGCCGCCCGTGAGCCCGTTGCAATTTGACGGCGGACGCCGGCTCGCAGGGCGGGTCGAACCCGGCGCCATCGAGGATCGGACCGTACCAGCGCCGGGGGCGGGGGGAGGATAGATCGGCGGGCCGGCTGCGCATCGTCACGGCGCGGATGACAGGCCGGGTGCGGTGGCCGCATAATCGCGCCATGGATCTGCCCGCGCCTCTCGCCTGGCTGGTGGACGAGGCCGGCGCCTCGGCCGCCCCCGATCGGTTTCTGGCCGAGCTCGGCGGCCGACTTCTGGCTGACGGCCTGCCGCTGGCCGGCGGCGCGCTGACGCTCGCGGTGCCGCATCCCATCATCACCCGCCGCACCTGGCTTTGGCGGGCGGAGACAGGGGCGGTGATCGAGGCGCTGAGCTTCGCCGGCGGTCCGCTCGGCCAGGCCGGGCGCGACTGGCTGGCGGAGCTCGGCCCGGTGCAGGAGGGCCCGGTTGGCCGGGCGCCGGATAGTCCGGTGCTGGGCTGGGCTGGAACCCGGCCGTTCGGCCCCGCCGAGGCTGCCCGGCTGCGCCAGGCCGCGCGCTTCGCCGCGGCGCCCCTTGCCGCACTTGCGGCGCGGGCGGCGCTGACAGCGCTGCTCGAGGCTTATCTCGGCCGGCGCAGTGCCGCCCGGGTGCAAGGCGGGTCCCTGCGCCGCGGCACCGGAGAAACCATTCGCGCCGCGCTGCTCTATGCCGACCTGCGCGGCTTTACCGCCCTGTCCGAGTCAACCGAGCCCACGACGGTGATCGCCGCGCTCGACGCCTGGTTCGACCGCGTCGCCGGCGCGGTGCACGCCTTTGGGGGCGAAGTGCTGAAATTCATCGGCGACGGCATGCTGGCGATTTTCCCGGTCACCGCTGCGCCGGCCGATGCCTGCGAGGCGGCGCTGCGCGCCGTCGCCGCCGCCCGCGCCGGCATGGCCCATCTCGATGCGGGGCGGCAGGCGCAGGGCCTGCCCCGGCTGCCGTTCGGCGCGGCGCTGCATCTCGGCGAGATGCTGTGGGGCAATATCGGCGCGGTCGACCGGCTGGATTTCACCGCCATCGGCCCCGCGGTCAACCTGGTCAGCCGGCTGGAGGGGCTATGCCGGCCGCTCGGCCGCTCGGTGCTGATCTCGGGCGCGCTCGCCGCCGAGATCACCACACCGCTGGTGCCGCTGGGCGAACACGTGCTGCGCGGCATCGCCGCGCCCTGCACCGTCTTCACCCTGCCGGATGCGTAATCGCGGTCCTGCGGGGCGGCGGCGTCAACCGCAGATTTGGTTTAGCTTGATTTTGGCCATCTAGTCGTCTCCGAACGTCAAAAACTAGGAGCAGAATAGGGGCACTCAGACCCACTGCTCCGGACTACTGCCGCGTGCTAGAGAAAGGTCGAAGGCTCAAGAACGCAAGCTAAGTCCTTGCATCGTAGTGTCTTTTCGCATTTTTACTTGCAAACGGCGGACATGAACTTAGACGAAATTGGCGGGCTCTTAGTCGGCTTCCGCCCCCCTTCGGCGTCTGCATCCGGTACGGTTTCATCAAAGATGACCGACCAGACAACATCCATCAGCCTGCGGCGCCTGACGCCAGGATTGTCACTTGGGGGAAGGCCGGACTGGCGCCCTGAGCATTTGTGGCGCAACTGCGACGCATGGCATGTGCATGGAATGGCGCGAAGACACCGTCCTCGGGCAAGGTGCGGCAACGCTATCATGTCACGATGATAGCCATCAATTCGCTCTTCTGCCGTGCAGACTTTGGTCTTCCGCTTGATTGGCGCGAACGCGACTTCCTATTCCAAGCGCGCTCGAATGCTTAGGCTCAGGTTTAAGGTGGCGGCGCATTGCGGTCTGGGCAATCAAAGGTTGAGCCTTCTTCACATGGAGAAGGCTGATCGCCAACGCCGCCATAACGTTCAACGAGTTTTGCGAATCCGTAGGCGAAGGCGGAAAGAAGAGCCAGGATACTATTCGGATGGCCATAGGGGATCGTAACAGGATCCCACATTGGATGTCGCAATTCCTCCGCTGCCGCTAGTGCGTCAATTTGAAATTTGACCTTTGCCGTGTCGCATCCGGTCCCGGCTCCTATGCTTAGCGGAGGTACGCAGGAGACGTGGGTCATGAGCGTGACGTCTGATAAGCCCGAGCATGTCGCTACCGCTTTTGCGAACGCTTGGAACCGGCATGACATGGATGAGTTTGCGTCTCTGTTCGCTTCCGATGCTAATTTCGTTAACGTCGTAGGTGTTTGGTGGAAGAACCGATCCGAGATCGAAGCGGCGCACCGAGCCACCCATGACACCATGTTTCGGGATAGCCGATTAGAAGGCGATATCTCGTCGGTTGTGGAATTGGCTCCGGGGCTTGCTTCTGTTCATTACACTTGGACGCTAACGGGAGCATTTGCTCCGGACGGCTCCCCGGCCGGGGTTAGGAAAGGCATATTGCTTCTGATTGTCCAAGAAGGGCAGTCGGGATGGCGAATCAAGGTGGCTCAGAACACGGATATTGTTCCAGGCGCAATCGCCCCAGCCGGCTCGAAAGGCTAGCTCGCGTCAACCAGAGGCGGAACAGGGCGTCCGCCAGCGAGCCTGACCACCAATACGTATGCGTGCCGGAATGCCGAATTCGACTGGTTTGATCCTCGTCACCGAGGCCGTCAACGCCACGCGTACCGAATTCCTGGTCTTCGCCAAGGCCCATGGCGCCATGGACCTGAGGGTACCGGCCGAGGTGGGCGTCGTTGCGAAAGTGACTATCCTCGGCTCAGGCAAACTCGATTTCTCCGCCGTGACAAAATGGTGAGCGGCGAAGACATGAAGCCCGAGCGGCTTGACAATAGCCGACTGAGGAAGTCGGCGTGTTTGCCCAATCACATGCAACTAAGGCCATCTTGGCTCAAAGGTAGCCTTTGGCCGAGGTCGGTTCTGAATTGAAGCCGGCCTACATCTATCACGAAGTGAATGGCAGTTTTGCGCTTTAATATCGGCCGCAGAGGCGGATTTGCTTTCGCCCAAAAGCCAGACATCGCAGCTGACCATGCTGAAGGTCGCGCCCGCACCACCTGCCGACCTCAGCACCTCTAAGCGCAAACGTCTGGTGTAATGCCCGATGCGCGCGCTCGCAGGCCATCTCGCTGTTACATCGCCGTGACAAAAGCACCGCCACGGTGGCGTCAACCGGTTACACAGGGCAAGAAATATCTCCGGCCTTCTGGGAGTGACGTGTCAGCGTCTCCAGAGGCTGCGTGGGCGCGGCGACTGGAACGCTCCACGCCTCGCAAGAGGGATAGCGAAACCTCGTGAAGGCAAGGTCGAGCTGCGTTCTGCGCTCTATATCGGCGGCGGGCGGCGACCGGAGAGATGGATACCATGCACATGGGGCGTCTGGAAGTTGGCAGGACACGGACACGGGGCGGCCCGCGTGCAGGCGCTTGGCTGAGCGATGCAATGACCACGCAGCGCCACCTCGCAGCGATCCTGGCTTGCGACGTGGTCGGCTATTCGCGCCTGACGGAGCGCGACGAGCGCGGCACGCTCGAGCGGCTGAAGATGTACCGCAAGGACCTCCTCGAACCGCTGGTCTCTGTGCACCAGGGTCGGATCGTCAAGCTCACCGGCGACGGCATGCTGTGCGAGTTCGCGAGCGTCGTTAACGCGGTGACCTCGGCAATGGCGATTCAGCAGGCCCTGGCAGAACATGAGGCGGAGATGCCCGAGGAAGAGCGGATTCGCTTGCGCATCGGTGTCAATCTCGGCGACGTGGTCTGCGAGGAGGACGGCGACCTCTACGGTGACGGGGTCAACATCGCCGCCCGACTCGAAAGCATCGCCGATGCCGGCACCGTGGTCGTCTCCGGCACCGCGTACGACCACCTTCAGGGCAAGCTCGATTGCGGCTTCAGGCCGCTCGGCAACCTGCGCCTCAAGAACATCGAGCGGCCCGTGCGCGCCTACCGCGTCGAGTCCGACGCCAGCGCCTCGGTGGCTGCATCGCCTCCCTTGCCCGAGAAACCCTCGATCGCGGTCCTGCCTTTCACCAACATGAGCGGCGACCCCGACCAGGAATACTTCGCCGACGGGCTGGTGGAGGACATCATCACGGGATTGAGTCGGGTGAACTCCTTCTTCGTGATCGCCCGCAACTCGTCCTTCACCTACAAGGGCCGGGCGGTAGACCTGCGCCAGGTCGGGCGCGAGCTGGGCGTCCGCTACGTGCTAGAAGGCAGCATCCGCAGAGCAGGATCGCGGGTGCGTATCAGCGGGCAGCTGGTGGACGCGATCAGTGGGCACCATGTCTGGACTGACCGCTTCGAGGGCGATGTGAGCGACATCTTCGACCTGCAGGACAAGGTGACCGAGAGCGTCGTCGGTGCGGTCGAACCGAGCATCCGGCTGCAGGAGATCAAGCAGGCGCGCATGAAACCGACCGAGTACATCAGCGCCTACGACCTCTACCTTCGCGCGCTGCCGCGCTTCTACAGCATGACGCGCGAAGGCTTTGCCGACGTGCGCCGGCTCACCAACGAGGCGCTCAGCATCGACCCTGGCTTCAACTTGGCGAAGGCACTCGGCGCCTATATCCGCAGCCTATCCGTGAGCCAGTGCTGGCACGAGCCCGACGATATCCGAGTCGCCGCGCGCATGGCGCGAGAGGTACTGGCGGAAGCGCGCGACGATCCCACGAGCCTACGCTTCGCCGCGCAGGTGATCGCCTACAGCGCGAAGGACTACGAGATGGCGTTGCGCACGATCGAGCGATCCCTGCTGCTCAACCCCAATTCGGCGCAGGGCCATACGGGCAGCGGCTGGGTGAACGCACATTCCAGCCGCCCGCTCGTCGCCATCGAGCACTTTCACAGGGCAATGCGGCTGAGCCCGATCGACCCCGAGAAGGGCATCGCGCTCTCCGGCATCGGGATGAGCTACCTGATGCTCGAGCGCTACGAGGAAGCGCTGGCATGGGGAGAACGCGCGCTGCACGAGATGCCGAACTACGGCTCCTCGCACCGGGTGGTGATCATGGCGCTGGTCAAACTCAACCGGCTGGACGAGGCGCAGGCGGCGGCGCGGCGTCTTATGAAGGCGTTCCCGACCTACACGCTCACCCTGCAGAGACAGATCAACCCGTGGCTGGACGAGGTGTTCGCCGAGCGTTATGTCGAGGCGCTGGGCATCTCCGGCGTGCCAGAGTGATCGTCGCAGTTGCAAAGATGCCCGGCGAGGCGACGTTCCCTTGACCTGCGTCGCTTCTGGAAGGCCAGTTCTCTGGCGGCTTGCCTTAGGACTGAGCGCGTAGAGCAGCGTGAACGGCCGGCGAGCTCTCCGTTGAATTCGCGTCGAACTTCCGGTTTCGATCCGCTTCTTATAAGGCAACACGCAACCTCCGGGCGGTTCAGATCCTGCTTGGGCACACCGAGATCGAGAATACGGTTCGCCATCCGGATGTCGAGGTCGGGGACGCGCTCACATCGCCGAGGGAACCGAGATCTGATCACGATGGCCTCTCGACTTCGCGGAGAGGTCATCATGTTCTGAAAAGCCACCGCTCAGTTACGGGGCTCGATTTCCGCAATGCGTCGCATCACAGCCGTTCGGCATGGAAGATGGTCATCCCGAAAACCGCCGGTCCACTGTCGCCCATCAAAGGCGGAACTATGCGGCGTTGAGGCGCTAGGCGAATTTGCGCCTCGTCTCGGCGGTTGAGACGAGCTCTGCCACTTCCTGAAAGCGGTCGCTAGCGGCGATCACAAGCCAGATCCGGCCGAGCACCCAGAGGGAAAGCGCCCACCGGAGCAGCAGCCAGAGATGCGGTGTTGGCATTTTCGGGCCCCCTGAATCCGGCCCGGCTGAGTTTGATGGAGAAGTTCGACCAGGCGCCAGGCACTAATCGGCAGCAGCACCAGTTCCATCAGGCTCAGGGTAAGTTGCCGATGAGGGCGCCATAGGTGGCAAAGCACAAACAGCTCAGCACCGCCGTGATGTGCAGCCACAGCATGGCTTTCATTGAGTAGGTGAGAACGGTGGAGAAGCTTCCGAGGAAGCCGATCGTCTCGGTCCAGATCATGATCATATTTCTTTGGTGGAGTGAAGCCGGTGGGCCTTGGTCAGCCGGAGAAGCCGCCGTCATCGAGAAAACGTCTCCGCGTCCGCCGTTCCTCTCCTGGTCGCGGCTGGCACTGACCACGACCGAGCATTGGCCCCGGCTGCGCACATGTCCCTCAAAAGTCTGCGCCATGGCGGAGAAGTAACGATTGTCGTGGATGGGCAGCATCAGTCCGACCAGGCCCGATCGCGAGCCTCCCAAGCCCCGCGCCTGCAGATTGGTAGTGTACTGGTGGCGTTCGGCGAGGCTGAGAATTGTTTCCGCCGCCGCAACCCGATGGCGCTTGCACGGCGACACGCTTCCTTCACCGGCCTGATAATCACGGCGAACTCGGAGCCGATCGCCTCGATCGACAGCCAATACGCGGCGTCAAGACGATAAGGCGATCCGGCTCGGCATGATCGCGGCTGCGCTTGCGCCCGTTCCGGCCCGCTCGCATGCGATCAGCCCGCTGGCCGACAAGGCGAAGGTGCGCCGCGATACGTGAGTCTGGTCGGCATCGATCCACGGAATGAATGCTTGACCTCAAGTTAACTTCAGCTTGTACCAATAAGTTGTACGGATTGAAGGAGTATCGTCAATGCTGACCAACATTGATCTTCAGGGACTTCGTGTAGCAGTCACCGGCGGCACGTCCGGCCTAGGACTGGCGCTTGTCCGGCAGCTTGCCAGAGAGGGTGCGTTCGTCGCCTTCGTTGCCCGCACTGCCGCGAACGTCGAACGCATCGCTGACGAGACGGGCGCACATGGCATCGTCGGCGACGTCGGCAAAAAGGACGACATCTACCCGATCGCGTTGCAGGTCACCGCGAGCCTAGGCGGGCTCGACGTTCTGATCAACAATGCGTCGAGCCTCGGGCCCGTTCCACCGGCGCTCCTTGCCGATACCGAGTGCGAGGAGCTGGAAAAAGCGCTCGCGGTCAACCTCGTCGGCGCGTTCCGGCTGACGAAAGCACTGTTCGGTGCACTTGCCGCGTCCGCGCGCGAGGACCGTGGCGCGCTGGTGATCAACATCTCCAGCGACGCGGCGGTGAACGCTTATCCCGGCTGGGGCGCGTATGCTGCGAGCAAGGCCGCTCTTGCTCACCTGACGGCGATTTGGGACGAGGAGGCGAAGGCCGACGGCATCCGGCACCTCGCGCTCGACCCCGGCGATATGGACACCCCGCTGCACGCGCTGGCGCTTCCTGACGCCGATCCGTCGACATTGAAGCGTCCCGACCTGGCTGCTGCCGAGATCATCGAAAAGATGCTCGATACGTTGCCGGCCGGCGCAACACTTCTCGCCGAGACACGCGGATGATTGCCGCCGACCGTCCGGATCGGCGCGCCGCCAGGCTGCTCGTCGTGGAGGCGGACGGCGCGACGCGCGACCTGCCGCGCACTGAACTCGCGATACTGTTCGATGCCGGCGATCTGGTCATCGCCAATGACGCCGCGACCTTGCCTGCCAGCTTGCGCGGCACGCACCTTCCCAGCGACGAGGCGATCGAGATCCGCCTGGCAGGCTGGCTGACATTTCCCGACCCAACCAACTTCCTGGCGATTGCCTTCGGCGCGGGCGATCACCGCATGCGCACGGAAAATCGGCTGCCTCCGCCCCCGATATCACCAGGCGATCACCTCCGGCTCGGCCGGCTTGAAGCCGTCATTGAGTGCCTTCTCGACCATCCTCGCCTTCTCGAGTTGCGCTTCCCAGGCAACCGCGCAGCGGTGCTTGCAGGACTGGCGCAGCACGGCCGGCCGATCCAATATGCGCATGTTCGCGAACCGTTGGCACTTTGGAATGTCTGGACGAAGATTGCCGCCGGGCCGGTGGCGTTCGAGGCGCCATCGGCAGGCTTCGCACTCGACTGGCGCACGCTCCAGGCCTGGCGTCGGCGAGACGTGGGCTTCGCAACACTCACGCATGCCGCGGGCGTGTCTTCCACCGGGGACCCCGCTCTCGACTTGCGCCTCCCTCTCGACGAGCCGTACCGCATTCCCGAGCGCACGGCGGCGCAGGTCGCGCGGGCGAAGCTCCGCGGAAGCCGCATCATCGCAATCGGCACGAGCGTGGTGCGCGCGCTTGAGGCAGCTGCCAACCCCGACGGCAATGTGCGTGCCGGAAATGGCATTGCGACAGGGCGTATCGCGCTGGGCACGCCACTTCGCGTGGTCGATGCGATTCTAACAGGCGTCCACCAGCCTGGCGAAAGCCATTTCGAGCTCCTGCGAGCCTTTGCCGACGATGCTCTGCTCGCCAAGGCCTCCGCAGCCTTCGCCGAGCACCGATATCGCACGCATGAATTCGGCGATTCCATGCTGCTCAATCGCCAACGGCTGGATCGACCGCGCGGACAGAACCGGGAAGTGCGCGAGACGAAGCCTCTACTCTAGGCGATCCGATGATCTTGGATTTCCAGGGCTTTCGAAAACGATGTTTTGATTAAGCAATTGGTTCAAAACAACTATTTGACATTAGTAACACGACTCTAGGGGTCAGAGTTCGAATCTTGTCGCCGGGAGTCACGCGCGAGCTGCGGCTGAGACGCGGATAGGCCCGCGCCCTGCGCCGCCCGGCGGTGATCGCCACCACTGCCTATTCGCCGCGCCAGGGGCTGAGCCGGGAGCGACGATGGCGGTATTCAAATTGACGCTAATACAATATTGCCTACGCTCCAACGTTGGGCGAAAGTGTGCGCCGAGAGGCAGGAGGCCATAGTTGGCTTTAGCTTAGACCTTGCCCAAGTCACGAGAGAATACCTTGCAGCTCGTGAACCGGCTCAAGGCAGCAGCTTGTGCTTCAGCCTAGGCGGAAGATGCCAGGTGGATCGTCTCTTCCACTGTAACGTTGCGTGGTTGGGAAGCAATTCGGCAAGCCTTTTTACAGAACGAAGACAGGGATCTCGCTTGCGCAATACAGGAACTCAGCAATTACCCTGATGTTTGGCGACACCCATGAATACACCTGGGATTTCATTCACGAGGCCAAGACGCATCTGTCTCGTCTCGTCGACAGGGCGGTCAAAGCTGAATCCTTCATAATTGCGAAATCCGGCAAGCCGATGGTGAAGGTCGTTGCCATAGACGCACCTGCGGCCGGCGAAATGCGTCGCGTTGGGTTTATGGCCGGGCAGTTTTCAGTTCCAGACGATGTTGATCGCATGGCCGATGAGGAAATCGGGAAGCTGTTTGGCGGCGACGCATGAAACTTCTGCTCGATGCCCATCTTTTGCTCTGGGCGGCGGGCGAGCCCGAAGAGCTCCCGCCCCTCGCGCGGGTGACTGCGGCCCTTCGGTGCGGTGGGGGGTTGAAGTCAGCTATCGCCTCAGACCACCCATGAACGCCTTTACTCGAGCAGAGTCGACTTGGTTCCACCAGACGCCGTCGTGCTTCAGCGCGCTGGCGATGATGACCCCGTCGACAATGGCGAGGATATCGTTGGCGTTGTCCGGCGTCACGCCGCTGCCGACCAACGTCGGCAGGCCGGCGGCCTGCTTGATCATGCTTATGTAGCCCAAATCCGCGGCGTGGCCGGTGCGCTGGCCGGTGGCGATGATGGCGTCGGCGTCGAAGAAGACCAGGTCTTTGACCAGTTCCTCCACTGGGCGGTCGGCGACGATGGCGTGTGCGCCATGCTTGACATGGGCATCGGCGAAAATGCGGATGCCGTTGGCGCGCAGCCTGGCGCGGTAGCGTGCCGCACGGCCCGATTCGCCTTCGACAAAGCCCTCATTGGCGACATAGGCATTCGCCCACTGATTGACGCGGACGAAGCCGGCGCCGGCGGCGCTAGCGATCGCCAAGGCCGGGATGGCGGCATTGGCCAGCACATTGATGCCGATCGGCTTGCCGAGCTCGCGGCGGATGCGGTCTGAGACGACAGCCATATAGGCCGCCGTCTCCGGTCCGATATCGTCAGGCTTGGCGAAGGGGATGTCGCCATGGTTCTCGACGATGACGCCGTCGCAGCCGCCATCGAGATAGGCCCGGGCATCGTCGAGCCCGCGCTGGTAAATCGCCTCGATCGCCTCGCCATCATAGCGCGGCGCGCCGGGCAGCGGCGCCAGGTGAACGACGCCGATCACCACCTTGGTGCGGCCGAAAAGGTCCACGAGCGCGTCGCCGCCGGATTGGCCGATCTGGGTCATGAGAGCTCCATTTGATCGATGAGCGCCGCCATCTCGGAGGCGGAAGGACAGGATGCCAGCGTGCCCGGCCGTGTCACGGCGATTGCGGCGGCGGCGAGCGCCAGCTCCAGTGCCGAGGTGACCGGCATGCCCCGGGCAAGCCCGCCGGCGAGGCAGCCGCAGAACACATCGCCGGCGCCGCTGGTGTCGAGTGCTTCGACGCGCGGCGCCGGCAAGCGAAGCGGTTCCGTCTGGTCCGGACCAAGCACGAGACAGCCTTCGCCGCCGAGCGTGATCACGACAATACCTGCGCCTCTGGCCGCCAGCGCCCGGGCGGCGGCTGCCATATCGCTCTGGCCGGTCAGGGCTTGCGCTTCGGATTGGTTGACCACCAAAACCTCCGCCAGTCCGAGATCGGGCACAGATGCCGCATCGATGGGGCTGGCGTTGAGGACGGTGCGCGCGCCGTTTTCCATTGCTGCTCGGAGGCAGGCATTGGTCGCGGCGAGGGGCAAATTTCCCTGGCAGACGAGGATGTCGCCGGGAGCGATCCAGCGGACAAGTGCTGTCTGCGCCACCGGGTCGAAGGCTTCGACGCAGGCGACGCCGCTGACGATGAAATTCTCTCCGCCTCGATCGACGACGATGGTCGAGCGGTCACTCGGTAGCTCGAATTGGCTGACCTCAAGGTCGGACAGCTCGTTGTCGAGGCGGCTCCTGATCCATGCGCCAGCTGGGTCCTTGCCGAGCGCCGTCCAGAACGTCACCTCTGCACCAGTCCGTGCTGCTGCGACTGCCTGGTTGGCGCCCTTGCCGCCGAGCCCGTCGGCATAGCTCACGGCATTCAAAGTCTCGCCCGCGGCCGGGAAGCGGCCGACGCGAAACATGGTGTCGACGCAGGCATTGCCGACGACGTGGACGCGCATGGCTCAGCTCTCACCGGTCGCCCAGCCCAGCATCTGTTCGAACAGGGTCTTGTAGCCTGGCCAGGCGATGAACTGCGGCGGCAGCCAATGCGGCCCGACATCGGATGTCCAGGCCACGGTGCGGCCCTTGCCATAGTGGCCGGTGACGAGCAGCGGCAGCGAGCCATAGTCCGACGACACGGCAGCCAGAACTTCCGCACCGTCCTTCAGCCTCACCTCGTTGAAGCCGAGCAGGATCGGCCAGTCCGAACCAAGGCCCCTGAGGATGGGATGTGTCGACCCTGGTTTCGGTACGGGCGCAAAACCTTCCGGAACCTCGACGCGGTCGTCATAGGCCAGGCAGTTCACAGGCAGCACGTCCTCGACCGGCGTCTTGCGGTAGCGCGCCCCGCCGTTGATGCCCTGGAAACTATAGTAGCCGCCGAACATCAACAGACCGCCGCCGCCGCTGACATAATCGCGCAGCAGGCGCAGGCGGTTCGGTGTCGGCTTCGAGTGGACCCAGGTGTCGGGATGCAGCAGCAGCGTGTTGGCGCCGATGTCGGATAGCACGACCGCGTCATAGGCCGACAGCGCCTCCATCGTCTGCGGAAAGCCGCGCTGCGCCTCATGCGCCGGCATGAAGGTGACGTCGAAATCGGTCGCCTTCAGCGCGCCCAGCAATTCGTCGGCGCCGGTGTGGTAGGTGACGGTCGGAAACTGGTCAAAACCCTTGATATGGGTCGCGGTCGACACCCAGGATTCGCCGGCAAGCAGGATCTTCTTCTTGGACATTTGAACTCCCGTGTAATTCCAGGCCGCTTAGAGCCGCGCGAATACGCTTTTCGGATTGGCGATCAGCATGCGGTCGATGGCCGCCTGCTCGACGCCGTGGCGTTTCAGGCGCGGTATGAAATGCTTCAGGATATAGCCATAGCCGAAGCCGCCGAAGCGCGTCAGCATGATCTTGAGGAAGACATCCTGCGACAACAGCAGGCGGTCGCCGAAACCGGCCTCGACAAGGGCGGCGATGGCGCGTGCGTTCTCCTCGTCGGAGGGCGATTGCGCGTCCTGGTCGGCATAGTAATAGTCCATGCCGATCATGTCGTATTCGAGGAACGCGCCGCGCCGGGCGAGGCTTGTCTGGTAGTCGGGGTCGTCGTGGCTCGGGTTCATGTGACAGAGCACGGTATGGCGGAGATCGGCGCCCTCGGCCTCGACGATATCGAGCACCTCGTGCGCCAGCCGCTCCCAGCCCGGCAGATGGATCGACAGCGGCACGCCGGTGATGCGCGAGGCGCGCGCCGAAGCTGTCAGCGACTTGCGCTCCTCGGCGGTGAAATCCTTGCTGACGCCGACCTCGCCGATCAGCCCGGCCATGATCGGCGGCTGCGTCTCGCCGCCGCCGACATCGTTGACGATGAATTCGGTCACCGCGTCCACATCCATGGCCTTCAGCCATTCGGGATGGGTGTGCTCGAGATAGAAGCCGGTGCCCATGACGATCTTCAGGCCGGACATGCGGCTGATACGGGCGAGCTTTTCGGGATCGCGGCCGATGCCGATATTGGTGGCATCGACGACGGTGTGGCCGCCCAGTGCGCGATAGCGCTGTAGCTCTGACAGCGCCAGGTCGGCGTCGTCGAGCGAAACGTTGTCGCGGTTGACGTATGGGTTCATTCGCAACTCGCCGATGATCTCGATGTTCACCGGCTGCTCGGCGACCGCCATGTCATCGGGATGGCAGGGGCATTTCCAGCTGCGCGCGCCATCGAGCAAGATGTGCTCGTGCATCAGCGTGATGCCCATCTCCTCGACCGGAACCGGGCCGAGCACGGTCATCACATGGCCGGTTTCGACCCCGATCGCCAGCCGCTGGCCGGGCACCGCGTCATCGAACAGACCGCCCATCGGCTCAACGGCTCCGCACGGCGCCGCGGAACAGGCGGAAGTTCAGCCAGATGGCGACCAGGATGATCGTTCCGGTGACAATCGGCGTCAGGAAAGGCGACAGATGCGCCAGGATCAGGCCGTTGCCGATGACGGCCACGGTCAGCGCGCCGAGCACCGTGCCAATGATCGTTCCGCGGCCGCCGAACAGGCTGGTGCCGCCGAGCACGACGGCGGCGATGACTTCCAGCTCGAAACCCTGTCCGGCATTCGAAGATCCCGATCCAAGCCGGGCAGCAATGATGATCCCGGCAAGGGCTGCCGCGGTGGCGGAAATCACATAGACGAAGAGCGTCGTCTGCCGCGTGTTGACGCCGGCGCGCCGCACCGCCTCAGCGTTGGCACCGATGCCGGTGACATAGCGGCCGAACGGCGTCTCGTTGAAGGCGAGATAGGCGATGGCCAGGATCGCCAGCGCGATCAGCGCCGGCACCGGCACGCCAAGGAACCAGGCACGGCCCAGCACGGTGAAAGCGCTTCCGGGCTCGATCGGGATCGAATAGCCGCCGGTGATCAGCAGCGCCACGCCACGGATCACCGAAAGCCCGGCAAGCGTGACGATGAAGGACGGGATGCCCTCATAGGCGACGAAATAGCCTTGCACCGCGCCAAGCAGGGCACCGAGCGCCAACATGGCGAGGATAACGACTGACCATGGCAGGCCGAACTGCAAGAGCGTCGCCGACAGCGTTGCCACCAGCGCCAGTACCGAGCCGACCGAAAGATCGATGCCGCCAGTGGTGATGACGAAAGTCATTGCCGCGGCGACGATCAGCAGCGGCGCCGACTGCCGCAGGATGTTCAACAGATTAGGCGACGTCAGAAAGGCGTCGGTCGCCACCGAGAAGATGATGCAGACGACCAGAAAGAACAGCGCGATCGAGACGACACTGCCATTGGCGAGCAGCGCATCGCGCCAGGTGCCCTTGCGCACTCGTGAGGGCTGGGCAGCGTGGATCGCATCGCTCATGCCGGCGCTCCACCGCGATAGCCGTTGGTGGCGGAACGCGCACTGAATTTGCGGCCGACGATCAGATTGACCACGTCCTCGATATTGGTCTCGCCGATCAGCCGCTCGGCGACATTGCGCCCTTCATACATGACCTGGATGCGGTCGCAGACGAGGAACAGGTCCTGCAGCCGGTGGGTGATCAAAATGACGCTGACACCGCGCGCGCTGACCGCGCGGATCAGTTCGAGCACCGCCTCGACCTCGGCCACCGCAAGCGCTGCCGTCGGCTCGTCCATGATCAGCACGGCCGGCTCGAACGAGGCGGCGCGGCCGATGGCGATCGACTGGCGCTGCCCGCCGGAGAGGTTTTCGACCTTGAGCCGCGTGTCGGCAATGACGATACCGAGCCGATCGAGCATCTGGCGCGTCTCGTCGTGCATGCGCTTCTTGTCGAGAAAGGAAATGCCGGCGATGCGGCGGCGCGGCTCGCGGCCGAGAAACAGATTGCCGGCGACATCGACCGTGTCGCAGAGCGACAGGTCCTGGTAGACCATCTCGACGCGCGCCGCACGTGCGTCCGCCGGCGAGCTGAAGATCACCGGCTTGCCGTCGATCTCGATGGTGCCGGCGTCGGGAACCACAGCCCCCGACAGCACCTTGCTCAATGTCGACTTGCCGGCGCCATTGTCGCCGACCAGCCCCAGCACCTCGCCCGGCTTCAGCGTCAGCGACACATCATCGAGCGTCTGGATGGCGTTGTAACGCTTTGAGATGCCGCTCATCCGCACCCGATAGGTCTGGCCACTGCTCATCTGGGATTCCACGCGATTGCCAGGTATCCGCGGCGCAGCTTCAGGCGGCGCCGCGGCTCGGTCGCCGACGCAGTTACTTGAACATCGCGCGGTATTGGTCGACATTCTTCTTGGTCACGATCGTCACCGGGATATTGATGATCGGGTCGATTTTCTCGCCCTTCTTGAGCTTGCCCAACGCTTCGACCGCGGCCTTGCCTTCGCCTGCCGGATCCTGCTGCACGACCGCCACCACCCAGCCGTCGTCGATGCCCTGAACGGCCTGCTTGGTCAGATCCCAGCCGAACACCTTGACGTCGCCGGTGCGGCCCTGGCTGGTCACAGCCGAAACGGCGCCGAGCAAGGCGGGTTCGCCGGTTGCATAGAGCGAGTTCATGTCCGGATTGGCGGTCATCAGGTTTTCCGAAGCGCTCAACGCCGTCTCCTGAACGTTTTGGCCGTCGACCGTGTCCAGGAAGGTGACGGCCTGGCCGCTTTCGGTCACCGCCTTCTTGAACCCGTCGAGCCGCTGGTTCTGGATGAATGAATTGAGTGCGCCGACGATGCCGATCTTGGCCTTGCCGCCCATCTCGGTCTTCACATAGTCGGCGTAGAATTTGCCGATGTCCTCGCCGGCCTTGGTGTTGTCCACACCTATGAACGAAACGTTGTCGCCGTCGGGGATCTGCGCGTCGATGGCGATGACGGGAATGCCGGCCGCCTTGGCCGCAGTAATCGCGGGCTTGACGCCGTTGACGTCGATGGCGACCAGAATGATGCCGTCGACTTTCTGCGTGATGTAGTTCTCGATCGCGTCGTTCTGCGCGCTCGGCACATTGTTGGCGTTGAAAATGACCAGCTTGGCGCCGGCGGCGTCGGCTGCCTTCTGCGCGCCCTCGTTGATCTGGTTGAAGAACAGGGCCTGCTGGTTGATGTTGACGAGTGCGAACGTATCGGCAAGCGCCGATCCCATGGCTGCCGAGCCCATGGCAATGGCGGCGGCACAGCCGGCGAGAATTTTGAACAGACGCATTTTCGGTTCCCCTTGCTTGCGGACCAGACCGGCTGGTTCCCGTTGGTGCTACAGGCACGAGGCAAGCATTCAAGAGACTTGAATATTTGTCAATCCAAATGAACGCAGAGCGTTGCTCAGAAAGTCGCCGGCGTGTTGACCCAGAAAATGCTGGCGCGTTCCTTGCCGATATTGCGGTAATGATGCGGCAGCTCCGACCTGAAAACGAAGGCATCGCCGGTGGCGAGAGCATGTCGCTTGCCGTCGACGATCAACTCGATCCGGCCGGCGAGCACGTAGCCGACTTCCTCGCCGGCGTGCTGAATCGGGCCTTCGCTCTCGCCGTCTGCCTCGATGTGATGGATGTTGCATTGTAAGAGGTGGCCAGGCGAATACGGAATGATGCGTTCGAGCGAAATGCCCTCGCCACGCCGTAGCGCGTCGAGCGCAATCAAAGGCCTTGCGCCCGCCCGGAATACGATCGCCTCGTCGTCATCGACTTGCTCGAACATCCAGCCGATGTTGGTGTCGAGAACCTCGACCAGACGGTGAAGCATGGGCAGAGACGGCGAAGCCTTGCCGTTCTCGATCTTGGACAGCAGGCTTTCCGAGCAATTCGCAGCCGCGGCCAGGCTCTTCAGCGTCATGCCGCGTGTCTGGCGGGCGAGGCGCAGTCGAGTTCCAAGTCTCGCGGCATTTACGGTGGCGTCCGTTTCCGACTCTGGCCGCCGTCGATCGATTTTATTCATCTGTTCGCCAACCATTCAACGGTCAAGGGCAACTATCGCGCGAGCAAAAGACCTCGGCCGACGATTTGCAAGTGCTGATGCGTCAAATTCGAGGCTGCAGCCGTAGCTCCGGCCTCTGGCGAATGCTGCTCTCGCATGAACCGTGCTGATGATCCCGCGCCAGTTACCCCTATCGCTTGGCTGTCCATCGTGGTCGAAATCGCCAGCCGTTACCGCGTTGCGTCTCGTGGCGAGTGGACTTGGACAATACGGGTAAGGCGGGCCACACAGCCAATCTACACAACCACGGCCATGCCGACACGATAAAATCTGGACTGTCACCGAATTTGGGAGTCCGCCGGAAGTCACCCGCGGCAGCGCCCCATGGAGTTGCTCTCGGTAGCGGCGATGTACTCAATGAAATCCCTGAGGCAGTCGCGCACCGCCTGAGCTTCGACAATTTTGAAGAAAGTCCAACAGAATTAATGGACTAGCACCTTGCGGATGTGAATCGCGGAAGCGACGCGCGGTTAATGCTTTAGAAGTATAGACACATCGACACGAGGTGCGAAGAAGCAACGCCAATACAGCTGATTGGTTACGACATATTTATTTTCGCAGATATGGTATTGCCCGTCCGGGGATTGCTGCACACGGTCCCGTGGGATGGTGAAATTATGCGGCAAATAAGTATACCCACCGTCTACCCTGGACCGCACCGAAGACCGAGGTACGGCGCGGCAATCAGAACCACCGCAGCACTTGAATTTGGTCTGTGGGTCAATCTTGTCTTCGTACCAATCATGGGCGTTAGCGGCTGTTGCGGCGGCGATACACATAGCCGTGAAGATGAGCCTTCGCATGGCATTCCTCAAGTATCTGGCAGGCGCTGCTCGTTCGGTTTTCCATATATATTAGCGTTCCATTGAAAATACCATTGGCCCCCGACCGACTGACGCAGCTCCAGCGAGCGACGCTCGCAACTGAAGGCCGCATTGGGTCACGTCAGGACGACACTTGCGCCGGACAAAAGGTCTGCTCGTGTCGCTCCGGGTTAGAAAAGCATCTGTCCGCTTTCCGGCCCGAAGGAGACCTTTGCCGAGCGGCGATCAGCCTGGCGGGATAACCTTACCCTCCTTCGCTTTTCGGCGGCAGACATCGGCCTGTGCGAGGTGGGGCGTTCGCTTGGGGGCGCCTCCGGCGACGGCGAGTTTTGTTCCGTTCCGCCAAAAGGGGGTTTGCTGGTGTGGATCTTGTTTTGGGGGTATTCTCTTCGTTGAGGGATAGGCCTAGTCGATTTCGATTACGGTCGCTTAAGCTTGGCCGCTCCGCTCGGGAGGAGCCTCTGATTGCGATGGCGCGCTTTGCCCACCTTGCCCTTCTCGCCTTTGGATTGTTGCCTGGAATTGCGCTGGCTGGGGAGCCTTTCGTCCCGAGCTGGATCAAAAACGATCCGGCAGCCAAGACGGTGGCTATAGAGATTGTCGCCGATTGGAACCAAGTCGAGCGGTACCGCAGGGACAACATCCGGACCGACATTATCGACTTCAACGGCTACTGGGACGGCAATCTCACGATCATCGTGCCAGAAGAATGGTCGGTACAGATCGAGTTCATCAATGGCTCTTCGAATTTCAGGCACGGTCTGATGGTGACCAGGGTCTATGCTCGGTCGGAGATGCCAGTGAAGTTGGAGGCTGAGGATGCGATTTGGGGGGCGTACACCGCTCCGCTAGAGGGGATTAAAATTAATGAGAAGGGACAACTCAACTTTGTTGCCCAGCAGGCGGGGAACTATTTCCTCGCCTGTCCGAGACAAACACACCTGATGGACGGACACTGGATCGGTTTCGAGGTGAGAGGCAATCTTGTGCGGGCCGTGGCAATCGTCCATGAAGACAAGTTTCCGCAGGAGCAGCCCCCAGGACGCCCATAGGGTTGCGCGAGCAACCAGCGCTATGGCTTCGTCGTGGAGATCATTGCAAATCCGTGGCGGCTTATCTTGAAACTCGAAAGTCTGGCCGCGCCCCGACCGGTCTAGAACTGCCCCTGGTTGCCAAGCCACCAGGTCCAAGCTGAGGCATCCAAACAAGCCTTTGGCGCAGCCGGAGCATCGGCGAGGGCTAATTTGGGCCGTAGTGTCGAAGCATCGGCTTGTGGAGCCGCCTTCCAAAGCTTGATCCACAAGTCGCCTGTTGGCGCAGATGAGCCTACTAGGCCGCTCCCGTGTGCGACCTTTCCGCCCGATCGAGACGTAGAGCGCTCCCACGCGTATAGTCCGAGCCGATGCGCCCGCCGGCTCGGTCGTGCCATTTCAAGACACCCGCGGTGCTTTCCAGAGCGAACTTTCGCCTGTCGGAAGGAGTCGGGCGGATTCTCCCGTAGCCGACAATCTGCTTCCGGCCCCGAAACGGTCATTCCGGATGACAGATTGCGTGAAGCGGTCCGCGTGGTGCTGGGTGGCGCAAGAAGGATGGTTCAGTCGAAGAAGCCTGCATCCTCTTCCCCGAGATACTTCCTGGCTGCTTCGGCGTCGATATCGAGGCCCAGCCCCGGCGCTTCCAGCAGCTCCACCATGCTGTCCTTCACGATCTGCGACGGCAGGCCGATTACGAGATCCTCCCACCAGGGGTCGGAGGCGCTCGGGTATTCGAACGCGATATAGTTGGCGGGCAGGGTGGCGCAGACATTGATCAGCGCGCCGAGGCCGAGAAGGCCGTTCGCGGTGCCGTGCGGTGCCATCAGGATCGAGTGCATATAGGCGTGCTCGGCGACCCATTTGAGCTCGGCAATGCCGCCAATATCGGCCGGATCGGGGCCGATGACGCGCACCGCCTGCGTTTCGATCAGCTCCTTGAAATTGTGCCGCAGGTAGATCTGCTCGCCGGTATGAATTGGCGTCGAGGTGGAGGTGGTCAGCTCCCGATAGGCCTGCGGATTGACCCACGGCACATAGTCGCCGGTCAGCATGTCCTCGAGCCACATCAAATTGTACTTCTCGACCGCGCGAGCGAATTTGATCGCATCGGGCAGCATCCAGCCCGGGCCGCAGTCGAGCGCCAGGCTGACCTTGTCGCCCAGCACTTCCTTCATCGCGATCACGCAGTCGAGCATGTGGTTGAAACCGCGCTCGCTGATCACGCCCTGGTCCATGGCGCCGTGATAGCCGGCCTTCTTCTGCGTCACGCCGTAGTGAAAGCCCTCGATGGTGTCCTTCATGTCGGAGTGGAACGAGATTCCCTGCTTGATCATGAAGAAGTTCTGCGGCTGCTCCATCATCCATTTGACGTCAGCGGCGTAATCCTCCGGCCGGTCGCCCGTGCGTTTCTGGCGGATCGAGCCGTTATAGACGCGCACCTTGTCGCGCACCTTGCCGCCGAGCAGTTTGTAGGCCGGCACGCCTGCAGCCTTGCCGGCAATGTCCCACAGCGCATGCTCGATGGCGCTTACCGCCGCGCCATAGGGCTTGAAAGAGCCGCGTTGGCGGATCTTCAGCATCACCCGCTCGACGTCGGTCGGGTCCTCGCCGATCAGCGCCTCGCGGAAATGCAGGACCCAGGGCTTGAGGTAGGTCTTGGTGAACTCGACTTCGCCCAGGCCATAGAGGCCCTCGTCGGTAACGATGCGGACGATGGGGTGCCTGCCGATAACGGCACAGCGGAGGTCGGTGATCTTCATCTTCGGTTCTTTTCGCCTCAGCTCCAGGTGCGGTCCCAGGAATACTCGTTGTCCCAGTGATCCGTGGGCTGCCAGATGTCGGTGACACCCGGCTGCAGATGCTGCGAGATCACCTCGTCGACGACGTCGTCAATCCCCAGGCCCGGTTTGTCCGGAACAGTGATAAAGCCGTCCTTCACGAGCGGCTTGGAAACGCCGGCGACGATATCGTCCCACCAGTCGACGTCGGCAGAGTGGTATTCGAGCGCCATGAAGTTTTCAGTCGCGGTCGCGACATGTGCCGCGGCCATTGCGGCGATTGGACTTTCGGCCATATGGATGGCCATGGCAACGCCGTGATCCTGCGCCATGTCGCCGATCTTCTTGGTCTCCAGAATGCCCCCGCTGGTGAGCAGGTCCGGGTGGATAAGGGAGAGGCCGCCGCTCTTGAGCAGAGGCTCGAAGCCCTCCTTAAGGTAGATATCCTCGCCGGTGCAGATCGGCACCGTGGTGGCGGCCTGCAGTTGTCGGTACTGCTCGGAGTACTGCCATGGGATCACATCCTCGAGCCAGGCTGGCACGTATTTTTCAATCCGCCTGGCGAGGCGAATACCGTTCTGCAGTGAGATGTGGCCGACATGGTCGATGGCGAGCGGAACATCCATGCCGATAATTTCGCGAACCTCGGCAATGTACTGCTCAAGCAGGTCGAGGCCCTTGTCGGAAAAGTGGAGGCCAGTAAACGGGTGGGGGACATTATGCAAATCATACGCGGCATTGCGGGCGCGCCGCTCCTCCGTGGTCTTGACCGGGCCGCGGCCGGGGTGGACGCGGTACCCTTCAAGTGAGCCGGCAGGGGATACGACCGCACCGGGTACATCCGCGATCTGCATCAGCCCCAGATCCATCTTGAGGAAGGTGAAGCCAAGCGCCATGCGCTGCTTGAGGCGCTTGCCGGTCTCGGTGCCGCTCGGCACGGTCGCATCGGTATCGCAATAGAGGCGCACCTTCTCCCGAAACCGGCCGCCAAGCATCTGATAGATGGGCACGCCATAGGCCTTGCCGGCGAGATCCCACAACGCGATTTCGACCGCCGAGACGCCGCCGCCTTGCCGGCCGTGCCCACCGAACTGCTTGATCCGGCGAAACAGGCGGTCGATGTCGCAAGGGTTCTCGCCAAGCAGCCGGCTCTTCAGCATCAGCGCGTAGGTGGCGCTGGCGCCATCGCGCACTTCGCCAAGTCCGACGATGCCCTGATTGGTGTAAATCTTGAGCAGGGTTGAGGTGAACGGCGCGCCGACGATTTCGGCTACCCGCATGTCGGTGATGCGAAGCTGAGATGGCCTGGAGTTCGCGTTCACCCGATTGAGCGCCTCGTCGGCGCCACCTGTCTTTGCCATGACTTATCCTCGTTTTCGGCTTGTCGCCCCGTACCCTGGGCATAGAGTGTTGCTAGCCCAGCTCAATCTCGTGGGCCTGCAGATAGTCGCGGTCCATCTCAATACCGAGACCAGGCTTCGACGTCAGCTTGAGGCTGCCGTTCGAAATGTCGAGTGGTCTGTCGATCAGGTGATCGTATTTGCCCAGGTTCCACTCCGACGTTTCGAGTTTGTAGAAGTTGGGGACGGTCATCATCACCTGTGCTCCCGCAACCACATTGATCGGTCCCGCGGCGTCATGTGGCGAGACCGGGACGTAGTAGGCTTCGCATAGGGCAGAAATTTTCTTGAGTTCGGTAATGCCGCCGGTCCAGGTGACGTCGGGCATGATGTAGTCGGCGAGCTTGTTCTCAAGTACCGGCACGAAATCCCACTTCGTGTGGCCGCGCTCGCCCCACGAGATGGCGGTATTGACCTTCTCACGCACCTGCTTGAGGGCGTTAAGGCTCTCGGGCGGGCAGGGCTCCTCAAACCAGTCGATCTGACCGGCTTCCTCGAGGCTCCGACAGAGGCGAATGGCGGTGGGAACGTCGAAGCGGCCGTGGGCATCGATGAGAATGTCGACATCGGGTCCCGCCGTTTCACGGATCAGAGCCGTGAGTTCGGCGGCTTCGCGCTCGTCCTTGCGGGTCATGCTGCCATCGAGGTAGCCGTCCCGCTGTTCGCGAGGCAGACCATCGGCGCTGCGACCCTGGTGCGGGTAAGGATCGAACTTGAGCGCAGTGTGTCCGGACTCGACAATGTCTAGAATTTCGCGGACCACGGCTTCCTTGCTCGTGAATTTGGCTTGGTTGGGATGGGTGTAGAGCGCGATTTCATCGCGTACTGGTCCGCCCAGCAGCTCGTAAATCGGCTTACCAAGGACTTTGCCCCGGATGTCCCAGAGGGCAATATCGATGGCGCTCACGCATTCGACGGCGGCGCCGCGGCTGCCCATGTAGGTGAAGCTGCGGAAGATCTTGTGCCAGAGATGCTCGATACGCGCTGGATCCTCGCCTGTCACGGCGACACCGATCTGCCGCAGGATCGTGCAGAGAGCGCGGTTGGCGAGCCTTGTGGTGGTGGTGATCTCTCCCCAGCCACTCACTCCCTCGTCGGTCGTCACTTCGACGAACAGGAACTCTCCCCAATAAGAAGCATCGGACTTGATCAGCCACGGCCGAATGCTCGTGATTTTCATCTCAACAACCTTTGTCTGAGAATGGTCAGCCTAACGAGGTTCTGGACTGGACATTCTATCCGGCCCGGGCGGCGTTGCGCGCACGCATCTGTTCGAGAATATGCCGGCCCGAGCCCTCGACATGGCGGGAGACGAGTTCGGCCGCCTTGTCGGCCTCTCCCGCCTTTACGAGCGCGATGAGCTCGCGGTGCTCGCGCATGATCGCGGCACGTCGCGCCAGCGTGAAGTTGAAACGACGGCTCACGGCTCGCAGCACTTCGCGATGCTTCCACCAAAGCTCGGCGGCGTGGCGGTTATAGTGCCGCTGGTACATCACGGTGTGGAAAGCGGTATCCAGCTCACTGTGCCTGAATGTGTCGGCGAAGTTGTTCTCTTCAATCAGGCCTTGGAGACGTTCGAGTTCGGCAATGTCCTCGCCGGTAGCCATATTCACAAACCATCGTGTCAGGGCTGGCTCGATCAGAACACCGATCTCGTAGATATCCCGGACAAAATCCTGATCAATGGGTCGGACGCGTGCCCCGCGGTTGGCGACAAAGATGACAAAGCCTTCGCCGCGCAACAGCTGCAGGGCCTCGCGCACAGGATTGGTCGAGGTGCCGTGACGCCGGGCGAGATCGGTGACCACAAGCCGTTCGTTGGCGGCGAGCCGTCCCTCGATGATGTCTTCCCTGATCAATTCATAAAGCGAGGCGCCCTCGCTGGAGGCTCCGATGGGATCGGTGCCCACAGGTGGCATAGCTTTGAAATCGCTTATTTCGGCCAAGGCCGGCTCCGTAACTTAATACATACCTTGCCCGATATCACACACGGCTTTCGCAAACAATGTACGATCCTGCGCGTTGACAGGCAATCCATGATCTGAAAACGTACCAAGGGATCGAGAGGATACATTGAGCATTCTCGCGATCGAAACGAGCAAGGACCGCTTTGCCTTGGCGCAGGGCGGCATGGGAGAACCAGGGAGGATACCTATGACGAGGATTACGCTCGGCAGTGCGATCCTGCGCGGCACTGTCGTCACTGCTTTGATGGCATCCCTGATGCCCACATCGGCGCTGGCTGCGCCACCGGTCGACCTCAGCAAGTGGTCGCCGGAATATGTGCGCTCCATCGCCGGCACACAGGATTTTGACACGGCGGCCGATTGCGCCAAGGTCACCCCGCTCGACTACAAGGGGCGGCTGACTTTCTGGTATCAGGGCGTGTTCGAGGGCGACCCCGACCTCCTGCGCCAGTACTATAAGGATTTCTTCGAGACCTTCCGCAAAACCTATCCGAACATCCAGCTCGAGGAACAAGCCCTCACCTATAACGACCTTCTCGACAAGTTCCGCACGGCGCTCCTGGGCAATGCCGCGCCGATGGCGGTCCGCCTGCAAATCCTGGGTGGTACCGAGTTCGCCTCAAAGGGCTATCTGGCGCCGCTCAAGCCAGAGGATGTGGGGTATTCGACCGAGGATTTCTGGCCCGGCGCCATGAAGGCCGTGACCTGGGAGGGCGTGACCTACGGCATTCCGACCAACAACGAGACGATGGCGTTCATCTGGAACGCCGACATCTTCAAGCGTGCGGGCCTCGATCCGGACAAGGCTCCGGCAACCTGGGAAGACGTCGTCAAATATTCCAAGCAGATCCACGACAAGCTCGGCATTGCCGGCTACGGCCTCGTGGCGCGCAAGAATGCCGGCAATACGCCGTACCGTTTCATGCCACAGCTGTGGGCCTATGGCGGCGGCGTCTTCGACGAAGCCACCGCGAATCCGACCTATGAGCAGGTCCAGCTCGATAGTCCCCAGAGCAAGGCGGCGCTGCAAGCCTCCTACGACATGTATGTTCGCGACAAGTCGGTTCCGGTTTCGGCGCTCACCAACCAGCAGGCCGATAACCAGCCCCTGTTCGTCGCCGGCCAGCTCGGCATGATGATCTCGCACCCGTCCGATTACAACGTCATGCTCGACCTGCAGAAAAAGGCGACGGGCACCGACAAGGACAAGGCGCAGACAGTCATCGACAACATGCGCTACGGCCTGATTCCAACTGGCCCCGACGGCAAGCGCGCCGTCGTGTTCGGCGGCTCGAACATTCACATCCTGAAGCCCGAATATGTCGAGGGCGGCAAGGTAGACGAGCCGGCTGCGAAAGCTATCATCTGCATGTGGACGAGCCCTGAATGGTCGCTGAAGATGGCCTACGCCGGCTCGAACCCGGGCAACCTTAACGGCTTCAAGACCAAGTGGATGAAGGAACGTCTGGACAACATCAAGTTCCTCGACGTCACCACCTCGATGCTGCCATACGGCATTCCGTTCCCAGCGCTACCGCAGGCCCCCGAGATCATGAACATCATCATCCCGGACATGCTACAGAATGCCCTGACCGGAGCAATGACCGTCGACGAGGCAGCGGACGACGCGGCCAAGAAGGTAAAAGACCTGATGGGCGGACTCTAGTCCAAGCCTGACCTACGACCTGACCGGCTGCGCTGCTGGCGCAGCCGCCTCGTTCCGAAGAATAAAGGCACGCCACAAGTGACGATCGTGACCGGCAAGGCCGAGGCTCGCCGAAAATTGCAACCTGGCAGGTCCGGCGCGCTGCGGAAGATCTGGGAGCATCGTGCGGACTACGCGTATGTGCTCCCAGCGATCGCCGTGATGCTCATCGTCATCGCCTATCCGATCTACTACACGGTCGAGCTGTCGTTCTTTAAGACACCGCCCGGTCTGCAGCTCCGTGACAAGACGTTCATCGGCTTCGACAATTACACGACCATCCTCACAAGTCAGGTATTCTGGAAAGTCACCTGGAACACACTGATCTGGACACTGGGGTCAACTTTCATCTCCTTTATCCTGGGGTTTGCCACAGCGCTGGCGCTCCACCGCGACTTCATCGGCCGTGGTGTCTTGCGCGCTATCCTGATCATCCCTTGGGTCATCAGCGCCGTCGCCGCCTCCTATATCTGGAAGTGGATCTACCATTCGGACTTCGGGATCATCGGCGCGGTGCTGGTCGGCCTTGGATTGGCCGACCAGCCGCCGAATTTCATCGACAATGTCAGCACGGTGCTGCCCTCCCTGATCGTCGTCAATATCTGGCGCGAGTTTCCGTTTGCCATGATCATGATGATGGCCGGCCTGCAGACAGTCCCCGACCAATTGCTGCGCGCCGCAAAAGTCGACGGTGCCAATGCATGGCAGCGCTTCTGGCACGTCACCTTCCCGCACTTGCGCAACGTCTCGGTGGTGACGATGCTGCTGCTCGCGGTGGCCAACTTCAATTCCTTCATCATCCCCTGGATCATGACCGGCGGTGGGCCGTCGAATGCATCGCACATCTGGATAACCCACATTTATGAGCTCGCCTTCGGACGGCAGCGCTGGGGCGTGGCATCGGCCTATTCGGTGCTCCTGTTCCTCACGCTGATGACGCTGGGCTACTTCTACGTCCGTGCGTTAAGCGGCAACGAGCGGAAAGAGGGGAGCGCATGAGCACGATTGCCGAGCCAGCCCCTCGAGCCCAGACCCGTCGCCGCATACGCGTCGACGGATGGCGGTGGGCCGGGCGCATCTTCCTCGTGTTCATGCTGCTTTATACTGCGTTGCCGATGATCTGGATGCTGATCACCTCGATCAAGTCCGGATTCGCGGCTACGCAATTCCCGCCGCAATGGTGGCCGGACGAGCCTACCCTCGCCAGCTACCAGAAACTGCTCGATCCGCAGAACAGTGTCGGCCAGGACTTCCTCCGCTTCTTCTGGAACAGCCTTTTCGTGTCGACCGTCACGACAATCCTTTCGGTGATCGTGGCTGTCCCTGCGGCCTACGCGTTTTCGCGCTTCAGTTTCCCCGGCCGGAATTTCCTGTTCTTTGCCGTGCTGCTGCGCAACATGTTCCCGGCGGTGATCTTTCTCGTGCCACTCTTCATCCTGATGCGCGCGATCGGTCTGATAAACACGCATGGCTCGCTGATCCTCACCTATCTCACCTTCGGCCTGCCGCTGGCGATCTGGCTGCTCAAGGGCTTTTACGACAACATCCCGGTGCAGCTTGAGCAGGCGGCGCGCATCGATGGCGCAACACGGTTCCAGGCCTTCATCATGATCGTGATGCCGCTCTCGACGCCGGGGATCATCGCCACCGCAATCTATTCCTTCATCGGCGCCTGGAACGAATACATCTACGCCTACACCTTCCTCTCCAAGAACGAGCAGTTGACCCTGCCGGTCGGCATCCAGCGCTTCTTCTCGGAAAATACGACGGACTTTCCGGGACTGATGGCGGCCAGCTTCATGATGAGCGTGCCCGTCGTGGTGCTGTTCCTGGTTCTGCAACGATACTTTGTACGCGCCCTTACAGAAGGCGCGGTCAAGCACTAGGGAGTTGCCGATGGCCCATGTGGTCCTCCAAGATCTCGTCAAGAGCTATGGCGGCTTCAAAGCTGTCAACCACGTCTCGCTGACGGTCAATGACGGCGAGTTCGTTGCGCTCGTCGGCCCTTCAGGCTGCGGCAAGACAACCACACTTAATCTCGTCGCCGGGCTGACCCCGATCACATCGGGCGACATCATCATCGGGGAGCGGGTGGTCAACGACCTCGACCCCAAGGACCGGGACATCGCAATGGTGTTCCAGAACTACGCGCTCTACCCGCAGAAATCGGTCTACAAGAACCTCGCGTTCCCGCTTCAGATGCGCAAACTCCCCAGGGACGAGATCGACAAGAAGGTCAAGGAAGCGGCGCGGGTGCTCGATATGACGCATCTGCTCGAGCGCAAGCCGCGCGAACTTTCGGGCGGGCAGCAGCAGCGTGTGGCCCTTGGCCGTGCCCTCGTTCGCGACCCTGCGGTGTTCCTCATGGACGAGCCACTGTCTAACCTCGATGCCAAACTGCGCGTGCAGATGCGGTCGGAGATCAAGCGTTTCCACCAGGACCTCAAGGCGACGATCATCTATGTGACGCACGACCAGCTCGAAGCGGTGACCATGGCTGACAAGATGGCGGTGATGAATGGCGGCTACCTGCAGCAATACGATTCACCGGCGCAGGTCTTTGCCCATCCGGTGAACATGTTCGTCGCCAGCTTCATCGGCAGCCCGGCGATGAGCCTTATTCCGCTGGAGGCATCGACGGCAAACGGCAACACGGTGTTGACCGGCGCCGAGGGCTGGCGCCTTGAGCTCTCGCCGCGCAATGCCCAGAAGGTCGCGAGAGCGACGACCAAGAAAGTCGTGCTCGGCGCACGTCACTCGACGATCAAGCTCCACAAGAGCGCGGTCCCCGGTTCCATTCCGGCCAAGGCCTACACGGTGGAACCGACCGGAGACGTCACCTTCGTGCAGGCGTTCCTGTCCGGCGCCATCGTCAACGTCAGCGTGCCGCCGAACATTGCCGTCTCGCCCGACGAGCAGATCTGGCTCGAGTTCGACCAGGAGCGGATGCATCTGTTCGACGGCGAAACTGAAATGGCCCTCAAAGCCAACTGAGATAGGGCCGATGCGTGTGAAACGTGGGCGTGGATGACTGAGAAGCTTAAGATCACCGCGATCAAGCCCTATCCGGTTTGGGTAGGAACGCGCAACCAGATGCTCGTCAAGGTCGAGACCAACCAGGGCATCTTCGGCTGGGGCGAGAGCGGCTTGAGCGGTCGCGAGAGGGCCGTGGCCGGCGCGGTCGAGCACTATCGCGAGTTTCTCATCGGCCGCGACCCGATGCAGATCGGGCGGATCTGGCAGGAGGTTTACCGCAGCCAGTACTTCGAAGGCGGGCGAGTCCTGCAGGCGGCAATTTCCGCCATCGACATCGCCCTTCACGACATCAAGGGCAAGGCGCTGGGCGTGCCGGTCTACGAGCTGCTGGGCGGCAAGCAGCGCGACCGCGTCCCCACCTTCGCCTCGACCGGCGACGAGGCCGAGGGCGATGTTGCCATCGAACGGGCCCGCGAACTACGCGCACAGGGGTGGCGGGCGATCCGCTTCTTCCCCTTTGGGCAAAACAGCAAGGACATCTTCGAGCCGCGCGAGTCGATCGGCGCTACTGCGGGTATGCTGAACAAGGCGCGCGAGGCGCTGGGCGACGACGCCGTTCTCGGCATCGACTATCATCATCGGCTGTCGGTGGCAGAGGCGGCGAGCTTCTGCAACAAGCTCGGCCGCGGCGTGCTTGATTTCCTTGAGGAGCCGATACGGGACGAGACGCCGGAGGCCTATGAATCGCTACGCACGATGACCGACATCCCCTTTGCCATCGGCGAGGAATTTGCCAGCAAGTGGCAGTTCCTGCCCTACATCGAGCGCGGCATCCACCAGTTCAACCGGCTCGATGTTTGCAATGTCGGCGGGCTCACCGAGGCGATGAAGGTCGCTGGCTGGAGCGAGGCGCACTATGTGGACCTGATGCCGCACAATCCCCTTGGTCCAGTGTGCACGGCCGCGACCGTGCATCTTGCCGCCGCGGTACCCAACTTCGCGTGGCTCGAGACCAGGGCGCCCGAAACAAAGCTGGGCTTCGACAATTCCGACTTCTTTCCCGTCCAACCACGGCTTGACGGGACCGACTATCCGGTCGGCGATCTGCCGGGGCTCGGCGTCGAGGTCAACGAAGTGGCGGTCCAGGCGCAGAGTTTGCGTTTCTGGGAAGCGCCTCACCTTAAGCGCCGCGATGGTTCTGTTACGAATTGGTAGTTCCATTCATCCGGAGTCCACAATGACGCATACTTCCGACATCACGCGGCCGCCTAAAGACCTGATCGACGCGCTGAGGGAGATTGGCGCCGCGACGGTTGCAGGCACGCTTGGCCACATGGGCTTCCGCAATCCGCACATGGTCGGTCCGGTGGCGCAAAACCACGGGAAGTCGATCGTCGGGCCGGCGTTGACGCTGCAGTTCCTGCCGCAGCGGCCGGACCTCTTCACCGAGGGAGAATATGCCGATCCGGAGACGCAACTGCACCGGCACGTGCTCTATCACGCGCAGGAGGGCGATGTGGTCGTGGTCGACGCGCGCGGCGACATGAGCTCGGGCGTCTTCGGCGATATGATGTCGACGTATTTCAAGGGCAGGGGTGGGGCGGGTATCGTCATCGACGGGTGCATGCGCGACCGGCCCAATGTCGAAAAGCTCGATCTGCCTCTATGGCTGCGCGGCTGGACGCCAAACTATCATGTGCAGACCAGCATCTATCCCAATGCCGTCAACGTTCCGATTGCCTGCGGCGGTGTCACGGTGATCCCCGGCGACATCATCGTCGCCGACGACGACGGGGTGGTGGTGCTTCCCGTCGCAATGGCCCCGAAGGTGATCGAAGAATCACAGAAGCATCACGATTGGGAGGAGTTCTCGCGAGCGAAGCTCATGGAGGGCGGGCCGTTGCAACGCTACTATCCGCTGCATGACGATGCCCGCGGGGAGTACGAGGAGTGGCGCAAAACAAACCGCCTGGAGAACCCGAGTTAGCGCATGGATTACCTCGTGGCGGGCGGCAGAGTTTCTGGCGGCATCGCCACGGTGCTTCCGCAGAGGGCCGACGTCGGCGGCGAAGTGCCGCTTGGAGAAGCCTTCTGGGCGTGAATTGAACCATGTATCGCCAACTCCCAAGCTGGCTCGGTCATTCACTCACTTGCCAGGGAGGCGTGCATTTTCTGGCGCGGTACCCAGTTCCGACCGTATCAGGCGCCTTGGTCTCATCCATTCGCCGCGCGCTTTTTCGGACAGTACCAGTCCATGGCCAAGTCGATCGGGCGCATAGGCGTAGCCGTCCCGGATTTCGATGGGCTGTTCCACCAGATGATCGAAGTTCTGAAACGAATATTCCAGCCATTCGACTTCCGGAAGCGCGACCGCCATGTGCACGCCGATCTCCAGAAAGGTGTTGCCGATGCTGACCGGGATGCCGAACTCGGCGGCCAGCCAACCGATGCGCATAACATCGGTGACTTGACCGTGGACATTCAGGATGTCGGCTGCGTGGGCTTCCAGAAGAAGCCGTTTGCCTTGAAGATCCAGATACTCGCCGCTGTTGATCTGAGTCCATGTCATTGCCTGCCTGAGCATTCTCAATCCTTCGTGGTCGTGACGCAGGATTGGATCCTCGACCCAGAGAAGATCGTGGCCGGCATCGCGGATCGCCACCAATTTCATTAGCGCTTCCTTCGAGGACCACGCCTCGTTCGGGTCGATCATGATTTTCGAGCCTGCCGGCACGCAGGTTTTCAACAGTTCCAGGCGCCGCAGATCGCGATCGAAATCCGGGTGGCCGACCTTGATCTTGAAAGCGGAATAGCCAAGCGACGCCGCGTGGGAAAACAAGGAAACGAAGTCATCATCGTCGAGGTGGAAATCGAGGCCACTGGCGTAGGCTTTCACACGGTTGCGGCGACTGCCGAGCAGCACCTGAAGGGGCAGGCCAGCTTCCTTTGCCGCAAGGTCCCAAAGCGCCACCTGGACCGCTTCATGAAAAGGCAGGGAGTACGCCCGCTGATTGCCGCCGCGCGGGCGGTTCACACGATGAACCAGCGCGATCGCCTTGTGTCCTTTCAGGGTCGGCCAAACCTCGTTTTCGAAAACGGTCTCAATCTCAGTCTGGTCGGGCAGGGGATTGAAGAGCGTCTGGATGAAGCCCAGTCCCACCTCACCACTTTTCGAAACGAGTTCCAGCGCGGCGACGTTCACATCGTCGGCTCGAACCTGACTGTCCCCGATTACCCGGTCGCGGGCGAACTGAAATCGGGTTATACGAAAATGCGAAAGGCTCATCACCGGGGCTTTCTGATCGTTTAGTATAAGTTACTGATCTATCAGCTAAGATGTCTCAGTACCGAATCAACGGAGGTGCCGCAAGTGGCGGGCAAAGCAAAAGCCATCTCTCATACCCTAGTGGCGGCCACCCGTATGAGCGATGTTGCCTACGAACGAATTCTGGAACGCTTGTTCGACAGGCGCGTTCCGGTCGGGGCATTCGTTTCGCAGAGCGAACTGTCCGCGATTGTCGACGTGCCCGTCGCTCCGCTTCGTGACGCTCTGCGCAAGCTCGAGGCGGAAGGAATTCTCACCATCCATCCACGCTCCGGAATCCAGTTCATTAAACCTGCCATGGAGCTCACGCGCGCCACCTACCAATTCCGCGCCATCATCGAGCGTTCGGCAATTCGCGTCTTTGCCGAGCAGGGCGATGAAGCCGTCATGAATGCCTTGGAAATGCGGCACTCCCGGCTGGTTCGGCGCATCGAACGGGAGGGTGTGGGAAAGGAGCAACTGGAGGAGATGGATGCGCTGGAGGGAGAGCTGCATGGCGCAATCATCAGCGCACTGCGCAATCCCTTGATCGATAGCACCTATCGGCGCATGCACAATTACCTCCGTCTGTTGCGGCTGGACAGCAAACTCACCTCGCCGATCATGATCCGGACGCTCAAGGAGCACCTCGACATCCTTGAGGCTTGCAGCACCAGGAATGCCGACGCGGCCGAAGCAAAGCTGCAGTCCCATTTCCAGGCGGCCATGCAGCGGAACCTGGGTCTGGTCTGACACATCGTCGTTTGCCATTTGCTCTCCGGCGCGGTTGCACGGCTTGGGAAATGATGTTACCCAACACTTCAACTGATCGATCAGTCTGGTGATCTGATATCTTGGAGGAGGTCGCATGCGGTTGAACAAGAGGCAGTTTCTCGTGGGTTCGGCGGCCCTGGCGATGGCAGGTCACATCGGCGGCGCCCGTGCCGCGAGTGCCATCAGTTACTGGCACCACTTCACCAGTCAGTCGGAAATGGCCAGCTTGCTCAAGATCATCGGATTGTTTCAGGCAGCGAACGCAGATGTGGCGGTGACCCAGGAGAACATCCCGAACTCGGAATATATGGCCAAGGTTTCATCGGCCGTGCTGGCCGGTGGGCGTCCCGATACCGCCATGGTGATCGCCGAGCGCTTCGCCGATCTTACCGCGATGGAGGGATTGATCGATCTTACCGAGCGCGTGAATGGGTGGGAGGGCAAGGCGAACTTTCCCGACAATCGCTGGACCGGGCTTTCCAGCAATGGCGCCATTTATGCGGTTCCCGCCTTCGCCTTCGTTGACTGGATGTACTACCGCGCAGACTATTTCGAGGAAGCTGGACTGGCGGGGCCACCCCGAAATTTCGACGAATTCCTTCAGGCATCCCGCAAACTGACCAATCCTTCGAAGGGCAGGTATGGCTTCGGCATGCGCGCCGGCGCCGGCGGTTTCAAATATGTCATCGATGTCATGGAGGCGTTCGGCTCGCCGATCGTCAAGGATGGGCAGCCGGCCATCGACAGGGCCGCGGCGATTGAGGCGATAACGTTCTATTCCGATCTCTTCCTGAAGGAAAAGGTCGTGCCGCCGAGCGCGCCCCACGACAGCTACCGTCAGATCATGGAGGCCTTCCGCACCGGGCAGACTGCGATGGTGTGGCATCATACCGGTTCGCTGAACGAAATCTCGAGTGCAATGAAGCAGGGCGAACAATTCTCGACCGCGCCGATGCCGGCCGGTCCGAAGGCGCATGTCGCTCGCGTCGCGTACGCCGGCAACGGCGTCATGAAGGAAGACAATATCGAGGCTGCCTGGCGGTGGGTGAGTTTCTGGGGCCAAACGGACGCTGCCCTGGCCCTGCTCGAGGGGACCGGCTATTTTCCGGCCTCCGCCGCTGCGCTGCAGGATCAGCGGATCACCGGCAATCCGATCTATAATGCGGCGACGGAAACGCTCAAGTTCGGACGCCTGCCGAACAATTTCGTCGGCGCCGCAGGCTGGTCCGAAAATGTCGTCAATCCCGCTTTCCAGTCGGTGCTGACGGGTCAGTCGACGCCGGAAAAGGCAGTGGACCGCATGATCCAGGGCCTGGAGGCGGCGCTCCGCTGATCCCCGGACGTGCAGCCGTGCTCAGAACGCAACGGGACGGTGCTTTCGCATCGCAGATTCATGATAATAGGCTCGAGCAGATATCTGCCTATGCGGGCTCTCGGCGAACTGTCCGAGACCCGATACTGGATGTATTTGCTGCTCCTTCCCAGCTTCGCCCTTATCCTGCTCGTGATCGCCTATCCGACGCTTTACGGCATGGCAATCAGCTTTCGCGAGATGCGTCTGACGCGTCCCGGGTTGGATGGCTGGGTCGGCTTCAAACATTATCTAGCGATGTGGTCAGACCCGGTCTTCTGGATCGCATTGAAGAACACCGTCGTGTGGGTTGCTGCCGCGGTCGTGCTGGAACTATCGCTTGGTCTTCTCGCCGCGACAGCTCTCAACAGGGATTTGCCGGGCACGAAAATCTTCGCCGTGCTCATCCTGCTTCCCTACTTCCTACCCAATGTCGTAGCGGGTCATATGTGGGCCTTGCTGCTCGATCCGCGGCTCGGAGTCATCAACGACCTTCTTGTCCGGCTAGGCGTCCTGCAGGCCTACAAGGCATGGTTTGCTGATCCCAATACTGCGCTTGCGGCGACCATTCTCGTCGAGGCCTGGCATGGGTTTCCATTCTTCGCGCTGCTACTGCTCGCGGGCCTGAAGGGTATTCCCGAGGATCTCTACAGGGCAGCGGCGGTCGACGGCGCAGGCCTGGCGGCACAACTCAGGCTGATCACCTTGCCCATGCTCAAGACCGTCATCGCGGCGGCAGTGATCCTGCGCGTCATCGGTCTGGTCAATTCGCCCGATCTGCTCCTCATTCTCACCGGTGGCGGACCGGGAGATGCCACGCAAGTGCTGTCGTTGTATGCCTTTCAGACCGCCTACAAGGAATTCAATTTCGGCTACGCATCCGCCCTGTCGGTGGTGATGTTCGTGACCCTGATGATCTTCGCGGCCGGGTATATCCGCATCTCCAGGATTACCAAAGGACAGGGCGATGATTGAAAGCAAGCGTCACCGGCGGATGATCGCGAACATCGCCACCTACATCGCGCTCGCAAGCCTGACGGTGTTCTGCATCGGTCCGATGATCTGGATGTTCCTGACATCCCTCAAATATGAGGCCGACATTGTCACCCAGACGATGCAGTACCTCCCGAGCCGCGTTACCTTCGACAATTATGTCGCCATCTGGACGCAGTCAGGTTTCCCACGGCTTATAGGCAACAGCCTCGTCGTTACCTTGCTGACGGTGACGATCTGCGTCGTCACGGGCACGCTTGCTGCCTATGCATTTTCTCGCTTCGCGTTTCGAGGCCGAGATCAGCTCATGCTCGGCTATCTTGTCGTTCGCATGTTTCCCGCGGTCATGATGATCATTCCCCTTTATGTTGTTATGCGCGGTGTGGGGCTCGTCGACAGCCGTTTCGGCCTAGCGCTTGCCTATACGAGTTTCCTGCTACCGCTGTTCGTGTGGATGCTCAAGGGGTTCTTCGATTCCGCACCTAAGGAACTCGAGAGCGCGGCTCGCATCGACGGCTCGACAAGGCTTGGCGCCATGGTCCGTATCGTCATGCCCCTTGCGCGGAACGGCCTGGTCGCAAGTTCGGTGTTCATTGCCATCGCGGCCTGGAATGAGTTCCTGTTCGCCCTGATGCTCACGACCGGGCAGGGGTCTCGCACCTGGCCCGTGGGCCTGCAACTGATGGTCGGAGAGTTCCAGCTCCCTTGGGGCGTTCTGGCGGCAGGCGGCATTCTCAGCATCATCCCGGTCATCGTGCTCTTCGCGATTGTCCAGCGAACCATGGTTCAGGGGCTGACCGCAGGCGCCATCAAAGGCTAGGAGTACTCGCGTGGCGACACTTTCCATCAGGGACGTGCGCAAGTCTTATGGCTCGGTACAGGTTCTTCACGGGGTCGATATCGAGCTTGAGGACGGAGGCTTTCTGGTCCTGCTCGGGCCGTCCGGATGCGGCAAGTCGACCTTGCTCAATATGATTGCCGGCCTCGACGACACGTCCGGCGGTGACATCCTGATCGGTGGACGCTCGGTCCTCGACCTTGCGCCCAAGGACCGCAATATCGCGATGGTGTTCCAATCCTACGCGCTTTATCCCACCATGTCGGTCGCGAGGAATATCGGCTTCGGATTGGAAATGCGTGGCGTGGGCGCCGACCAGCGCACGCGTGCCGTGGAAGATGCCGCGCGAATGTTGCAAATCTCCCATCTGCTCGATCGACGCCCCGCCAACCTTTCGGGCGGACAACGACAACGTGTTGCGATGGGCCGCGCGATCGTGCGTGACCCGGAGCTGTTCCTCTTCGACGAGCCATTATCCAATCTTGATGCCAAGCTTCGCGTGGAAATGCGCACGGAGATCAAGCGCCTGCACGAGCGTCTCGGCACGACCATCGTCTATGTCACGCACGATCAGATCGAGGCGATGACGCTGGGCACCAAGGTGGCCGTCATGAAAAGCGGCTACATCCAGCAATTGGGCGATCCGCGCACCATCTATGAACGGCCCGCCAATATGTTCGTGGCAAGTTTCATCGGATCTCCGGCAATGAACTTCCTTGCCGGACGACTGGTCCCGGATTCGGAAGGTGTCCGGTTTCAAGCGAGCGGAGTATCGATCGTGTTGCCGACGCGGAACCGGCAGGTGGACTCTGAGCGACCGGTGGTGCTGGGTATACGGCCTGAAGAGCTGAGAACCGTTGCGCACAATCGAGCTTCGATCATGGGGGAGATCGATGTGGTAGAGCCTACCGGGCCTGAAACCATGGTGACTGTGCAGGTCGGCGAGAACGCGATCATCGCGCGCCTGCCGCCGAGGTTTGCCGGCCGGCGCAAAGAGCCAATATGTCTTGCCGTGGATCCAGCGAGCGTCAACCTGTTCGTTCCGGATAGCGGACAGCGCATCGACATTTAGGGCGTGGATACAGCAGCTGGACGCAGTTGCGCACGGTTCCGCGATTTCGCCCCGAACTTATCCGGAGCGGATGCGGACCGCTAGCGGTCAACCTGCAATGAGTGATCGGCATCTCGGCAGGTTAGTTAGTCTAGTTGTAGGCGTTTTTCTGGTCCTCGACCCGTTGCGCGTTGTCGGCGAGCAAGCCGCCCTCGTGCGCCACAAGCTCGAGTGGATACTCGTGCATGAAAATCATGAAGTCAGGCAGCTTGTAGGCATCCGCGACGGCGGCATTGATCCTCTTCAGCATCCTGCGCTTGGCATCGCCGGCGGCGCCCTGCGGACCATGGATGACGAACACGGGCCTGAACGGTTCGGCGGGCACGACGCCATTCTGGCTGACCATGTCCGGTGACCACTCGCGCAGGAAAACCCGATGATCGTCGGGGAAAGGATAGGCCTCGTTCAGGGCTTCATACAGCCCTTTCATCAGATGTCGCTTCCGCTCAGAGTCGATTCCGGCGGGGACGTCGAGATAGGCGATAGGCATAACTTCCTCCTAAATTTAAATTTATAACTTTAAAATCATATAGCGCATAGACAAGAAAGGCAAGGGTGCGCTAGAACTTTTTTATGGCAAAGCGAAGCTACAATCAGTACTGCGCAATTGCGCGTGCGCTCGACGTGATCGGGGAACGCTGGACGCTGCTACTGGTGCGAGAACTGCTGCTCGGACCAAAGCGTTACGGCGATCTGCTGGCAGCGAGCCCCGGCATCGGCACCAACCTGCTGGCCGACCGGCTCAAGGAGATGGAGAGCCAAGGCCTTATCGAACGGGTGACACTTCCTCCTCCCGCAGGCTCGACCGTGTACCGGCTGACCGGATCCGGGGCGGAGCTTGAACCCATCGTGTGCGCCATCGGCCGCTGGGGTGGGCGATTCATGGATAAGCGGGGACCGGGGCAGCAGCTGTCGCTTGGTGCTTATTTCGTGGCCATCCGGGAGTGGTTTCGGCCGGAGCGGGCAACGGGATTGCGCGAGGCCTACGAATTCCGCGTGGATGGACGGGTGTTCGAAGTCCGGGTGGACGAGGGAACCTGCGCGACTAGCGAGGGCAGCGCGAGCGGTGCGGTTGCTGTGTTTGGGATGAGCCTGGAGACGCTCGACCAGCTTTTCCGCGGCGAGGTTGCTGCCGACCGGGCCATCGCGGACGGGCGCGTGAAGGTCGATGGCGACCGGGAAGCGTTGGCCAGGTTCCAGGCGGTGTTCCAGTCTCCCGCTGCATCAGCGGTATGAGCGCACTGAGTAGCTGCCAACTGCCAACCGGAATTGGTCCCTGAACCATTCACCAGGATCCCCAAAAGGCTGCGGAGCCGGCTGGTGGGCACTAGACTAGCGGGCCTTGGCGATCAGTTCTGCCAGGCAATCGGCAGCCTCAGTCCCCGGCACGCCGAGATCTCTGACACTGTCCATGTGGTTGCGGTTCGGGAGCACATGCGACGTTACCAACGATCCCTGCCGCAGCAAGCTTGCTTTGAATCGATCGGCTTGCTGATGGAAGGGTGGCGTCTCATTGGCTCCGACCAGAACCGCCGCCCTGGTTTGAGGATCATGCCGACAGGCGAGCGGCGTAAACATGGCGACTTCCCCGTCGGTTATTCCAATCTCGTCGGCGAGAAAGGAATCCTGGAGCGGTTTCAAATCGTAGAGCCCGCTCAGCAGAAGGGCTGCCCTCACATTCGAGGGGGTATGCTTGCCGTCGAACAGAAACGTTGCAAGATGGGCTCCTGCCGAATGACCACTGACAGTCAGGGCCGCCGGGTTTCCGCCATGATCGGCGATGTTGGCGAGCACCCACTGCTTGGCGCGGCGCACCTGGTCGACGATCGTCGCCATTCTGACCTTGGGCATCAGAGCATAATCAAGGATGACGGCAATGCCCCCGGCCTGGCTAATCGTCGTCGCGACATATGAATAGTCGCGCTTGGAGAACATTCTCCAGTAGCCGCCATGGACAAAGATGTGCACCGGCAGCGCCGTTCTTTTCCCCGCGGGAAAGAACAGATCCATGGTTTCGGTCGGATCCGGTCCGTAGGCCACGTCCGCAGTCATCGCAATGGTGGCGCGGGCGGCCTCGCTGCGGTCAACAAAGTCCTGCACGATTTCGTCAAAATCCGCGACGTGGTCGCGAATGCGAAAGGGATCGCCTTGCATTCTTTTGCTCACATGCTGATGGCGAGGTATTTCGCCTCCATGAACTCGGCAATGCCGTGATGCTGCCCTCCCTCGCGGCCGAGCCCGCTCTGCTTGACGCCGCCGAAGGGGGCCGCCGGATCGGACATCAGCCCCCGGTTGACAGCGATCATCCCGGCCTCGATCCGGGAGGCCACCCGCATGCCGCGCGCCAGATCGCGCGTGTAGATGTAGGCAGCAAGCCCATATTCGGTGTCATTGGCGCGTGCGATGACCTCAGCCTCGGTGTCGAAGCTCGAGATCGGCGCCACAGGCCCGAATATCTCCTCATGCGCCATCTTTGCGTCACCTGGCACGTCGCGAAGCACTGTAGGAGGGTAGAAGAAACCAGTTCCGGACAGGACTGAGCCGCCGCACATGACCCGCGCGCCGCGTGCGACTGCGTCGATGACAAGGCGATCTATTTTCTCGACCGCCTTTTTCGTGATCATGGGTCCGCATTCCGTGTCCGGGTCGGTGCCAGGGCCGACCTTGAGCGACGACATCCGCTTCTCGAGGCCATCCGAGAAGGCTTCGTAAATGCCAGATTGCACGTAGAGGCGGTTGGCGGCCGTACAGGCCTCACCGGCGTTACGCATCTTGGCCACCATTGCGCCATCGAGCGCCGCTTCGAGATCGGCGTCGTCGAACACAATGAACGGTGCGTTGCCGCCGAGTTCCATCGAACACGAAACCACATGCCTGGCAGCCTCTGCCAGCAGAGCGCGACCCACACCCGTCGAACCGGTGAAGGAGAGCTTGCGCACTCGCGGGTCGGCCAGCATGGCGGCTGTCAAAGGGCCGGGACTGGAGGTCGTCAGGACGTTGACCACCCCCGGTGGCACGCCTGCGTCCTGATAGAGCGCGGCCAGTGCGTAGGCGGTAAGCGGCGTCTCGCTGGCCGGCTTCAAGATCACCGTGCATCCAGCGGCAAGTGCCGGCGCTATCTTGCGCGTCGCCATCGCGGCAGGAAAATTCCAAGGCGTGATCAGGACGCAGATACCGATCGGTTCGTAGTCGACCACGATGCGATTGGTGCCGGAAGGCGCAATACCGAATTCGCCAGTAATGCGAACGGCCTCCTCGGCATTCCAGCGGAAAAATTCCGCGGCATAAGCGATCTCGCCGCGGGCATCCCGTAGAGCCTTGCCGTTCTCCAATGCGATGAGAGTCGCGAGCGCCTCTGATCGTTCCGTCATCAGTTCAAAGCAGCGTCTGAGGATCTCGGAACGCTTTCGCGGCGACGTTGTCCGCCAGCCGTGGGCTGCCTTGGCAGCGGCGTCAACGGCAGCGGCCGCGTCGTTCACGGTCGCATCGGGCACAGCGGCGATGACAGCCTCGGTCGAAGGATCGACGACCGGAATCACCCTGCCATCCGCGGACTGGCGCCATTGGCCGCCAATATACAGCCCGTGCGAGATTGTGTGGAAGTCGCTGATGCCCTGATCATCCGACAGAACCTGTGAAAACGTGTTCATCTCGATATTCCCGATTGTTACATGGTGCTGGCGAGGTCGCCATCAAAGGCGGCCTGGACCAGGCGTCGCATGGACCCCAAATCGAATGGACGCGGATTGTTCTTGATGAGGCGCTCGATACCAATCGCTTGTTCCGCCGTCCAATCGAGCTTATCGGCGGGCAGCCCCAGTTCGGCCAACGAGGGGGTGATCCCGATTGCCCCAAACAGCCGACTGACCTCGCCAATGGTCGCGTCGGCCAACTCTTCGGGCGTACAGCCCTTTGCATCGAGGCAGAGCGCGTTGGCGATCTCGGCCATCTCGGTCGCTGCGGCTGTTCTGTTGTACTTCATGACGTATGGCAGCATGGTGGCGACACCCAATCCGTGAGGGGTGTGGGTTATCGCGCCAACCGGGTATTGCACGGCGTGCGCTGCCGCTGTGCCGGCCGTTCCGAACGCACAGCCGGCGGCCAGTGCACCCATCATCACGTCGGCCCGGGCGTCCTCGTCAGAGGGCTGGCGGTATGCCGTTTCAAGGCTTCGGCCAAGCAGCTTGATCGCCAGCAGGGCGAAATGATCGGTCAAAGCGGTTTTGCCGATAAAGACATGTTTCTGCGGAAGGCCGGGATCGGTCCCCCGCCTGACGGCGGTGAAGGCCTCGATTGCATGCGTCAGCGCATCGGCGCCTGCGATCGCCGTCAATGCCGGCGGGCATGTCATCGTCAGTTCAGGATCGCAGATGGCCGCGGCCGCGATCAGATATGGGCTGGAGATGCCGACCTTCAGGGTGCGATCCGGATCGGAGATTACGGCGACCGGGGTCACTTCAGAGCCCGTGCCGGCTGTCGTCGGCACCGCGATCAGCGGCAGCGTCGGGCCGGGCACCTTGAACTCGCCGTAGTAATCCTGGAGCTGACCGCCGTGAGTGATGAGCAACGCGGCGCATTTGGCCATATCGAGACAACTGCCGCCGCCAATGCCGATCACCATGTCGGGCGCGAACCTCCGTGCTTCCTCGACGCAGACGGCAACGGTGTCCCGGGGAACGTCGGGTAGCACGCGGTCATGCACCAGTACGTCTATCGAGCTGGCTCGCAGCGCCGCGACGATCTCTCCAAACGGGCCCGTTGCGGCAAAACGTTCATCGGTGCAGACGAGCACGCGACGCCCGAGCCTGGCCGCGACAACCGGAATGACGTGGCGTTGGCCCTTCCCGAAGAGGATTTCGCGCGGCAGCCTTATGGCAGCGAAAAGGCTCATTATCTGCATCCTGTGATGATGTCTGGATTGGAATGCGAAAGGCCGTTCAACTCGGCCCAAAGGCTGGGTTTGACGTCAAACCCCACTTGCAGCACGCTTGCGTTCCGACGCGTTGAACCATCGCCCGGAGCGCTGACGGTCCGTTCAGGCTCGGACGGTGAGGAAGCCCGGCCCGCGGAGTCGGCCCGCTGCTCCAGCAGGGCCACCGCAAGTACGATTGCTTTGTCTTGAAACAGCCTCAAATTATATCCTCTATAAAATCGTATAGGATATAGGATTGCATTGGCCGAAGCATCGTGTTAGCAACTCAATGTGTCAAGGGGCAAAAAATGCAGGCCATGAACTTACCCAGTCTAGATGAACCGAACCTCGCCGGCGGGCGTATCCAGCGCTCCAGCAGCCTGGTTGAGGACGTCTACGAAGCGATTTTTGCGCAACTCATGTCGCTGAAGATTGCGCCGGGCTCGCGCATCACGGTCGACAGTCTGGTCAAGGAATTCAACGTCTCCCACACGCCGATCCGCGAGGCGCTCGGCCGGCTCGAAGGCGAAGGCCTGGTGCTGAAGACGCATCTGATCGGTTACCGCGCTGCGCCGCAGATCACGAAACGACGGTTTGACGAGCTCTACGAGCTTCGCCTGCTGCTCGAGCCTCATGGCGCGGCCAAGGCAGCCGCGCTCATGGACGAGGTAAAGCTCGCACAGCTTCAGGAATCGGCGGGCGTCATGGCGCGCCGTGAAGGCAAGGACGAGCGTCTGAGGTATTCCAACTTCGCCCGCCAGGATGCCATTTTCCATGACAAGGTCATGGAATTCGCCAACAACGAACTCGTGCGCGAGACGCTGGCGCACCAGCATACCCACTTCCACATATTTCGCCTGATGTTCCATTCGCGCGTCACCGAGGAGGCGCTCGACGAGCATGAGGCCATTCTGGCCGCTTTCGCTGCGGCCGATCCTGCCGCTGCCGAGCAGGCGATGCGTCGCCATATCGAGCATTCCCGCGACCGTTTGTTGCTGGCGTTCGACTGAGACTGTCCCGATGTCTTTGATCACAGGCCAGTGCCAAGGATACTTCCCCGATTCACCCTTCTAGAAAGTCAAACCCACCGGGCGAGTACAGGTCTCGCCCGGCCGTTGTCACAGGAAAGGTACGACCATGCCAGGCAAAAAGATCCTAATGCTGACCGGTGAATTCACCGAGGAATACGAAATCTTCGTCTACCAGCAGGCGATGGAAGCGGTGGGCCACACGGTTCACGTTGTGTGCCCAGACAAAAGCGCCGGAGACCTGATCAAAACATCGCTGCACGATTTCGAGGGCGATCAGACCTACACCGAAAAGCTCGGCCACTATGCGCTGATCAACAAGACCTTTTCCGACGCTGAGAAGCAGCTGGAGCAATACCACGCTGTGTACTGCGCCGGCGGTCGTGGGCCCGAATACATCCGCACCGACAAGCGCGTGCAGGCGATGGTGCGCCACTTCCACGAAACCAAAAAGCCGATTTTCACGATCTGCCACGGCGTGCAGATCCTGATTGCGGTAGACGGCGTCGTGCGTGGCAAGAAGGTCGGCGCACTGGCGGCATGCGAGCCCGAAGTGACGCTTGCGGGCGGCACCTATATCGACCTGTCTCCAACGGAGGCATATGTCGACGGCACGATGGTTTCAGCCAAGGGCTGGACGGCGCTTGCAGCGTTTATCCGCGAGTGCCTGAACGTGCTTGGGACAGAAATCCGCCACGCGTAGACCTTCTTCCGACGCGTCTCAAAGGGGTGCGTCGGTTCCCTTTCTGGAAGGGCATTGTCACCGCAATTCGGCTTCGGATCATAAACGCCCGCATCGCGCTGTTTGCCCCCCAGGTTCAAAGCTCTTTCGTTATGCATTGATGCTCGTTTCATCAAATCCCGTAAGCGAACGCATCAGTGTTTCCCTTGCTGAAGCCAGATGCGCTCGGCAGGCTACCTCAATCCGAGTGGCGTTGCGGCTCTCAAGCGCATCGATATAGGCAATGTGTTCGTGGATTGCGGCAAGGTTGCGCTGCTTTTCGTCCTGCTTGTTCCACTGATAGTGGTAGTGAAAAATGAACATGATGATGTCGTAGAAATCATCGATGAAGCGGTTCGGTGATGCCTCGTTTATAAGCCGGTGGAACCGGTTATCCAGGCCGGAGAAGTCGTGAAAGCGGCTCTCAATTCGCTCCAGCAGGTCGGCATGCGCCATCTTGAGCGCGGCGAGTTTCGACCATAGCGGAGAGCTGTTCGGCTGCAGTGAAAACAGTTGTGCCGAACGCAGTTCAAACATCACCCGGATCTCGAAGAGCTCAAGTGCAAAGTCTTCAGTGAGACCCTTGAAAAGCCAGCCTGTATTCGGCCTTTTCTCGATCAGTCCAAACCGGCTGAAGCGGATCAGGAATTCGCGAATTCCATTGGTCGCAACACCGAATTGCCGTGCAAGCTCAAGCTCATTGATGCTGGTTCCGGGCCTGGTGTCACCCCGCAGCATCCACTCCATGAACTGCTGTTCGACATGCTTGGCGCGAGGCGTAGTTTCGGCGTCCGGATAGTAGTCGTTGTCGCCGACCGCGCGGCCCGTCGCTCTGAGGCCGTGGCGTTCGGTGACAAGTTCGCGGTTAACAAGTTCTCGCAGGACCTTTCGGACGGTTGTGCGGCTGACGCACATTCGCCGTCTAAGCTCATTTTCGGAAGGAAGTTCGCCGGCCAATTGTCCGTCGCGCAGCATATTTGCAGCTCGATTGAAGGCCTTCTTGTAGACGGTGTCCGTTCTCATCGGATTTCCTTGGAACAATACCTTGTCCTTTTTAGCATGAACTTTATCCATAAAAAACAACTTGACCCGACTACACCAGTTGTTTTTTCTCGATAAGAAGAGGACCTGAACACGAACTGAGTTTTTGACGACGCGGCTCGCACAAGCTGCGGCGGGGAGGGGAAATTTGCCTGAAACGGGAAACACCGGCACGACTGTCGGCGAGGCCGCGTTGCCGGCATCCAGGAAGTCAGAAGCCGTCCCCGGCCTTGCGCTTGGCCTGATGCTGCTGAGCGCTGGTCCGGTCGTCATCCTGGTGCTGCTGGTCGCCGTCCTCAGCTTTCTGTCACCCTATTTCCTGACAGGACGCAATCTCAGCAACATCCTCGCCCAGACGGCCGTCATCTCGGTTGTGGCGATGGGCCAGCATCTGGTCATCCTGACACGCGGCATCGATCTCTCCGTCGGCTCGAACCTTGCGCTGGCTTCCGTCGTTGGCGCGCTGAGCTTTCATGCTGGCGCCCCCGCCATCGTTGTGATCGCGGTGATGGTTGGCTGCGGTGCCGCGGTCGGCGCGATCAACGGACTCTTCTATGTCTTCGGCCGACTGCCGCATCCTTTCATCATCACGCTGGCAACATTGAGCATCGCCAAGGGGTTGGCGCTGCAACTGGCCGATGGCCGCGCCATCCCTGGCATGCCGGATTCGATCGATGCGCTTGGCCGCGACGCGGTCTGGGGTCTGCCTGGATCGGTTTTCGTTGTTGCCGGCGTTGCCGCGGTGCTTTTCGTCATGGCTAAAACCATGGTCTGGGGGCGCTGGATTTATGCGGTTGGCGGCCGGCCCGACGCTGCGTTGCGCATGGGTATTCCCGTGTCCTGGGTCCTGGTTTCCGTCTATGTCATCTCAGGGCTGTGCGCCGGCATCGGTTCAGTCATCCTTGCCGGCCGCACCGACGCCGGTTCGCCGCTCTTCGGCAATCTGCTGGAACTGGATACGATCGCGGCGGTGATCATTGGCGGCGCCAGCTTTCTTGGTGGTCGCGGCCACCTCGGCCATGCCTTGATCGGCGCCATCATGATCGGCGTTATCCGCAACGCGCTCAACCTGCTCAACGTCAACGTCTTTTTCCAGCTCATCGTCATCGGCGTGGTCATCGTCATAGCGGTCGAGTCCGACGTGCTGCGCAATTACCTCGAAGGGCGTGTGCGTGTCATGCAAGCCGGGAGGCAGTCATGAGCGCTGCTGCGGCCAACGTCGATCATGCGGTCACCGCGGACAATCCCGTGCTGGCGGTACGCGGTGCGACCAAGCGTTTCGGTTCGGTTCTGGCTCTGGACGATGTCAGCATCGAGGTGCGGCGAGGCGAGATCGTCGGCCTGCTCGGCGACAATGGCGCGGGTAAATCGACGCTAACCAAATGCATCAGCGGGGTGCACCAACTCGATGCCGGCGCGATCTTTTTGGATGGTGCGCCAACGCAGATACGCTCCCCTGCGGATGCGCGCTTCGCCGGCATCGAGACCGTCTATCAGGACCTGGCGCTGTTCGACAATCTGACACCGGGACAGAACTTCTTTGCCGGCCGCGAACTGGCTGGCCCGCAATGGCTTCCGCGCGGCCTGCGATTTCTGCAGCAGCGCCGAATGGACGCCGAGACCCGCGCTCTGTTGGTGAATCTCAAGGTCACGTTGCCGCGGCTGGATGCCGTCGTCGCCATGATGTCGGGTGGACAAAGACAAGCCATTGCCGTGGCCCGCTCGACCGTATTCGCCCGCAAGGTTGTCATTCTGGATGAGCCGACCGCCGCACTCGGCCTGCGTGAATCACGGCAGGTGCTCAATCTGGTTGCTGCGCTCCGCGACCAGGGCAATGCCGTCATCCTGATCACTCACAACATGGAACACGTCGTCGAACTCGCCGATCGCGCGGTGGTGCTTCGCCAGGGCCGCAGGGTCGGCGAACTGGTGCCGACCAAGGACAACAAACAGGAGCTGGTTTCCATGATCGTTGGAGCCTGACCCGTTCGAGATTTGGGGACCGTTCCGGTCCGCAAATGCCTGAAGCGTCTCCCGCAGGGAGGCGTCTCAATCCAAGGGAGGAAAACAATGCCAATGAACCGAAAACTGTTCGCAGGGCTGGCGATCGCCGTTGCGTTTTCTATGCCGGCTTCGGCCGCAGACAAGATCAAGATCGGCCTGATCACGAAATTCCCGGTGCCGTTCTACTCGACCATGGAGGACGCCGCCAAAAAATACGCGGCCGCTCATCCGGAGATCGAACTGGTCACCGGCCAGGGCCAGGCGGCCACCGACATTGAAGGCCAGATCGCTCTGATCGAATCCATGATCACGCAAGGCGTCAAAGGGCTTGCAATCACTCCGGTCGACCCGACGGTCGCGCCGGCGCTCGACAAGGCGGTGGCCGCCGGCATCAAGGTGGTTCTCGTCGACAACAGCATCCCCAACTGGAAAGGCCAGACGGCGTTGGTATCGACCAATAACCTCAATGGCGGCAAGATCGCCGGAGAATACCTGAAGACGGTGCTCAAGAGCGGTGACAAGATCGGTATTCTGCAAGGCGTTCCCGGGGTGCCGGCTCTGGATGACCGGGTCACGGGCATGATGGAGGGACTGGGTGAGGTAAAGGTCGAGGTCGTCGGCAAAGGTGCAACCAACTGCACGCTGGAACTTGGCACGTCAGTGACCGAAGACATTCTGACGGCCAATCCTGATCTCAAGGCAATCTACGCGGCCTGCGGCCCGCCGATCCCTGGAGCCGTCAAGTCGATCAGCAATGCAGGCATTGCCAACGACAACCTCATAGTGGTCGGCTTTGACGCCTGCTGCGGTGAGATCGAAGCGATCAAGTCAGGGGCGGAGGACGCCAGCGTAGCTCAATTTCCTGCAAAAATGGGCGAGCTTGGCATCGACACCGTCGTCAGGGCCATCCGTGGGGAACCCGTCGAGGCCAATGTGGATACCGGCGCCGGACTGGTGACGCTGCAGAACGTCAAGGACTTCGAGTGATCCACCAGCGGTCCGGGGGGGGGGGACCGCCACGCGCCAGCCGGGTGGGGGGCGCCGGGAGGGAAAGAGGGGGTTAGGGGGAAGAGGAGCACACAAAAAAAGATTTGTGT